>NZ_JAOWIB010000108.1:0-610689 GCF_030332325.1 Citrobacter sp. Cs237 | reverse complement strand
GGTAATGCTGCCAACTTACTGATTTAGTGTATGATGGTGATTTTAAGGTGCTTGCGTGGCTTCCATTTCCATCAGATGTCCTTCCTGCTCCGCTACTGAAGGCGTGGTGCGTAACGGCAAAAGCACTGCCGGACATCAGCGCTATCTCTGCTCTCATTGCCGTAAAACATGGCAACTACAGTTCACTTACACCGCCTCTCAGCCCGGTACGCACCAGAAAATCATTGATATGGCCATGAATGGCGTCGGATGTCGCGCCAGTGCACGCATTATGGGCGTTGGCCTCAACACGGTTTTACGTCACTTAAAAAACTCAGGCCGCAGTCGGTAACCTCGCGCATACAACCGGGCAGTGATGTGATTGTCTGCGCTGAAATGGACGAACAGTGGGGCTACGTCGGTGCTAAATCACGTCAGCGCTGGCTGTTTTACGCGTATGACAGGATACGGAGGACGGTTGTGGCGCACGTCTTCGGTGAACGCACTCTGGCCACACTGGAGCGTCTTCTGAGCCTGCTGTCGGCCTTTGAGGTCGTGGTATGGATGACGGATGGCTGGCCGCTGTATGAATCACGCCTGAAGGGAAAGCTGCACGTTATCAGCAAGCGATATACGCAGCGCATTGAGCGACATAACCTGAATCTGAGACAACATCTGGCAAGGCTGGGACGGAAGTCACTGTCGTTCTCAAAATCGGTGGAGCTGCATGACAAGGTCATCGGGCATTATCTGAACATAAAACACTATCAGTAAGTTGGAGTCATTACCCGTCAATTTAAAGAAATATCTGAACAATAAATTGTTATGCATAGCTCATTATTCATATACGAGAATGAAATTAATTCTTGCGGCTGTATTTTGAATACTAATTGATTTTATTTTTTAGCGGTCTGAGGTGATTGCAGGATTATTCATTCAGTATCGTGTTGATAATCCTGTATTGCATTTATTTCCTGTATGCCTTTAGAGTTGCTCATATTGTAACTGCTTGTTTTTGTGGTTCTTTTTATTTGATGCTGTTAATGCATTTTTAATGTTATTATTAATGTCCGATTCCGGACGGAAAACAAAGTTTAATTGAACCTTTCCGTAAAGGCATCGCATAATCCTCCTCGCAAAACAAAATTGTTTTCTATGCATTAATAATTGATGGATCAACACTATTACGTCCCTGAGGAGGGATGACAAATGCACTCCTGGAAAAAGAAACTTGTAGTCTCACAATTAGCATTGGCTTGCACTCTGGCAATCACTTCTCAGGCGAATGCTTCAACGGATATCTCCGGCACAACGTATAATACGTTTGTGCATTATGATAATTCCTCTTACGCTGACGGCGTCTATTTTGAAGGTTATGTCGGCTGGAATAACTACGCTACGGACAGCGTATACAACGGAGATATTTACCCGGTAATCAAGAATGCAACCGTTAATGGCGTCATTTCAACGTATTACCTGGATGATGGTCTGAGCACCAACACCAATGACAACAGCCTGACGATCAAAAACAGTACCGTTCACGGTATGATCACCTCGGAATGCATGACCACCGATTGTGTGGGCCGTGACACCACGGGGTATGTTTACGACCGCCTGACGCTTACCGTTGATAACTCGACCATCGACGATAACTACGAACACTATACCTACAACGGCACCTATACCGACGGCACAGCGGATACCCATGTTGTCGACGTGTATAATATGGGCACCGCGATTACCCTGGATCAGGAAGTTGATCTGACTATCGCCAATAATTCTCACGTGGCGGGTATTACGCTGACTCAGGGATACGAGTGGCAAGATGTTGACGACAATACGGTCAGCACTGGCGTTAACAGCGGCGAAATTTTCAACAACACAATTACCGTTACCGATTCTACTGTGACCTCAGGGTCTCTCTCCGACGAAGGCACGTCAGGTTGGTTTGGCAACAATAACAATGCCAGCGATTACAGTGGCGAATACAGTGCGGATGACGTCGCCTTAGCCGTGGTTGCCACGCCGGCAGCCGATAATGCAATGCAAACCACTGCGTATCTGAGCAATTCCTCGCTGATGGGGGATGTGGTCTTCTCCAGCAACTTTGACGAGAACTTCTTCCCGAACGGTGCGGACAGCTATCGCGATACTGACGACCACGTGGACACTAACGGCTGGGATGGCACCGATCGCCTGGACCTGACGCTGGACAACGGCACTAAGTGGGTTGGCGCGGCGATGTCTGTTCATCAGACGGATACCGATGGCGACGGTATTTACGACAGCGTTGCTGCAGGTACTGACGCAACCTCTACGCTGATTGATATCGCCGCTAACAGCCTGTGGCCGTGGTCAACCTATGGCGTGGATAACAGCGACACTGCCTACGGTGAAGATGGTCACGTCATTGGCAACAACGTATATCAAAGCGGTTTATTCAACGTCACGCTGAATAATGGTTCTCAGTGGGATACGACGAAGTCCTCTCTGATCGATACCCTGAACATCAACAGCGGTTCTGTCGTGAATGTTGCAGATTCTTCACTGGTTTCTGACACTATCGCACTGACCGGCGGCGCGGCGCTGAATATCAATGAAGATGGTCATGTTGCGACCGATGCGCTGACCATCGACAACAGTACCGTGACCATTGCTGATGATGTCTCTGCGGGCTGGGGCACTAATGATGCGGCACTGTATGCCAACTCGATCACGGTGACCAACGACGGCGTCCTGGACGTGGGCAATAGCACCGCGTATGCACTGCAAGCGGATACCCTGAACCTGACCAGTTATACCGACGCCAACGGCAACGTACACGCCGGTGTCTTTGATGTTCACAGCAACAGTTTCGTGCTGGACGCCGATCTGACTAACGATCGTACCTGGGACAACAGCCAGTCTAACTACGGCTACGGCGTTATCGCCATGAACTCTGATGGTCACCTGACCATTAACGGTAACGGCGATGCGTATAGCGCGGACCTGGCTGAAGTTGATAATGCGGGTGATGGCGTTGCGGCTGCAACCGGCAACTACAAAGTGCGTATCGACAACGCGACGGGCGAAGGCGCTGTTGCGGATTATCAGGGCAAAGAGCTGATCTACGTAAACGATAAGAACAGCACTGCCACCTTCTCCGCCGCTAACAAAGCCGATCTGGGTGCCTACACCTATCAGGCGCAGCAGGAAGGCAATACCGTTGTTCTGCAGCAGATGGAGCTGACAGACTATGCGAACATGGCGCTGAGCATCCCGTCTGCTAACAACAATATCTGGAATCTGGAGCAGGACACCGTAGGGACTCGTCTGACCAACGCGCGTCACGGTCTGGCCGACAACGGCGGCGCATGGGTGAGCTACTTCGGCGGCAGCTTCAGCGGCGACAACGGCACCATTAACTACGATCAGGATGTTAACGGCATCATGGTCGGTGTTGATACCAAAATTGATGGTAACAACGCGAAATGGATCGTCGGTGCCGCAGCAGGCTTCGGCAAAGGCGACATGAGCGACCATACCGGTCAGGTGGATCAGGACAGCCAGTCCGCGTACATCTACTCTTCCGCGCGTTTTGCAAACAACATCTTTGTTGATGGCAACATGAGCTACTCGCACTTCAACAACGATCTGTCCGCCAACATGAGCAATGGACAGTATGTTGATGGCAGCGCGTCTACGGATGCCTGGGGCTTCGGTCTGAAACTGGGTTATGACTGGAAACTGGGCGATGCGGGTTACCTGACGCCGTACGGCAGCGTGTCTGGCCTGTTCCAGTCTGGCGACGACTACCAGCTGAGCAACAATCTGCAGGTTGACGGTCAGTCTTACGACAGCATGCGTTATGAACTGGGTGTTGACGCAGGTTATACCTTCGCTTACAGCGAAGATCAGGCGCTGACGCCATACTTCAAACTGGCCTACGTCTATGACGATGCCAATAACGATGCTGACGTAAACGGTGACTCCATCGATAACGGCACTGAAGGTTCCGCCGTTCGCGTGGGTCTGGGTACACAGTTCAGCTTCACCAAAAACTTCAGCGCATACACCGATGCTAACTACCTCGGTGGCGGCGATGTCGACCAGGACTGGTCTGCTAACGTCGGCGTTAAATACACCTGGTAATCGTTCCCGAGTGGAACAGATGTAAGCGTATTTAAATTGGTAAACAATGCCCGTCAAGGATTTGACGGGCATTAATGCAAGGAACGCTAATATGTTGCCTGTCAGTAAACCATTAACCGAATTCGCTCGACTCGACGCATGTTTATCAAAATATGGAACGCGTTTTGAGTTTTCCCGTAATGAGAAACAGACTCTTTATTCCAGTGATGTGAATCGTGATAACACCGTAGTTATCCTTGATGGCATCATTTCATTAAGACGGCAGGAACACATTTTGGTCGGCATAGGGCAGGCGCCTTTTATCATGGGCCTTGCTAACGGCGTGATGGAAAACAACGTGCCGTATGAGCTGATCTCTGATGGAACTTGTTCCGGTTATTTTCTGCCTTCATCGCAAACCGTGACTCTTATCGAAGAGTGCCAGCTGTGGCGTGATGCATTTTGCTGGCTGGCGTGGCTGAACCGCATTCTTGAACTGCGCGATCTGCAACTGATCGGCAATAACTCCTATGAACAAATTCGTTCGACCCTGTTTTCAATGAATGAATGGGAGGAAGGATTACGCGCACGGGTTGGCGTCATGAATTATATACACCAGCGCACGCGTATATCCCGCTCGGTGGTAGCGGAAGTGTTGGCGGCATTACGTAAGGGCGGCTATATCGAAATGAATAAAGGCAAACTGGTGGGAATTAACCGTCTGCCTTCAGAATACTGATCAGGATGCCGGAACCACTAACGGTTTATTTTCGCTCAGTTCGACGACCAGATCGTTAATACCGTCACTCATATTTTTGAAACGCGTCAGCGGTGAGCGCGTCACGACCACAAACGCCCCGACGTTTTGCTGAGGAATCATCGCCATATAGGTAATGAATCCACCACCGCCGCCGGTTTTTTGAATAATGCCCGGACGGCCCTCTTTCGGCGCCATATATACCCAGCCTAAGCCAAGCGCATCTGCTTTACCCGGCACATCCATGCCCGTCACGCGGGTGAGTTGCGCACGCTGATAGATCAGCGTCTGCATCCTGTCGGCCTGACGACTGCGATGGTAAAAGTCAGAGGACAGATACTGCTGCATCCAGCGCATGATATCGCCCGGCGTTGAATAGACGCCGCCGCTGCCAATCGCTGCAAGGGTGTTATTGCACGGACTGGCGCCTTTTTCCGCCACCATCAGACGCTTGCACTGGTCGGGGGACGGCGTATAGGTCGTGTCTTTCATGCCCAAAGGCCGGGTGATCTTTTCTTCAAAGAGTTGGGTGTAAGGCTTACCGGCGGCGGTAGCCAACGCATCCGCCAGCAGGTCGTACGCCAGATTGGAATATGACGCCTGCGAACCCGGCGCGGCTTTAAGCGTGGCGTTAGAAAGATAGTGCCAGCGCTGCTCACGCGTCGGCCAGACAAAAACCGGGCGTTTCGCCGCGCCGCCAGGCTGTTCGCGAGGCAGGGCGCTGGTATGCGTCGCCAGGTTCACCAGGGTAATCGGTTTGCCCTGATACGACGGAACATATGCGCCTGGAGGAGCGTATTTACTCAGCGGATCGTCCAGCCTGACTGTGCCCTGGTCGAGCAGCTTCACCAGCATTTCACTGGTCATTAGCTTGGTTATCGAGGCAATACGGATAACCGAGTCCAGCTGTGGGCGCACATTATTACCTGGGCGGGTTTCGCCGAAGCTGCGAAAGACCCGCTGGTTGCCGTCGATCACAACCAGCGCCATCCCCGTTGCGCCGCTGCCATAAAAAATATGATTGGCGTAACGTTCAACGATATCAGATGCGAAAACCGGTTCAGCGATAGGCTGCGCCGCCTGGACTGAGGTCAATGACGCCGCACACAGCGCGGCAGAAAAAAGCAGACTACGTTTCAACGGTGGTGTCCATGCATGAATAAAAGGAAGAAGACAGTTCGTATTTATACTACGGCGCGTTCTTTTTCAAAGCGCTAATTAAAGCAAGGATAGTTATAAAAACGTAACGACGAGTAAATCCACGTTTTTTGCGGCGAAAGAAAGTTCGCTTTTGTGATCCTGAGCGTATAGTAGCCGTCGTTTTTGTGCGGGAGGCTGTAATCCGTCGAAACAATATTTCAGCAATGGCAGACGAACTAAGCGCCGCCATTCTGGTCACAATGGCGGTTTCGCTGGTGTGACGTTTTTACTTTCTTCAGCACAGCCGTTGTCATAACGATAAGAAGTTAGCAGGAGAGCATTATGTTCAAGTCATTTTTCCCGAAGCCGGGACCCTTTTTTCTCTCGGCGTTTATTTGGGCAGTCGCTGCCGTCATTTTCTGGCAGGCGGGTGGGGGAGACTGGGTTGCGCATTTCACCGGCGCAACGGACGACGTGCCCATTAGCGCCGCGCGTTTCTGGTCTTTGAACTACCTGATCTTTTATGCTTATTACGTGCTTTGCGTGGGGGTATTTGCCCTGTTCTGGTTTATCTACAGCCCGCACCGCTGGCAGTACTGGTCGATTCTCGGCACCTCGCTGATTGTCTTTGTGACCTGGTTTCTGGTTGAAGTTGGGGTGGCCGTCAATGCCTGGTATGCGCCCTTTTACGATCTGATTCAGAAAGCGCTTAGCGCTCCTCATACTGTCACAATGGCGCAATTCTACAATGAGTTAGGTATCTTTCTGGGGATCGCGCTGATTGCTGTGGTGATAAGCGTGTTGAACAATTTTTTCGTCAGCCACTATGTGTTCCGTTGGCGTACGGCGATGAACGAATACTACATGGCGCAGTGGCAGCATTTGCGTCATATCGAAGGCGCCGCCCAGCGTGTGCAGGAAGATACCATGCGTTTTGCCTCCACGCTGGAAAGCATGGGCGTGAGCTTTATTAAGGCGATTATGACCTTAATCGCTTTTCTGCCGGTGCTGATTGCGCTTTCTCCACACGTACCAGAACTGCCGATCGTCGGCCATGTGCCTTACGGTCTGGTGATTGCCGCGATTATCTGGTCGCTGATGGGCACCGGTTTGCTGGCGGTGGTTGGGATCAAGCTGCCGGGGCTGGAGTTCAAAAATCAGCGCGTCGAAGCGGCTTATCGTAAAGAGCTGGTGTATGGCGAAGACGACGCCAACCGCGCCACGCCGCCAACGGTTCGTGAATTGTTCAACGCGGTGCGCCAGAACTATTTCCGTCTCTATTTCCACTACATGTATTTTAATATCGCCCGCATTTTGTACCTGCAGGTGGATAACGTTTTCGGCTTGTTCCTGCTGTTTCCGTCGATCGTTGCCGGTACGATTACGCTCGGCCTGATGACGCAAATCACCAATGTGTTTAGCCAGGTACGTGGGGCTTTTCAGTATCTGATAAACTCATGGACCACGCTGGTGGAGCTGATGTCTATCTACAAACGTCTGCGTAGCTTTGAGCGCGAACTGGACGACAACGATATTCAGGCTGTCACCCACACTCTTGGTTAATATAAGGAAGCATTATGTCGGCGGCGTCTCGTTTTTCCCCTTTGTCATTACTGACCGGGCTGGTCCTTGTTGGATGCAGTACCCAGACGGCGCAGCCGCTAAAAAAAGGGGAGAAAGCCGTCGACGTCGCGAGCGTGGTGCGCCAGAAAATGCCAGCCAGCGTCAAAGACCGCGATAGCTGGGCCAAAGACCTGGCGAAAACCTTTGAGAGCCAGAAGATCGCCCCGACGGAGGAAAACGTCTGTTCGGTGCTGGCGGTCGCACAGCAGGAGTCTAACTATACAGCCGATCCCACCGTGCCGGGGCTGAGCAAAATCGCCTGGCAGGAGATTGACCGCCGCGCCGGGCGCATGCATATTCCGCTTTTTCTGGTGCATACCGCGCTTAAAATCAACTCCCCGAATGGCAAGAGCTACAGCGATCGCCTTGATACGGTAAAAACCGAAAAACAACTTAGCGCGATTTTTGATGATTTCATCAATATGGTGCCGATGGGGCAGACGCTGTTTGGCTCGCTGAATCCGGTTCATACGGGCGGTCCGATGCAGGTCAGCATCGCTTTCGCCGAGCAGCACGCCAACGGTTACCCGTGGACGATGGAGGGTACGGTGCGTCAGGAAGTCTTCACCCGTCGCGGCGGACTGTGGTTTGGGACCTACCATCTGCTCAATTATCCGGCGAACTACAGCGCGCCAATTTTCCGCTTTGCCGACTTTAATGCCGGATGGTATGCCAGCCGCAATGCCGCTTTCCAGAATGCCGTCAGCAAAGCCAGCGGCGTAAAACTGGCGCTGGACGGCGATTTGATCGCGTATGGCAGCAAGGCGGCGGGCAAAACCGAGCTGGCGGTGCGTAAGCTGGCGAACAAACTGGATCTCAGTGAAAGCGCTATCCGTCGGCAGCTGGAAAAAGGCGACAGCCTGGCGTTCGAAGAGACGGATCTGTACAAAGGGGTCTACGCTCTCGCCGAGAAGAAAACGGGTAAAGCATTACCGCGAGAGATGCTGCCGGGTATTCAACTGGAAAGTCCCAAGATTAGCCGTAATCTGACGACGGCGTGGTTCGCAAAACGGGTAGACGATCGACGGGCGAGATGTATGAAGCTGTAGCGGGTCGGGTGAGGGAATCCCACCCGACAGGAAAGATCAGTGATGGCGATGCCGCCAGTGCAGGAAGGCGGCAATCACGCCGAAAATCAGACTGCCGACCAGAAACGGCACCAGGCCAAATATTGTACCGACGCCCAGCCCGATTTCGACGCGCGGACGTCCCGTCTCCTGAACCTGCATCAGATGCTCATACACACCCGGCGCGTGAACCAACAGGTTCAGGATCTGCGCGCCAGCCCAGAAACAAAACAGCACAAACACCGCATACGCGATGTTGCCAGGGGTAGAGGAGGTTTCTCGATGTTTCCCATTAAACAGGGATTTTGAGAGAGTGAAATCAGCCATAAATGACCTCCGCGGGAATTTCTGCTTTCTGCCTGACATCTGCCAGGAACGTAGTGTGAGTCTGACAGGTCATCGCGTTTGTCAATATCAGAATGATGGTAAATTAAGCCTGGGATGAGTCCTGGAATGCAGATTTTTGCCGCTTGTCACAAATACATTACCTTAATTTAAATTTTGCAACATTTAAGAAATTCCGCATACGGCACAGACGGGTTTCCAGTACTATGCCACTATGCTTTTTTTCGTGCGGGAGACGCTATGAATTTGCCTGTAAAAATCCGCCGCGACTGGCATTACTATGCCTTCGCCATCGGGCTTATTTTTATTCTTAACGGTGTCGTCGGGTTGCTGGGATTTGAAGCTAAAGGCTGGCAAACCTATGCCGTGGGCGCAGTCACCTGGGTGATGAGCTTCTGGCTGGCGGGGCTGATTATTCGTCGTCGTGTGGAAGATGACGACGCTGCGTCAGTCAAATAATGCGCATTTGAGCGCCCGGTAAGCCTGACGCTACCGGGCAATCAAAAGCGCAGATTACATGGTCGTTTTCAGGGCGTTATCCGCCGCGTGACGCTCCAGCGCCAGCTCGATTAACCGGGTGATCAGGTCGGTGTAGCCTAACCCACTGGCCTGCCACAGTTTCGGATACATACTGATATTGGTGAATCCCGGCAGGGTGTTGATCTCATTGATCACCACCTCGTTATCCGCCGTTAAAAAGACATCCACCCGCGCCATACCGGCGCAGCCCAGCGTCTGGTAAGCCTGGATCGCGATATCACGGATCTTGTCGTTAACCTCAGGCGCGATCGCCGCAGGCACCACAACCTTCGCGCCGTTGTCGTCAATGTATTTGGTGTCGTAGGCATAGAAATCGCTGTTCAGCACGATCTCGCCGCAGGTGCTCGCTTGCGGATGATCGTTGCCGAGGACCGCGCATTCGATCTCGCGACCCTTGATCCCCTGTTCCACCACCACTTTGTGATCGAATCCGAACGCCAGTTCAATCGCCTGCGCATACTGCGCTTCACTGGTGACTTTACTGACGCCCACGGATGAGCCCTGGTTGGCAGGCTTCACGAAAAGCGGCAGACCAAGACGCGCTTCTACGTCGGCAAAGCTGATAGCGTGACGGTTGGCACGGGTGAGGGTGATAAAGGGCGCGATATTCAGCCCGGCATCACGCAGCAGACGCTTGGTGACGTCTTTATCCATACATGCCGCGGAGCCCAGCACGTCGGAACCGACAAACGGCAAATTCGCCACCCGCAGCATGCCCTGCAATGAGCCGTCTTCGCCCAGCGTGCCGTGAACGATCGGGAAAATTACGTCAACTGTCGGCAACGGCTGCGCGGTTTGCGCGTCAATCAGCTGCTGCTCATGTTTACCCGGCACCTGCGCGAGGCTGGTGGTGGAAGGGCGCAGCGCAATGCGCGCCGGATTGTCGGCGTTGAGCAGGTAATTTTCGGCATCGCTGACGTGCCACTGCCCTTGTTTATCAATGCCTAAAAGCACAACGTCAAAGCGGGTCTTGTCGATGGCATCGACAATATTTTTTGCCGATTGCAATGACACTTCATGTTCCGCTGATTTCCCACCAAATACGATTCCTACCCGCAATTTTGCCATCTTAAAACCCATTCCATCGAACGCAAAGCGTATACATTACCACGACAAAACGAGGGATTCGCGGGCTTCTGCCATAATGTTAAGCAGAAACGCAAAGGAGGGGGCGTGAAAGGTAAAGGCTGGCTGTTTATTATTCTCTTGGGCGTGGCGGGGGGCGTGGGGTACCGGTATCTGCCGTCATATTACAATCCCTTTACGCCGCTCGGGCTGACCGATCCGCCCAACTGGCTGACCAAATTCAAGCTTCAGCGGCTGACGAAAGATCAATGTCAGACATTGCTGCAACAGGCGAACCAGCGAAAGCTGATCTCCTCGCAGCCGGTGGCCGACAGTGCGGGCGACTGTCCGTTAACCGACGTGGTGCGCGTCAGGGATTTCGGCGCGGTCAAACTGAGCAGCAGCTTTCTCGCTTCCTGCCCGCTGGCGCTCAGCGCAGCGCTGTTTGTTGAACAGCAGGCGCGGCCGTTAACCGAGCAGTTTATGGCCAGCAGGCTGACGCGTATCGATCACCTGGGCAGCTTCGCCTGCCGCAATATCTACCATCGTCCCGACGCGCGCCGTAGCGAACACGCCAGCGCGCAGGCGCTGGATATCAGCGGCTTTCGCCTTGCCGACGGGCGAAACATAAGCGTGCTGCGCGGCTGGAAGCAGGATGAAAGCGCCCCCTGGCTGCGCGCGATGCTCAGCGCGAGCTGTCAGTACTTTGGTAACGGGTTAGGTCCGGAGTATAACGCCGCGCACGCTAACCATTTTCACCTCGGCATGCACGGATACGGCCTTTGTCGTTAAGCATAACGCGCTATATGTGGGGGGGCATTTATGTGATTTGTTTCACAAATCTGATGAACGGGAAGATAAAATAGCAAACTCAGACCCATCGCATCTCTTGAACCATTCCGCGGCTGCATTATTGCTAAACTGTGCTGCGTTTTCAGTACGTTATCACAACGAGTATTTATGGAATCCTGGAAAGTTAACCTCATTTCCGTCTGGTTCGGCTGCTTTTTCACCGGTCTGGCAATCAGTCAAATCCTGCCGTTCTTGCCGTTGTATATTTCACAGTTAGGGGTTTCCTCCCACGAAGCGCTCTCGATGTGGTCTGGTCTGACTTTCAGTATCACCTTTCTTATCTCCGCCATTGTCTCGCCCCTCTGGGGCAGTCTCGCCGATCGCAAGGGCCGTAAGCTGATGCTGCTGCGCGCCTCCTTAGGCATGGCGATAGCGATTCTGCTACAGGCATTTGCCACAAACGTCTGGCAGCTGTTTTTGCTGCGCGGCATTATGGGGCTCACCTCCGGCTATATTCCTAATGCGATGGCGCTGGTCGCGTCGCAGGTTCCGCGCGAACGAAGCGGATGGGCGCTCAGTACGCTGGCGACCGCGCAAATTAGCGGCGTGATTGGCGGCCCGCTGATGGGCGGCTTTATTGCCGACCATGTCGGGCTACGAGCCGTCTTTTTTATTACCGCAATGCTGTTGATGGTGAGCTTTCTGGTGACCTTCTTTTTAATCAAAGAAGGCGTGCGTCCGACACTGAAAAAGAGTGAACGTCTGAGCGGCAGGGCGGTTTTTGCTTCGCTCCCGTACCCGGCGTTAGTTATTAGCCTGTTTTTCACCACGCTGGTCATTCAACTGTGCAATGGCTCCATTAGTCCGATTCTGGCGTTGTTTATTAAGTCGATGGCGCCGGACAGCAATAACATCGCTTTTCTGAGCGGATTCATTGCCTCGGTGCCGGGTATTTCCGCACTCATCTCTGCGCCGCGACTGGGAAAGCTGGGCGATCGGATCGGCACGGAGCGCATTTTAATGGCGACGCTTATCTGTGCGGTGGTGTTGTTTTTCGCTATGTCATGGGTCACTACGCCTTTTCAGCTTGGCGTACTGCGTTTTCTGCTCGGGTTTGCCGATGGCGCGATGCTGCCTGCGGTGCAAACGCTGCTGGTGAAATACTCCAGTGAGCAAATTACCGGACGTATTTTTGGTTATAATCAGTCGTTTATGTATCTTGGCAACGTTGCGGGGCCGTTAATGGGCGCGACGGTCTCGGCAATGGCCGGTTTCCGCTGGGTATTTATTGCCACCGCGGTCATTGTGCTAATCAACATTGTTCAGTTATTGCTGACGTTACGCCAGCGGGAAAAAGGTCGTACAACGGGTTGAATTAATAAAAGAAAGTGACTTAAGTTAAATCCATGCATTTTTATCATAACTTTAGATTATGGCTGGAGGTGATTATTTATTTGCTTTCTTTAATTTCAGTCTTCCTCACTGCTGGCGAGAAACGTTTCGCTATCGTTAATTTGTGATTATTTACGCAAAGTCATTTCTTTCTTTTAAAAATAATACCCTTCACCTCTAGGCAGCATGAGTTCACAATGATAACGTCAGGCTTCTTTAGTTAAGGGAATACAGTCATGAAAAATCTCATTGCTGAGTTGTTGCTTAAGCTTGCCCAGAAAGAAGAAGAATCGAAGGAACTGGTTGCTCAGGTAGAGGCGTTAGAGATTATCGTCACGGCGATGCTGCGTAATATGGCGAAAAAAGAGCAGGATATCCTGATTCAACAGGTGGAAGGGGCTCTTGACGGGGTAAAGCCGGATGCCAGCATTTCTGATGACGATAAAGAACTGCTGCGCCAGTATGTCCAAAAACTCCTGAAACACCCTCGTTACTAACGTTATTCTTCGTGACAGACGCGTTGGCGGAAATTGACTAGGGCGCTTTTGTCCTGTCCGGCAACGCGAATGTGTTTTGGCTATAAGCCAGAACACGTTGTCATAAACCTGTCACGACATAACGTTATAGTCGCTTTGTTTTTATTATTTTACCCTGAAGACATCCGTTAAAAGTGTGTTGTAGCGTTGGCGCATATAACTCAATGTGTTTTCTACGCTCAGCGGGATTCATTCATTTGTCGCTTTCCTGCAAGGTCTGTTATTTAGGGTAAGTGAGTATTTTACATGGAGAATATAAAATGAAGCGAAGCGGTAAAACCCTTGCGTTGTTACCGCTGATGTTCATTCCAGCCGGACGCGTTGAAATTCCCGTCATGACGCTATGGCGTCATGACGAAATAACTGCTGTCGGGTGGCTTTTTTGAGGTTAGCGACCAGACTTAATGACATCAGTACGAAATCAGGTTCGCGGATCGTCGCCATCCGGCATGGCAAGGCATTTCGCGAAACGCTCGACTGTGTCCTGGTTCAAAAAAGGATGGTGCTATGAAAATAACATTACTGGTAACGCTATTATTTGGTCTGGTCTTTTTAACGACAGTCGGTGCTGCCGAGAAAACACTCACCCCACAACAACAGCGTATGACCACTTGTAATCAGCAGGCGACAGCGCAGGCGCTAAAAGGGGATGCCCGCAAGACGTACATGAGTAATTGCCTTAAAAACAGTCAATCCGATCCTAATGAGAAAAGCCTGACGCCGCAGCAGCAGAAAATGCGTGAGTGCAATTCTCAGGCGACACAGCAGTCGCTGAAAGGTGACGATCGCAGTAAGTTTATGAGCGCCTGCCTGAAGAAAGCGGCCTAAGCGCGTAGTGCTAACGGGTGAGCCGATGACATCGCTCACCCGAAATCTCATACTTTCCCCGCCACGCTCGTCTCTATAATTTGGGAAATTATTTCTAAATGTTCCCAAAAAATAATGAATGACGATAATTTTTACAAAAATCACATCGCGCCGGATGAGGGCGGTTACATCTCTTTGCAGCACGATCTTCAGCGCTCCGGACTGCGATTCGCCCGGCGCGTCAGGCTGCCGCGCGCGGTGGCGCTGGGCGGAATGTTCTTCCCCCTTGCGGCAACCCTGGTCAGCCAGCCGGTAGCAGGGGGCTGGTGGTTAGCGCTGGTTGGCTGGGCGTTCGTCTGGCCGCATCTGGCCTGGCAGATTGCCAGCAGGGCAAGCGATCCGCTGCATCGCGAGTTCAGCAATTTCAAAATAGATGCGATCTTCGCTGGCGTGTGGATTGGGCTGACTGGCGTTAACGCGCTGCCTTCCTGCGCGCTATTGATGATGATGGGGATGAATCTGATGGGCGCGGGCGGTTCGCGGTTGTTTTTCGCCGGAACGGTGCTGATGACATTAGCCACCTTGCTGACACTGCAACTGACCGGCGGTGTGGTGTCGTTTTCCAGCACGCCGCTTGAAGGGGGACTAACGCTGCCTATTATCATCCTCTATCCGCTTTTATTTGCCTGGGTAAGTTACCAGACCGCGACAACGCTGGCGGAGCATAAGCGACGACTAAAGATCATGAGCACCCATGACGGGATGACAGGGGTCTTTAACCGGCGCCACTGGGAGATGCTACTGCGCGCGGAGTTTGAACGCTGTCGCCGGCAGCATTGCGACTGCACGCTCCTGATCATTGATATCGACCATTTCAAGGGAATTAATGACACCTGGGGACACGACGTCGGCGATGAGGCCATTCAGGCGCTGACCCGACAGCTACGGATGACCCTGCGTAGCAGCGACCTGATAGGCCGCTTTGGCGGCGATGAGTTTGCGGTCATTATGCATGGGACGCCAGCCGGCAATGCCATTGCGGCGATGTCGCGGGTTCACGAAGGACTTCGCGCATTACGTCTGCCCTGCGCTCCGCAGGTGATGGTGCATATCAGCGTTGGCGTTGCTCCGCTGACACCGCAGTTTAGCCATTATCGCGAATGGCTGAAGTCCGCCGATCTGGCGCTCTATAAAGCAAAGCACGCCGGACGTAACCGCACCGAAGTGGCGGCGTAACGTCCGGTTGCCTGCTCAGGACTTGCTGAGCTTCTCTGATTTTTCCATACACTTCGCCATCGCTTCGATCACCGCAGCCCGGAACCCGCGCTCTTCGAGGACGCGTACCGCTTCGATGGTGGTACCGCCCGGCGAGCAGACCATATCTTTCAACGCCCCCGGATGCTCACCGGTTTCCAGTACCATCTTTGCGGAACCCATCACCGCCTGGGCGGCAAATTTATAGGCCTGGGCGCGCGGCATTCCACCCAGCACGGCGGCATCGGCCATCGCTTCGATAAACATAAAGACATAGGCAGGCGCGGAGCCGCTGACCCCGACAACCGGATGAATCATCGACTCAGCAATGACCTCCGCCTCGCCAAAGCAGCGGAAAATGTTCAGTACGTCAGCAGTATCTTCAGGCGTCACCAGCGCATTTGGCGTAATGGAGGTCATCCCGGCATTGACCAGCGACGGCGTGTTTGGCATCGCACGAACAATTTTACGGTCATGTCCCAGCGCGCGAGCCAACTGGTCCAGCGTAACGCCCGCGGCAATCGACACCACCAGCGATTCTTTATTCAGGCTGGAGGTGATATCGCTCAGCACTTTGATCATGATGCCGGGCTTCACGGCGCCAAAAACAATATCAGCGATCTGCGCCACTTCCTGGGCGGATTGCGCAGCGTTAATGCCGTACTGGTCGCGCAGCGCGGCGACTTTTTCAGGGGAAGGCGTGTAAACCCAAATCTGGCCGGGGAGCACCTGACCGCTGGCAATCAGGCCGCCGAGGATCGCTTT
Source organism: Citrobacter sp. Cs237 (assembly GCF_030332325.1). Taxonomy (NCBI): domain Bacteria; kingdom Pseudomonadati; phylum Pseudomonadota; class Gammaproteobacteria; order Enterobacterales; family Enterobacteriaceae; genus Citrobacter; species Citrobacter sp. Cs237. The sequence continues at coordinate 594,517 of NZ_JAOWIB010000108.1, read as the reverse complement.
ACCCATATTACCGCAGCCGATAAAACCGATTTTCTTATCCATCTCGTCACTCCCTATGCGTGATAATTGTTGTTTTGACTGATAAAGCCTAGCTTAACGCGTTATGAAAGAGCCATGAAGGGCAAACAGCACTTTGCCGCAGGGCAAAAGCACGCGACAATAGAAAATTGCCTCTTAACGGGAAACAGTATGACGATTTGGGTTGATGCGGATGCGTGTCCGAACGTAATTAAAGAGATCCTTTTTCGCGCCGCCGGGCGAATGCAACAGACGTTGATCCTGGTGGCGAACCAGACTCTGCGCGTTCCACCATCGCCGTTTATCCGCACGCTGCGCGTGCCCGCCGGTTTTGATGTGGCGGATAACGAAATCGTGCGCCAGTGCGCAGCAGGCGATCTGGTGATCACCGCGGATATTCCGCTGGCATCGGAAGTGCTGGCGAAAGGCGCCGCAGCGCTCAACCCGCGCGGGGAGCGTTACACCGAGTCGACGATCCGCGAGCGTCTGACCATGCGCGACTTTATGGATACCCTCCGCGCCAGCGGCATCCAGACCGGCGGGCCGGACAGCCTCTCGCCGCGTGACCGCCAGCACTTCGCGGCTGAGCTGGAGAAGTGGTGGCGGGAAGCTCAGCGCTGAAAAGGATGATGTAATTTATTTTTTACAGTTTTCTCAGCACTGTTTCTTGTTATAGTAGGGATATATTGTTATTTTTAGTTCGAGGTGGAAATTAATGTTTACACTTTGGGCTGTCTACGCATTGGGTGGTATGATTATTACTTTCACGACATTTTATTCCGCAACGTCGCGGCTTTTTGGGGAATTCCCGGTATGACGCAACCGCTTTATCTTGTGGGTCCGCGTGGATGTGGAAAGACAACGGTTGGCATGGCGCTGGCGTCGGCAATTAACTGCCGCTTTGTCGATACCGACCAATGGCTACAGTCGCAGATGCAAATGACAGTGGCGGAGATCGTTGAACGGGAAGGCTGGCCTGGGTTTCGCGCCCGGGAAACCGCCGCGCTGGAAGCGGTCACTGCCCCTGCGACGGTCGTGGCTACGGGCGGCGGCATTATTCTGACGGAATACAATCGTCACTTCATGCGCGAAAACGGCATTGTCGTTTATTTAAGCGCGCCGGTGTCCACGCTGGTGGGACGCCTGGAAGCGTCGCCTGAAGAAGAACTGCGCCCGGCGCTAACCGGCAAACCGCTCAGTGAAGAGGTGCGAGAGGTGCTTGCCCAGCGCGACATATTATATCGCCAGGCGGCCCATTTCATCATTGATGCGTCAAACGCGCCCGACCAGGTGATTTCTGAAATTCGGGGCGCGCTGGCGCAGGTTACGCAGCGTAAACAAGGCGGCGTCTATACTTAAGGTTCATTCTGACAAAAAGGAAGAGCCATGCCGACCAGACCTCCTTATCCACGGGAAGCGTATATTGTCACCATTGAGAAAGGCGCACCGGGTCAGACCGTGACCTGGTATCAGTTGCGTGCCGATCACCCGAAACCCGACTCGTTAATCAGCGAGCATCCGACGGCGCAAGAAGCGATGGATGCGAAAAAGCGTTACGAAGATCCTGAAAAAAGCTGACGCCACAAGCGACTCGGAATGGATTCTGAGTTATCCCTAAACCGAAGCTGCATCACATATTTCGCAGATGACATTTTGTTTCAAAAAACGAACATTAAACGATAACAATATTTTACTGGAATCATCTGGAATCTTTACATAATACTTTGCCCATCTCCTGCTACGCTTTTTTGCATTTGAATTTGCATCAGGCAAATGTCGGCAGTGGCGTAGAGCATTTGTTCGCAAATAAACGACGAAATATAAAAAGGTGGCAAAAATGAGCGCGTCGTTGGCAATTCTCACTATCGGCGTTGTACCCACGAGCGAAATCCTGCCGCTCCTGACGGAGTACATCGACGAACAGCACATTACCCATCACAGCCTGCTTGGAAAAATGAACCGTGAAGATGTGCTCACGGATTATAAAATTGACGCAGGAGAAGCACCGCTCTTAACCCTGCTTAGCGATAATCAACCGGCCCATGTCTCTAAACAAAAAGTCGAACGCGACCTGCAAAGCGTTATTGAGGTGCTGGATAACCAGGGTTACGACATTATTCTTTTGATGAGCACCGCGAGCATCAGAAGTATGACCGCCCGTAACAGTATTCTGCTGGAGCCGCGACGTATTATCCCGCCGCTGGTGGCCTCTATCGTTGACGGACATCAGGTGGGCGTTATCGTGCCGGTCGAGGAGCTTATGTCTGCCCAGGCGGAAAAGTGGCAGGTGCTGGCGTCGCCGCCGGTTTATTCACTGGCGAATCCGGTGCATGGCAGCGTCCAGCAGTTGATCGACGCCGGCAAAGCGCTGCTTGAGCAGGGCGCGGATGTGATTATGCTGGACTGCCTGGGATTTCATCAGCGTCACCGCGATGTGCTGCAAAAGTCGTTGGATGTGCCGGTCTTGCTCTCTAATGTATTGATTGCACGGCTGGCTTCTGAATTGCTGGTTTAATTTTGCGTGACAGGCGAAAGGTCAGGACCCTATATTGGGAGTGAATTTAATCACCAGACAGGGTCAGTTTATGCTTCAAAGTAACGAATACTTTTCCGGCAAAGTGAAATCGATCGGCTTTACCAGCAGCAGCACTGGCCGCGCCAGCGTTGGCGTGATGCTGGAAGGGGAATACACGTTTGGTACCGCAGAGCCGGAAGAAATGACGGTAGTGAGCGGCGCGTTGAATGTCCTGTTGCCGGGCGCAACCGAATGGAAAGTGTATGCCGCCGGCGAGGTATTTAACGTCCCTGGCCACAGTGAGTTCCATTTGCAGGTGGCGGAGCCGACCTCCTACCTTTGCCGCTATCTGTAAACGAGAAAGGCCGGATAGCGACACAAAAGCGTCTTGTCCGGCCTTTCCTTGCGCAGCAACCGCGCTTTAGCGCTGGGCTTCTCCACCCAGGCCTTCCACCAGATTCTGGATCAACGCCGCCAGCTCTCCGGTCATCAGGATAAAGTCAGCGTCGAAACGCTGGGCGAAATCTTCCCGATCGATATCTTCGTTTTGATCGCGCAGTTCGTCGCTGAATTTCAGACGCTTAATCGAACCGTCATCGCAAACCATAAACTGAATGCGCTGCTGCCAGTCGAGGGCCAGCTTAGTTACCACTTTACCGGCTTCAATGTGCACCGCGATTTCGTCGCTCACCAGATCCTGTTTTTTCGCCCGGATCACGCCGCCATTTTCCAGCATCGCTTTCAGTTCGGCTTCGTCCAGCAACTGGAAGCCCTGAGCCACGGTGCCGGAACGCACCCATTCAGTGAGCGTCAATTCGATCGGATTTTCCAGCGCCAGCGGAACCACCGGCAGCGAACCGAGGCATTTACGCAGCAGCGCCAGCGTATCTTCCGCTTTTTTGGCGCTGGCGCAGTCCACCATGATCAGCCCGTTAACCGTGTCGATCCACATCATTGTCTGGCTGAAGCGACTGAAGGCGCGCGGCAACAGAGAATGCAGCACTTCATCCTTCAGCGAATCTTTTTCCGTTTTTTTCAGCTTACGCGCTTGCTCGGCTTCCAGTTTGGCGATCTTCGCTTCCAGCGCCTGTTTGATGACCGGCGAAGGCAGGATCTTCTCTTCTTTACGCGCGCAAATCAGGATCTGGCCGTTGTGGGCATGCGTCAGTGCATCGCTGTGCGATCCCATTGGCGGCACCCAGCCCATTTTGGCCATATCCTGGCTACCGCAAGGGGTAAACGTCATTGAGGCTAGCTGTTTTTCCATCTCTTCAGCGCGCAACGAAATATCGCGGCTAAGACGGTAAACCATTAAATTTTTGAACCACAGCATGATAATTTCCACGGCCTTGTCGTTAAATCCAGCGCGTATAGTAGCGAATTGTCGGCGGCCTTGCATTGCTTAAGCGAAAGCCCGACTCTACGCTATTGATATTGCCGAAAAAAATAAGGAGTGGCCTGTGCGTATAGGTATTGACCTTGGCGGTACCAAAACGGAAGTGATTGCGCTCGGCGAGGCGGGGGAGCAATTGTTCCGCCATCGACTGCCGACGCCGCGTGAGGATTATCAGCAAACTATTGAGACTATTGCGACGTTGGTCGCCATGGCCGAACGCGCTACCGGGCAGACGGGAACGGTCGGAATAGGCATTCCCGGTTCCCTGTCGCCCTACACCGGGGTGGTGAAAAACGCCAATTCGACCTGGCTTAACGGACAGCCATTCGACCACGATCTGTGCGCGCGTTTGCAGCGTGAGGTGCGCCTGGCGAATGACGCAAACTGTCTGGCGGTTTCTGAAGCGGTCGACGGCGCGGCTGCCGGAGCGCAAACGGTGTTTGCGGTGATTATTGGTACCGGCTGCGGCGCAGGCGTTGCGCTGAACGGACGGGCGAACATCGGAGGGAACGGTACGGCGGGCGAGTGGGGGCATAATCCATTGCCGTGGATGGATGAAGATGAGCTTCGCTATCGCGAGGAGGTGCCCTGCTATTGTGGCAAACAGGGGTGTATTGAAACGTTTATCTCCGGCACCGGCTTCGCGACCGATTACCACCGCCTGAGCGGGCATCCGCTGCAGGGTAGCGACATCATGCAGCGTGTGGCGGCGCAGGATCCGGTGGCCGAGCTGGCGTTAAGCCGCTATGAGCTGCGGCTGGCGAAATCGCTTGCCCATGTAGTGAACATACTCGATCCGGATGCGATCGTGCTGGGCGGCGGGATGAGCAATGTCGATCGTTTGTATAAAACCGTTCCGACGCTTATCAAACAGTTTGTCTTTGGCGGTGAGTGTGAAACGCCAATCCGTAAAGCGCTACACGGCGACTCCAGCGGCGTGCGCGGCGCCGCGTGGCTGTGGCCGCAAGGGTAATATTCCTGCGGGCAGGACGTGTAGGCCGGACGCGCGTCAGCGCCCTCCGGCCACCGGTAACACCGGGTGCTGTCGGCGCTTAACGCGTCCATACGTCAACAATGACGCCATTGCTGTAAACGACAGCAGGGCGGCGGGCAGCGCCACATAGTGATAGGCAAAACCCAGCGTCAGCATCATTCCGCCGCAGTATGCGCCAATAGCGCTCCCGAGATTAAAGGCGATTTGCCCCCCTGCCGCGCCCAGCAGTTCGCCGCCTTTGGCATTTTCCAGCAGCAGGATCTGCAGCGGCGCGGAAAGGGCAAACAGTCCGGCGCAGCAGATAAACGCAAACGTCAGCGACGCGACTTTTATCCCGCCCACGTAAAAGAGCAGCAGCAGACACAGGACGATGACAAAGTCGGTTGTCGCCGCGATCCGAAGCGGAGAAAAGCGACCCGATAACCGTCCGCTAAGCAGGTTGCCCAGTACCATCCCCAGCCCGACCAGCATCATGATGAAAGTCATGACCGTCTCGCTGAAGCCGGAAACGTAAATCATGTACGGTTTGATATAGCTGAACCAGGCGAAAACCCCGGCATTGCCGAACAGGGTGGCGGAAAATATCAGCCATGGCGCGGGGCTTTTCAGGAAATGAAACTGTTCACGCAGCTTTCCTTTCGCTTCATCATGCAGATCAGGCACCCAGAAACCGATCGAGACCATCACCGCAACGTTAAACACGGCGATCAGCAAAAAGGTATAGCGCCAGCTGAATTCATGGCTGAGAAACGTCCCGAGCGGGATGCCAACCAGATTTGCGACGGTCATTCCGGCCACCATCCCCGCCACGGCGGCGGTGACTTTTCCCGGCCGGACGAGTTTAGACAGAATTATCGCGCCCACGCCAAAGAAAGCGCCGTGCGGAAAGCCGGAGACCAGCCTGCCGACCGCCAGCATGGCGTAAGAAGAGGAGAGGGTAAATATCGCGTTGCCGATGACGCACAGGGTCACCAGAAACAGCAGAATATGCTTGAGCGAAAAGCGACTGGAAAAAAGGGCGATAATGGGGGCGCCCAGCACCACGCCAAACGCGTAGTACGAGATCATATGTCCGGCGGCGGGAATCGAAATGCCAACGTCGCGGGCTAATTCCGTTAATACCCCCATGATGCCGAATTCGGCCATGCCCAGCCCAAACGTCCCGAGCGCTAAAGAAAAAATAACCTTGTTCATACCACCTGCCATTATTGTGCGCGGGTTAAGCGCAGCGGCTGCGCATTGCCGCAGCCAATCGCGTCATAGCTTGCGGTTAAGTCGGGCGGAATGCCATTCCTTATTCGTCTCTGAGTATTGACGATCGTGCTAACGCATCGGTCTTTGCCGGATGGCGGCGTGACTGTTGAGCAGGCCGGATAAGCGAAACGCCACCCGGCATGCCATTCACTTCCTCACCGCAAACAGGGGGTCAAGTTTGCTATAACCGAGCCCGTTGATTTTCTTCACCTTAATTTGCACCGGGATCCGCTCTTTCATCGCCTCCACATGGCTAATCACGCCGATGGTCTTGCCGCTGGCGTTCAGCGCATCCAGCGCATCCAGCGCGGTGTCCAGCGTTTCGCTATCAAGGGTGCCGAAACCTTCATCGAGAAACAGCGAATCAATACGCGTTTTGTGGCTCACTAGATCCGAAAGCGCCAGTGCCAGCGCGAGGCTGACGAGGAAACTCTCGCCGCCGGAAAGGGTGCGGGTATCCCGCACGGCGTCCGCCTGCCAGGTATCCACCACCTCCAGCTCCAGAGCGTCGCTGGCTTTTCGCGAAAGCAAATAGCGACCATGCAAACGCGTGAGCTGGTTATTCGCCAGCCAGACCAGATTATCCAGCGTCAGGCCCTGAGCGAATTTACGGAACTTATCACCCTCTTTTGAGCCAATAAGCGCGTTCAGATAGCCCCAGTCCTCAACCTGCTGGCTGGCGCTGGCGATCGCCTGCATCAGGCTTTGCTGTTGTTGTCGATTGTCGGCGTCCTGCTTCAGCTGCTGGCGAATCTCTCCCTGCCGGGTGGCGTTTTCGCGTAGCTGGCCGTTGAGCTGCGCGGCATCCGCCTGGATCTGCGCAATCGATAAGGTGGGATCCAGACCGGCAGGCGGCTGTTGCTGATGCGTCGCCAGTGCCTGCGTGGACTGTGCCGCTAACGTGCGGGCCTGCTGCAACTGGTTTTCCAGCGACTGCCTGAGTTGCTCAAGGCGCGCAAGGGTCTCCTCATCCAGCAACGCGGCGAGAAACGCCGCCTGGTCGGCAAACATGCTGCTTTCCAGCGCCGCCGTAAACTGCGTTTGGGCTTCGCTGGCGCGCTGATTCTCGTTCACCGCCTGTTGCTCTAATGTTTGCAACTGGCTTTGCAGCGACAGACAGTCGTCGTGCACCTGACGCCAGTGGTCCAGCGAAACCGGCGCAGGATCTTCTGAATCCGCCTCGGCTGGGGGCAGGGTCTCGAGTAGTGGGGTCAACTGCGCGATACGCGCCTGCAGTTCGTTAAGCTCGGTCTGCTTTTGTTGCCACGTCTGCGCCTCCGCGGCGCGTGCGTGTAGCCACGCCTCTTCGTGCCCCTCTTCCGGCAGGGAGAGTGCGTAGCGACTGAGTTGCGCGGTCAGCGTCGCCTGACGCTGGTTAATCTGCTGACTAAACTGCGTGATCTGCTGTTGATGCGCGACGAGTTGCGCGTCCAGATCATGGCGTTGGCTGAGCTGGTAAAGCTGTTTTTCATGATCGTCCTGCGCCGTTAGCCAGGGTTGAATATCATCCTGTGGCTGCAGCGTGATGTTGAGATCGCGAATTAATGCCTGCCATTCAACAGTGAGCGCTTGCTCATCTTTCGCCAGCGCCTGCGCTTCGTTCTCGTCGCGCTGCACCTGTTGCTTCAGGGCGTCGCACTGCCCGCGCAGCGTGGCGCCTTGTTCCGCCAGCGCGTTGACCTCTTTTTCCAGCGCGTCACGTCGCGCCTGATTGACGCTGAGTTCGAGTGCCTGATAGGCCGCTACCGCCGGATGCGTGGTCGAGCCGCAAAGCGGACAGGGCTGTCCGGACTGCAACAGCGCGCGCTGGCTTTCGAGATCTTTAATTCGCGCTTCCTGTTCACAGAGGGTTTTGACGTCGAGGTAATGCTGGTTTTTCTCTTTATACTGCTGGCGCCTGGCGTCCAGTTGCGCGGTTTGCTCCGCCAGCGTGCGCGTATTCTGCGCAATCAGCGTTTTAAGCTGCTCCAGACGCTTAATGTTGGGGGCGAGCTGACCATGCAGCGCCAGCAGGCGCTGGCGAGTCGGGCGCTGTCGCGCATGCTGGGCCAGCGCTGCGGTAACCTCATCTGGCGTGAGGGCGAGGGTCAGCGTCGGCAATGCTTCCCGCTTGCGGGTATCTGACGCCAGCTGTTGCCGCCATTTCTCCCGCTGGACGGCGTCGCTGGCCTGCTGGGCAAACAGCGCCCGCCAGCCGCCCAGTTCGTTGCTCCACATGCGGAAGCGATCGTGTTCGCTAAGCCAAGCCGTCAGCGTTTGCTGAGCGTTTACCAGCGTCGCGGACTGCTGTTGCGCATAGCGGCGAATACGGCTGCGCAGCGTAAGCGTACTTTGTAAGCGAGCATTTACTTCTTGAATCTGCTGGCGGGTGCGGGAAAGGATAGCGGATTGTTCCTGAATACGTTCCCAGTGTGGGCGTAACGCTCTGGCCGGCTGCGCCAGGTTCAGCGGCGCAAGCTGCGGCTGGGCCTGCTGTAATGCCGCTTGCGCTGTTTCCAGCGCCTGCTGCCGACGCTGTGTTTCCGCGTGCAGTTCGTGCTGCCGCGTCAGCCAGTTCAGGTGCTGTTGCAGGGTTGACTGCCGCGCGGCAAGCTGTTGTTCTTCGTCAGTGAGCGCCTGCAAACGTTCATTCAGCGCCTGTCGCGCCTCAGGCGCTAACAGCGCGACGCCGCTGGCCTGCGCCTGAAGTTTCTCCAGATCGGCCCGCGCGGTTTTGTGTTGATCAAACACCTTCGCCGAAATTTGCCCGTAGATTTCCGTCCCGGTCAGCTCCTCCAGCAGTTCTGCGCGCTCCTTCGGTTTAGCATTGAGGAAGGCGGCGAATTGTCCCTGAGAGAGCAGCATTGAGCGGGTAAAGCGTCCGTAGTCCAGACCGGTCAGGTCGGCGGTCATCTCAAGCTTATCTTTCACCTTATCGGCAAGAATTTTCCCGTCGGCGCAGCGCGCCAGCTCCACGCGCGGCGCTTGTAAATTGCCGTCAGGCTGGTTGCGGGCGCGGTTCTGGCTCCAGAATGCGCGGTAGGCTTCGCCTTTTACCTCAAATTCCACTTCCGCCAGACATTCAGCGGTGTCGCGGGTCATCAGATCGTTTTGCGACTGTGAAACAGTATTCAGCCGCGGCGTCTCGTGGTAGAGCGCCAGACAGACGGCGTCCAGCAGCGTCGTTTTTCCGGCGCCCGTGGGGCCGGTGATGGCGAACAGACCGTTACTGGCGAAGGGTTCAGCAGTAAAATCTACCTTCCATTCCCCTTTCAGCGAGTTGAGATTTTTCAGGCGCAGACTGAGAATCTTCATGCGTCATCCTCCCCGGACAGCGTCTGTAAGGTGGTGTGAAACAGCGAGATCAGACGCTGGCGCTGAGGATCGTCGAGTGCCTCCAGGGCCAGACGGCGGGTAAACACCTCGTCAACGCTCAGCTCGCTCAGCGTCTCCCGTCGTTCGTTGCTTAGCATACGTTCGCGCTGTTCGCGACTGCGACGCACCAGCAGCACTTCCACGGGCAACGTTTCGGTCAGCGCCTGAATCTTGCGCTGCATATCATGCAGGTATTCGTCGGTGGTGATCTCAATATCCAGCCAGACCGGCGGCGTTTGCGGCGCGTCACGCCACTGTTCAAGCTGCTCAGTGATAGCGGCGAAATCGCCTTTCAGTACCGCCAGCGGCTGTGTGACCGGCACAGTGAGGTTGTCGACGCTCGCCAGTTTGCCGTTTTCAAAGCTCACCAGATGGACGCATTTATGTTTACCGCACTCGTCAAAGCTCAGGGCGATGGGGGAGCCGCAGTAACGGATGTGCCCGGTGCCGCCAATCTGCTGCGCACGGTGGATATGACCCAGCGCGATATAATCGGCGGGAGGGAAATTTTGCGCGGGAAACGCATCAAGGGTGCCAATATAAATGTCACGCACCGCGTCACTTTTACTCGCGCCGACGGTAGTCAGGTGACCGGTGGCGATAATCGGCAGCGTGTGTTCGCCGCGCAGGGCGCAGGCGGCCTGATACTGTTGCTGATAGTAGTCGGTGATGGCGCTCAGCAGGTGCTGCTGTTTTTCCAGACCACTCAATCCGGCCTGACTGGTAACGATGTCGCGCGGGCGTAAAAAGGGAATTGGGCACAGTACCGCGCCGGGCGTTCCGTCGCGGCGATGCAGAAGCTGTGGACCGTGTCCGGCGCTGGCGACAACGGTGGTATTCAGAAAGGCGAGAATTTCGCGGGACTCGTTGAGCGTGGCGACGGAGTCATGGTTGCCCGCCAGCACCACCAGATGACAGCCAGTTTGCTGTAAATTGACGACAAAACGGTTGTACAGTTCGCGGGCGTAGCTCGGCGGCGAGCCGGTATCAAAAATGTCACCTGCGACAATAATGGCATCCACCTGCTGCTCGGCCGCCGTTGCCAGCAGCCAGTCGAGAAAGGCCTGGTGCTCAGCGGCGCGGCTTTTGCTGTAAAAGTTCTGTCCCAGATGCCAGTCAGAGGTGTGTAAGATGCGCATAACGGTTCCATGGCAAAAAAGCGTGGCGGGGATTATACCTTTTCACGGACGGTAATATCTCCTGTATGGCTTGTAATAAATCAACAACCTGTCATCAGCCTGCGCTATCTTTTTCATAAATCTGTCATAAAAGTGACGCATAATGACGCCGCATTGATGACTAGCAATTTATCTAAAACAGGGCAAATCATGGCGAGACGTATTCTGGTCGTAGAAGATGAAGCTCCAATTCGCGAAATGGTCTGCTTCGTGCTCGAGCAAAATGGCTTTCAGCCTGTCGAAGCCGAAGATTATGACAGTGCGGTGAACCAACTTAACGAACCCTGGCCGGATCTGATCCTCCTTGACTGGATGTTGCCTGGCGGTTCTGGTCTCCAGTTTATTAAACACCTCAAACGCGAAGCGATGACCCGGGATATTCCGGTGATGATGCTCACCGCCAGAGGCGAAGAAGAAGACCGCGTGCGCGGCCTGGAAACCGGCGCAGACGACTACATAACCAAGCCGTTTTCCCCGAAAGAACTGGTGGCGCGTATCAAAGCCGTTATGCGCCGCATTTCGCCTATGGCAGTGGAAGAGGTGATCGAGATGCAGGGGCTGAGCCTGGACCCGACCTCCCACCGCGTCATGACCGGCGAAAACCCTCTCGATATGGGGCCGACGGAATTCAAGTTACTGCACTTCTTTATGACTCACCCGGAACGCGTTTACAGCCGTGAACAGTTGTTGAACCACGTCTGGGGCACTAACGTTTACGTTGAGGATCGCACGGTCGATGTGCATATTCGACGTCTGCGCAAGGCGCTGGAAACCAGCGGTCATGACCGGATGGTTCAGACGGTACGTGGGACAGGGTATCGTTTTTCAACCCGCTTCTGAAGGGTAAAACAAGCGCCAGGCGCAGGCCTGGCTCAGAACGGAGTATGACGCGTGCTGGAAAGACTGTCATGGAAAAGGCTGGTGCTGGAACTGATACTTTGCTGTATCCCGGCCTTTATCCTCAGCGCTATTTTTGGTTACCTGCCGTGGTTTTTGTTGGCGTCGGTAACGGGACTGCTCATCTGGCATTTCTGGAATTTGTTACGCCTGTCATGGTGGCTGTGGGTTGACCGCAGCATGACGCCGCCGCCGGGCAGCGGAAGCTGGGAGCCGCTGCTGTACGGGCTGCATCAGATGCAGCTGCGTAACAAAAAACGTCGGCGTGAACTGGGAAACCTGATCAAACGCTTTCGCAGCGGGGCGGAGTCGCTACCGGATGCGGTGGTATTAACCACCGAAGAGGGCGGGATTTTTTGGTGTAATGGCCTGGCGCAACAGGTGCTGGGGCTACGCTGGCCCGACGATAACGGGCAGAATATCCTTAACTTGCTGCGTTATCCTGAGTTCACTCACTATCTTAAAACGCGTGATTTCACCCGGCCGCTGAATCTGGTGCTCAATACCGGACGGCATCTGGAGATTCGCGTGATGCCTTATACCGACAAGCAGTTGCTGATGGTCGCCCGGGACGTGACCCAGATGCATCAGCTTGAAGGGGCGCGACGCAACTTCTTTGCCAACGTCAGCCACGAGCTACGCACGCCGCTCACTGTGCTGCAGGGGTATCTGGAAATGATGCACGAACAGCCGCTGGAAGGGGCCACGCGCGAGAAAGCGTTGCTGACGATGCGCGAACAGACTTTCCGGATGGAAGGACTGGTGAAACAATTGCTGACGCTGTCGAAGATTGAAGCCTCGCCGACGCTGTTGCTCAATGAGCAGGTCGATGTGCCGATGATGCTGCGCATGGTGGAACGCGAAGCGCAAACGCTGAGCCAGAATAAGCACACCTTCAGCTTTGAGGTCGATAATCAGCTTAAGGTGCTGGGGAATGAAGAACAGTTGCGTAGCGCGATTTCTAACCTGGTGTATAACGCGGTAAACCATACGCCGGAAGGAACCCACATCACTGTGCGTTGGCACGCTGTGCCGCACGGTGCGGCGTTCAGCGTGGAGGATAATGGTCCGGGGATCGCGCCGGAACACTTGCCGCGTCTGACCGAGCGTTTTTACCGCGTCGACAAGGCCCGTTCGCGGCAAACCGGCGGCAGTGGGCTCGGGCTGGCCATCGTTAAACATGCGGTGAATCATCATGAAAGTCGCTTATCGATTGACAGTGAACTGGGCAAAGGCACGCGCTTTAGTTTTGTGCTGCCGGAACGTTTAATTGCCAAAAAATCGGCTTAATGCCCGATCGTAAGGCTATCTTTCCATAAGCCAGCGAATGCTGGCTTATTTTGTTTGCGGTTAAGAACAGTCCACTAAATTTCGCAACGTCTGGTCGTTTTTTGTTCGCATGATAAGCCATGACTTTTTCTTAAGAATGGTGTTTTATGCTAACTCTGAATTCGATATCGCGATAATGTTCCGGTTTTTAGATCCCTCCTTGCTTTAAAACGTTATAAGCGTTTAAATTGCGCCCCAGATGCTGGCGGTCTGACTGCATTCAGGCGGTAATTCGAAAAACTATTCTTCGCCGCGCCAGCCCAGGAGCATATCCCGCTGGAATTGCTTAAAAAATCCGCTGTATCTTCCCGTAGGGAAAGGTAAAAAATTTTAATTTAATCAACACCACATCCACAGGCCGTAAGCTTTATGACCCATCAGTTAAAATCGCGCGATATTATCGCCCTTGGCTTTATGACTTTTGCGCTGTTCGTCGGCGCAGGAAACATTATCTTTCCACCAATGGTTGGTCTGCAGGCGGGCGAGCACGTCTGGACTGCGGCTTTCGGCTTTCTGATTACTGCCGTGGGTCTGCCGGTGTTGACCGTGATCGCGCTGGCGAAAGTGGGTGGCGGCGTGGACAGCCTGAGCACCCCAATCGGTAAAGTGGCGGGCGTCCTGCTGGCAACCGTCTGTTACCTGGCGGTTGGACCACTGTTTGCGACCCCGCGCACCGCGACCGTGTCGTTTGAAGTGGGCATCGCGCCGCTGACCGGCGATTCGGCGATGCCGCTGTTTATCTATAGCGTGGTCTATTTCGCCCTCGTTATTCTGGTGTCGCTCTATCCTGGCAAACTGCTGGATACGGTAGGGAATTTCCTGGCGCCGCTGAAAATTATCGCGCTGATCGTCCTGTCCGTTGCGGCAATCATCTGGCCGGCTGGCCCTATCAGCACTGCCATGGACGCTTATGAAAACGCGGCGTTCTCTAACGGTTTTGTGAACGGCTATCTGACCATGGATACGCTGGGCGCGATGGTATTTGGTATCGTGATTGTGAACGCGGCGCGCTCGCGCGGCGTGACCGAAGCGCGTCTGCTGACCCGCTATACCGTTTGGGCTGGCCTGATGGCGGGCATTGGTCTGACGCTGTTGTATCTGGCGCTGTTCCGTCTGGGGTCAGACAGCGCGACGCTGGTCGATCAGTCCGTTAACGGCGCGGCGATCCTGCATGCATACGTTCAGCATACCTTCGGCGGCGCGGGGAGCTTGCTGCTGGCGGCCCTCATCTTCATCGCCTGTCTGGTCACCGCGGTTGGCCTGACCTGCGCCTGCGCGGAGTTCTTCGCGCAGTACGTCCCGCTTTCGTATCGCACGCTGGTGTTTATCCTCGGCGGCTTCTCGATGGTGGTCTCCAACCTGGGGCTGAGCCACCTGATTCAGATCTCCATTCCGGTGCTGACGGCGATCTATCCACCGTGTATCGCACTGGTTGTATTAAGTTTTACCCGCTCATGGTGGCATAATTCGTCCCGCGTTATCGCACCGGCGATGTTTATCAGCCTGCTTTTTGGTATCCTTGACGGGATTAAAGCATCGGCAATCGGCGACGTGTTACCGGCCTGGTCCCAGCGTTTACCGCTGGCGGAACAGGGACTGGCGTGGTTAATGCCCACCGTCGTGATAGTGGTCCTGGCAATTATCTGGGATCGCGCAGCGGGTCGGCAGGTGACCTCCAGCGCCCACTAAGATTGCTGACAGTATGTTTTGACCACGGGGTTATCTTGCTTAACCCCGTGGTTTTTTATTGTGTAGATGGGTCAGGAATTGATGGAAAGTAATAACAAGCTAAAGCGTGGGCTAAGCACCCGGCACATTCGCTTTATGGCACTGGGTTCAGCAATTGGCACCGGGCTATTCTACGGCTCGGCGGACGCCATCAAAATGGCGGGGCCAAGCGTACTGTTGGCGTACATTATTGGCGGGGTTGCCGCGTATATCATTATGCGCGCATTGGGCGAAATGTCCGTTCACAACCCCGCAGCCAGTTCTTTTTCGCGCTATGCGCAAGAAAACCTCGGCCCGCTGGCGGGCTACATCACCGGCTGGACCTACTGTTTTGAAATACTGATCGTCGCCATCGCCGACGTGACCGCGTTCGGTATCTATATGGGCGTCTGGTTCCCGGCGGTGCCGCATTGGATCTGGGTGCTTAGCGTGGTGCTGCTGATTTGCGCCATCAACCTGATGAGCGTGAAGGTTTTCGGCGAACTGGAGTTCTGGTTCTCCTTCTTTAAAGTCGCCACCATTATCATCATGATTGCCGCCGGTTTCGGCATTATCATCTGGGGGATTGGCAACGGCGGTCAGCCGACCGGTATTCATAACCTGTGGAGCAATGGCGGCTTTTTCAGCAACGGCTGGCTGGGCATGGTGATGTCTCTCCAGATGGTGATGTTCGCCTACGGCGGGATTGAGATCATCGGTATCACCGCCGGGGAGGCGAAAGACCCGGAGAAATCGATCCCGCGCGCGATTAACTCAGTGCCGATGCGTATTCTGGTGTTCTACGTGGGAACGCTGTTTGTCATTATGTCGATTTACCCGTGGAACCAGGTGGGAACCAATGGTAGCCCGTTTGTACTGACCTTCCAGCATTTGGGAATAACGTTTGCCGCCAGCATTCTGAACTTCGTGGTGCTTACCGCTTCGCTGTCGGCGATTAACTCTGACGTCTTTGGCGTGGGTCGTATGCTGCACGGCATGGCGGAGCAGGGCAGCGCGCCGAAGGTGTTTGCCAGGACTTCGCGCCGCGGTATTCCGTGGGTGACCGTGATGGTGATGACCGTTGCGCTGCTGTTTGCGGTTTATCTGAACTATATCATGCCGGAAAACGTCTTCCTGGTTATCGCTTCGCTGGCGACCTTCGCCACGGTGTGGGTGTGGATTATGATCCTGCTGTCGCAGATTGCCTTCCGTCACCGTCTGCCGCCCGACGAGGTCAACGCGCTGAAATTTAAAGTGCCAGGCGGTGTGGCGACCACTACCGCCGGGCTGATCTTTCTCGTCTTTATCATTGGGCTGATTGGCTATCACCCGGATACCCGCATCTCGCTGTACGTTGGTTTTGCGTGGATTGTCCTGCTGCTGATTGGCTGGATGTTCAAACGCCGCCGCGATCGTCTGATGGCGCAGTAACGGTGTGTGTCCGGTCTGCGAATGCTCGCAGGCCGGATAAGACGCGTCAGCGTCGCCACCCGGCAATGCCGCCAAAATATCCTCCCCCACACTCCTCCCCCAATAAACCTGCAGATGATGAGTTATCCTGTAAATTGCTGTGGCAAGGTGAGCGCATTTTCATCAAAGGGGATACGTGATGTTGAACGCCTGGCACCTTCCGGTTGCCCCATTTGTTAAGCAAAACAAAGCGCAACTGAGCATTACGCTTTGGCTGGCGGGGGAAAACCTGCCTCAACGCGTGACGCTGCGCGCGGAAAATGACAACGAAGAAACGTCGCTGGCAATGCACAAACTGCGCAGCCAGCCACATCCCGGCGTCACCGCATGGCGCGCGGTCATCGACCTGAGTCGCGGCCAGCCGCGTCGCCGCTACAGCTTTAAGCTGCTCTGGCACGATCGCCAGCGCTGGTTTACGCCACAGGGATTCAGCCGCTTCCCGCCGGCCCGCCTTGAGCAGTTTGCCATTGACGTGCCGGATAACGGCCCGCAGTGGGTGGCCGATCAAATTTTTTATCAGATCTTCCCCGATCGTTTTGCGCGTAGCCAGCCGCGCGAGGCGCAGCAGGATAACGTCTATTTCCATCATGCGGCGGGTCAGGACATTGTTTTGCGCGACTGGGACGATCCCCTGACCGCGCAGGCCGGGGGATCGACCTTTTATGGCGGCGATCTGGATGGGATCAGCGAGAAGCTGCCGTATCTGAAAAAGCTCGGCGTGACCGCGCTGTATCTGAATCCGGTCTTCACCGCGCCAAGCGTGCATAAATATGACACGGAAGATTATCGTCACGTGGATCCGCAGTTTGGCGGCGATCCGGCGCTGATGCGTTTGCGGCAGAAGACGCAGCAGCAGGGGATACGGCTGGTGCTGGACGGCGTGTTTAACCACAGCGGTGATTCCCATGCATGGTTTGACCGGCATAACCGGGGGACGGGCGGCGCGTGCCATAATCCGGCGTCTCCCTGGCGCGACTGGTACAGCTTTTCAGAGGATGGCGTCGCGCTGGACTGGCTGGGCTACCCCAGTTTGCCAAAACTGGACTACCGATCGGAAAGTCTGGTTAATGAAATTTACCGCGGTGAAGACAGCATTGTGCGCCACTGGCTGAAAGCGCCCTGGAATATGGACGGCTGGCGGCTCGATGTGGTGCATATGCTTGGCGAAGACGGCGGAGCGCGGCATAACCTCCGGCACGTCGCGGGCATTACGCAGGCGGCGAAAGAGACGCAGCCGGAAGCCTATATTGTCGGCGAGCACTTTGGCGACGCGCGGCAGTGGCTGCAGGCGGACGTCGAAGACGCGGCGATGAACTACCGCGGTTTTACTTTCCCGCTGTGGGGGTTTCTCGCGAACACGGATATTTCTTACGATCCGCAACAGATTGACGCGCAGACCTGTATGGCGTGGATGGAGAATTACCGCGCGGGGCTCTCGCACCAGCAGCAGTTGCGGATGTTCAACCAGCTCGACAGCCACGATACGGCGCGGTTTAAATCGCTGCTTGGAAAAGACGTCGCGCGTTTGCCGCTGGCGGTTGTCTGGCTGTTTAGCTGGCCGGGCGTCCCCTGCATTTACTACGGCGATGAGGTGGGACTGGATGGCAACAACGACCCGTTCTGCCGCAAACCCTTCCCCTGGCAGGCGGAGAAGCAGGATGCCGCGCTGCTGGCGCTGTACCAGCGTCTGGCGAAGCTGCGCCAGCGCAGCCAGGCGCTGCGCTATGGCGGCTGTCAGGTGATATATGCGCAAGACAATGTGGTGGTGTTTTTACGCGTTTATAACCAACAGCGCGTGCTGGTCGCGATCAATCGCGGTGAAGCCTGCGAGGTGGTTTTACCGGCGTCGCCGCTGCTAAATGTTAACGCCTGGCAGATCAAAGAAGGTAAGGCCGATTTGCAGGACTGCGTACTGTCATTACCGGCGATATCCGCTGCCATTTGGTTAGGTCATTAATCCTTATTAAAGGCAGGTATTAAAACCTGCCTTTTTATCTTGTTCGGTTAAATTAAACAGAGCGGACAAATTTCTTTAATATCCTCACAATCAATTCTCGCTATACTCAATTTGCTTTATCAATCCGGGCCCGAACGTATATAGCACACACAGAAGTTTACCCATAACTTATTGATTGTAAGGTGTATTTATGTCTATCCGTGAATTGATTGATCCGTCTAATTCCGCCCTGATTTTTATTGATCATCAGCCGCAGATGTCATTCGGTGTAGCTAATATAGACAGACAGCTTTTAAAGAATAATACGGTTGCGTTGGCGAAAGCAGGCAAAATATTTAATGTGCCGGTTATCTATACTTCAGTAGAAACGAAAAGTTTCAGCGGCTATATCTGGCCGGAATTGCTCGCTGTTCATCCGGATGTCAAACCCATCGAACGCACGTCCATGAATTCCTGGGAAGATGCGGCGTTTGTCAAAGCCGTTGAGGCTACCGGGCGTAAAAAACTGATTATTTCGGCGCTGTGGACTGAAGTGTGCCTGACCTTCCCGGCGCTGATGGCGCTGGAAGCCGGTTACGAAGTTTATGTGGTTACCGACACTTCCGGCGGGACGTCGGTTGATGCGCACGAACGCGCTATCGATCGTATGGTGCAGGCCGGGGCGGTGCCGGTGACATGGCAGCAGGTTCTGCTTGAGTACCAGCGCGACTGGTCGCGCAAAGAGACCTATGACGCGGTTATGGATCTGGTGCGTGAACACAGCGGCGCCTACGGTATGGGGGTGGATTACGCTTACACCCTGGTACATGGCGTGCCTGAACGTAAAGCCTGATTCCCATGGCGGGGCAACCCGCCATTGACCTTCGGTAAGGAATTTGTCATGGCGCAGAATAAATCTGTGACGTTGGTGATTACCCACACTCTCCGGCCTGAACAGGCGGCGCGGTATGAATTATGGCTTGGAAAAATTATGCCGGTCGCGGCGGAGTTCCCCGGTCATTTGGGGGCAAACGTCATTCGCCCCACCGATGGGCAAAATCACTGGAATATCATCATCCGCTTCGACACGCTCGAGCATCTCTACAACTGGACGCAGTCGGACACCCGACGGATTCTGGTCGACGAAATCGCTCCGCTGCTGGCGGATGGCGATAAAACGGAAATTCATACGGAAGCCGCGTTCTGGTTCACCCCACCCGCGCCGCATGTCCGGCAGCCACGCCGCTGGAAGCAATTTCTTATCACCCTGCTGGTCATTTTTCCCAGCACCAATCTGGTGCCCTGGCTGACCGGGATGATCCTGCCCACCCTGAAGGGATCGTTAGCGTTGCATCTGATCAACGATGCGTGCGTGGTTGCGCTGGTTGTCTGGTTCTGGATGCCCATCGTCACCCGTCTGTTTGCCGGCTGGCTGAAAAAAGCCTGACCGACTCATCAGGAGAATATTATGTCTCACACTGCCTCATTAATTTTGACTCACGGAAAAATACACACCCTCGATAGCCAATGCCCGCATGCGGAAGCGGTTGCCATTAAAGACGGTAAAATCCTCGCCACGGGAAGCCACGACCAGATGATGGGTCTGGCCGCTGACGGTACGCAGGTTGTCGACCTGAAAGGCCATACCGTAATCCCCGGTCTTAACGACTCGCACCTGCACCTGATTCGCGGAGGGCTGAACTACAATCTTGAGCTACGCTGGGAAGGCGTGCCGTCACTGGCGGACGCGCTGCGTATGCTGAAGGCGCAGGCAGACCGAACGCCGTCGCCGCAGTGGGTTCGCGTGGTGGGCGGCTGGAGTGAATTCCAGTTTGCCGAACGCCGAATGCCGACGCTGGAGGAGCTTAACGAGGCTGCGCCGGATACGCCGGTGTTTGTGCTTCATTTGTACGACCGCGCGCTGCTCAACCGTGCGGCGCTGAACGCGGTCGGTTACACCAAAGCAACGCCAGACCCGGTAGGCGGCGAAATTGTTCGCGACGGTAACGGTAATCCAACCGGAATGCTGATCGCCAAACCAAACGCCATGATCCTCTATTCGACGCTGGCGAAGGGACCGAAGCTGCCGCTGGACATGCAGGTCAACTCGACCCGCCAGTTTATGCGCGAGCTGAATCGCCTTGGGCTGACCAGCGCCATCGACGCGGGCGGCGGCTTCCAGAATTACCCGGAAGATTATCAGATTATTGAGCAGTTACATGCAAACGATCAGATGACCGTGCGCATTGCCTACAACCTGTTTACTCAGCGTCCGCAGCAGGAGCTTGAAGATTTTGAGCGCTGGACCGATATGCTCAAACCGGGGCAGGGGACCGACTTTTATCGCGCGAACGGGGCGGGAGAAATGCTGGTCTTTTCGGCGGCGGATTTTGAGGATTTCCTTCAGCCGCGCCCGGACCTGCCGGAAGGCATGGAGGATGAACTGGAGCGCGTGGTGCGCCATCTGGTCGAACACCGCTGGCCGTTCCGCCTGCACGCCACTTACGACGAATCGATAGGCCGGATGCTGGATGTGTTTGAGAAGGTGAATCGCGATATCCCGTTTAACGGTCTGCACTGGTTCTTCGACCATGCCGAGACCATCAGCGAACGCAACATCGACCGCGTGAAGGCGCTCGGCGGCGGGATAGCGGTACAGCACCGCATGGCGTTTCAGGGCGAATATTTTATTGACCGCTACGGCAAAGAGGCGGTGAAGCATACGCCGCCGGTCGCGAAAATGTTGGCGGCCGACGTTCCGGTCGGGCTGGGGACGGATGCGACCCGCGTTGCCAGTTATAACCCGTGGACAGCGCTTTACTGGCTGGTGTCCGGGCGTACGGTGGGCGGGACGGCGATGTATGACGAGAACAACCGTTTGCCGCGCGACGTGGCGCTTGAGCTGTGGACGGCGGGTAGCGCGTGGTTCTCCAGCGAACAGGGCAAAAAAGGCCGCATTGTGAAAGATCAACTGGCGGATTTGGTGGTGCTGTCGAAAGACTACTTCAGCGTTGCGGAGGAGGAGATCAAAGGCATTGAGTCAGTGATGACGGTTGTGGATGGTAAAGTGGTCTATGCCGCCGGGCCTTTCACGCCGCTGGCGCCGCCTGCTATCCCGGTAGTGCCGGACTGGTCGCCGGTGGTGAATGTGCCTGGACATTACCGCGCCGCGCCGCCAGCGTCGGCGAAGGTGGGAGCGGTAGTGCAAATGCATCAGTGCTGCGGCAGTTGCGGCGTTCACGGTCATCAGCACGACATTGCCCGAAAATCCGGAATTGCGGTTTCCGACGATCGCGCATTCTGGGGAGCGCTGGGCTGTTCCTGCTTCGCTTTTTAACCTGACGGGCGGGGGCGCTGGCGCCTGCCCGATACGGTAAAGTCCCGTTGTTGCCGGATGAGATGCTGACGCGCCATCCGGCATTTTCATCTTCAGAGATAGCGCAAATGCAACAATTTGTGTCAATCTTAGACGATCCCGTACAGTGAAGGTGACAACATGGACGACCTTTTAATCCTTGGCTGCATCATCGTGTTTTTCGCGCTGGTGGTGGTGCCGATCCTGGCGATTGTCGCGTTTAACCGAAGCGCGACCACCCGCGATGAGCTTGCCAGACTGCGCCGCCGGGTGGAAGAACTCGAGCAGCGCGCTGTCGCAGCGCCGACGGTTGCGCAGACAACGCCGACGCCAGCGCAGCCGGTTGAAACGGTCATCCCGACCGAATCTGTGCCCGACGTTGCGTCTGAACCGGCGAGCCCGTGGCGAGCGCAGCGTCCTCAGCGCGCGGCAAACAACGATGTTGTCCCGCCGCGCGACCCGGCCCCTGCAGTGGCAAAGCCGCCTTCCGCCTTTGGCGGCATGATAACTTCGCTGGCGCGCTGGTTTATGCAGGGCAACCCGCTGGCGAAACTCGGTATTCTGCTGCTGTTTCTTGGGCTGTCTTTTCTGCTGCGCTATACGGTTGAGCACGCCCTGTTCCCGCTTGAACTGCGCCTGGTGGCGGCTGCGCTGTTTGCCATTGTCCTGCTCGCCGTCGGCTGGCGGCTGCGGCATAGACAGCCCGTCTATGCGTTGATTTTGCAGGGGGGCGCAACGGGCGCACTCTATCTCACGGTCTTTGGCGCCTTTCGTCTCTGGCAGATGCTGCCGATGACGCTGGCCTTTGCGCTGCTGGTGGTGATCTGTGCGGCGAGCGTCGGGCTGGCGATATTACAAAAGGCGCTCAGCCTGGCGATGCTGGCGAGTCTCGGCGGCTATCTCGCTCCGCTGCTGCTGTCTACCGGCAGCGGCAACTATGTCGCGCTGTTCTCCTTCTATTTACTGCTTTCAGTTGGCATTCTCGCGATCAGCATCTGGCAGCACTGGCGCGAACTTAACCTGCTCGGCCTGCTCTTTACCTTTGGCGTCGGCGGACTGTGGGGGCTGAGCGACTATCAGCCAGCGTATTACCTTCACTGCCAACTTTTCCTGGCGGCGAATATCCTGATTTTTGGCGTGCTGAGCGTGGCGCTGTCGCTGCGGGCGCAGGAGAAAGGCCGACAGATTGTCGACGGCGTGCTGCTGTTTGCGCCGCCGTTAATAGGTTTTGGGATGCAGTACGCGATGACCCGTCACTGGGAGTACGGTCCGGCGTTCAGCGCGCTGGGCTATGGCGGAGTCTACTTATGTCTCGCCTGGCTGGCGCTGCGTCGCTATCCGTCGCTGGGACGTCCTCTGGTGCTGGCGGCGCTGGCGTTGGGCGGCGCATTTGCGACGCTGGCTATCCCGTTGGCGCTGTCGGCGCGCTGGACGGCGATGGCCTGGGCGCTGGAAGGCCTGGGTATTTTATGGCTGGGTGTTCAACAGCAGCAACGTCGTATGAGCTACAGCGGCACAGCGCTGCTGGTGCTGGCGCTCGGCAGCGCGTTGTGGGCGTTGACGGATGCAAGCGATGCGCTGAGCCTGATGCTGATTTTCGCGGTGCTCAGCCTGTGCTGGCTGGCAGCAGCGTGGTTATGGCGGCAGATCGCGATACGGGGAAGCTGGGGACTGCTGGCGGGCGGGGTGCTGTTCTGGCTTATCGCGCTGGCCGGCGCTTCGCAATTGATCTTCAACAAAGATGCCTGGGTGGTGTCCGGCGTGCTGGCGCTGATGGCGGTGTCGGTCTGGGGCTGGCGGAGCGTCGGAAAACGCCTGGCGTGGCACGCGCTGGAGGCCAGTAAGTGGCTGTTGTGGCCGGTGATGTTGATGGCGCTTTTGCTGCAAATTTCCCGCCAGTCACTGTTTGCCGCGGGCTGGCAGAATCTGGCATGGTGTCTGGCGCTGCCTGCCGCGCTGATGTTGCTGCGCCGCGACGAGCGCGCGTTACCGCCGCGAATCTCCCGGGGGCTGCATCTTTCACTCCTGTGGATGTTTTTACTGGCGCTGGCCGCCGAATTGTTCTGGTTTGCCCGCGATTTGCCGTGGGGCATGGCGGCCTGGGGAAGCGGCGTGATGATGGCGACAGGCGGGCTGCTGATTATTTTCATCGGCGCGGCGGCGCGCCGTCAGTTCTGGCCGTTTAAGGTCTGGCCGGCGCTATATGCTGTGCAGGCGATGGTGCCGGTAGCGGTTGCGCTGGCAGGCTTGCTGGCGCTGGCAAACTTACAGGATGGCGTAGTGTACCGCCAGGCATACCTGCCGCTGGTTAACCCGCTGGAGGAAGGCGCCGCCTTCGCGTTGCTGGGGCTGGTCGCGTTGTACCGCGCTGCGCGGCGCTATTTTCCTGCGACACTCTCTTTATGCCAGCCCTGGCCCGTGGTCGCGCTGATGGCGCTTGCATTCTGGTGGCTGAACGGTGTCCTGCTTCGTGCGCTCGCCTGGTATGGCGAAGTGGCCTGGGAGCTTGAATCACTATGGCATTCGCGGCTTATTCAGACCTGTTTCGCCCTGTTCTGGATGCTCAGCGCGTTGGTGATGATGCTGCATGCGACCCGTCAGGCCTCGCGGCGGGAATGGCTCTGCGGCGCGGTGCTGCTGGGGCTGGTGATTGTTAAACTGATGCTGGTGGACAGCGCTGGCGGGGGCGGTCTGGCGCGCGCGGTAGCCTTTATCGGCGTGGCGATTCTGGTGCTGATCGTTGGCTATTTCTCACCGTTACCGCCCAAAGCAGGAGAAGAAAAATGAAATGGATTAACGCCGTGGTCTGTACCATGCTGCTAACGCTGGCTGGCCCGGTATTGGGTAACGAGACGCCAGTGGCATCGCCGCAGGACTACGCTTTTGGCGTGACGCTTGGCACATCCACCCCTTCGCAGTGGTACCGAATCGCGCTGCCTCAGGACGTCTATCAGCAAAGCGCCTCACCGGAACTGCAGGATGTGCGCGTATTTAACCAAAGGGGAGAAGCGGTGCCGTTTAGCCTGGTAAAGGCGGCGCGCCAGCAGGCGGCGACTGAGCCGACGGCGCTGCGGCTGTTCCCGCTGGACTCTTCGCCGGTAACGTCACGCCAGACAACGGAAGACGACACCGATAAAATCCTGCTGCGTTCCAAAAGCGGCGTAGAGATCGTGCTGGAAGGGGAGAAAGCGAAACCCGTCGGTCAGCACTATTTGCTGACGTTGCCGGAAAAGGCGAGCGAAGCGGTTTCGCTGTCCCAACTTCAGCTCGCCTGGGATACACCGCAGACGCCGTGGCAGGGGAAAGCATCGGTCTATTACAGCGTCAATCTCAAGCGTTGGCATTCGCTGCGCGAGGAGATGCCATTGATGGATATCGCCAGCGGCAACGATCGTCTGAAACTCGACAGGATTGACGTCGATATCACGTTATCCCCGCATGCCATTCGTTATCT
The DNA here is from genome assembly GCF_030332325.1 of Citrobacter sp. Cs237. Classification (NCBI taxonomy): domain Bacteria; kingdom Pseudomonadati; phylum Pseudomonadota; class Gammaproteobacteria; order Enterobacterales; family Enterobacteriaceae; genus Citrobacter; species Citrobacter sp. Cs237. The sequence goes on along the minus strand of NZ_JAOWIB010000108.1, from coordinate 569,660 downwards.
GCTGCTTGTGCTGGAAGCGCCCCGCGCCACCGTCGCGCTAACGGGGGTTAAGGCTGTCAGCGCCCCCGCGCACGTCGTGGCGGAGCAAATGGCGATGCAGGGCGAGGGACGGCGGTTGTCGGCAACGGAGGCGCAATGGCAGTGGACGCGTCCTCAGCCGCTCAGTTCGCTGGATATCACTCTGAACAGCGATGGCGTTCTTCCCGTCGAGATTGCCTGGCGCAGTACGGCGAAGAGTGACTGGCAGGTGCTGAAAAAAGAGGTGCTCTATCAGCTGGAGGGGAGGGCATCGGCGCCCGTCCCGCTGCCCGGAACCTTGGTGGAGGCGATAAAAATCACCACGCTTAACGCGCGCTTACCGGAAACGCTGCCGCAGGTGACAGGCTACCGCGATCGTTATGATCTGGTGTTCAACGCGCAAGGGAAAGCCCCCTATCTGCTGGCCTGGGGGAATGGCGCAGCGGAACCGGCAAGCGTTGGCGTGGATATGCTTATTCCGGCCGATTTGCGAACAACCTATGATGTGGCGACGCTACCCTCGGCCTCCGTCAACGAAGCGGTCAAACTGGGCGGGGAATCACGGTTAACTGCGACCCCAGCGACGGAACGTGAAAGCCAGGCAAAACAGTTGCTGGTCTGGGGCGTGCTGATTGTCGGCGTCGCGCTGTTGGCGCTGCTGGCCTTTCGTCTCTGGCGTGAAGTAAAAAAAGACGGCGCGACGTAACGCAATAAAAAAGGCTCGCTATGCGAGCCTTTTTACGTGATTCGTGCCGGTTACAGGCTGGAAACGTTTTCGGTCAGGTATTTCGCCACGCCGTCCGGAGACGCGTTCATACCTTCTTTACCTTTTTCCCACTGTGCCGGGCAGACTTCGCCGTGTTCTTCGTGGAACTGCAGCGCGTCAACCATACGCAGCATTTCGTCGATGTTACGGCCCAGCGGCAGGTCGTTAACCACCTGGTGGCGAACAATGCCGTTTGCGTCGATCAGGAAGGAACCCCGCAGCGCAACGCCCGCTTCCGGGTGCTCGATGCCGTAGGCTTTCTGAATTTCACGCTTAACGTCAGCAACCATTGCGTATTTCACCGCACCGATGCCGCCTTTGTCGACAGGGGTGTTACGCCATGCGTTGTGGACGAATTCGGAGTCAAAGGAAACGCCAACCACTTCAACGCCGCGCTTCTGGAATTCTTCATAACGTTTGTCGAACGCGATCAGTTCGGACGGGCAAACGAAGGTGAAATCCATTGGCCAGAAGAACAGAACGGTCGCTTTACCGTTGGTGTGCTGTTTGAAATTGAAGTTTTCAACGATTTCACCGCTACCGAGTACCGCAGCTGCTGTAAAATCCGGAGCCGGACGAGTCACCAGTACCATATTATTCTCCTGCAAAGTTAAGGGTTTTTGGAACGCAACGCGGGCCAGTATAGAGAGTGTTCGCGAATAAGACAAAGAGGTGGCGACAATCGTTCAGCAAGCTTTTGCCTATCATTGATCATGCTGTCAGAGCTGCTTATTTCTCGCCTGCGCCATCATGCGCGGGTAGAACTGCCAGAAACGTGTTTCCAGTGCGTCGTAATGTTCGTCCAGGTCGTACCAGGAGTCGCGCAGCGCATCCAGACGCGGGCGACGGCTGGCCATGCCGTTGAGTACGTTCTGAATGAAATTCATCTCGCGATAACGCTCCAGCCAGCGTTCCGACCACAGGTAATTATTGAGATTAACGAAACGCGGCGGCGAGTCTGGCAGAATGATCGACACCTGCTGATGGGCATAGCGCACAAACTCCGGCAACGGCATCTCCGGCGAAAGCCGTTCCCAGTGGCGCGACAAAAAGTGATCCCACATCACGTCAAGGGTAATCGGCGCAACACGGCGCGTTTCGGGACGGAACCAGGCTTTGGCTTCCGTTACTTCCGGCAGGTTATCGGTAAGCACGTCGATACGGCGGTGCATAAAAATCCCGTCGACAACCTCTGACGAGTAGATATCGGCAGGGTTGCCGCGCACGAAATCGGCCAGCAAATTGCCGGAAAGGGAGCTGTCCGCGAGGTGCGCGAGATGCAGGTGAGCGAGAAAATTCATGCGTTTTATTTGTCCGGTGGCGGCTAGTTGTTGCAGCAAAAGGGTGTGAGCACTAGACTATGCCGCCTGTTTTTAAGTCACGAGTATACGTCATGCGCGTCGCCGATTTCTCCTTTGAACTACCTGAATCCCTGATTGCTCACTATCCCATGCCTGAGCGCAGCAGCTGTCGCTTGCTGTCACTGGACGGGCCAACGGGCGCGCTGACGCACGGTACTTTCACCGATCTGCTCGACAAGCTCAACCCTGGCGATCTGCTGGTCTTTAACAATACCCGCGTGATCCCGGCGCGCCTGTTTGGCCGTAAAGCCAGCGGCGGCAAGATTGAAGTGCTGGTCGAACGTATGCTTGATGATAAACGTATTCTGGCACATATTCGCGCATCCAAAGCGCCGAAGCCGGGCGCAGAACTGCTGCTGGGCGATGACGAGAGCATTAAAGCAACCATGACCGCGCGCCACGATGCGCTGTTTGAAGTGGCGTTCCATGACGAACGCTCGGTGCTTGATATCCTCAACGCCATTGGCCATATGCCGCTGCCGCCGTATATTGAGCGCCCGGACGAAGAGGCCGACCGCGAGCTGTACCAGACGGTTTACAGCGAAAAGCCTGGCGCGGTCGCGGCGCCAACCGCCGGTTTGCACTTTGACGAACCGCTGCTGGAAAAACTGCGCGCCAAAGGTATTGAGATGGCGTTTGTCACGCTGCATGTCGGCGCGGGGACGTTCCAGCCGGTACGCGTGGACACTATCGAAGATCACATCATGCACTCTGAGTATGCCGAAGTGCCGCAAGAGGTGGTTGATGCGGTGCTGGCGGCGAAAGCGCGCGGCAACCGTGTGGTGGCGGTCGGCACCACCTCGGTGCGTTCTCTTGAAAGCGCGGCGCAGGCGGCGAAAAACGACATCATCGAACCGTTTTTTGGCGATACGCAGATCTTCATCTATCCCGGCTATCAGTACAAAGTCATTGATGCGCTGGTGACCAATTTCCATCTGCCGGAATCTACGCTTATCATGCTGGTCTCCGCGTTTGCCGGTTATCAGCATACAATGAACGCCTACAAGGCTGCGGTAGAACAAAAATATCGCTTTTTTAGCTACGGGGACGCGATGTTTATCACGTACAATCCGCAGGCTTTGAATGAGCGTGTCGGGGACTAAGGCCGCGGCACTGTAATCACCATCAGACTGTCTCTCTGATGCAGGAGAAATAATGAAGTTCGAACTTGATACCACCGACGGTCGTGCGCGTCGCGGTCGCCTGGTGTTTGATCGTGGCGTAGTGGAAACGCCTGCTTTTATGCCTGTGGGCACCTACGGCACCGTAAAAGGGATGACGCCGGAAGAGGTGGAAGCCACCGGCGCGCAAATTATCCTCGGCAATACTTTCCATCTCTGGCTGCGTCCGGGCCAGGAGATCATGAAACTCCACGGCGATCTGCATGACTTCATGCAGTGGAAAGGCCCGATCCTCACCGACTCCGGGGGATTCCAGGTGTTCAGCCTGGGCGACATTCGGAAGATCACCGAGCAGGGTGTCCATTTCCGTAACCCGATCAACGGCGATCCGATTTTCCTCGATCCGGAAAAATCGATGGAGATTCAGTACGATCTCGGTTCCGATATTGTGATGATCTTTGACGAATGCACGCCGTATCCGGCGGACTGGGACTATGCTAAACGTTCGATGGAGATGTCATTGCGTTGGGCGAAGCGTAGCCGCAACCGTTTCGATAGCCTCGGCAACAAAAATGCGCTTTTTGGCATCATTCAGGGCAGTGTTTACGAAGATTTACGCGATATCTCCGTGAAAGGTCTGGTAGAGATTGGCTTTGATGGCTACGCTGTCGGCGGCTTGGCTGTGGGTGAACCGAAAGAGGACATGCACCGCATTCTGGAGCACGTCTGCCCACAAATTCCGGCAGATAAACCGCGTTACCTGATGGGTGTCGGTAAACCGGAAGATCTGGTTGAAGGCGTACGTCGCGGTATTGACATGTTTGACTGCGTGATGCCAACCCGCAACGCCCGTAATGGTCACCTGTTCGTGACCGACGGCGTGGTGAAAATTCGTAACGCGAAGCATAAAAGCGACACCAGCCCACTCGACGCTGAGTGTGATTGCTATACCTGTCGCAATTATTCACGCGCCTACTTGCATCATCTCGATCGTTGCAACGAAATATTGGGCGCGCGACTCAATACCATTCATAACCTGCGTTACTACCAGCGTTTGATGGCGGGTTTACGCAAGGCTATTGAAGAAGGTAAATTAGAGAGCTTCGTGACCGATTTTTACCAACGTCAGGGTCGACCTGTTCCACCTTTAAACGTTGATTAATTTTAATAATGAGGGAATTTGAATGAGCTTTTTTATTTCTGATGCGGTAGCGGCAACAGGTGCTCCGGCGCAGGGCAGCCCGATGTCTCTGATTCTGATGCTGGTTGTGTTTGGCCTGATCTTCTATTTCATGATCCTGCGCCCACAACAGAAGCGCACCAAAGAGCACAAAAAGCTGATGGATTCTATCGCGAAAGGTGATGAAGTCCTGACGAATGGCGGCCTGGTGGGTCGTGTGACCAAAGTAGCAGAAACTGGCTACATCGCTATCGCGCTGAATGACACCACGGAAGTGGTTATCAAACGTGACTTCGTAGCTGCCGTTCTGCCGAAAGGCACCATGAAGGCGCTGTAATAGTAACTTTCCCGAAGGGAACTGCCGTGTTAAACCGTTATCCTTTGTGGAAGTATGTCATGCTGATCGTCGTCATTGTCGTCGGTCTGCTGTATGCGCTTCCCAACCTGTATGGTGAGGATCCGGCCGTTCAAATCACTGGCGCGCGCGGTGTCGCCGCCAGTGAGCAAACGCTGATCCAGGTCCAGAATACGTTACAAAAAGAAAAAATTACCGCGAAGTCTGTGGCACTGGAAGAGGGCGCTATTCTTGCGCGCTTCGACACCACCGACACTCAACTGCGCGCACGTGAAGCGCTGGTGGGCGTGCTGGGTGATAAATACGTCGTGGCGCTTAACCTTGCTCCGGCTACCCCGCGCTGGCTGGCTGCCATCAAAGCAGAACCGATGAAACTCGGTCTTGACCTGCGTGGCGGCGTTCACTTCCTGATGGAAGTGGATATGGACACCGCGCTGGGTAAATTGCAGGAACAAAATATCGATAGCCTGCGCAGCGATCTGCGTGAAAAAGGCATCCCGTATACTACCGTTCGTAAAGAAGACAACTACGGTCTGAGCATCAATTTCCGTGATGCCAGCACGCGTGACGACGCGATTGCGTATCTCAGCAAACGCCACCCGGATCTGGTGATCTCCAGCCAGGGAAGCAACGCGCTGCGTGCGGTAATGACCGATGCGCGCTTAAGCGAAGCGCGTGAATACGCGGTTCAGCAGAACATCAATATTCTGCGTAACCGTGTGAATCAGTTGGGCGTCGCCGAGCCGGTGGTGCAACGCCAGGGCGCTGACCGCATTGTGGTTGAACTGCCTGGCATTCAGGACACGGCGCGCGCGAAAGAGATCCTTGGCGCGACCGCGACGCTGGAATTCCGTCTGGTTAACACCAACGTAGACCAGGCTGCGGCAGCGTCCGGACGCGTACCGGGCGACTCCGAAGTGAAGCAGATGCGTGAAGGCCAGCCGGTTGTGCTGTACAAACGCGTCATCCTGACCGGTGACCATATCACCGACTCTACGTCCAGCCAGGACGAGTATAACCAGCCGCAGGTGAACATTTCGCTCGATAGCGCAGGCGGCAACATCATGTCTAACTTCACAAAGGACAATATCGGCAAGCCGATGGCGACCCTGTTTGTGGAGTATAAGGACAGCGGTAAGAAAGACGCCAACGGTCGTGCCGTGCTGGTGAAACAGGAAGAGGTGATTAACATCGCCAACATCCAGTCTCGTCTCGGTAACAGCTTCCGTATTACCGGCATCAACAACCCGAACGAAGCGCGTCAGCTCTCTCTGCTGCTGCGTGCCGGCGCGCTGATTGCGCCGATTCAGATTGTTGAAGAACGGACCATCGGTCCAACCCTGGGTATGCAGAACATTAAGCAGGGTCTGGAAGCGTGTCTGGCGGGGCTGGCGGTCTCCATCCTGTTCATGATCTTGTTCTATAAGAAGTTTGGTCTGATTGCGACCAGCGCGCTGATCGCAAACCTGGTGCTGATTGTCGGCGTGATGTCGCTGCTGCCGGGGGCCACGCTGAGTATGCCTGGGATTGCGGGGATCGTCTTAACCCTTGCCGTTGCCGTCGATGCGAACGTGCTTATCAACGAACGTATCAAAGAAGAGTTGAGCAACGGGCGTTCGGTGCAGCAGGCGATTAACGAAGGTTATGCGGGGGCGTTCAGCTCTATTTTCGATGCGAACATCACCACGCTGATCAAAGTTATCATTCTGTACGCGGTCGGCACCGGGGCGATTAAAGGGTTCGCGATTACGACCGGTATCGGTGTAGCGACGTCAATGTTTACCGCAATTGTCGGTACACGTGCCATCGTAAACCTGCTGTATGGCGGCAAGCGCGTCAAAAAGCTGTCAATCTGAGGAGTGCGAAGTGGCACAGGAATATACTGTTGAACAATTGAACCATGGCCGTAAAGTCTGGGACTTTATGCGCTGGGACTACTGGGCTTTCGGCATCTCAGGCGCTCTGCTGATTGCGGCCATTGTGATTATGGGCGTACGCGGCTTTAACTGGGGGCTCGATTTTACCGGTGGTACGGTTATCGAAATCACCCTGGAAAAACCTGCGGAGATGGATGTGATGCGCGATGCGCTGGAAAAAGCGGGCTTTGTTGATCCGCTTTTACAGAACTTCGGCAGCAGTCACGACATCATGGTTCGTATGCCGCCGACCGAAGGGGCGAACGGCGGCCAGGTGCTGGGCAGCAAAGTGTTGAGTGTGATTAACGAGTCCACCAACCAGAACGCGGCGGTGAAGCGAATTGAATTCGTCGGACCGAGCGTGGGTGCTGACCTTGCGCAAACCGGCGCGATGGCGCTGTTAGCCGCGCTGATTTCTATCCTCGTTTACGTCGGTTTCCGCTTCGAGTGGCGACTGGCGGCCGGGGTGGTGATCGCGCTGGCGCATGACGTGATCATCACGCTTGGGATCCTGTCGCTGTTCCATATTGAGATCGACCTGACAATCGTGGCGTCGCTGATGTCCGTTATCGGTTATTCGCTTAACGACAGCATCGTGGTATCCGACCGTATCCGTGAGAACTTCCGCAAGATTCGTCGCGGTACGCCGTACGAAATCTTTAACGTGTCGTTGACCCAGACGCTGCACCGTACGTTGATCACCTCCGGTACCACGTTGATGGTGATTCTGATGCTGTTCCTGTTCGGCGGCCCGGTGCTGGAAGGCTTCTCGCTGACCATGCTGATCGGTGTCTCTATCGGTACCGCGTCTTCCATCTACGTTGCGTCGGCGCTGGCGCTGAAGCTGGGTATGAAGCGCGAGCACATGCTGCAGCAGAAAGTCGAAAAAGAAGGGGCGGATCAGCCGTCAATTCTGCCGTAATCTGGTGTTCAGCTCCCTGATGAAATCCCGGTCGTAAGATCGGGATTTTTCTTTTTCCTTTCTGGCTTGTTCCGCAATCATTACTGACAGTATGCTGTCAGGAGCCCTGTTTTATTCTTCTTCTGAACTCAACCACACAGGCAGGAGGAAGGATGAAAAGTAAAAGCATCATTAACTGGTTTGAAATTCCCGTCACCGATATGGCGCGCGCTATCGCGTTTTATGAGCCGGTGCTGGGGCTGTCGCTGCGCCGCGAAAAAATGGACTGTGCCGATCTGGCGGTCTTTCCCTATGACGATCCGGCTACCGGCGGCGCGTTGGCGAAAATTGACGGCGTCTTGCCTTCGCCGCAGGGCGCAATCGTTTATCTGCACACCGACGATCTTGCGGCAACGCTGGATCGCGTCGCCAGCGCCGGTGGTGAATGCGTGTTCGGCCCGATCGATTTGGGCAAAGAGATTGGCACCGTGGCGCTGTTTACCGACAGCGAAGGTAACCGTGTCGGATTACATCAACCCGCTTAACGTAAGAGAGTCACTATGACGCGTCGCGCCGACCGTTTGTTTCAGATTGTGCAGATCCTGCGCGGCAGGCGACTGACGACGGCGGCGCTACTTGCCGAGCGGCTGGAGGTGTCAGAACGGACGATCTACCGTGATATCCGCGACCTGTCACTGTCCGGAGTACCGGTGGAAGGAGAGGCGGGCAGCGGGTATCGCCTGATGGCGGGATTTGATTTGCCGCCGCTGATGTTGACTCACCGGGAATCCGAAGCGCTGATTGCGGCCATTCGTCTGTTGACGACCTGGGGCGGAGATTCCCTGTCGCGCGAACTGGCGTCAGCACAAGAGAAAGTGCTGGCGATCCTGCCGGAAGAAAGCCGCCGTAAAGCCGAGCAGGCGCGGATATTCGCCCCGGACTTTGGGACACAGCCGCATTCTCGCAGCGCATTCGACCTTATTCATCGCGCCATTTCCGGCCAACAGGTGCTGGCGCTGCATTATCGCGACGAGGCCGGACAGCTCTCCTGGCGGGAGGTGCAGCCGCTGGGGATGTATTTCTGGGGCGAATACTGGCTTTTGGTCGCCTGGTGCGAACGGCGGGATGATTATCGCTGCTTTCGGCTCGACAGATGTTTGCAGATCACGATGACGGAACGGCGCTTTTGCGAGAGTGCAGAGCGCTCGTTGGCGGATTTTTTGCGCAAGGTAAGCGATAAAAAGCCCGCTTGCGGAACAGCGGGCGACGCGCGGAGGCCGGGTCAGGCATAAGTTGCCTCCCGGCTATTTGCGCTACTTAGAAGTTGTAACCTACCACCAGGTACCAGCCGAAGCCGTTAGATTTGATCGGTTCTGCCTGCCATACCGGCTCATCGCCATCTTTCCACTGACCACCGTTATGGAAGTAACGGGCGACCACCGAGTAGTGCCAGTGATCGTAGTTCAGCGCCAGAATGTGGCTGGACGCGATAGAGTTGCTGGTGCGGTACTGATCGTCGCCCAGATCAGAGCCCCAGTCGAAGTTGGTGAAGCCAATGTAGCTCAGGTTACCGCCCCACAGATCGGTAATCGGCACAAAGTATTTCACTTTGAAACGGTAGCCATCCCATTCGTTTTCATTGGACGCACCGTAGTTCTGCCACTGATATTTCGCATAGACGTTCAGGGACAGGCTCATCGGCAACCCTGTGTCGATGTCGGTACCGAGACCCATATACCAGGTGCTCTGGCGGCCTTCGCTGTTACGACCCATATCGTAGATATAGTTATTCGCGAAATACCACTCTTTGAACGGACCAAAGCTCAGGTCGCTGTTGGTCAGCTTATCGATCGAGAAGCGTGGTTCGATTTCCATAAACAGCGGAGAACCGTGGTTCCAGATCCCGCGGGAGTTGCTGTCGCCGCCGAAGAAGCGAGGCGCATCGACGTAGCCATAGAAATCAAACCAGTCTTTTTTGGCGAAAGCTTCGTATTCCAGATAGGTGTCATTGCGCAGTGTCGGTCCGAAGCGGGTATGGTAGGAACCCACAACGTTGACGCTCTGGTGCCACCAGTCGGAAAGATACTGCGGTTTGTCGTTGTCGGCGGCGTTCACGGTGAAAGACGTAGAAAGCGCGAGCACTGCACCGGCTGCAAGTAATGTTTTTTTCATATTTATGCCACTGATTGAAAATCCCTAACGGGAGTGAAAAAGGCGCGAATTAGGTTTCTAAATATTTCGTGTTTCTGCGGAGCCTATTATAAAAATCATTGCTCACAAAAATCTGTCATGTTTCACATTTCTATCATTCACGTAATCGATTGCGTTCACGTTTGCGTGTTTTAGCGCGGCGATTGTACTGACTTTGGTGAATGTTGCAAAGGATTAGCAAAAATTTCGGTGATGTCAGTAGAGTCACAAAAAGGGCGGGTGAGATGTTGCGGAACGCACAAAACGTTCCGCAGAGGCGTTTAGCGCGTCACAGGCTGGATATCATGAATACGGATAAAGCCTAACTGCTCGGGCGTAACACCGTTAAGTTGAAGCGGAATGTCCACATCGGCTGGCGCCAGAAGGGTGGCAGGGGCGTTAATCAACATATTCTGCACATTGACTTCCTGATAATTGTCAGTTGTTCCCTGAATTTGCCCATATTCAACGGTGCCGCTGAAAGCCGGTAACGGATCGTTGGACTCACCCTGAATCCGTAGCGTCACGCGTGTGCCGTCAGCATTCGGCGCGATATTTTTTAGCGACATGCGCAGCGTGCCAATCTGGCTGTTCAGACGCGCCGGCGTATTTGAGCCCGGCAACAGGTACACGCCGCGGGTGGATTTCACGTTCAGGCTGTTCTGCTGCGTAATTTTTACCGTTTCCTGATTAAGCTGATTCATCTCTTTATTTAACGTACTGATGCTTTGATGCATCTGACGAACCTCGCTTTGCTGGGCGCAGGCGGTAAGGCTAAACAGGCTTCCCGCCAGGAGAATTCTTAGGTAACGTTTTGTCATATCGCGGTTTTCCTGGAATATTGCACTGACCTAATGGTAGTGCGTAAACGGCGCAAAGACACCGATCCTTTGTCTCAAAAGCGTTGCGCCTTTGTTGTCACGTCAGTTCAGGGTAAAATAGATTTCTGTTAACCACCTGGTCAGGACGCCGTATGCATTGCCCATTTTGTTTCGCCGTAGACACGAAAGTAATTGACTCTCGTCTTGTGGGCGAGGGATCGTCAGTACGCCGCCGTCGGCAGTGTCTGGTTTGTAACGAACGCTTCACCACTTTCGAAGTCGCGGAACTTGTGATGCCACGGGTTGTGAAAAGCAACGACGTGCGCGAACCTTTTAATGAAGAAAAACTACGTAGCGGCATGTTACGTGCGCTGGAAAAGCGTCCGGTCAGTTCAGATGACGTCGAAATGGCGCTGAACCACATCAAGTCGCAGCTGCGCGCCACCGGTGAGCGTGAAGTGCCGAGTAAAATGATCGGCAATCTGGTGATGGAACAACTGAAGAAACTCGACAAAGTCGCCTATATACGTTTTGCCTCCGTCTACCGTAGCTTCGAAGATATCAAAGAATTCGGCGAAGAGATCGCTCGCCTACAGGACTAAGCCATGCAGGATGAGATATACATGGCGCGCGCGCTGAAGCTTGCTGCGCGCGGGCGGTTCACCACTCACCCCAATCCCAACGTCGGTTGCGTGATTGTGAAAGAGGGCGAAATTGTCGGCGAGGGTTACCATCACCGCGCCGGGGAACCCCACGCCGAAGTCCATGCGCTGCGGATGGCCGGCGAAAAAGCCAAAGGCGCGACGGCTTACGTTACCCTTGAACCCTGTAGCCACCATGGCCGCACCCCGCCGTGCTGCGATGCGCTGATTGCTGCCGGAGTATCGCGCGTGGTCGCGGCGATGCAGGATCCGAATCCACAGGTGGCCGGTCGTGGGCTGTACCGTCTGCAGCAGGCAGGGATCGACGTCAGCCACGGTCTGATGATGCGCGAAGTGGAAGCGTTAAATAAAGGCTTTCTCAAGCGAATGCGCACCGGTTTTCCGTATGTTCAGCTTAAGCTCGGCGCCTCGCTGGACGGGCGTACGGCGATGGCGAGCGGTGAAAGCAAGTGGATCACCTCGCCGCAGGCGCGACGCGACGTTCAGCGTCTGCGTGCGCAAAGCCACGCCATCCTGACCAGTAGCGCAACGGTACTGGCGGACGATCCGCAACTGACCGTACGCTGGACTGAACTGGACGACGCGACGCAGGCGGTATACCCGCAGGACACGCTGCGCCAACCGGTGCGGATTGTGATCGATAGTCAGAATCGCGTGACGCCGGAACACCGCATTGTTCAGCAGCCGGGAGAAACCTGGTTTGCGCGTACCAAAGATGATTCCCGCCAGTGGCCGGAAACGGTGCGTACGCTTCTGGTGCCGGAACACAATGGCCATCTTGATCTGGTGGTGCTGATGATGTTGTTAGGCAAACAGCAGATCAACAGCCTCTGGGTGGAGGCGGGGCCGACCCTTGCGGGCGCGCTGCTGCAGGCTGGCGTGGTGGACGAGCTAATCGTTTATGTTGCGCCTACACTGTTAGGCAATGACGCCCGCGGATTATGCGTCCTGCCAGGGCTTGAACAACTTAGCCAGGCGCCGAAGTTTACATTCAATGAGATACGTCGTGTAGGTCCGGACGTTTGCCTGCATTTGATTCCCGCGTAATGGCTGCCTGAATTTAGGAAGCAGCGCGACGATATTTATGATAAAATCCGCCCCCCTGCGGGGGCTTATACCGAACCCGAAGGAAGAATATGAACATTATTGAAGCTAACGTTGCTACTCCGGACGCTCGCGTCGCCATCACCATTGCGCGTTTCAACAACTTTATCAATGACAGCCTGCTGGACGGTGCGGTTGACGCACTGAAACGCATTGGCCAGGTTAAAGATGAAAATATTACCGTCGTTTGGGTTCCAGGCGCATACGAGCTGCCGCTGGCGGCTGGCGCATTGGCGAAAACCGGTAAATATGACGCGGTGATTGCGCTTGGCACCGTGATCCGTGGTGGCACCGCGCACTTTGAATATGTTGCTGGTGGGGCAAGCAATGGCCTGGCGCATGTCGCTCAGGACAGCGAAATTCCTGTCGCCTTTGGCGTACTGACCACCGAAAGCATTGAACAAGCGATTGAACGTGCTGGCACCAAAGCCGGTAACAAAGGCGCGGAAGCTGCACTGACCGCGCTTGAAATGATTAATGTATTGAAAGCCATCAAGGCCTGATTTTTGTAAGGGGAAATCCGTGAAACCTGCTGCTCGTCGCCGCGCTCGTGAGTGTGCCGTTCAGGCGCTCTACTCCTGGCAGTTGTCCCAGAACGACATCGCTGATGTTGAATACCAGTTCCTGGCAGAACAGGACGTAAAAGATGTTGACGTCATGTACTTCCGCGAACTGCTGTCCGGGGTGGCGACTAACAGCGCGTACCTGGACGGTTTGATGAAGCCTTACCTGTCCCGCCTGTTGGAAGAACTGGGTCAGGTGGAAAAAGCGGTCCTGCGCATTGCGCTGTTTGAGCTGTCTAAGCGTAGCGATGTGCCGTATAAAGTGGCCATCAACGAAGCGATCGAACTGGCGAAAACCTTCGGCGCAGAAGACAGCCACAAGTTCGTCAATGGCGTACTGGATAAAGCAGCGCCTGCGATTCGCCCCAACAAAAAGTAATCACCAGGCCGTCAGTGACGCGGGGACGCCTCCGCTCCGCTGGCGGCTTTTTCTTTATTTCTGCTGAGGCATAACGTATGGCATGCGGCGAGTTCTCCCTGATTGCCCGTTATTTTGACCGTGTTAGAAGCTCTCGTCTCGATGTCGAAACCGGTATTGGCGACGATTGCGCACTCCTGAATATTCCTGAAAAACAGACCCTGGCGATCAGTACCGATACGCTGGTGGCGGGTAATCACTTCCTGGCCGATATCGATCCGGCGGACCTGGCGTATAAAGCGCTGGCGGTCAATTTAAGCGATCTGGCGGCAATGGGCGCCGATCCGGCGTGGCTGACGCTGGCGATAACGCTGCCGGAGGTCGATGAACGCTGGCTGGAAATATTCAGCGACAGTCTGTTCGAACTACTCAATTATTACGATATGCAGCTGATTGGCGGCGATACCACGCGTGGGCCGCTCTCCATGACGCTGGGTATCCACGGCTACGTCCCTGTGGGCCGCGCCCTGAAACGCTCAGGGGCGAAGCCGGGCGACTGGATTTACGTTACCGGTACGCCAGGCGACAGCGCGGCAGGGCTGGCGATTTTACAGCACCGTTTACAGGTTGCGGATGAGGTTGACCGGGAATATCTGCTAAAACGCCACCTGCGACCGACGCCGCGTATTCTTCAAGGGCAGGCGCTGCGCGACAAGGCGAGCGCGGCGATCGATCTGTCGGATGGGCTGATTTCCGATCTTGGGCATATCGTCAAAGCCAGCGCCTGCGGCGCGCGCATAGACATTGAAACGCTGCCTTTCTCCGACGCGGTCAAACGTCATGTCGAAAGCGAACAGGCGCTGCGCTGGGCGCTCTCCGGCGGCGAAGACTATGAATTATGCTTTACGGTACCGGAACTGAATCGCGGGGCGCTGGATGTCGCGCTCGGCCATCTCGGCGTGCCGTTTACCTGCATCGGGCAGATGAGCGCGGATGTGGAAGGGATCTGTTTTACGCGTGACGGCGAGCCTGTCACCTTCGACTGGAAAGGATATGACCATTTTGCCACGTCATAAAGATACGGCGAAAAGCCGCCTGAAACTGACTAACCCGTGGCATTTGTTGGCTACCGGTTTTGGCAGTGGTCTGAGTCCGGTGGTTCCGGGCACGATGGGGTCACTGGCGGCGATCCCGTTCTGGTATGTGATGACCTTTCTGCCCTGGCAGCTCTATTCACTGGTGGTGATGCTGGGCATCTGTATCGGGGTCTATCTCTGCCATCAGACTGCGAAAGACATGGGCGTCCATGATCACGGCAGTATTGTCTGGGATGAATTCATCGGGATGTGGATCACCCTGATGGCGCTGCCGACCCGCGACTGGCAGTGGGTGGCAGCCGGGTTCGTTATTTTCCGTATTCTTGATATGTGGAAGCCATGGCCGATCCGTTGGTTTGACCGCAACGTCCACGGTGGGATGGGGATCATGGTTGACGATATCGTTGCAGGGGTGATTTCTGCCGGTATTTTGTATTTTATCGGCCACCACTGGCCGATCGGTATGTTTTAACCGATTCCTGAAATGCGGGAGAGGCCCGATAAGCGTCGTGCTATCGGGCGCTGTCTTCACTTGAATCCCACCACCGGATGCGGTTTGTACGGTGTTTCCAGTTCGGCTATTTGCTCCGGCTTCAGCGTTAAATCCACCGCGTTCAGCAGTTCATCCAGTTGTTCTTCCCGAGATGCGCCGACAATCGGCGCGGCGACACCGGGTTTGCTGAGCAGCCACGCCAGCGCCACCTGAGCGCGCGTCGCGCCAAGCTCTTCACTAACGCCTGCCAGGCGGGCGGCGATCTGCGCATCGTTTTCGTCGCTTTCGCGGTACAGATTTTTACCCACCTCATCGGAGACGACGCGTGCGGTGGTTTCCCCCCACGGACGGGTCAGACGACCCCGCGCCAGCGGACTCCACGGGATCACCGCGATGCCCTCCTGATAGCACAGCGGCAGCATCTCGCGCTCTTCCTCACGATAGATCAGATTGTAATGGTCCTGCATACTGATGAACGGCGCCCAACCGTGCTGTTTTTGCAGAGCCAGCGCCTGGGCAAATTGCGAGGCGTGCATTGAGGATGCGCCGATGTAACGTGCTTTCCCGGCTTTCACGACATCATTCAGCGCTTCCAGCGTTTCTTCTATCGGCGTGTTGTAGTCCCAGCGGTGAATTTGCAGGATATCAACGTAGTCCATACCCAGACGCCGCAGACTGTCGTCGATAGAGCGCAGGATCTGCGCGCGGGATAAGCCTTCCGGCAGGTCGTCAACCTGATGAAAGACCTTGGTCGCCACCACCACCTCGTCACGACGGGCGAAATCGCGCAGGGCGCGACCGACAATCTCTTCGCTGCTGCCTGCGGAATAACTGTTGGCGGTGTCGAAAAAGTTGATGCCGCCCTCAAGGGCGTGTTTGATGATCGGACGACTGCTTTCTTCGGGAAGCGTCCAGGCGTGATTGCCGCGGCTCGGTTCGCCAAACGTCATACAGCCCAGACACAGGCGGGAGACCCGAAGGTCGGTTTTTCCTAAGACGTTGTATTGCATTGTTTCGCTCCTGTTATGCTGATTATGGGATAAGCATAGCAGGAGCAAATAGACGATTATGCCAGCCAGGCCTTGATTTTGGCTTCAATGCCAGCGGCATCGAGCCCCAGTTCGGCGCGCGCCTCATCCTGAGTGCCCTGCGGGATAAAGAAGTCCGGCAGGCCGATATTCAGCACTGGCACCGGCTTACGATGCGCCATCAGCACCTCGTTCACGCCGCTGCCCGCACCGCCCATAATGGCGTTTTCCTCCAGCGTCACCAACACGTCGTGCTGGGCAGCCATTTCCAGAATCAACGCGTCGTCCAGCGGCTTCACAAAACGCATATCCACCAGGGTTGCGTTAAGCGATTCCGCGGCCTTTGCCGCTTCCGGCATCAGCGTACCAAAGTTCAGGATGGCCAGTTTTTCACCGTGACGTTTCACCACGCCTTTGCCGATAGGCAGCTTCTCCAGCGGCGTCAGTTCAACGCCCAGCGCGTTGCCGCGCGGGTAGCGGACCGCGGTCGGGCCTTCGCTGTAGTGATAGCCGGTAAACAGCATCTGGCGGCATTCGTTTTCATCGCTGGGGGTCATGATAACCATATCCGGCAGGCAGCGCAGATACGAGAGATCGAACGCCCCCTGGTGGGTCTGCCCGTCGGCGCCGACAATCCCGGCGCGGTCAATGGCAAACATCACCGGCAACTTCTGGATCGCCACGTCATGAATAACCTGATCGTAGGCGCGTTGCAGGAAGGTGGAGTAAATCGCCACCACCGGCTTGTAGCCGCCAATCGCCAGACCGGCGGCAAAGGTTACCGCATGTTGTTCGGCGATCGCGACGTCAAAATAGCGATCCGGGAATTTACGCGAAAATTCGACCATGCCGGAACCTTCGCGCATGGCCGGGGTGATCGCCATGAGCTTGCTGTCTTTCGCTGCGGTTTCGCACAGCCAGTCGCCAAAGATTTTCGAATAGCTCGGCAGGCCGCCGCTGCTTTTCGGCAGGCAGCCGCTGGAGGGATCGAATTTCGGCACCGCATGGAACGTGATCGGATCTTTTTCGGCAGGCTCATAGCCACGCCCTTTTTTGGTCATGATGTGCAGAAACTGCGGACCTTTCAGATCGCGCATATTCTTGAGCGTCGTGATAAGTCCCAGTACGTCGTGACCATCCACAGGGCCGATATAGTTAAAGCCCAGCTCTTCAAACAGCGTGCCCGGCACCACCATGCCTTTGATATGTTCTTCTGTGCGCTTCAGGAGTTCTTTAATCGGCGGTACGCCAGAAAAGACCTTCTTGCCGCCTTCACGCAACGAGGAGTAGAGCTTGCCGGAAAGCAGCTGCGCCAGGTGATTATTGAGCGCGCCGACGTTTTCGGAAATCGACATTTCGTTGTCGTTGAGGATCACCAGCATGTCCGGCTTGATATCGCCCGCGTGGTTCATTGCTTCAAACGCCATACCGGCGGTGATCGCACCGTCGCCAATCACGCACACGGTGCGGCGATCTTTTCCCTCTTTTTCGGCGGCGACGGCAATGCCAATTCCTGCGCTGATAGACGTCGAAGAGTGACCGACGCTCAGGACGTCGTATTCGCTCTCGCCGCGCCATGGGAATGGGTGCAGGCCGCCTTTCTGGCGGATGGTGCCGATTTTATCGCGGCGACCCGTGAGAATTTTGTGCGGATAAGCCTGATGGCCCACGTCCCAGATAAGCTGGTCAAACGGCGTGTTATAGACATAATGCAGCGCCACGGTGAGTTCCACCGTGCCCAGCCCGGAGGCGAAGTGTCCGCTGGAACGACTGACGCTGTCGAGAAGATAGCGGCGCAGTTCGTCGCAGAGTTTCGGCAGACTCTCTTTGGGTAAAAGGCGTAACTCCTGGGTGGAGTCGACCAGTGCCAGGGTAGGGTATTTGGCTATATCAAAACTCATCGCAAGCCCATAGGATTGGTTGTTTATTTATCACGCTGGATTATGTAGTCCGCTAGCGCTTCCAGTGCCGAGGTATCGAGAGACTGAACGGCCAGCTGGTTTAATGACTGACGGGCCTCTTCGATTAAATCCCGGGCTTTATTCCGGGCTTGCTCAAGACCCAGAAGTGCAGGATAGGTACTTTTGCCAAGCTGCTGGTCGGCACCCTGGCGTTTACCCAACGTTGCAGTATCGCCCACCACATCCAGAATGTCATCCTGAACCTGGAAGGCCAGGCCGATACTTTCTGCGTATTTGTCGAGTATCGGCAGGGCGTTTCGCCCTTTTTCGCCCGCGCTTAACGCGCCCAGGCGCACTGCGGCGCGGATCAATGCGCCGGTTTTATGGCGGTGGATTTTCTCCAGCGCGTCCAGCGGCACCTGCTTACCTTCAGCGTCCAGATCGAGCGCCTGACCGCCGCACATCCCCGCAATCCCACTGGCGTTCGCCAGTTCGGAAATCATCGCGATGCGATCGCGGTCGCTCACTTCCGGCATCGGCGCGTCGCTGATGATGGAAAACGCCAGCGTTTGCAGGGCGTCGCCAGCGAGAATGGCGTTCGCTTCGCCAAATTTGACGTGGCAGGTCGGCAGGCCGCGGCGCAAATCGTCGTCATCCATCGCCGGTAAATCGTCGTGAATGAGCGAATAGGCGTGAATGCACTCAACGGCGGCGGCCGGGGCGTCCAGCGTACCCTTGCTGACGCCAAACATCTGGCCGGTGGCGTAAACCAAAAACGGGCGCAGGCGTTTACCCCCTAATAATGCGCCATACAACATGGTTTCGACCACGGGAGTGTTCTGAAAGGGCAGTGGAGCGATAAAACGGTTTAGCGCCTGATTGGCCTGCTCCACGCAAGCCTGTAGCTGCTGGGTAAAATCCATTTACGCGTTATCCGGTGTAAAAGGCGTCGTCTCTGCGTCTTCGTTGTCAGACAGCAGGATCTGCACGCGCTGTTCAGCCTGCTGCAGCTTAACCTGGCCCTGACGCGCCAGCTGCACGCCACGTTCAAATTCGTTCAGCGCCTCGTCAAGCGGCAGATCGCCACTTTCCAGACGGGTTACAATTTGCTCCAGCTCGTTCAGCGATGTTTCAAAGCTGACGGGCGCCTCGTTTTTCTTCGGCATAATGAATGTCTGACTCTCAGTAATGGCAGCACAAGACTATGGTAACGGACTCGCACTGATAAGCAAATAACGCACAATGGTAAGGGGATGTGCACAGGACGGGCCGGTTGATGGTATACTCCCGCGCCTGGATGCAGCTTCATGTTTGGGCTGCTGTACTATTCTCCAATACAAGCCTTTGATGGCTTGCTTAAGAACCATTGCCGCCATGAAGTTTATCATTAAATTGTTCCCGGAAATCACTATCAAAAGCCAATCTGTGCGTTTGCGCTTTATAAAAATTCTGACCGGGAACATTCGTAACGTTTTAAAGCACTATGATGAGACCCTCGCTGTCGTTCGCCACTGGGATAACATCGAAGTTCGCGCTAAGGATGAAAGCCAGCGCCTGATGATTCGCGAGGCGCTGACCCGCATTCCGGGTATCCACCATATCCTTGAAGTGGAAGATGTGCCGTTCACCGACCTGCACGATATCTTCGAGAAAGCGCTGGTGGAGTACCGCGACCGTCTGGAAGGCAAAACCTTCTGCGTACGTGTGAAGCGTCGCGGTAAGCATGCGTTTAGCTCCATCGAAGTGGAACGTTACGTGGGCGGCGGATTAAATCAGCATATTGAATCTGCGCGCGTGAAGCTGACCAACCCGGATGTAACGGTGCATCTTGAAGTTGAAGATGACCGTCTGCTGATCATCAAAGGTCGCTATGAAGGGATTGGCGGTTTCCCGATCGGTACCCAGGAAGACGTGCTGTCGCTGATTTCAGGCGGTTTTGACTCTGGCGTTTCCAGTTACATGTTGATGCGTCGCGGCTGCCGCGTACATTACTGCTTCTTTAATCTTGGCGGCGCGGCGCATGAAATCGGTGTTCGCCAGGTGGCGCATTACCTGTGGAACCGTTACGGCAGTTCGCACCGCGTCCGCTTTGTCGCCATTAACTTTGAGCCGGTGGTCGGTGAGATCCTCGAAAAGGTCGACGATGGCCAGATGGGCGTCGTGCTTAAGCGCATGATGGTGCGCGCAGCGTCGAAAGTGGCGGAGCGGTATGGTGTGCAGGCGCTGGTGACGGGCGAAGCGCTGGGGCAGGTTTCCAGTCAGACGCTGACCAACCTGCGTTTGATTGATAATGTCTCTGATACCCTGATTCTTCGTCCGTTGATCGCATACGACAAAGAGCACATCATCAATATCGCCCGCGAAATTGGTACCGAAGATTTCGCCCGCACGATGCCGGAATACTGCGGCGTGATCTCAAAAAGTCCGACGGTGAAAGCCATCAAGGCGAAAATTGAAGCGGAAGAAGAGAACTTCGATTTCAGCATTCTTGATAACGTGGTGGCGGAAGCCAGCAACGTCGATATCCGCGAGATCGCCCAACAGACCGAGCAGGAGGTGGTTGAAGTGGAGACCGTCAGCGGCTTCGGCCCGAACGACGCGATCCTCGATATCCGCTCCATCGATGAGCAGGACGACAAACCGCTGAAGGTGGAAGGCGTGGATGTGGTTTCCCTGCCGTTCTACAAGCTGAGCACCAAATTCGGCGATCTCGATCAGAGCAAAACCTGGCTGCTGTGGTGCGAGCGCGGCGTGATGAGCCGTCTGCAGGCGCTTTATCTGCGCGAGCAGGGCTTTGAGAACGTGAAGGTTTACCGTCCGTAATTGATTGCCCGGTGGCGCAGCGCTTACCGGGTCGATAATACAGATCACTTATTAGGCCGGGTAAGGCACAACTGCCACCCGGCTTTTACCCGCTTACTCGTAATAGTTGTAAATGCCCGCCGCCAGCACCAGTTGTGACGCCACTTCGTGGGCTTTTTCACGTCCAACCAGCAGATCAATAATTTTCAACCCAAAGTCGATGGCGGTCCCCGGCCCCTGGCTGGTTAACAGCTTCACACGTGCGTCCCATACGACGCGCTTGTCCTGCCACTGTTCGGCGGGGATGTTATCTTTCAGTGCCGGAAAGCCGGTCATATTGCCGATGGGGAAAATATCATGTGGAACCAGCACGGTCGCAGCGGCCGCGCAAATAGCGGCGACAATGCGCCCGGAGCGGTGGAACTGTTTGACTGTTTCCACCAGCAGTGGACTGTCGCGAAAGCATTCCGCACCCTTAATGCCGCCGGGTAAAACGATCGCATCATAATCGCCGTCGGCGACTTCAACCAGCGGCGCGTCTGCCAGCAGTTTAACGCCACGGGAACATACAATCGTGAGATTGCCATCGCTGGCGACGCTCGCCGTGGTGACGTTAATACCGCCACGCACTAACAGGTCGATGGTAGTGACCGCTTCGGTCTCTTCACTACCAGGGGCGAGGCAGACCAGTGCCGATGCGCTCATACTCACTCTCCTTTCGTTTCACTAATTCAAAAAGGCGGCTATTTTCCGGCACAGTGATGCCGTGCGCCCGGGCGCGTTTCAGCAGATAACCGGTGATGTAATCAATTTCGGTATGCCGCATCGCCCGGATATCCTGCAACATGGAAGATATGTTTTCTGCCGTACTCTCAATGACTTGTTCGACATAATAGCGTAAATCGTCTTCTGACGTATGATGACCTTCCCGTTCAATCACCGCGGCGACTTCCCGACAAATCAACGCGACCTCGTCGGAATGATGGCGAAGCTCGCCGTTTGGGCAGTTCCACAACGCGGTGAGCGGATTGATCACGCAATTTACCGCCAGCTTCCGCCACAGCTCCGCGCGAATCGTGTTGTGCCAGGCGACGTCAGGCAGCGCGCATTGCAATGTATCCGCAAGATAACTGTAGTCGCCATCCTGCTCCCGGGCTGGACCAATATGCGTGGTGCCGCTGGCAACGTGGATGATGACGTTGCCATCGCGACGCGCCGCGTGGGTGGTGGTGCCCATCAGCAGCGGCTGGCGGAGCGATTTCAGCTCTTCAATGGTACCCATACCGTTGTGAATCAACAGAACAGGCGTACTGACGGGTAACATGGCTGCCAACGCTTTTACGGCGTCGGAAACCTGCCAGGCTTTCAGGGTAACCAGCAGCAGATCGCTGTCGGCAAGAAACTCCGGGTCGTTCGCCGTCAGAGATTCGTTAAAAATCGAACCGTCGGTCTCGATTACATTCACACTGCAATAGGGCTGGGGAATACGCAGCCAACCCTGAACGTCATGTCCCTGTTTGCACAACGCTGTAAGCCAGAGTTGACCCAGGGCGCCGCATCCAAGCACTGTTACTTTCATTGTTCCTCCTCACCTGCAACTGCGCCAGGTGTTATGGCCTAAGTATAGCGCCATCAGCTAAGCTTCTCGTTAAGCCTCGTTGCAGGTATTATGCAACGCAACGAAAATGAAGGGAGAAGAAAAGATGCCATCTTTCGATATTGTTTCCGAGGTTGATCTGCAGGAAGCGCGTAACGGCGTAGATAACGCGGTTCGTGAAGTCGAGTCGCGTTTCGATTTTCGCGGCGTAGAGGCCAGTATTGAGCTGAACGACGCGAATAAAACCATCAAAGTGCTGAGTGAGTCCGACTTCCAGGTGAACCAGTTGCTGGACATTTTGCGTGCCAAACTGCTGAAACGCGGCATTGAAGGGGCTTCGCTGGATGTGCCGGAAGAGTTTGTGCACAGCGGCAAAACCTGGTTTGTGGAAGCGAAGCTGAAGCAGGGCATTGAAAGCGCGGTGCAGAAAAAAATCGTTAAGCTGATCAAAGACAGCAAGCTGAAGGTGCAGGCGCAGATTCAGGGTGATGAAATTCGCGTAACCGGTAAATCCCGCGACGATCTTCAGTCCGTTATGGCGCTGGTGCGTGGCGGGGATTTAGGTCAGCCGTTCCAGTTCAAAAACTTCCGCGATTAAGCGTTTATGCCGGATGGGATCGGCGATAACCCCCATCCGGCAACCATCACGCTAGCCTGATAGCCTGCTCAACCTCAAAACGGTTCGTCACTTTACTGTCGATCTTAACATACGCAGAATGCTCATTTTCCGCGATCAGCACCTCGCTCACGCCATCTGTTGCCAACAGACGCTGCTTTAATGTGTCATCGGCGGCGATATCGGACGGGATTTCTACCCGCAGGCTGCTGACATAAGGCGGTTCTTTCATTGTGCTGGCGACCGCCAGCCAGACAACGGCTAACAGCGCGCCGACGAGGAAAACGGTTTGTCCATCGAACATGCCGTCGACCCAACCGCCCAGAGAGCCGCCAATCGCCACGCCGAGGAACTGGCTGGTGGAATAGACGCCCATCGCTGTGCCTTTATAACCCGCTGGTGACTCTTTACTGATGAGCGAAGGCAGAAGGGCTTCCATCAGATTAAAGGCAAGGAAGAAAATCTGGACGCCAATAATCAGCTCCCAGAAATGATTTCCCGCGCCCCACAGCACGATCTCCGCAATCACAATCAACGCCACGCAGAGCAGGAATACCCGCTTCATTTTGCGCTTCACTTCGGCGTAAATAATAAAGGGCACCACGGAGGCAAAAGAGATCAGCATCGTGACCAGATAGACTTTCCAGTGCCCGGCGGCAGGCAACCCGGCGTCTGCGAGTTGACCGGGTAAGGCGACAAAAGTCGACATCAGCAGAATGTGCAGACACATAATGCCGAAGTTAAGTTTCAACAGCTTAGGTTCAGCCAGCACTTTCCGGAAGCTGCCTTTCACCATGCCGGACTCGCGGTTTAGCACATGGGTAGTGCTGTTTGGCACGACCCAGATTGTCAACACAATACCGGTAGTGGCGAGAACAGCGATCATCCAGAACAGGGCGTTCAGCCCCAGCGCGTGGGTGATTATCGGGCCAAGCACCATGGCGATAGCGAAGGTGATGCCAAAGCTGACGCCGATAAACGCCATCGCCTTGGTGCGGTTTTGTTCGCGGGTTAAATCGGACAGCAACGCCATCACGGCGGCGGCGATCGCTCCGGAGCCCTGAAGCGCCCGCCCTAAAATAATCCCCCAGATGGAGTGGGAGAGGGCGGCGATAATGCTGCCTAAAACAAAGATGGCCAACCCGCCGACAATGAGTGGTTTACGGCCAACACGGTCGGAAAGCAGTCCAAACGGAATTTGAAATATCGCCTGCGCGAGGCCGTAAATACCAATCGCGATACCAATCAACGCTTCACTGGCGCCCTGTAAAGCCATGCCGTATGTGGTCAGAACCGGCAGGACCATAAACATGCCAAGCATGCGCAATGAAAAAACGGTCCCTAAACCCCAGGTGGCGCGCAACTCGCCCGGCGTCATTTTATAATCGTTCATTCCCACCTCTGTCTTAATGTCGCGCCTAGTGTAAAGCGGCGAGGTAACAGGGTAAACCACTACGATATGTAGAATTGTGAAGAGACATAAAAGGGTTTGTTACTTGTGTAACTAATTTACTTTTCATAATTGCAAAAGTATTCTTTTTCCCGAATCTCATCATGGAGATGAAGGAGAGAAAGAAAATGGCTATTCCAGGCAATATTTGGATTTATGACGACGGCGGCACGCTCATTAAGGGCGGGTGTGATGTTAAAGGGAGGGAATACAGTATTGAGTTCAAAGGGTTTCACCATAATCTTTCTATACCCACTGATAACGCAACGGGCAAACCCACGGGAACCCGTCAGCACTCCCCAATGATGATCGTTAAGGAGTTTGACTACTCCAGCCCGTATTTATACAAGGCCGTCGCGACAGGGCAGAATTTAAAATCTGCCGAGATACGCTGGTATAAGATTAATGATGCCGGGATGGAGGTGGAGTATTTCAACATGCTGCTTGAAGGTGTGCGCATTGTTTCTGTCTCTCCCACGATGGCGGCGCCTGAAGACCAGAACAACAATCACCTTGAGACAATAGAGTTGCGCTACGAGAAAATCACCTGGAAGCACTGTGATGGAAATATTATCTACAGTGATGCCTGGAACGATCGGCAAACGATCTGACGGAGGCGAGAATGGATACAACGGAAGAAGCGAATGGAACTTACTGGTATCACGGGCACGCTAATGTTACACCTGGTGAACTGTTTGATTTAATATTTGTTGAACAATTAGCTAATGCGTTAGGCATATCTACTGAAGCAACGGCACTGGTACTGCTAGGGCAACCGTTCATTCCTGTAAAAGGAAAACTTTCGGCGGCCACGAATACCCCCGGCACTAGCGTTGCTTCTGTGCTATGCCGTAAGTTGCTACGTGGTGCTCATTTCCCATTTGAGTTAAGACTTAAGGCTCCAATGGGTAAATTTTCAAAGTTGAAAATGGTTCCCACAAATCAAATCGCGACCTTCATTGGCCGGTGGATTCCTTTTGTCGGTCATGCGCAACTTCTGGTGATGTTGTTTGTTGTGACAAGAAATACCCGTAGTCAATACAACCTCATAGCGAGACCTAAAGATCGTATACAGTGGACATCCTTCTAATGAGAAACTTCGAGGCTGAAGTTATTGAATACATTATGGAGAAGTATCCTGTCAGGGAGCATTGGTTTAGGCCTGGTCTGAAGCAAGTGACGAAAGAATGGAATTTAACGGATGATTTTGAGTTTTTACCAGAGGATGCCTATGATTTTTTAGCTGATTTATTTGAACATTTTGGTATCGAGTGTTCAAACTTTGATGGAAGTAATTATATTGTCACAGAATATCCCTTCTGGAAAAAGGAGCCTCCAGAGAGAGAGCTGAAACCACTTACCGTAGAGATGATTATTGAGTCAGCAAAAGTGGGAAAATGGCTTTATGATTGACCTTTGATAAGTGAAGCGCCATCAGGAATACAAGCCGACCACTAAAAAAGGGTGCCGAAGCACCCTTTTCAACGTGAGTTAGCGCAAGGCTGTCTTACCAGACGTAAGTCAGCAGGCTGTGCGAATCCGGCACCATAAAGTCGACGGACATCATTACGCTAAGCGCAGTAATGGCGATGATCGAAAAGCCGAACAGCTTGCGCGCCCAGACGCGATCGTCTTCCACTTTATAGCCGCGCAGCGCCATTCCTAACCACCAGACGCTCACCGCCGCCGCGACCACCAGGTATTTATACCCGGCGTAACCACCCAGCGAGAGCATCAGCGTAGCGATCGCAAAGGCGATGATGTACAGCGTAATGTGGTTTTTCGCCACCGAAATACCTTTCACCACCGGCAGAACCGGGATGTTTGCCGCCTGATAATCCTTAAAGCGGAAAATGGCGATGGCATACGAGTGCGGCATCTGCCACAGGCTAAAAATCGCCAGCAGAATCAGCGCGCCGCTGTCGAAGTCGCCGGTCACGGCGCAGTAGCCAATCACCGGCGGCGCAGCGCCGGAGAGAGAACCAATCAGCGTACCGTAAACAGAATGGCGCTTCATATACAGGCTGTAGACGCCTACATAGACCACAAAGCCCATCACGCCCAGCCAGCAGGCCAGAGGATTCGCGCCAAACCACAGCAGCATGAAGCCAGCAATACCCAGCAGGGTGGCGTACACCAGCGAGACAGCAGGAGAAATCAGGCCCTTAACCAGCACCCGGTTTTTGGTCCTTTCCATCTTCCTGTCGATATCCCTGTCGATGTAGTTGTTAAATACACAACCCGACGCCACAACCAGTGACACCCCAACCAACGTGTAGATAAACAGGGGATAATCAATGCTGCCCTTGGAGGCCAGCAGGAACCCCCCGATCACCGAGATCAGGTTGCCAAAGATGATGCCTGGTTTCGTTACTTGCAGGTATTGCTTAAACATCATAACCGCCGCTCTTAGTGCATCATCATGTTGTAGTTGAGGTTCCACATGATCCAGATGGAACCGACAACCAGGATGGCGATGATCAGCACGGTAAAGACAAAAGCCGTCATGTTCCAGCCTTCATCAGACTTCGTGTTCATGTGCAGGAAGCACACCAGATGCACTAAAATCTGCACCACTGCCATTGCCAGGATTGTCCCCAGAATAACGCCTGGAGAAGCCGCCCCCGTCATCACCATCCAGAACGGGATCACCGTCAGGATGATCGACAGGATAAAGCCTGTCATGTAGGTCTTTACGCTGCCATGGGACGCGCCGCCGTGATCGTTAGAATGACTCATTACATCGCCCCCATCAGATAAACAACAGTGAACACGCAGATCCACACCACATCGAGGAAGTGCCAGAACAGGCTCAGGCACATAATGCGGGTACGGTTAGTACTGGTCAGGCCGCGACGGGCGATTTGCACCATCAGTACCGCCATCCAGATCAGTCCAGAGGTTACGTGCAGGCCGTGGGTACCGACCAGCGCAAAGAACGCCGACAGGAAACCGCTGCGATCCGGACCCATACCGTTAACAATCAGGTGATGGAATTCATAGATTTCCATCCCGATGAACCCGGCGCCAAACAAGAAGGTCAACGCCAGCCAGGAAACCACCTGGCTCTTGTTGTTCTTGTGCATGGCGATCGCCGCCATGCCGTAGGTGATGGAGCTGAATAACAGCAGGAAAGTTTCAACCAGAACGAACGGCAGTTCGAAAATGTCCTTACCCGTCGGGCCACCCGCGGTGCCGTTCACCAGAACGGCATAGGTTGCGAACAGAATCGAGAACAGAATGCAGTCGCTCATCAGGTAGATCCAGAATCCGAAGATTTTGTTCTGACCTGCGTCGTGGTGCCCGTGATCGTGCGCGTGGGCAGTCGCGTGCGTTAAAGTATCAGTTGCCATTTTTCAGCCCTGCCTTAGAAATCTCATCGAAATGCTGGTTTTCCAGTTTTTCGACTTCACGGACTGGTACGTAGTAATCCACGTCCTCGTCAAAGCTCTTCACAATCCAGCTGATGATCATGCCTGCGAAGCTTGCGATTGCCAGCCACCAGATATGCCAGATCATGGCGAAACCGAAGAGGGTTGCGAAGGCGGCAATCACAATGCCCGCACCGCTGTTTTTCGGCATATGAATTTCTTCATACTGCGCAGGCTGTTTGTACGCTTCGCCTTTTTCTTTCATTTCCCAGAAGGCGTCACGCTCGTGAACGTGCGGCACAACGGCAAAGTTATAGAACGGAGGCGGAGAAGAGGTTGCCCACTCCAGCGTACGGCCACCCCACGGGTCACCGGTCAGGTCACGGTTCTGCTCGCGGTCGCGGATAGAAACGTAAATCTGAATAACGAGGCACAGAATACCAATCGCAATCAGCGCCGCACCGACAGCCGCAACCATCAGCATCGGGTGGAACTGCGGATCGATCTGCTGGCTGAGACGACGGGTCATCCCCATGAAGCCCAGCACGTACAGCGGCATGAACGCCACGAAGAAACCGATGATCCAGAACCAGAACGCGCGTTTACCCCAGGTTTCGTTCAGCTTGAAGCCAAACGCTTTCGGCCACCAGTAGGTCATACCGGCGAAGCACCCGAAGACCACGCCGCCGATGATGACGTTATGGAAGTGCGCAATCAGGAACAGACTGTTATGCAGAACGAAGTCCGCGCCCGGTACCGCCAGCAGAACACCGGTCATACCGCCGACCGAGAAGGTCACGATAAAGCCAATCGTCCACAGCATCGCTGAATGGAAGACGATACGGCCCTGATACATGGTGAACAGCCAGTTGAAGATCTTCACCCCGGTCGGGATGGCGATAATCATGGTGGTAATACCGAAGAAGGCGTTGACGTTCGCGCCTGCACCCATAGTAAAGAAGTGGTGCAGCCAAACGATGAACGACAGAACGGTAATACACACTGTCGCCCACACCAGCGAGGTGTAACCAAACAGACGCTTACGGGAGAATGTCGCGGCGATCTCGGAGAACACCCCAAACACCGGCAGGATCAAAATGTACACTTCCGGATGGCCCCAGGCCCAAATCAGGTTGATGTACATCATCATGTTGCCGCCCATATCATTGGTGAAGAAATGGGTGCCCAGATAGCGATCCAGGGTCAGCAGCGCGATGGTCACTGTCAGAATAGGGAACGAGGCGATAATCAGCACGTTGGCGCACAGCGAAGCCCAGGTAAATACCGGCATCTTGAACATCGTCATGCCCGGCGCACGCATCTTCAGAATGGTCACGAAGAAGTTGATACCGGTTAACGTTGTCCCAATACCGGAGAGCTGCAGCGCCCATATCCAGTAATCGACCCCGACGCTTGGACTGTACTCTATTCCCGAAAGCGGCGGATAGGCCAGCCAACCGGTCTGTGCGAATTCACCAACGCCCAGAGAAAGGTTAACCAGGATCACGCCAACAACGGTGAACCAGAAGCTCAGGTTGTTGAGGAACGGGAACGCAACGTCACGCGCGCCGATCTGCAGGGGAACCACCAGGTTCATCAGACCGATAACGAATGGCATGGCCACGAAGAAGATCATGATCACGCCGTGAGCCGTAAAGATCTGGTCGTAGTGGTGCGGCGGCAGGAAACCCGCTTCGCCCGCCGAGGCCAGCGCCTGTTGGCTACGCATCATGATGGCGTCGGCAAAGCCACGCAGTAACATTACGATAGCGACGATGACATACATGATGCCAAGACGTTTGTGGTCAACTGACGTTAGCCACTCTTTCCACAGGTAGGTCCACTTACCGAAGTAAGTGATTAAGCCCAGTAAGGCCAGACCACCGATGATAATGCCAGCAATCGTGACCATGATAATGGGTTCATGGTACGGGACTGCATCCAGTGATAATTTTCCGAACATCGTTTTCTTCCTCGGCCCCTTAGTGAGCGGCTTCCGCGTGGCTCATGTCCATGCCTTCCATCCCTTCGTGCGAGCTGTGCTCACCTTCCGGTTGGGTCATGTCCATGCTCTTGCCGTGAGCCATAAATTTGTTAATGACGTCTTTAAACAAATCCGGTTTCACGTTGGAGAAATATTCCACCTGGTTGTATTCGCTTGGCGCAGCCACTTTCTCGAACGCAGCCATGTCGCGCATGGTGTTCGGAGATTGTTTCGCTTTAGCAACCCATTGGTCGAATGCGGCGCGGTCTGGTGTGGCGATAGCTTTAAACTTCATACCGGAGAAGCCTGGACCGCTATAGCTGGCGGAGATACCGTCATAGGTACCGGCTTCGTTGGCGATCAGGTGCAGACGAGTCTGCATACCGGCCATGGCATAAATCTGGCTACCCAGACGCGGAATAAAGAAGGAGTTCATCACGGAGTTGGAGGTCACTTTGAAGTAAACCGGAGTGTTCGCCGGGAAGGCGATTTCATTCACGGTAGCAATGCCCTGTTCCGGGTAGATGAAGAACCATTTCCAGTCCATGGAAACCACTTCGATGGTAATAGGCTTCTCGTCATGCACCAGCGGTTTGCTTGGCTCAAGAGAGTGAGTGGTTTTCCAGGTAAGTACCGCAAGGAAAATGATGATCAGAATCGGCACCGTCCAGACCACAGCTTCCACTTTATTGGAGTGTGACCAGTTCGGGCTGTACTTCGCATCTTTATTGCTCGCACGATACTTCCAGGCGAAACCAATTGCCATCAAGATTGCAGGGATAACGACAATCAACATCAGGCCAAAGGCCGTCAGTATCAGTGAACGTTGCTCCAGTCCAATCTGTCCTTTGGGATCTAACAGCGCAGAATTACAGCCACTGAGTAATGCAGTGCCTGCAATTAATGACAACCATCCCAAACTTTTATTGTATTTCCTGAGTCTCATTTAACGACCTCAATTCCACGGGACCTGGTGGCGTTTAAAGTGTGTGGGCATTTTACGGGAAGGTTACATTACTGTAAACATCATTGGATCTGTGTTACCGGGTTCTGCCGCACGTGTCACATATGTTGCAAGATATGTCAGTATAGCATTAAGAACCTGTTGCAACATCGCGTTATAACGAAAGGGGACTAAGAGGAAGGGGCGGGAGGGCAATTGGTATAACCAATGCAAAAATAAAACAATTGCTTAACAATTAATTATCAAAAAAGAGACAAACAAAATACAAAAAATAAATGCGCTCAGGCTGAATCGAGTAAGGAAAATAAAATACATTAAAGGCGTCAATAATTTCCAGTTTCTATTGCGCACAAAACAACAAATAATATTTTTCTCAAGTGTTGATTATTTAACCGTTATAATCGCGCAGGGTGATTACAACGGCTAAATAATGTCTGCCACTTACACCAGACGGGTTTTGCGCAGCGCCAGATAATCCAGCACGCCGCCCACGACAACGCCAATGATTGCCACGATCACCGCCACTTCCAGTAGCCCAGCGAGGAAGGTGAAGTTGGACAAGTTCAGCGCATTCATCGTCAGCAGTAACAGCCAGACGCCCAACATCGCGCAGCCCGCCATCAGTATTTTCAGCGCCAGACGGTAAGCAGAACGGAATTCCGTACGCGGCAGGAAGCTTTCGCTCTCTCGCGTGTACTCCAGCGTTTGTTTGCATATCAGCAGCAGAAGCAGACCGGGTAGCGCAGCGACAACGGAGAAGAGATAAAAAGTCGACCAGCCGTGCGCTTCAACAAACCAACCTGCAACCGGGCCGACATACACGCGACCCACAGCAGAAAGCGCGGAAAGAAGCGCAAATTGGGTGGCGGAAAAGGACTTATTGCACAGCGTCATCAACAAGGCGACAAACGCGGATGTCCCCATCCCCCCGCACAGGTTTTCGAAGAATACTGCCGTTGCCATGCTGAACATGTGCTTATCAGTGACCGACAGCAGCCAGTATCCCGCGTTAGAAACCCCTTGCAGGATGCCGAAGATCAGCAACGCGCGGAACAGGGTCAGTCGCTGCATTAATATGCCGCCGTACAGCGCGCCGACGATGGTCGCCAGTAACCCCAGCGTTTTGTTCACCACGCCCACTTCACCGGCGTCAAATCCGACGCCGCGAATCAAAAAGGTCGTCGTCAGGCTCATGGCAAACGCGTCGCCGAGTTTATAAAGGATGATGAGCAGCAAAATCAGCCAGGCGTTGTTACGGCCAAAAAAGTCGCGCAGTGGGGCGGCGACGGCCTGTTCAAGGGTTTTGGGCACCGGAATGGCGTCGGTTGGCTCCGGCGCCAGCAGCGTTGAGATAATGCAGGGAATAAGCAGCGCCGCCATCAGCCAGTACATACCCTGCCAGCCAAGCCAGCGGTCGGCCATCCACAGCGCAAGTCCGCCCGAAACTAACATCCCCAACCGATACCCCAACACGCTGATCGCCGCACCCGCGCCGCGTTCTTCCGCGGCTAAGACGTCTGTTTTCCACGCGTCGAAAACAATGTCCTGCGAGGCGGAACAGAAGGCGATGACGACCGCGAGGGCCGCCATCCAGCGCAACTGGCTGCCAGGCTCAAGGAAACCCATTGCCGCGATGGAGATCAAAAGCAGGATCTGGGTGGTCAGCAGCCAACCGCGACGGCGGCCCAAAAAAGGCGGCGTGTAGCGGTCCATGACCGGCGACCAGAGAAATTTAAAGACGTAAGCCTGACCGACAAGCGAGAAAAAACCGATGGTTTTAAGATCGATATTCTCGACAGTCATCCACGCCTGAAGCGTGCCGGACGTCAGCGCGAGCGGTAAGCCGGAGGCGAACCCTAGCATCAGCAAAATCGCTGATTTTGGTTGCTGAAAAATACGTAAGTAGTGACTGGACATGGGCTCAGAAAACTGACCCGGCGTGAGGCCGGGTCAGGATGCAGATATTAACGTGCGTTTTGCTTGATGAAGTCGTGGACGCTGGTGTCCTGAGACATATCCGCGATGGTGTCGGTCAGCACGCTGTTAACCGCGTTAGCGATATTTTTGTTGGTCGCCGTGAAAGCGCCTTCAACGGAGTAGCTGGCACGATAGTTTTTCGTCATCTTGTTGCCGTTTGCCGCGGTGGCGATGATGGCGATATCGGCTTTGGTGGCGATGTTATAGCGGACGTTGCCCTGGGAGACGTCGGCATACAACTGATTAACAATGATTTGCAGGTTAACCGCACCGTTCGGACCCACCATATATCCGCGCGCGGTCATCTGTTTTTCCAGCACTTCTTGTAACAGGAAGCGCAGATCGCGGGAGGCGGTCAGGGTGACGAGCTGGTTGTCGCGGGTGACTTTCGCCAGCGCCTGATCCGTACGCTGGTCGGCGCCGTTAATACTGACGGTCACGCCCATCAGGCTTGGATCCTGCTGAGGCAGGGTCATTTTCGGGGACACGTCGATGGTGGTCGGCGGCGTCGCGCAGCCTGCCAGCATAAAGATAGCGACTAACGGAAAGAGGATTTTTTTTAACATGTTCGGACTCTCAGTAAATCTTCAGCAGAGAAAGTGAAAAATTCCCGCCATCATAACACCGCTAACGGCGAGGGGAAGTGGGTAACGCATGTAAATTCATCGCGTTGTCCGTTTTATGACTGCATGGAGAACAAACTTCGGCTTTTTGCAATCTCCGGAATGTATAAATCAGTAAACTTCACGAGTTTGACGCTGAAAATCAGACGAAGGCTAAATATTTGTTGTAATGGTGTAATGGAACCGGTAAAAGCGGCTAATATTTAAAGGGATGGGTGACATCTCAGCGTGGTTTGAGGAGATCTTTCATGATGATACGTGAGCAAATAGAAGAAAAATTAAGGGCAGCGTTCCAACCCGTGTTCCTCGAAGTTGTGGATGAGAGTTATCGTCACAATGTCCCGGCAGGTTCCGAAAGCCACTTTAAAGTGGTTCTGGTTAGCGATCGCTTCGCAGGCGAACGGTTTTTAAATCGTCATCGGATGATCTACGGCACATTAACGGCTGAACTGTCCACGACGGTCCACGCGCTGGCGCTGCACACCTACACCATTAAGGAATGGGAAGGGTTGCAGGATACGATTTTTGCGTCACCGCCATGCCGTGGAGCAGGAAGCATCGCCTGAAAACCTATTTGCAACCGCTGGCGCTTTTCCAGTATGTTGCTAATGATTGTGTGAAAACGGCCTGCGGGCCGTTTTATTTTGTCTGAATTTTGTTCTGGTTTGACGGTTTTCAGACCAAAATTAGCCGGGAATTGTGAAAAAAGCCGCAGCAACGCGCAATCACCGTTCTCGACTCATAAAAGTGATGCCGCTATAATGCCGCGTCTATTTGAATGTCTTCGGGATGATTCTGACGACAGGGAATGTGATTGATTATGAGAACATCCCGGTTCCGCGAAGCCAATAATCTGTGCTTGCGGAGTAGAGTTGACCGAGCACTGTGATTTTTTGAGGTAACAAGATGCAAGTTTCAGTTGAAACCACTCAAGGCCTTGGCCGCCGTGTAACGATTACTATCGCTGCTGACAGCATCGAGACCGCTGTGAAAAGCGAGCTGGTCAACGTAGCGAAGAAAGTACGTATTGACGGCTTCCGTAAAGGCAAAGTACCTATGAATGTTGTTGCTCAGCGTTATGGCGCGTCTGTTCGCCAGGATGTTCTGGGCGACCTGATGAGCCGCAACTTCGTTGATGCGATCATCAAAGAAAAAATCAATCCGGCTGGCGCGCCGAACTACGTTCCGGGCGAATACAAGCTGGGTGAAGACTTCACCTATTCTGTAGAATTTGAAGTCTATCCGGAAGTTGAACTGACGGGTCTGGACGCTATCGAAGTTGAAAAACCGGTGGTTGAAGTGACCGACGCTGACGTTGACGTCATGCTGGACACCCTGCGCAAGCAGCAGGCGACCTGGAAAGACAAAGACGGCGCTGCTGATGCAGAAGATCGCGTGACCATCGACTTCACCGGTTCTGTAGACGGCGAAGAATTCGAAGGCGGAAAAGCGTCTGACTTCGTCCTGGCAATGGGTCAGGGACGTATGATCCCGGGCTTTGAAGACGGTATCAAAGGTCACAAAGCCGGTGAAGAATTCACCATTGACGTCACCTTCCCGGAAGAATACCACGCTGAAAACCTGAAAGGTAAAGCCGCGAAGTTCGCGATCAACCTGAAGAAAGTGGAAGAGCGCGAGCTGCCGGAACTGACTGAAGAATTCATCAAGCGTTTCGGCGTTGAAGATGGTTCCGTTGCTGGTCTGCGTACCGAAGTGCGCAAGAACATGGAGCGCGAACTGAAAGGCGCTGTACGTAACCGTGTTAAATCTCAGGCCATCGAAGGTCTGGTGAAAGCGAACGACATTGACGTTCCTTCCGCTCTGATCGACAGCGAAATCGACGTACTGCGTCGCCAGGCTGCTCAGCGTTTCGGCGGCAACGAGAAACAAGCGCTGGAACTGCCGCGCGAACTGTTCGAAGAACAGGCTAAACGCCGCGTCGTTGTTGGCCTGCTGCTGGGCGAAGTGATTCGCACTAACGAGCTGAAAGCTGACGAAGAGCGCGTAAAAGGTCTGATCGAAGAGATGGCTTCTGCGTACGAAGATCCGAAAGAAGTGATCGAGTTCTACAGCAAAAACAAAGAGCTGATGGACAACATGCGTAACGTTGCGCTGGAAGAGCAGGCTGTTGAAGCCGTTCTGGCGAAAGCGAAAGTGACTGAAAAAGCCACAACGTTCAACGAGCTGATGAACCAGCAGGCGTAATTTCGCGCTATCGCGTGACATTCGCACAAGGACCCGTCACCCTCTGGTGGCGGGTCTTTTTTTTGCCGGACCTTTTGCAGCGAGAGGGCGAAAAAGCGTTTTTCGGTGTTAGCGTTAAAGCAAAAGATTGTTATGCTTGAATTATAGCGATGCCGTACCCATAACAGAGGGACTAGCTGATAATCCGTCCATAAGGTTACAATCGGTACAGCAGGTTTTTTCAAATTTTATCCAGGAGACGGAAATGTCATACAGCGGCGAACGAGATAACTTTGCACCCCATATGGCGCTGGTGCCGATGGTCATTGAACAGACCTCACGCGGTGAGCGCTCATTTGATATCTATTCTCGTCTACTTAAGGAACGCGTCATTTTTCTGACCGGCCAGGTCGAAGACCATATGGCTAACCTGATTGTGGCGCAGATGCTGTTCCTGGAAGCGGAAAACCCGGAAAAAGATATCTACCTGTATATTAACTCCCCAGGCGGCGTGATTACCGCAGGGATGTCTATTTACGACACTATGCAGTTTATCAAGCCAGACGTCAGCACCATTTGTATGGGGCAGGCGGCATCTATGGGCGCGTTCCTGCTGACCGCAGGGGCGAAAGGTAAACGCTTCTGTCTGCCGAATTCTCGCGTCATGATCCACCAGCCGCTGGGCGGCTATCAGGGCCAGGCGACGGACATCGAAATTCATGCTCGTGAAATTTTAAAAGTGAAAGGGCGCATGAATGAACTTATGGCGCACCATACGGGTCAATCTCTTGAGCAGATTGAACGCGATACAGAGCGTGACCGCTTCCTCTCTGCTTCCGAAGCGGTAGAGTACGGCTTAGTCGACTCGATTTTGACCCATCGTAATTGATGCCCCGGGCGCAAGCGTGCCGCGACACTCATCATTCTACGGGCGTTTGCCTCATGTAGCGTGGATGATTTTGTGTATATACTAATGAAAGGCGGCACAACGCGACTAAGCGACTT
The DNA here is from genome assembly GCF_030332325.1 of Citrobacter sp. Cs237. Classification (NCBI taxonomy): domain Bacteria; kingdom Pseudomonadati; phylum Pseudomonadota; class Gammaproteobacteria; order Enterobacterales; family Enterobacteriaceae; genus Citrobacter; species Citrobacter sp. Cs237. The sequence continues at coordinate 533,252 of NZ_JAOWIB010000108.1, read as the reverse complement.
GCGCCTGAGAATGGCATTTTGCGTCGTCGTGTGCGGCACAAAGAACAAAGAAAGAGGTTTTAACTCATGACAGATAAACGCAAAGATGGCTCGGGCAAACTGTTGTACTGCTCTTTTTGCGGCAAAAGCCAGCATGAAGTGCGTAAGCTTATAGCCGGTCCATCGGTGTATATCTGCGACGAATGCGTCGATTTATGTAACGACATCATTCGCGAAGAAATTAAAGAAGTGGCGCCGCACCGCGAACGCAGCGCATTGCCGACGCCGCATGAAATTCGCAACCATCTTGACGATTATGTTATCGGCCAGGAACAGGCGAAAAAAGTGCTGGCGGTTGCGGTCTACAACCACTACAAACGTCTGCGCAACGGCGACACCAGTAACGGCGTCGAGTTGGGTAAAAGTAACATTCTGCTGATCGGTCCCACCGGTTCCGGTAAAACGCTGCTGGCCGAAACGCTGGCGCGCCTGCTGGATGTTCCGTTCACCATGGCGGATGCCACCACCCTGACCGAAGCCGGTTATGTGGGGGAAGACGTTGAGAACATTATTCAGAAGCTGCTGCAGAAGTGTGATTACGACGTGCAGAAAGCTCAGCGGGGTATCGTCTATATCGATGAAATCGACAAGATTTCCCGTAAATCTGACAACCCGTCCATCACCCGTGACGTTTCCGGCGAAGGCGTGCAGCAGGCGCTGCTGAAGCTGATCGAAGGGACCGTCGCCGCGGTTCCGCCGCAGGGCGGACGCAAACATCCTCAGCAGGAGTTTCTGCAGGTTGATACCTCGAAAATCCTGTTTATCTGCGGCGGCGCGTTCGCGGGGCTGGATAAAGTGATCGCGAACCGTGTTGAAACCGGCTCTGGTATTGGTTTTGGCGCGACGGTGAAAGGCAAATCCGACAAAGCCAGCGAAGGTGAGCTGCTTTCTCAGGTCGAACCGGAAGATTTGATTAAGTTCGGGTTGATCCCGGAGTTCATCGGTCGTCTGCCGGTCGTGGCAACGCTGAGCGAACTGAGCGAAGAAGCGCTGATTCAGATCCTCAAAGAGCCGAAAAATGCCCTGACCAAACAGTATCAGGCGCTGTTTAACCTGGAAGGCGTGGATCTGGAATTCCGTGACGAAGCACTGGATGCTATCGCCAGGAAAGCGATGGCGCGTAAAACAGGCGCCCGTGGTCTGCGTTCCATCGTTGAAGCCGCGCTGCTCGACACCATGTACGATCTGCCTTCTATGGAAGACGTCGAGAAAGTGGTGATTGACGAGTCGGTCATCGGCGGTCAAAGCAAGCCGTTACTGATCTACGGCAAGCCGGAAGCGCAGCAGGCATCTGGCGAATAATTAGCCAAAAGATACAACTGGTTAATCAAAAAGGGGGGATTTTATCTCCCCTTTTATTTTTCCTGAATCCTGCCGTTGAATGTCTGGGAAACATCCCCATATACTGACATACATGTTAAAGGTGAGATGAAGCACAGCGTGTCACCTGATTACCTGGCGGACACTAAACTAAGAGAGAGCTCTATGAATCCTGAGCGTTCTGAACGCATTGAAATCCCCGTATTGCCGTTGCGCGATGTGGTGGTTTATCCGCACATGGTCATACCCTTGTTTGTAGGGCGGGAAAAATCTATCCGTTGTCTGGAAGCGGCTATGGACCATGATAAAAAAATCATGCTGGTCGCCCAGAAAGAAGCATCAACGGATGAGCCGGGTGTAAACGATCTTTTCACCGTCGGGACCGTGGCCTCTATTCTGCAAATGCTGAAACTGCCTGACGGCACGGTAAAAGTGCTGGTCGAGGGGTTACAGCGTGCACGTATTTCTGCGCTGTCTGATAACGGCGAACACTTCTCTGCGAAAGCGGAATACCTTGATTCACCCGCCATCGACGAGCGTGAACAGGAAGTGCTGGTGCGCACGGCAATCAGCCAGTTCGAAGGCTATATCAAGCTGAACAAGAAAATCCCACCGGAAGTGCTGACGTCGCTCAATAGCATCGACGACCCGGCGCGTCTGGCGGATACCATCGCGGCGCATATGCCGTTGAAGCTGGCGGACAAACAGTCCGTGCTGGAAATGTCCGACGTGAACGAGCGTCTGGAATATCTGATGGCGATGATGGAGTCCGAAATCGATCTGCTGCAGGTTGAGAAGCGTATCCGCAACCGCGTTAAGAAGCAGATGGAGAAATCTCAGCGTGAGTACTATCTGAATGAGCAAATGAAAGCCATTCAGAAAGAACTCGGTGAAATGGATGATGCTCCGGACGAAAACGAAGCGCTGAAGCGCAAGATCGACGCGGCGAAAATGCCGAAAGAGGCGAAAGAGAAAGCGGAAGCGGAGCTGCAGAAGCTGAAAATGATGTCTCCGATGTCGGCAGAAGCGACCGTTGTGCGCGGCTATATCGACTGGATGGTGCAGGTTCCGTGGAATGCGCGGAGCAAAGTCAAAAAAGACCTGCGTCAGGCGCAGGAAATTCTTGATACCGATCATTACGGCCTTGAGCGCGTGAAAGACCGTATCCTTGAGTATCTCGCGGTGCAGAGCCGTGTGAACAAAATTAAAGGACCGATCCTGTGTCTGGTTGGGCCGCCGGGGGTAGGTAAAACCTCTCTGGGCCAGTCCATCGCGAAAGCGACCGGGCGTAAATACATCCGTATGGCGCTCGGCGGCGTGCGCGATGAAGCGGAAATTCGCGGTCACCGCCGGACTTACATTGGTTCTATGCCGGGTAAACTGATCCAGAAAATGGCCAAAGTGGGCGTTAAAAACCCGCTGTTCCTGCTTGACGAGATCGACAAGATGTCTTCGGACATGCGTGGCGATCCGGCGTCCGCCCTGCTTGAAGTGCTGGATCCCGAGCAGAACGTGGCGTTCAGCGATCACTACCTGGAAGTGGACTACGACCTCAGCGACGTCATGTTTGTCGCGACGTCTAACTCGATGAACATTCCGGCGCCGCTGCTGGATCGTATGGAAGTGATCCGTCTGTCTGGCTACACCGAAGACGAGAAACTGAATATCGCGAAGCAGCATTTGCTGCCGAAGCAGATCGAGCGTAACGCGCTGAAAAAAGGTGAACTGACGGTCGACGATAGCGCCATTATCGGCATTATTCGTTACTACACCCGTGAAGCGGGCGTACGTAGCCTGGAGCGTGAAATCTCTAAACTGTGCCGGAAAGCCGTGAAGCAACTGCTGCTGGATAAGTCCCTGAAGCATATCGTGATCAACGGCGATAACCTGCACGATTACCTGGGCGTTCAGCGCTTTGACTATGGCCGTGCGGACAACGAAAACCGTGTGGGCCAGGTCACGGGTCTGGCGTGGACGGAAGTGGGCGGCGATCTGCTGACCATTGAAACCGCCTGCGTGCCAGGTAAAGGTAAGCTCACCTATACCGGTTCGCTGGGCGAGGTGATGCAGGAGTCCATTCAGGCAGCGTTGACGGTGGTACGCGCGCGCGCGGAAAAACTGGGTATTAATCCGGACTTTTACGAAAAACGCGATATCCACGTTCACGTACCGGAAGGCGCGACGCCGAAAGACGGCCCGAGCGCCGGTATCGCAATGTGTACTGCGCTGGTCTCCTGTCTGACCGGTAACCCGGTACGCGCCGATGTCGCGATGACCGGTGAGATCACCCTGCGCGGTCAGGTGTTGCCTATCGGCGGGTTGAAAGAAAAACTGCTGGCGGCACACCGTGGCGGCATTAAAACGGTCTTAATTCCTGACGAGAACAAACGTGACCTGGAAGAGATTCCGGATAACGTGATTGCGGATCTGGACATTCATCCGGTGAAACGTATCGAAGAAGTTTTGACCCTCGCGCTGCAAAATGAGCCGTCTGGCATGCAGGTTGTAACCGCAAAATAGTGACCTCGCGCAAAGAGCACTAATAAAAACAGGGCTGGCAGGCCATTTCGGGCTTGCCAGCCTTTTTTTGTATAGCTAATTTAGATGACGGATTAGGCTTGCCATCATTAACGGGTGTTGTAAGGGCATGGCAGGCCTGATATAACTGCTGCGCGGTCGCACTTTGAAGGACTCAGGTGCGATATAAATTATAATGAGGAAGAGAAGAGTGAATAAATCTCAACTGATCGACAAAATTGCTGCAGGGGCTGATATCTCTAAGGCTGCGGCTGGACGTGCGTTAGATGCAATTATTGCATCTGTTACCGAATCTCTGAAAGAAGGGGATGACGTTGCGCTGGTAGGTTTTGGTACTTTTGCCGTTAAAGAGCGTGCTGCCCGTACTGGTCGCAACCCGCAAACCGGTAAAGAGATCACCATTGCTGCGGCGAAAGTTCCTGGCTTCCGTGCAGGTAAAGCACTGAAAGACGCTGTAAACTAAGCGTATTCCCTTCAGGGGAACAGGATCCAGTACAAGGGCGCATCATCTGATGTGCCTTTTTTATTATTGAACCGATTTTCTATACGTTGTGGGCTGACAATCGCCCCTGTTTCTTGTCACAATAGGCCTTTATGCGCAGCGTTCAGGAAACACTATGCTGCGTGCAGTGTATAGTCACCTACAGCGGAGTGTGGTTACACCATGATGGACAGCTTACGCACGGCTGCTAACAGTCTCGTGCTCAAGATTATTTTCGGAATCATTATCGTGTCGTTCATTCTGACCGGCGTGAGTGGTTACCTGATTGGCGGAGGCAACAACTACGCCGCTAAAGTGAATGGCCAGGAAATCAGCCGTGGGCAGTTTGAGAATGCGTTCAACAGCGAACGTAATCGCATGCAGCAGCAGCTTGGCGATCGGTATTCAGAACTGGCCGCCAATGAAGGCTATATGAAAACCCTGCGCCAGCAGACGCTGAATCGCCTGATCGACGAAGCGCTGCTCGACCAGTACGCGCGCGAACTCAAACTTGGCATCAGCGACGAACAGGTTAAACAAGCGATTTTCACTACGCCCGCTTTCCAGGTTGACGGTAAATTTGATAACAATCGCTACAACGCGATTATTAATCAGATGGGCATGACCGCGGACCAGTATGCCCAGGCGCTGCGTAATCAACTGACTACCCAGCAGCTGATCAGCGGCGTTGCGGGTACCGACTTTATGCTCAAAGGCGAAACAGACGAACTGGCGGCGCTGGTGGCTCAGCAGCGCGTGGTGCGTGAAGCCACTATCGACGTCAATACGCTGGCGGCGAAGCAGCAGGTGACCGAACAGGATGTCAGCAGCTATTACGAGCAGCACAAAAACAGCTTCATGACCCCGGAACAGTTCCGCGTCAGCTATATCAAGCTCGACGCTGCGGCGATGCAAAAACCGGTGAGCGATGCAGACATCCAGTCTTATTACGATCAGCATCAGGATGAATTCACTCAGCCGCAGCGCACCCGTTACAGCATCATCCAGACCAAAACGGAAGATGAAGCCAAAGCGGTGCTGGACGCGCTGAATAAAGGCGGTGATTTTGCAGCGCTGGCGAAAGAAAAATCGGCTGATATCATCTCTGCCCGTAACGGCGGCGACATGGGTTGGCTGGAAGAATCAACCACCCCTGACGAACTGAAAAATGCCGGTCTGAAAGAAAAAGGCCAGCTTTCCGGCGTAATCAAATCTTCCGTCGGTTTCCTGGTGGCGCGTCTTGACGACGTCCAGCCAGCGAAGGTCAAACCGTTGAGCGAAGCACGTGACGACATTGCCGCGAAAGTGAAACAGGAAAAAGCGATCGACGCCTTTTTCGCCTTGCAGCAGAAAGTTAGCGACGCGGCGAACAATGACACCGAATCGCTGGTGGGCGCTGAGCAAGTCGCCGGTGTGAAAGCGGTGGAAACGGGCTGGTTTAGCCGCGACAGTCTGCCTGAAGAACTCAATTTTAAACCGGTGTCAGACGCGATCTTTGACGGCTCGCTGGTAGGTGAAAACGGTACGCCGGGCAGAAACTCCGATATCATCACCGTTGATGGCGATCGTGCGTTTGTACTGCGCATTAGCGAGCATAAAGCGGAAGCGGTGAAGCCTCTGGCTGAGGTAAAAGATCAGGTCACTGAAATAGTGAAACATGAAAAAGCCACGCAGCAGGCCAAACTGAGCGCGGAAAAACTGCTGGTTGATCTGAAAGCAGGAAAAGGCGCAGAAGCGATGAAAGCGGCGGGCCTGCGCTTTGGCGAATCGAAAACCCTGAGCCGTACTGGACAGGATCCGATTAGCCAGGCGGCGTTTAGCCTGAGTCTGCCAGCCAAAGATAAACCAAGCTATGGCATTGCTGACGACATGCAGGGTAACGTCGTGATCCTGGCGCTGGATGAAGTGAAAGCAGGCTCCATGCCGGAAGAACAGAAAAAGGCGATGGTTCAGGGTATCACCCAGAACAATGCGCAGATTGTGTTTGAAGCGCTGATGAGCAATCTGCGTAAAGAAGCGAAGATCAAAATCGGTGATGCGATGGAGCAACAGCCTTAATCATCGAGACGTCTCGCAAAAAATAGCTCAACAGTTGTAACACCAAAAGGCCGCTTTCGCGGCCTTTTCCATTTCTGAACTTTGCCATTTGTTCGCTTTCTGCCGTCCCGCTATTGTGCTTTCACTGTTAACAAACAAGGAGAAACAGTATGAAACACGGATTCAAAGCGCTACTCATTACCCTTTCTTTAGCCTGCGCGGGCATGACGCACAGCGCGCTGGCCGCCGCGCCAGCAACAAAGGGCGCGGTGGCGGAAAACAAAGCGGAAGCCCATACCGCTGCGCAAAACAAAGCGGCGGCGCCAGTGAAAGCCAGCGACGAAGACGGTACCCGGGTCAGCATTAACACCGCAACGGCAGAGGAGCTGGCGCGCGCGATGAACGGCGTCGGGCTGAAGAAAGCACAGGCGATCGTCAGCTATCGCGAAGAGTACGGTCCTTTTAAAACGGTAGACGATCTCAAGCAGGTGCCGGGCATGGGTAGCGCGTTAGTTGAACGTAATCTGTCAGCATTGACGCTTTAAGCACTTGCGTAGTGGCTAAAATTTGCCAGGATTACGGAGGTCATACCAGTATGACCTCTTTACTTCTGTCATACCAATAACGATAAATTAAGGTTTCAGCGCTATGCAAACACAAATCAAAGTCCGTGGATATCATCTCGATGTTTACCAACATGTGAATAACGCCCGCTATCTGGAATTCCTTGAAGAAGCCCGCTGGGACGGGCTGGAAAACAGCGACAGCTTTCAGTGGATGACGGCGCACAACATCGCCTTCGTAGTGGTAAATATCAATATCAACTATCGCCGTCCGGCGGTGCTGAGCGATCTGTTGACCGTCACCAGTCAGGTCCAACAGTTAAACGGTAAAAGCGGTATTCTGAGCCAGGTCATCACGCTTGAACCAGAAGGGCAGGTGGTGACCGATGCGCTGATCACCTTCGTTTGCATCGATCTGAAAACACAGAAAGCGTTACCGCTGGAAGGGGAATTGCGGGATAAGCTGGAGCAAATGGTCCAGTAGAAAACCGCGAAGCGTGCCTGATGGCGCTTCGCGTATCCGGCCTGCGCATCAGACGGCGTAGGCCGGACACGACACGTCGTTTCGCCATCCGGCCATGCTACAGGGGTTATTGTAAACCGGTTTTGTGTTTCATCGCCGCCATTACCGCAGGCTTATTAGCCAGATAATGGTGCAGACCGTTGGCGCGAAGATGACAGGCCGCGCACTGGCCGCAACCGTCGCCTTTAATGCCGTTATAACAGGTCAGTGTTTCATGACGCACAAGATCCAGCTTGCCCCAGTAGTCTGCCAGCGCCCAGGTTTCAGCTTTATCAATCCACATTAACGGCGTTTCAAATCGAATGTCCTTCGCCATGCCAAGATTAACCGCGTGATTGAGTGCTTTCACAAATTCGTCGCGGCAGTCCGGGTAGCCGGAAAAATCGGTTTCACACACGCCGGTGATCACCGCTTCTGCCTTCACCTGATAGGCGTAAATGGCCGTTAGCGTCAAAAACAGAATATTGCGTCCGGGAACAAAAGTATTGGGGATGCCGTTTGCTTCCGGTTCGTAATCCGGTACCGGGATATTGTCGCGCGTCAGGCTGCTGACGGCGAGTTCGCTGAGCAACGTCACATCCAGCACTTTGTGCGCACGGGCGCCCAGTTTCAGGGCCAGTTCACGGGCCACATCGATCTCAGCGCGATGGCGCTGACCATAGTCAAAGGTCACGCAATGCACTTCATCATACTGATGCAGCGCCTGCGCCAGACAGGTGGTGGAGTCTTGTCCTCCACTGAACACAACGACGGCACGTTTCATGGTATTTCCCGTAAATCTACAAAACCATTATGTTAACGCCTGAAATGCGCGCCGACCAGTGACTTCACGGCCCCGGCGGCGGCAGCCAGGCTTCCGTAAAGGCAAACCAGCCGCGCGGATTCAGGCGCACGCCGTTCACGCCTGGGGGAGCGCTGATGCGGTAATGATAGTTAAACAGCGGCGTCAGCGTCGCCTCATTCATCAGAGTGGTGAAAACCTGCCGGAGCCCGGCGTGCCGATGCGCTTCTTCGGGACGAATTTGCAGCGCATCCAGCGTCGCCTGTAAGTGCGAAAACCCAGGCGCGTCGAGCACATGTGGCCAGAGCGCGTCGCAGCGCAACCATTGTTCGAGGGTATATTCTGGCGCTTCGCCAATCAGCCTGTCCCCCATCATCAGGTCCGCTTCGGCAAGCAGATGACAGCCCTCCCAGGTTTTCGCATTGTGGAAAATTAACGTCAGCTCGCAGCCCAGATCCGCCAGAGTCAGGCGCAAGCGTTCGGCCATGGTGTGCAGTTCCACTGGCAGATGGTAGACCAGAGTCAAGGTTTTTGGCAGCGCCACCTCCTCAAGCCCTTGCCAGCGTGGAATAGACCAGCCTGGCAGCAGCGCGCGGCTGGGCGTGATTAAATTCTCGCCGACATCGAGCGTCTCAAGCAGCGAAGAACGATGGATGAGTTCGACCAGCCAACGCGCCTGGTGCAGGGATAATCTTGCGCTCTTTTTCAACGTTAAGTAGCAAAAGCCCAGGCTGATTCCGGTACTGACCGGGCTTACCGTGGCGAGTTCTTCTGGTTTTCCAATGGTGATCTGCACCGGGTGACGGCAACTGGTGCCCAGATCCTGCGCGAACAATTGTGGTGTGATCCAGTATTCAATGGCTTTAAGCAGGGGATGCGTAAGATGGTAATGGTCGTGGCTTTCCAGACGCACCAGTTCCGGAGTAAAAAGCGTCAGGCGAAACGGCCCCGTACCGACGAGTGGCTGTTCCGGATGCGCCAGATGGCTACAGTAGCTTGCCAGACGGTGCGCCAGCCAGAAGTCCGGGCGGTGAAGGGTGAACGTCAGGCATTGCGGATGGGTCACATCTATCGACTTGACGCTGATAAACAGCCTGTGCAGCGCCGGAAGCGCCAGCAGCATCAACAGCCGCTGGTGTAACTGCGTGGTTGCCACCGGGTCGCCGTTATGCCAGTACAGCGTGGATCGGATATAAAAATCCCAGCGTAAGCCGTCGCGGGAAATCTCCCAGTGGTGCGCTAGATCGCCGCAGGGTTGCTGCGTCTCGCTGTCGAAGCGGGTCAGACCCGAGAAAATCTGGCTTGCCAGATGCTGTTCGGCGCGGCCAGGCAGGAAACCAGGGTGCAACGGATCCAGCGGGCGATAATAGGGAATTCGCAACGTTGGCGTCGCATTCTGCCACTGACCCCCCATAAAAGGCTGGAGCATGGCGCGCAAATCGCCGGGCGCCAGTTGCGCCAGCTCCAGTACGCTAAGCTGTTGCCCTTTTTCCAGCGCCTGCTCCATCATCGTGGTGCGCAGCGATTCCGGCGTCACCAAAAAACGCAGCAATCCGCGCTTCCCCCGCCCGGACTGCGACGTCCAGACAAGCCACCCCGCCGCCTGCGCCTGACGTAGCAGGGTGCGGATGTGACGCTCGCTGCAAAAGCAGCGCTCCGCCAGTTCGCCCACGGTCACGCTTTGCGGTTCGCCGCCAGAAGGTTGCCACAGCCGCTGGTATTGATTAAGACGATTAAGAAGTCGCATAAAAACCCGGAACAATTCAGATTATCTATTCACTATTACTTCCGTATATATCAGGTGATACTCATCCACAAGTTAACCCCGTCACAGAGTGGAGAAAGAGATGGCTCGTCTGGCTGCATTTGATATGGATGGCACCTTGCTGATGCCAAACCACCTGCTGGGTGAGGAAACGATTTCCACGTTGTCCCGCCTGCGTGAACGTGACATCACGCTGGCTTTTGCGACCGGGCGTCACGTGCTGGAAATGCGCCATATTCTTGGCGCCGTTTCGCTGGAGGCGTTTTTAATTACCGGCAACGGTACGCGCATTCATTCGCTGGAAGGAGAGGTGCTGCATCGACAGGATCTGGATCCGGCGGTCGCGCAAATTGTCCTGCAGCAGAAGTGGGACACCCGGGCAAGTATGCATGTTTTTAACGACAATGGCTGGTTTACCGGCCAGGACATTCCGGCGATCCTGCAGGCCCACGTCTACAGCGGCTTTCGCTATCAGATCGTCGATATCAAACGTCTCCCGGCGGATCAAGTCACCAAGGTTTGCTTCTGCGGCGATCATGACGATCTGTCGCGACTGAAAACGCAGTTGCATGAAACGTTAGGCCCACGGGCGCATCTGTGCTTCTCTGCCGTTGATTGCCTGGAAGTATTGCCGGTGAACTGTAATAAAGGTTCCGCATTGTCAGTGTTGAGTCAGCACCTTGGACTGACGATGGCGGAATGCATGGCGTTCGGCGACGCGATGAACGACCGTGAAATGCTCGGTAGCGTTGGTCATGGCCTGATTATGGGCAATGCGATGCCGCAGTTGATTGCCGAGCTGCCGCATCTGCCGGTTATTGGCCACTGCCGTAATCAGGCGGTATCACACTTTTTGACACATTGGCTGGACAATCCGCATCTACCTTATTCCCCCGAATGAGAGATCCTTTCCGGCAACGGGCAGCATCACGTTGCCCGTTTTTTTATTTAAGGCGTAGCAACTGAGCAAGCGCATCCTGCCACGGCGTCAAATCGCCCATGTTCGCCTTCACCCACTCGGGGTGGTAGTAGGTGTCCAGATACCGCTCCCCGCTGTCGCATAACAGCGTCACCAGTGAACCGGTTTCACCCGCGTCGCGCATTCTGGCGGCAAGGTGCAGCATTCCCCACATATTGGTTCCCGTGGAAGCCCCAACCTTACGACCGAGCTGGGTTTCCAGCCAGTGCGCGGTTGCCACGCTGGCGGCATCGGGCACGCGCAGCATTTCGTCCACCACGTCCGGAATAAAAGAAGGCTCCACGCGCGGACGGCCTATGCCTTCGATTTTACTGCCCGTCGGGCTGCGAAGCGTGGCGTCACGGTTTTGCCAGTAGGGGAGGAATACCGAGTTTTCCGGGTCAACCACCATCAGACGGGTCGCATAGCCCTGACAGCGAATATAGCGTCCAATAGTGGCGGAGGTGCCGCCTGTGCCCGCACTCATAACGATGTGCGCGGGAACCGGGTTCGGCTCGCACTGCATCTGGCGGAAAATACTGTCGGCGATGTTATTGTTGCCGCGCCAGTCGGTGGCGCGTTCAGCGTAGGTGAACTGATCCATGTAATGACCGTTCAGCTCGCGCGCCAGTTGCTCCGAGGCGGCGTAAATTTCACACGCGCTTTCGACGAAATGACAGCGACCGCCGTAAAATTCAATCTGCTCAATCTTACGCTTTGCCGTACAGGATGGCATGACGGCGATAAACGGCAACCCCAGCAGGCGAGCGAAATAGGCTTCAGAAACCGCGGTCGATCCCGAAGAGGATTCTATAATAGTAGTGCCTTCTTTGATCCAGCCGTTGCACAGCCCGTAGAGAAACAGCGAGCGCGCCAGCCGGTGTTTCAGGCTGCCGGTCGGGTGCGTGCTTTCATCTTTAAGATACAGCTGAATACCCGGAAAGGCAGGCAGCGGCAAGCGAATAAGGTGAGTATCGGCGGAGCGATGGTAATCCGCGTTGATTTCATTGATGGCGTTTTTAACCCATGCACTGTTCATCATTAATATCCATTTGTCATTTTGTGCCAAGCGTAGCGAAAAGCACGGAAAAAATTGTTGCTATTTGACCTTTAAAATAGAATGAATGGAGAAAATTGTTCTCTGAGACGTCGATATGTTAGATAAAATTGACCGCAAGCTACTGGCGCTGTTGCAGCAAGACTGCACCCTCTCTTTGCAGGCGCTGGCGGATGCCGTTAATCTGACCACCACACCCTGCTGGAAGCGCCTCAAACGGTTGGAAGACGACGGTATTTTGCTGGGCAAAGTCGCGTTGCTGGACCCGGAAAAACTGGGGCTGGGATTAACCGCCTTCGTGCTGATCAAAACCCAGCACCACAGCAGTGAATGGTACTGCCGTTTCGTGACGGTGGTCAGCGAGATGCCCGAAGTGCTTGGCTTCTGGCGCATGGCCGGGGAGTACGACTACCTGATGCGGGTACAGGTGGCCGACATGAAACGCTACGATGATTTCTATAAGCGCCTGGTGAACAGCGTGCCGGGCCTCTCCGATGTGACATCCAGTTTCGCGATGGAACAGATTAAATACACTACCGCTTTACCCATTGAATAACCCTCCCGGACGATGAGCCGGAAAATCAGGTCAGGACATAACGCGTGCGATTATTTGCTCAATTAAGCTGGTATTTTCGCCGGGAGTGGCGTCGCTACCTCGGCGCTGTTGCCTTGCTTATTATCATCGCCATTCTTCAGCTCATTCCGCCAAAGGTGGTGGGCATTGTCGTGGATGGCGTCACCGCGCAGCACTTTACGACGCAGCGGGTGCTGATGTGGATTGGCACCATCGCCCTGATTGCCGTAGTGGTGTATCTGCTGCGCTACGTCTGGCGCGTGCTGCTGTTTGGCGCGTCTTACCAGCTTGCGGTGGAACTGCGGGAAGATTACTACCGTCAGCTGAGCCGTCAGCATCCTGAATTTTATTTGCGCCACCGTACCGGCGATCTGATGGCGCGCGCCACCAACGATGTGGATCGCGTGGTGTTCGCCGCAGGCGAAGGCGTCCTGACGCTGGTGGATTCGCTGGTGATGGGCTGTGCGGTGCTGATCGTGATGTCCACGCAGATCAGCTGGCAACTGACCCTGTTAGCGCTGTTGCCCATGCCGGTTATGGCGTTGATGATTAAGCGCTACGGCGATAAGTTGCACGATCGCTTTCGCCTGGCGCAGGCTGCTTTCTCCAGCCTGAATGACCGTACCCAGGAGAGCCTCACCAGCATCCGCATGATCAAAGCCTTTGGTCTGGAGGATCGCCAGTCGGCGCTGTTTGCGGCCGATGCGGACGACACCGGTAAGAAAAACATGCGCGTGGCGCGCATTGACGCGCGCTTTGATCCCACGATTTACATCGCCATCGGGATGGCGAACCTGCTGGCGATTGGCGGCGGCAGCTGGATGGTCGTCCAGGGCGCTCTGACGTTGGGACAATTAACCAGCTTTATGATGTATCTCGGGCTGATGATATGGCCAATGCTGGCTTTGGCGTGGATGTTCAACATCGTCGAGCGCGGCAGCGCGGCATACAGCCGCATTCGCGCGATGCTGGCCGAAGCGCCGGTAGTTAACGACGGTACGGAACCGGTGCCGGAAGGGCGGGGAGAACTGGCGGTCGCGATACGTGAGTTCAGCTATCCCCACACCTCGCATCCGGCGCTGGAAAACGTTACTTTTCGCCTTCAACCGGGGCAGATGCTTGGCATTTGCGGGCCCACCGGCGCGGGTAAAAGTACGGTGCTGTCGTTGATTCAGCGTCATTTCGACATTACCCAAGGGGACGTGCGTTTTCACAACATTCCGTTGCCGCGTTTGCAACTGGACAGCTGGCGCAGCCGCCTGGCGGTGGTTAGCCAGACGCCTTTTCTGTTTTCCGATACCGTGGCCAATAACATTGCGCTGGGCTGCCCGAACGCCACGCAGCAGGACATTGAGCATGTGGCGCGGCTAGCCAGCGTTCATGAGGATATTCTGCGTCTGCCGCAGGGCTATGACACCGAAGTGGGCGAGCGCGGCGTCATGCTCTCTGGCGGGCAAAAACAGCGCATCTCCATTGCGCGAGCGCTGCTGCTGGATGCCGAAATTCTGATCCTTGATGACGCGCTGTCGGCAGTGGATGGCCGCACCGAGCATCAGATCCTGCATAACCTGCGCCAGTGGGGAGAAGGGCGCACGGTGATTATCAGCGCGCACCGACTGTCGGCGCTGACCGAAGCGAGCGAAATCATTGTTATGCAGCATGGTCATATCATGCAGCGTGGCGATCATGAGACGCTGGTTCAGCAGGCGGGCTGGTATCGCGACATGTACCGTTACCAGCAACTGGAAGCCGCGCTGGACGATGCGCCGCAAAACGATGAGGAGACGGCGAATGCGTAGTTTCGGGCAGTTATGGCCGACCCTCAAGCGCCTGCTGGCCTATGGATCTCCGTGGCGTAAACCGCTGGGTATCGCGGTCGTGATGCTGTGGATTGCGGCGGCGGCGGAAGTCAGCGGCCCGTTGTTGATCAGTTATTTTATCGACAATATGGTGGCGAAAAACACGCTGCCGCTCGGCATTGTCGCCGGGCTGATAGCCGCTTATCTCGGCTTGCAAATCCTGGCCGCCAGTTTGCATTACGCGCAGTCGCTGCTGTTTAACCGCGCCGCAGTCGGGGTGGTTCAGCAACTGCGTACCGACGTGATGGACGCCGCGCTGCGACAGCCGCTAAGCGAGTTTGACACCCAACCCGTCGGCCAACTGATTTCACGCGTCACCAATGATACCGAAGTCATTCGCGATCTGTACGTCACGGTGGTGGCGACCGTGCTGCGCAGCGCGGCGCTGATTGGCGCGATGCTGGTGGCGATGTTCAGTCTTGACTGGCGTATGGCGCTGGTGGCGATCCTGATTTTCCCGGCCGTGTTGGTGGTGATGGTGATCTACCAGCGCTACAGCACGCCGATAGTGCGCCGGGTACGCGCTTATCTCGCCGATATTAACGACGGTTTTAACGAAGTCATCAACGGCATGAGCGTCATTCAGCAGTTCCGCCAACAGGCGCGTTTTGGTGAAAGAATGGGGGAGGCCAGCCGATCGCATTATATGGCGCGGATGCAGACTCTGCGTCTGGACGGCTTTTTATTGCGTCCTCTGTTGAGCCTGTTTTCAGCGTTGATTCTCTGTGGGCTGCTGATGCTGTTCAGCTTTACCTCTGTCGGCACTATTGAAGTCGGCGTACTGTACGCCTTCATCAGTTATCTGGGGCGCCTGAATGAGCCGCTAATTGAACTCACTACGCAGCAGTCGATGCTGCAACAGGCGGTAGTGGCGGGTGAACGCGTGTTTGAACTGATGGACGGCCCGCGTCAGCGTTACGGTCAGGACGCTCGTCCGCTGGCATCCGGGCAGATCGAAATCGACGATGTTTCGTTTGCTTATCGCGATGATAATCTGGTGCTGCAAAACATCAGCCTCTCAGTGCCGTCGCGCAGTTTTGTGGCGCTGGTGGGGCACACCGGCAGCGGCAAGAGCACGCTTGCCAGCCTGCTGATGGGCTATTATCCCCTTCGCCACGGCGAAATTCGTCTTGATGGTCGTCCGCTGAGTACGCTCAGTCACGGTGCGTTACGCCAGGGCGTGGCGATGGTGCAGCAGGATCCGGTGGTGATGGCGGATACGTTCCTTGCCAACGTTACCCTGGGACGGGATATTTCCGAGGAGCAGGTCTGGCAGGCGCTCGAAACCGTGCAGCTCGCGGAGCTGGCGCGCGGCATGAGCGAAGGTATCCATACCCGTCTTGGCGAGCAGGGAAATAACCTCTCCGTCGGGCAAAAACAGCTGCTTGCGTTGGCGCGGGTTCTGGTCGCGACGCCGCAAATCTTAATTCTTGATGAAGCGACCGCCAGCATTGACTCGGGCACTGAGCAGGCAATTCAGCGGGCGCTGGCGGCGGTGCGCGAACATACCACGCTGGTGGTGATCGCTCATCGACTATCAACTATCGTGGAAGCGGATACCATTCTGGTGCTGCATCGCGGACAAGCGATGGAGCGCGGGACCCATCATCAACTGCTCGCCGCGCAGGGACGCTACTGGCAGATGTATCAGCTCCAGCTCGCCGGAGAGGAACTGGCGGCCAGCGTGCGGGAAGAGTCGCAACCCGCCTGATGCACCGACGCCGTTAGCCTCGACGGCGGTGGTGCAAAAATGTAACGCATCATGCACTGCCATGGTGCGTTTTTCTTTTCTCGCTTCGCCTCGCCCTTTCTCACGTCAATTCTTTCGCCAGCCGCAGGCCGCTCTTCGGGGAATTTTCATTTCTGGCATAACCCTTGCAATCACGTATACGTGTAGCAGCGCCATTACCGAATTCTGACTGGAGGGGATCTATGAAGCTGGTTACCGTGGTAATCAAACCGTTCAAACTGGAAGACGTTCGCGAAGCGCTCTCTTCTATAGGTATTCAGGGACTGACCGTCACCGAAGTGAAAGGCTTTGGGCGGCAGAAAGGTCATGCTGAGCTTTATCGCGGGGCGGAATACAGCGTCAATTTCCTGCCCAAAGTGAAAATTGATGTGGCGATTGCCGACGACCAGCTTGATGAAGTGATTGATGTCATCAGTAAAGCGGCATACACCGGAAAAATTGGCGACGGCAAAATTTTCGTCGCTGAGCTGCAGCGTGTGATTCGTATTCGTACCGGCGAAGCCGACGAAGCGGCGCTGTAACGCCTGGCACACAGTAACGGGAAACGACAAAATGAAGATAGCAACGATGAAAACGGGCCTTGCTTCACTGGCGATGCTGCCTGGGCTGGCAGCGGCTGCTCCGGCAGTTGCCGAAAAAGCGGACAACGGTTTTATGATGATTTGCACCGCGCTGGTGCTGTTTATGACCATTCCCGGCATTGCCCTGTTCTATGGCGGTCTGATCCGCGGTAAGAACGTGTTGTCGATGCTGACGCAGGTAACGGTCACCTTCGCGCTGGTGTGTATTATGTGGGTGGTGTTTGGCTATTCACTGGCGTTTGGCGAAGGGAACAACTTCTTCGGTAATGTTAACTGGGTGATGCTCAAGAACATTGAGCTGACCGCCGTGATGGGCAGTATCTACCAGTATATTCACGTTGCTTTTCAGGGCTCGTTTGCCTGTATCACCGTCGGGTTGATCGTCGGGGCGTTGGCGGAACGTATCCGTTTCTCTGCCGTGCTGATCTTTGTGGTGGTCTGGTTGACGCTCTCCTATATTCCGATCGCCCATATGGTGTGGGGCGGCGGCCTGTTGGCGTCACATGGCGCGCTGGACTTCGCCGGCGGTACCGTGGTGCATATTAACGCGGCGATTGCCGGGCTGGTGGGCGCATACCTGATTGGCAAACGCGTCGGTTTTGGCAAAGAGGCGTTTAAACCGCACAACCTGCCGATGGTGTTTACCGGCACGGCGATCCTTTATATCGGCTGGTTTGGTTTTAACGCCGGCTCTGCCGGGGCGGCGAATGAAATTGCGGCATTGGCCTTCGTCAATACCGTTGTCGCGACGGCGGCGGCAATCCTCGGCTGGATTTTCGGGGAGTGGGCGCTGCGCGGTAAACCGTCTCTGCTGGGCGCCTGTTCCGGTGCGATTGCCGGTCTGGTTGGCGTAACGCCTGCCTGCGGCTATATCGGCGTAGGCGGCGCGTTAATCATCGGCGTGGTTGCCGGGCTAGCCGGGCTGTGGGGCGTAACCATGTTGAAGCGTCTGCTGCGAGTTGACGACCCGTGCGATGTGTTTGGCGTTCACGGCGTCTGCGGGATCGTCGGCTGTATTCTGACGGGTGTATTCGCCTCCAGCGCGCTGGGCGGCGTGGGGTTCGCCGAGGGCGTAACGATGGGGCATCAGGTGCTGGTACAACTGGAAAGTATTGCCATCACCCTCGTCTGGTCCGGCGTGGTGGCGTTCATCGGTTATAAGCTGGCGGATATGACCGTAGGGCTGCGCGTGCCGGAAGAGCAAGAGCGCGAAGGGCTGGATGTCAACAGCCACGGCGAGAACGCGTATAACGCGTAACGTCAGGGCCCGGCAGCGTATTGCTGACCGGGCCTGCGTGCGTTATCAACCGCATACGGCGTCTGCCGGTTTAGTTGTGATTGCGCATCACCCCTTCCTGCACAGTTGAGGCGACCAATATGCCGTCCTGGGTATAAAACTCGCCGCGCACAAAGCCCCGGGCGCTGGACGCCGAGGTGCTTTCCACGCTGTACAACAGCCACTGATTCAAATCAAAGGGACGGTGGAACCACATGGAGTGATCGATGGTGGCGATCTGAATCCCTTTTTCCAGAAAACCAATACCGTGCGGCTGTAGCGCAACCGGCAGAAAATTAAGATCCGACGCGTAGCCCAGCAGATACTGATGCACGCGGATATCATCCGGCAGCGTGCCGTTAGCGCGGATCCACACCTGACGGGTGGGTTCGGCCACATGGCCTTTCAACGGATTGTGGAACTCAACTGGTCGCACCTCCAGTGGGCGGTCGCAGAGAAATTTATCCTTCAGCACCGGTGGCAGCAGATGCGCCAGCGACTGGGCGATTTCGGTTTCTGATTTCAGACCGTCTGGCGCGGGGGCGTGCGGCATGTTTTTTTGATGTTCAAAACCGTTTTCTGGCGCCTGAAACGACGCGGTCATGTAAAAAATAGGCTTGCCGTTCTGGACAGCGGCAACGCGGCGGGCGCTGAAACTGTTGCCGTCGCGCAGCACTTCCACATCATAAATAATCGGTTTTTGGCTGTCGCCGGGGCGTAAAAAATAGCTGTGGAAAGAGTGAACCAGGCGTTCTTCCGGTACGGTCTCTTTAGCGGCATACAGCGCCTGACCGACAACCTGCCCGCCAAAAACCTGGCGCAGCCCTAAGTCTTCACTCTGGCCCCGAAAGAGTCCTTCCTCAATTTTTTCCAGATTCAATAATGTCAGCAAATTACTCAGTGCCTGACTCATACATGCTCTCCAGGTAACAACGGCGCCGAAGCGAGATAGGCAGAGTATAACGCAATTTATTAAGTGGTCCGATGGGTGCAATAGTCTGAATAAAAGGCTTAATCCAGGCAAAAATCAGTGATATGTGCCACACTTATTGACGTTATGTATTTGTTAACCACTCTTCCGGCGGGGGGAAAGGCCTGCTGGTGCATTGATGATAAGGAGAATTGAATGAAACTCGTGCACATAGTAAGTGGTTTAGCGGTTGCGGTGTCCCTGGCTGCCTGCGCGGATAAAAGCGCGGACATTCAGACGCCTGCGCCAAACCCGAACACTTCCATTACTGCCACACAGTCCACTATTCAGCAACCTAATGTTTCAGGTACCGTATGGATCCGTCAGAAAGTGGCGTTGCCGCCTGATGCTGTTCTGACCGTTACCCTGTCAGACGCTTCGTTGGCCGATGCGCCGTCTAAGGTGCTGTCGCAAAAAGCGGTACGAACCGAAGGGAAGCAAGCGCCGTTCAGCTTCGTACTGCCGTTTAACCCGGCCGATATCAAGCCGAATGCCCGCATTCTGCTGAGCGCAGCCATCACTGTGAACGACAAACTGGTCTTTATTACCGATACCGTTCAGCCGGTTATCAACCAGGGCGGAACGAAAGCCGATCTGACGCTGGTCCCTGTCCAGCAGACGGCAGTGCCTGTTCAGGCCAGCGGCGGCGCAACCACAACGGTGCCGTCGACGTCGCCGACACAGGTGACGCCTTCTTCTGCCGTACCAGCACCTACGCAGTATTAAGACGTAAAACGACCCTCTCCGCCCGGAGAGGGTCAGTAGTTCCAGCGATAACGCTGCAAATCGATTTGCCCGCTTCCGGACACCTGAACCCCTTCTGATAATAATGCCTGACGTTGACGCTGAAGATCCGGCCCGGATAACGAGATCGCGCCGTGTCGGTTAACCACCCGATGCCAGGGAAGGGTGCTGCCTTCGGGTAAGCGTTTGAGGACGCCGCCTACCTGGCGCGCAGCCCGCGGCGAACCGGCAAGTTTTGCCACGTCACCGTAGGTGGTGACGAATCCTTCCGGTATTGAGGCAATGATTTGCCAGACTCGTTGGGGAAAAGTGTCTTCTCTGTCCATTATTTCTTCCTGCGGTAATCCTTCAGGATAATCCCGAAACGGCGGCGGGTGAAGCGCCATTGCGCAAGAAACCAGCATCCGACGCCCGACGGCTTGCAATTGGCCGGGGCAGCAGTGATAATGCGCCTGCGCGTTGGTTAACAACGCTCTCAATGGGGGCTCTGTTGGTTCTCCCGCAACGCTACTCTGTTTACCAGGTCAGGTCCGGAAGGAAGCAGCCAAGGCAGATGACGCGTGTGCCGGGATGTAGCTGGCAGGGCCCCCACCCATTTCTGCCGTCCGAAGTAGCCCGCCGTCTCACTTCTTCATTTTGTCATGAATTCGTCATTTTTTTGTAATGAACAACTGGCAGAGTGTTGTCGGGAAGTTAAAACATAATCCCCTCTTTCTTTCCACGTCGTACCGGCGCGTTTGCGGCTACGCCGTGTTTTTCCTGCTTGCACACAAGGATTTTACGATGGCTACAGCGGTACTAAATGTCAAAATCGATGAGGCGGTGAAAGAGAAACTTCGCCAGCACGCCGAAACGAACAACGAAAATTTGAGTATCACGACAGAAAAACTGCTGCTTAGCGCCTTTGGGGCGGCGGCAGAAGGCGACGTCTGCGCAGATGAGATCGACAGCCAGCACACGATCGAGTCGCAAGTCGAACCGCTGACGTCGAAAGAAATCAAAGCATTGCGCAGATTACTGAAGAAGAAAAAATGAAACAGCAAACGCTTTCCACCGCCAGTAACTACAGTGAAGCCTGTGAATTATTGCGCTCAGGCTACGTGAAACATGTTCGCTTACACTGGAACGTCGGCAGCGACGAGTTTTTCCGTATTGCCTCAGACTGGTGCGACGCGGGCGCCAGAATCAAGAAAGAGGGTGAGGATTTTATCATCTCCCTGAAAGGCTTTCCGGTACCGCGTCAATACTAAATAATTTTGCGAACTTTACTGCCTGCTGACTGCATGCGCAGGCTCTCCCAGAGCGGCTGTAAGGTTCGAAAAACCTCGCGCAAGCCTTCTTCCGGCAGCGCGAACGGCATCCGTAAAAAGCGATCAAAGGCGCCTGCTAAACCGAAGCGGGTGCCTGTTCCCAATTGTATCCCGGCGCTCTCCGCGCGCGTGGCGAACTGCGTCGCCAGCGCGTCCGGCAGTTCCACCCAATACGAAAGTCCTCCCTGCGGCGTCTGAAAGCGCCATTCCGGAAAATGCGAGCGCATAAGCGTTTGACACAATGCGCGTCGTTCCGCCAGTTGCTGTCGGCGTTGGGGTAAAAAGGCGCTGGCATTATCGAGAAGCCACGTGGTGGCGAGCTGTTCCAGCACCGGCGAGCCGAGATCGAACGTGTCGCGCGTTTGCACCAGCGCAGCGATGGTTCTTGCGGGCGCGCGCACCCATCCCAGCCGCAAGCCGCCCCAAAAACTTTTTCCTGCCGAACCCAGCAGAATGACCGGCGCATGGCGATGATAAGCCGCCAGCGGAGGCGGCGGCGCGGCGTCGTACCACAGATTCACCATCGTTTCATCAATGACCAGCGTTGTGTGGGTTGTGGCCGCAATGTCGGCGACAATCTGGCGCGTCGGCTCATCCATGCACCGCCCGGTGGGGTTATGAAAATCCGGCATCAGATAAGCGAGCCTGGGAGACGTCTGTGCGATAGTGGCTGCCAGTCCAGCGGTATCCCAGCCCTGCTCCGGTAACGAAACGCCTACCGGTCGACAGGAGGCGCCCTGAATCGCGGCAATGGCCAGTGGGTAAGTGGGATGATCGACAAGTACGCGGTCGCCAGGCCCGGTCATTAAACGCAGGATCAGCGCCAGGCCGCTGACCGCACCGTTCACTACCATGATTTCATCAGCATGGGTCGGCAGTCCTCGTGACGCATAGTGCCGGGCGACAGACTCGCGCAGGGAGAGCAGCCCCTGCGGCTGATAGCCTGAGGTCAACAAGTGGGGCGGCATGGCGCGCAGCGCCTCCTGGTAAGCCTGATGGATTTCAGGTCCGGCATTCAGCGCCGCCGTGGAAAGATCAACCGCCAGGGGCGTCGCCGAGCGCGTGGGCACGTCGCGAATATGCGTTGGCAGAATCACCCGCGACCCGCTGCCGTGACGGATGTCCAGATATCCCTCTTCACGTAGTTGCGCCAGCGCGCTGGCAACGGTGGTGCGGCTTACATCCAGCACTGTCGCCAGTTCGCGTTCGCCAGGCAAGCGGCTGTCTAGCGCCAGACGCCCGTCAAGGATCAGCAGACGCAGCGCTTCCGCCAACTGTCGCCACAGCGGCGTACGTGAAGATGTCTCCTGCCAGTGACCCAGCAGGCGATGTAACGACTGGCTTCCATTGCGACGTGATGACATAGCAGTCCACTTTCTCAAAACTGGTCATTAATCATAGTGCCAATTATGGCGAAGATAAAAGCCATCTTGACGGGGAGGGGAAAATGGGACGTCGACTGCTGCAACTCTATTTTGGACTGGCTCTGTATGGAGTCTCAACCGCCATGTTTGTGCGCGCGGACTTAGGCGCCGATCCGTGGAACGTTTTTCATCTTGGGTTGGCAAATCTGCTGTCAATGAAGATAGGCATCGTGATGATTATCGTCGGCGCGCTGGTCCTGTTGCTGTGGATCCCGCTGCGCCAGCGTCCCGGTTTAGGCACATTCAGCAACGTTATTGTCATTGGACTTGCCGCCGATGCTGCGCTGGCGCTGATGCCGGAACTCTCCTCGCTGGTCGTGCGCAGCGTGATGCTGGCGGCGGCGGTGGTGGTCAACGCGCTGGCGACGAGCATGTATATCGGCGCTGGCTTTGGCGCCGGGCCGCGGGACGGGCTGATGACCGGCATTCATGCCCGCACCGGTTGGTCGGTGCGTCTGATCCGAACGGCGATCGAGGTGTCGGTGCTCTTCAGCGGCTGGCTGCTGGGCGGCACGCTTGGCGTAGGAACGGTGCTGTACGCTCTGGCGATCGGGCCGTTAATTCAGCTTTGTTTGCCGTGGTTTCGCTACACTTCCCGGTCCCGGATCCAGACAGCGTAGTTGACGAGAGACGACTACACTTAATCCGACTGACGCGGCTGGAAAGGCTGGCCGCGCAGTAAACTTCGGAGGTTTTTCTCATGAAGTATGTTGATGGTTTTGTTGTAGCCGTCCCCGCCGAAAACAAGGAGGCTTATAAGGCGCTGGCGGCGAAAGCAGCACCGCTGTTTAAGGAATTTGGCGCGCTTCGCATCGTTGAATGCTGGGCCGACGACGTGCCAGATGGCAGCGTCACCGATTTTCGCATGGCGGTTAAAGCCGGAGAAAACGAAGAAGTGGTGTTCAGCTGGATCGAATACCCGTCGAAAGAGGTACGGGATGCGGCGAATCAAAAGATGATGTCCGACCCGCGGATGAAAGAATTCGGCGATGAAATGCCGTTTGATGGTAAACGCATGATCTACGGTGGATTTGCCCCTATTCTCGACGAATGACGTGACTGGCTGTGCGGCGTGCCGCCAGCCATTTTCGCCTCAAAGGTGTTCTTCAGCCCAGAGGATAAACGCCGTTTTGGGCAGCGCTTTGCTGTACAGCCAGCCCTGACCATAATCCACGCCATGCTGGCGTAACCATGCTTCCTGCTTCGCCGTTTCAATTCCCTCGGCCACCATCTTCAGATTCAGCGTCCGGGCCATTTCGATAATGTGCGGCGTCACGTTTTTGTATTCCAGCGCGCTGACAAAGGATTTATCAATTTTCATGATATCCACTTCCAGATTCTGCAGGTAACTGAGGCTGGAGAAACCGGTACCGAAATCGTCAATATAGATGGCATGTCCCGCTTCACGATAGCGGGCAACGATGGGCGAGCTGGTTTTTGGATCGGCAAAAGCGCGTTCAGTCAGTTCCAGGGCTATCTGAGAAGGAGAAACCTGGTACTGCTGGAGCAGTTTGTTGAGCAGCGCCGGGAGCTTCTCTGAGGCAAGATCCGCGGATTCAATATTGATGGAAATATGCTGTTCCGGATGCTGCTGAAGCCATTGCCCCATATCTTCAAACACCGACTCGATGATCAGCCGGGTAAGCGATTCGGTAAGCCCGGTCTGAGCGGCAAGCGGAATAAAAATGTCCGGCGAAAGAAAGCTGCC
Organism: Citrobacter sp. Cs237; assembly: GCF_030332325.1. Lineage (NCBI taxonomy): Bacteria > Pseudomonadati > Pseudomonadota > Gammaproteobacteria > Enterobacterales > Enterobacteriaceae > Citrobacter > Citrobacter sp. Cs237. The sequence continues at coordinate 508,994 of NZ_JAOWIB010000108.1, read as the reverse complement.
GTCAGTTTGCCGCCAACGCGCCAGCGCCTCTGCGCCAACGATCTTCCCCGTGGTCAACGACATGATGGGTTGATAGTGAACGCTGATGTCCCGGTTATGGATAGCATCCTGTAGCCGATGACGAGGAGACTGAATACGCCGCAAAATGCGCAGGATAAACGCCGCTGCCAGAAGCCCAATCGCCGTACCGACGGGCACCCAGATAAACGCCTGTTGATACCAGATTTTATCCAGTGGACGCGTGGAAGCCCAACTGACAATGGCAATCCCCATTTCCGGGAAGGGGCGGATTTCATATACCACGCCGTGACGTTCCAGATGGCGCGGCGTTTGTTCGCGGGTGTATTGCAGAACGGCGGGAGGAATGGTCCCGCTACTGGCGATAACAATATTACGTTGTGTGCCGATTATCGCCACATCGATTTGCCATGCGCCAAAGGGCACAACGTCAATAAATGAGGCGGGATCGATCATTACGATATAGCGGCCATTCCCCAGCGCGGTCATATAGCGCGCAATCCCCAAATCGTTATGCGTGGTAAACCAGGCCTGGTAACCGTCATCAGTCAGCTTCATTGCGGGCGGAAAAGGAGCGGTATGGCTTTCCTGTTCCAGCGACGAGCATCGCGGGATGTTGTTTTCCAGGTACAGCACTTCCTGTACATAGCGGTAGCTAAAAGAGATACGTCGCATCGCCAGCAAATGGTCATGCGAGCAGGGGAGGCTGGTCACTGCCTCAATGTCCTGTAGGGCATTTTTCGCCTGCTGGACCACACGCTGGGTGCGCTCAAACACCTGGGTGGAATAGTTATCCAGCTCCTCAATAAACTTCCTCTCGACCTGGCGATGGGCAAGCCAGATGCTCACCCCTACTGGCAGCAAAATAGCGAGGATCAGCACGCCCGTTACCAGGCTAACCAGATGTCGTGTGGTCACGAAGATATCCTTAATAACGCATCGTAAAGAAATTATATCCGATCGCGGAAAAAAACCGGTATTGGTGAGTGTGTTAAGTGCAATGTACGTATTGAGCCTGGTTTTCATGGGGTTGATAAACGGCCAGGCTTGGCGTATTTTATTGTTATGTTATATTGTAACAATTGAGGGGGTAAAGATGAAACCGAATATCCATCCTGCTTACCGCACCGTGGTGTTTCACGACACCAGCGCTGATGAATATTTTAAAGTAGGGTCCACCATTAAAACGGATCGCGAAATTGAGCTGGACGGTGTGGTCTACCCGTACGTCACTATTGATGTTTCATCTAAGTCGCATCCGTATTACACCGGTAAGCAAAAAACGTTTGCTAACGAAGGCAGCGCGGCGCGCTTTGAGAAACGTTTTGGCCATTTTTTAAGCTCGAAGCGGGGGTGAAAATGCAGGTACTGAATTCCTTGCGCAGCGCAAAGCAGCGCCATCCGGACTGCCAGATTGTCAGAAGAAAAGGGCGGTTATATGTGATTTGTAAAACGAATCCGCGTTTTAAGGCAGTACAAGGGCGGAAAAAGCGTCGGTAAGATTACCCGGTGCCGAATGGCGGAGCGCGCCATCCGGCACCGGCAGGTTATTGCTGTGCTTCAGCGCGTGCCAGAGTAAAAATATCATAAAACGACAGCTCGCCCTTACGGGAAAGCATCTTCTGTAACTGCGTCTTCTGTTCACGATTGACGCGCGGGGACTCAAGAATCGTCTCAACCAAAGCCGGGGGAACGAATCGCGTGTTGTACCACTCGCCGTTGTAACACACCCGGAAGTCCAGCACGTCGATATCTTCATAACGATAGCGCGGAGCGACGTCAAAAAAGAAAAAACCGTTCAGTAAGATGAAAAGCACGACCAGCAGCCAGACTGAGCCAACCAGCGTGTCGGACTGCAACATGACCGCGAGGGTGGCGAACCAGGCGATGTACATGCCGATAAACAGGCCCGGATGTTTGCGGATAAAGCTGATACTGAAGCGCGGCTTATTATCGCGCTTTTCACGCACGTTAAGATCGTCAATGGTTTCGGTAAGCAGGCGTTGTATTTCTGTCATTTTTAGCCTTTGTGATTGTGCTACTTGCAGATGAACACCCCATTTTAAAAGCGGCGTAACCCTGAAAAAAGTAACAGATTAACCACAATTTAGCATAACAGTTACAATCAGGCCGACAGGTGTTTCAGGATCCGCGCTGGATTGCCGCCTACGACCACGTTTGCCGGCACATCTTTGGTCACCACCGCGCCGGAGGCCACAACGACATTGTCGCCAATCGTTACGCCCGGATTAATCACCGCGCGTCCGCCAATCCAGACATTATTGCCAATGGTGACCGGTTTGCCGAACTCCCGTCCGCTGTTGCGTTCAGTCGCGTCCAGAGGATGGGTGGCGGTATAAATATGAACGCCGGGCGCCAGCATACAGTTGTCGCCAATGCGGATGGGGCAAACGTCCAACAGTACACAGTCGAAATTGGCGTAAAAGTCTTTCCCGAGAAAGATATTGTAACCGTAGTCACAGCGAAAGGACGGTTCGATATAGGGCTTGTCACAGTGACCGAGAAGCGCGGTGAGGATCGCCAGGCGTTCGGCTTTTTCGTCCGGGGCGGTCTGATTGTAGCGGTGAACCCACTTGCGCGCCTGCATCCGGTCATCGCGCAGGGTGTCATCCGAGGGTCGGTACAGCTCGCCCGCGATCATTTTTTGCTTTTCTTCACTCATTCCATGCACTCTCTGCGTTAGCATTAAAAGCCATACAGTAGAGGGACAGAGGGTGTCAGGGAACGTTCCCTGCGTTATTTTGTGACAGAATTCACAACAGCGTATCGACGCTTAAAGCAAATATTCAACATTGTTTCGCAAGAAAACATCCGTATTTTCTAATGAGTCTGCCACGAATTAACGGATGAATTTCCAGACGGAGGAGGGGATCTTGTCGTAAAGTTTATTCATGGTTAATTCTGCGAGACGGTGATCTGCTGCTGAGTAAAATACAGCCAATTCATTGTCAGACAATTCATATTTATTTTTTTCAATCACGCGTTCCAGCGTGTCAATAGTCTGGCAGCGTCGCAAACGCATCAAATAATCAGTTTTAGTTAATGGTTTATCGGACATGATTCTTACCTATGATTGTAATAATATTTAACAAGACAAACTAACAGGATTAGCCCTGGTGGCACTCACAAAGCAGCGGAACAAGCGATTCCCGGATTTCTGCCATTTTTGGAGGTCCTGCGCATTAATGCCATAACTGCTGAACAACATAAAAGTGTCGTCCAGATATTCATCAATCTGTTCGATCAGCTTATTGTCCTCGTTATACTTAATTTTATAATTAAGCGCGAAGGTTGCAATATGCTCGATCAGTTCGTTGAGTTGCAGGTTGATAGCCGAGGTTGGATCGTTAACCCAGCCATGATTGCTTTCTTCAAGGTTTGCAAGACAATCATGATAAAGCGTTTCACAAAGAAATTTCAGCTGAGCGATATCATGTCTTTTGGGTGAGTATTCATCCATAACGCATCCCCTTCTTAGTGGCTTTAACTAACCGAACACCTTTCGGGATGGGTACAACTAACAGACCTGGAACTTGCCCTCTGCTCCTGATGCTTTAACTATAATCTACTCTATAAAAGATTTCATCGTCCTATTACGAAAAATTACAATTAAGTGAATAGAAGAGTGGGGTGCAACATTATCATTATAGCACGTAATAGAGGCTGTCCGGAATAAGGTATTTTATCCTGAGTCGTAGACTCAATATATCTTATCTTTTCATTGACTTAGTTGTTGCGGGGGAGGTGTCGCTGTTTTCATCGCCAGGAATACTCTTAATAATGAATTAATAATCGACAAATAAGAATTAACTAAAACCGCTAAGAAAATCCTCCTCACTGTTGTGGATAAAGACGTTTATTCCTCAATCGAAAGTAAACGACGTTGCAATTAGCGCGGTGAACACTGTCACTCGAAAAAAAAGGCCGCTTGCGCGGCCTTTATTATAATGCGGATCAACGATGCTCTACGGTATGGCTGTGCTCGACATCTTCACTCTTGCGGCTGAAGCGACGGCGTACCACCACAAAGAACACCGGAACGAAGAAGATAGCCAGTACGGTCGCGGTGACCATACCGCCCATCACGCCTGTCCCCACGGCGTTCTGCGCGCCGGAGCCTGCGCCGGAGCTGATAACCAGCGGCATAACGCCCAGAATGAACGCCAGCGAGGTCATCAGGATCGGACGTAAACGCATACGTACCGCTTCAAGCGTGGCTTCAATCAGGCCTTTACCTTCTTTATCCATCAGGTCTTTGGCGAATTCGACGATCAAGATCGCGTTCTTCGCCGACAACCCAATGGTTGTGAGGAGGCCCACCTGGAAGTAAACGTCGTTGGTCAACCCGCGGAAGGTCGCCGCCAGCAGCGCGCCGATAACCCCAAGCGGAACCACCAGCATAACCGAGAACGGAATCGACCAGCTCTCATACAACGCCGCCAGACACAGGAAGACGACGATCAGCGAGATGGCATACAGGGCAGGGGCCTGGTTGCCGGACAGACGTTCCTGATAGGACATCCCCGTCCAGTCATAGCCGATGCCGGAAGGCAGTTTGCTTGCCAGCTCTTCCATCATCGCCATCGCTTCACCGGTACTCTTGCCCGGCGCCGCCTGGCCCAGAATCTCCATGGAAGGCAGGCCGTTATAGCGTTCCAGACGCGGTGAACCGTATTCCCAGCGTGACGACGAGAAGGCCGAGAACGGCACCATCTGGCCATCGCTGCCGCGGACGTACCAGTTACCAATATCTTCCGGCAACATGCGGTATTTCGCTTCAGACATTACGTAAACTTTCTTCACACGACCACGATCGATAAAGTCGTTTACGTAGCTGCCGCCCCAGGCTGCGCCCAGTGTGGTATTGATATCACTAATGGAAACGCCCAGCGCCTGTGCTTTTTCCTGGTCGATATCAATTTTGAACTGCGGCGTATCTTCCAGACCGTTAGGACGAACACCAACCAGCAGATCCGGATGTTTTGCCACTTCGCCAAACAGCTGGTTACGTGCCTGTGTCAGTTTTTCATGGCCAAGACCCGCCTGGTCGATCAACTGGAAGTCGAAGCCGGTTGCAGTACCCAACTCAACAATCGCCGGCAGGTTAAAGGCGAAGACCATTGCGTCTTTAATCTGCGAGAAGGCCGCTGACGCACGTTGGGTAATCGCCTCAACTTTGTTCTCATCGCCCGGACGATCGGCCCAGTCTTTCAGCGAGACGAACGCGATACCGGTGTTCTGACCGCGACCCGCAAAGCCGAAGCCGTTAACCGCAAACACCGACTCAACGTTGGCTTTTTCTTTGGTCAGGAAATAGTCGGTCATCTCATCGAGAACTTTCTGCGTCCGTTCCTGAGTCGCACCGGCAGGCAACTGGGCCATGCTCAGGAATACCCCCTGGTCTTCATCCGGCAGGAAGGAGCTTGGCAGACGAACAAACAGAAAGGCCATGCCGACCACGATGATCAGATACAGCAGCAGATAACGACCGGTGCTGCGCAGAATGTTGCCTACGCTGTCGGTGTAGTGGTGCGTACTCTTATCGAACATGCGGTTAAACCAGCCGAAAAAGCCTTTCTTGCCTTCACCGTGGTCGCCTTTGGCGATGGGTTTGAGCATGGTGGCGCACAGCGCCGGCGTCAGGATCAACGCTACCAGAACCGACAGCGCCATCGCGGAGACGATAGTGATGGAGAACTGACGATAGATAGCCCCGGTCGAGCCGCCGAAGAAGGCCATCGGGATAAACACCGCCGACAGAACCATCGCGATACCCACCAGTGCGCCCTGAATCTGGCCCATTGATTTACGCGTCGCTTCCTTCGGCGGCAGACCCTCTTCGGACATAACACGTTCGACGTTCTCGACCACCACGATGGCGTCATCCACCAACAGACCGATGGCGAGCACCATCCCGAACATTGTCAGGGTGTTTATCGAGAAGCCGAAGGCCGCAAGGACCGCAAAGGTCCCCAACAGAACCACCGGAACGGCAATGGTTGGGATCAGCGTCGCGCGGAAGTTCTGCAGGAACAGATACATTACCAGGAACACGAGAATGATCGCTTCCACCAGCGTTTTCACCACTTCATGAATGGAGATTTTCACGAACGGGGTGGTGTCATACGGGTAAACAATTTTCAGGCCCGACGGGAAGAACGGCTCCATTTTCGCCAGTTCAGCACGGATAGCTGTCGCGGTGTCGAGCGCGTTGGCACCCGTCGCCAGTTTAATCCCTAAACCGGACGCAGGCTGGCCGTTGAACTTCGCAATAACGTCGTAGTTCTCGCCGCCCAGTTCGATTTTGGAAACGTCACGCAGACGAACCTGCGAACCATCCTGATTCACTTTCAGCAGGATTTTGCCGAATTCTTCGGTTGAAGTCAGTCGCGTCTGGGCAATGATCGAGGCGTTCAACTGCTGGCCTTTCACCGGCGGCGTACCGCCTAACTGACCCGCCGCAACCTGGGCGTTCTGCGCTTTGATTGCGTTGATCACATCGACCGGCGTCAGCTGAAATTTGTTGAGCGCTGTCGGGTCCATCCAGATACGCATCGCGTACTGCGAACCGAACAACTGCACGTCACCCACGCCGGAAGTACGGCTGATGGCGTCCTTCATGTTGGCGGCAACGTAGTCCGAAATATCTTCCTGGGTCATGGAACCGTCGGTGTTGATAACCCCGACAACCATCAGGAAGCTACTGGATGACTTCTCAACGCTCACGCCCTGTTGTTGAACTTCCTGCGGCAGCAACGGCATCGCCAGCTGCAGTTTGTTCTGCACCTGAACCTGCGCAATGTCCGCATCGGTACCGGATTCAAACGTCAGGGTGATCTGCACGGTACCCGTGGAGTCACTGTTTGAGGACATGTACATCAGGTTATCGATACCGTTCATGTTCTGTTCGATAACCTGTGTGACGGTGTCCTGCACGGTTTGCGCATCAGCGCCAGGGTAGGTTGCGGAGATCGTCACTGCTGGCGGCGCAATCGTTGGATATTGCGCGACCGGCAGTTTGAGGATCGCAAGCCCCCCTGCCAACATGATGATAATGGCGATCACCCATGCGAATATGGGGCGATCGATAAAGAAATTTGGCATGTCTTAACGGCTCCTGTTTAAGTTAAGACTTAGTTTGCTCAGGCTGGTTACCGCCAGCAGCTTGCTGTTTGTTATCTGCGGTAATCTCTTGTGCTTTCACCTGCGCACCAGGACGCACTTTCTGCAGCCCACTGACGACAACACGGTCACCCGCTTTCAGCCCATCGGTCACCAGCCACTTGTCACCAATCGCCTGACTGGCCACAATTTGACGGGTTTCGACTTTGTTATCTGCGCCGACGACCAACGCGGTAGCATCGCCACGCGGCGTACGGGTTACCCCCTGCTGCGGCACCAGCAGAGCGGATGGGTTAGTCCCTTCCTGCAAACGCGCGCGGACAAACATACCCGGCAGCAGCGTGTGGTCCGGGTTAGGGAAGATGGCGCGTAAAGTAATAGAACCGGTAGTCTGGTCGACGGTCACGTCTGAAAACTCAAGCGTGCCTGTCTGCGGGAATTTAATGCCGTCACTGGTCACCAGCTCAACTTTCGCCTTGCCGTTTTCCTGTTTCAGCGTTCCGTTAGCCAGTTCTTGTTTCAGGCGCAGGAAGTCGTTGCTCGACTGGGTAACATCAACGTAGATCGGATCAAGCTGTTGTACGGTCGCCAGCGCGGTCGCCTGACCGTTTTGCACCAGTGCGCCTTCGGTTACGGACGATTTACCAATACGGCCGCTAATCGGAGAGGTCACCTTGGTGTACGCCAGGTTAATACGCGCCGTTTCAACGGCGGCTTTAGCGGCAAGCACGGCAGCATTCGCCTGTTGCGCATCCGCCAGCGCCTGATCGTAGTCTTGTTTACTGATGTACTGCGTGCCGAGCAGTTTCTTATAACGGTTCACCGTGACCTGCGCGATGCTGGCTGCGGCCTGGGCTTTCGCCAGATCGCCTTTCGCACTTTCGTATGACGCTTGATAAGTCGCAGGATCAATCTGATAGAGAGACACACCTGCTTCGATATCGCTGCCTTCCTCGAAATTCCGCTTCAGGATAATGCCGCTTACCTGAGGGCGAACTTCGGCAATACGGAAAGCACTGGTGCGACCCGGAAGTTCAGTGGTGATCTGCAGAGGTTCAGTTTTGAGCGTCACAACCCCAACTTCTGGCATTTGCTGGCCCCCTTGTTGGGCCGGTTTGTCGTCACATCCTGTTAGCGCTAAGCTGCCTGAGAGCATCAGAACGACCGCCAGAGGCGTTAACCCTCTGTTTTTGTTCATATGTAAACCTCGAGTGTCCGATTTCAAATTGATCAATGGTCAAAAGTCCACAAACCCATTGCTGCGTTTATATTATCGTCGTGCTATGGTACATACATTCATAAATGTATGTAAATCTAACGCCTGTAAATTCACCGACATATGGCACGAAAAACCAAACAACAAGCGCAGGAAACACGACAACACATACTGGATGTAGCGCTACGTTTGTTCTCGCAACAAGGGGTATCTTCCACCTCGCTGGCGGAGATTGCAAAAGCCGCGGGCGTTACTCGTGGCGCAATCTATTGGCATTTCAGAAACAAGTCGGATTTATTCAGTGAAATCTGGGAGCTGTCAGAATCCAACATTGGTGAGCTTGAGACTGAGTATCAGGCAAAATTCCCCGACGATCCACTATCTGTATTAAGAGAAATATTAGTTCATCTTCTTGAATCTACCGTGACGGAAGAGCGGCGACGTTTATTGATGGAGATTATATTCCACAAATGCGAATTTGTGGGAGAAATGGCCGTAGTGCAGCAGGCGCAAAGAAACATCTGCCTGGAGAGCTACGACCGTATTGAGCAGACCCTCACGCACTGTATAAAAGCCAATATGCTTCCCGCGAATCTGCTCACGCGCCGCGCCGCGGTTATCATGCGCGGCTACGTCTCAGGCATCATGGAAAACTGGCTGTTTGCGCCGCATTCGTTCGATCTCAAAAAAGAAGCGCGCGATTACGTCGCTATCCTGCTGGAAATGTTTATGTTTTGCCCCACACTGCGCGCCGTCGCGCCTGACGCGCAGGCCTGAACCCGCGCCAGGAATTCTCCTGGTCGATTTCGCTGCCGCTATTCTGCCTAAGAGAGCCGTGATATTCTTGCGCGTTGACTATTTTCGGTCGTCTTTTCGGTTCAGAAACCTTCATTCACATGACTATGTTGCAGCTCTATAAACGTTCACAGCACCTTATTTTTGTCACGGTGGCTGTTTTCATTCTTATGTTGTCCTGCCCGTCATTGGCATTGGCCCGCGCCTCCACAAACGGTGACCTGCCTTCCCGGGCGGATGTGCAAAGCCAACTGGATACACTCAATAAACAAAAAGACCTTTCCGCCCAGGACAAACTGATTCAGCAGGATCTCACTGAGACTATTGCCACGCTGGAGAAAATCGAACGGGTGAAAGAGGAGACAGTTCAGTTACGCCAGAAAGTGTCACAGGCGCCGGAAAAAATGCGTCAGGCCGTGGAGTCCCTTAACGCGCTGAGCGATGTCGATAATGACGACGAGACGCGGAAAACCCTCAGCACTCTGTCACTGCGTCAGCTGGAGCTGCGCGTGGCCCAGGCGCTGGATGATCTGCAGAATTCGCAAAACGACCTGGCGACCTATAACAGTCAGTTAGTTTCCCTGCAAACGCAGCCAGAGCGCGTGCAGAACGCTATGTACGCCGCTTCCCAACAGCTTCAGCAAATCCGTAACCAACTGGATGGCGTCGGCGAAACGGCGTTACGTCCAACCCAACAGGTGCTGCTACAAGCGCAGCAAGTGTTGCTGAATGCCCAGATTGAGCAACAACGTAAAAGCCTGGAAGGCAATACAGTGCTCCAGGACACTTTGCAAAAGCAGCGCGATTTCGTCACCGCCAACAGCAACCGGATTGAGCATCAGCTGCAGCTGTTGCAGGAAGCGGTGAATAACAAGCGGTTAACGCTCACTGAAAAGACCGCGCAGGAGGCCATTTCGCCAGATGAGACCGCGCGCATTCAGGCCAATCCGCTGGTGAAGCAGGAACTGGAGATCAACCATCAGCTCAGCCAGCGTCTGATTACCGCGACGGAAAACGGCAACGCGTTGATGCAGCAAAACATCAAAGTCAAAAACTGGCTGGATCGCGCCCTGCAATCTGAACGCAATATTAAAGAACAGATCGCGGTGCTGAAGGGGAGTCTCCTGCTGTCTCGTATCCTGTATCAGCAGCAGCAAACCCTGCCGTCGGCAGATGAGCTTGAAGATATGACCAACCGCATCGCGGATTTGCGGCTTGAGCAGTTTGAAGTCAACCAACAGCGCGACGCGCTGTTTCAGAATGATGCTTTCGTCGCCAAACTGGAAGAGGGGCATCAGAGCGACGTTAACGACGAGGTGCACGACGCGCTGCTGCAGGTGGTTGATATGCGCCGCGAGCTACTGGACCAGTTGAATAAGCAGCTTGGCAATCAGCTGATGATGGCCATTAACCTGCAAATTAATCAACAGCAGTTAATGAGCGTATCAAAAAGCCTGAAAGAAATTCTCACCCAGCAAATCTTCTGGGTAAACAGCAACCGTCCGATGGACTGGGACTGGATAAAGGCGTTCCCGGAAACCCTGAAAGAGCAGTTTAAGGCGATGAAAATCACCGTTAACTGGGAGAAAGCCTGGCCTGCGGTATTCATCGCGTTTCTCGCTGGTTTGCCGCTGTTATTGATTGCCGGCGTGATTCGCTGGCGTCTGAAATGGCTGAAAGCCTGGCAGCAAAAACTCGCTGCGGCGGTCGGTTCCTTACGCAATGACAGCCAGTTGAATACGCCGAAAGCGATACTGATCGATCTGATTCGCGCCCTGCCTGCGTGCCTGCTTATCCTCGCCGTCGGCCTGATTTTGCTGACAATGCAGCTCAACATCAGCGACCTGCTGTGGGCGTTCAGCAAAAAACTGGCCATCTTCTGGCTGGTGTTTGGTTTGTGCTGGAAGGTACTGGAAAAAGAAGGGATGGCGATTCGACACTTCGGGATGCCCGCGCAGCTGACCAGCCACTGGCGGCGTCAGATCGTACGCATCAGTCTGGCGCTGCTGCCGCTGCACTTCTGGTCGGTGGTGGCCGAGCAGTCGCCGCTGCATCTGATGGATGATGTGCTGGGGCAGGCGATGATTTTCCTTAACCTGCTGTTGATCGCGTTTCTGGTCTGGCCGATGCTCCGGGAAAGCTGGCGCGACAAAGAGTCGCATGGACTGCGACTGGTCACGATCACTATCCTGTCGATCATTCCGGTTGCCTTGATGGTGCTGACCGCGACCGGCTATTTCTATACCACGCTTCGCCTGGCGGGGCGCTGGATAGAGACCGTTTATCTGGTGATTATCTGGAATCTGCTTTACCAGACCGTACTGCGCGGACTGAGCGTTGCGGCGCGGCGCATTGCCTGGCGTCGCGCACTGGCGCGTCGGCAAAATCTGGTGAAAGAGGGCGCTGAAGGGGCGGAACCGCAGGAGGAGCCGACGATCGCGCTCGAGCAGGTGAACCAGCAAACGCTGCGTATCACCATGCTGCTGATGGTCTCGTTGTTTGCGGTCATGTTCTGGGCGATTTGGTCCGATCTGATCACCGTGTTCAGCTATCTCGACAGCATTACGCTCTGGCACTACAACGGCACTGAAGCGGGCGCCGCGGTGGTGAAGAGCGTGACGATGGGCAGTTTACTGTTTGCCATTATCGCCTCTATGGTGGCCTGGGCATTGATCCGTAACCTGCCGGGCCTGCTGGAAGTGTTAGTGCTCTCGCGGCTTAAAATGCGCCAGGGCGCATCGTACGCGATCACCACGATCCTCAATTACATTATTATCGCCGTCGGGGCGATGACAGTATTCGGGTCGCTTGGCGTTTCGTGGGATAAACTGCAGTGGCTGGCGGCGGCGCTGTCGGTCGGTCTGGGTTTTGGTTTGCAGGAGATCTTCGGTAACTTTGTCTCCGGTCTGATTATCCTGTTCGAACGTCCGGTGCGGATCGGCGATACGGTGACCATCGGCACCTATTCAGGGACCGTCAGTAAGATCCGCATCCGTGCGACCACTATCACTGACTTCGATCGCAAAGAGGTGATCATCCCGAACAAGGCGTTTGTGACCGAACGTCTGATCAACTGGTCCCTGTCCGATACCACCACGCGACTGGTGATCCGCATTGGCGTGGCCTACGGTTCAGATCTGGAAAAAGTGCGTAAAGTTCTGCAACAGGCGGCGCTGGAGCATCCAAAGGTGATGCACGATCCGCAGCCTGAAGTGTTCTTTACCACCTTCGGCGCCAGTACGCTCGACCACGAGCTGCGTTTGTACGTCCGCGAACTGCGCGATCGCAGCCATACCGTGGACGAACTGAACCGCGCCATCGACCGCCTGTGCCGCGAAAACAATATCGACATTGCCTTTAATCAACTTGAAGTGCATCTGCGCAACGATAAGGGCGATGAAGTGACGGAAGTGAAGCGCGAGATTAAAGGCGACGATCCGACGCCGGCGGTAAGTTAACCAAACGGGGGGCGGCGAATGTCGCCCCTCGATTGTTTAATGAGACAGCGCAGCCAGTTCTTCTGCGGTCAGGCCAGTAAACTGCATAATACGTGAGGATTCCATCCCGTCATCCAGCATCTTTCGCGCAATGGCACGGGCCTCCGCCTGGCGGCCTTTTTCCAGACCTTGTTGCATGCCCAGTTGAATACCCTCTGTGCGGCCTTTCTCTTTCAGCCATTCGGCAATCGTCATCAGTTGATCCTTATACTGAGGCGCACCTTGTGCCAGTTGGCGAATCAGTACGCCGGGATTTTCACAATTACCTGCCTTCACCATATAGTTTATCAACACGTTAAGTTGAGGGGCGGTAAGCGATTGCTGCGTTAGCAATGTGATCAACTGATCCAGTAACTCACTCAAATCGCGTTGACGAATATGTTTTTGCAGGAGTTCCAGCATCGCCATCCGTTGATGCTGCAGGATCTGATTATCCGGTATCGCCGTCAGGTCCACCAGCGGAAATTCACTGTTGTATAGCGTCTTTGCCATCTCGGGTTCACTAAACAGACTTTGCCAGTTGAGGCTGTGGGGCCATGGGCTTTTTAGCCCCTGGTAAAAGAGGATAGGCACCACTAACGGCAACGTTGTATGTCCCGCATCAAGATGGCGCTGCATGGCGGCAATCGCATAGCGCATCATTCGGAATGCCATTCGCCGCGACGCTCCACCAGACAGTAATCATTGATATTGCGAGCCGTCTTCCGCGCTTTTGAGCTTGTTTTCATAATCACGCATAACGATTTCCAGCGCGCGTAGCACGGTTCGCGGAGGGAGCTGATTCTCTTCCAGCAGCACGATCAAATCGACGGCCAGTTTGACCTCGTCCGGGGCGTTTTCCAGTGACATAGATTCTCCGGGGGTTAGCGGGTTAAGTGTGCGATGACGCGTTCAATGCTGTCGAGCGCCTTGCGACAGCGCGCCAGACGACCTTGATAGATTTCCACTTCGCGCTGTAGCGTCTGTTGTTCCTGCAGAGTGCGGGTTTCGGCGAGGCGCATTTTACGTTCCTGCGTCATCGCTCGCAGGCGACGTTCAAATTCCTGATGCTGAAGGCGTTTACGCTGCCATTTGGTCAGGGTGGGTGAACCGCTGTCCCATTCGCGCAGCGACCAGCTTTCACACTCGCGGGCGATAGCCTCCAGCTGTGAGGCGAGGTGTTCCGCCAGCCAGGCGACCTGTGGAAGCTGCTGTCGCAAAACCGCCTGGCGTAGCGCCTGAAGATTGGCCTCCGCTTCCTCTACGCAGTCCTGAAGACGCGTAGCGCGGGTCTGAAAAAGCTGGCGATCGAAGCGAGGGCTGAGTGTTGCGTGCTGCGCTAGCGGTGCGCAACGATGGCGCAATTCGGCGAGCCGATCGTCCAGCTTTTGTAGCAGCATGGCGGTTTTCAATGCAACACTCCAATGAAAATGATAACTGTTATGCTAAAGTAGCGTTCTGGTTTGCGACATGCCTTTATTATGCAACGAATCTTCTTGATCATCACGGGCTGGCTTGCGGTTGTCCTTGGAACGCTTGGCGTGGTATTGCCGCTTCTGCCGACGACGCCGTTTATTTTACTTGCCGCCTGGTGCTTTGCCCGCTCGTCGCCGCGTTTTCATCAGTGGTTGCTCTACCGTTCGTGGTTTGGCAGCTATTTACGCTACTGGCAAAAACATAAAGCGATGCCGCCGGGCGCGAAATCCCGGGCGATTATTCTGATCCTGATGACTTTTGGCGTCTCATTGTGGCTGACCCCCATGATGTGGGTGCGGATCCTCCTGCTTTTCATCCTCGCCTGCCTGCTGATATTTATGTGGCGAATCCCGGTAGTTGATGAAAAGCAACAAAAGCACTGAAGCGTAATCATCGCAGTTGCAATTACTGGCTGTAGCCAGTAAATTCGACCGTTTTCGAGCACAGGCGCGCCTGGTCAAAGGTTAACCACAGGTAACTTTGGCCTGCTATACACACGATCGTCCAAAGTGCGTTAAGGCAATCTGCAGGATGAAGTATACTGCGCGCAATGTAGAGTAATACCGTATTTATCAGGCACACACTTATGACCGCGACTGCACAGCAGCTTGAGTTTCTCAAAAATAGCATTAAAAGCATTCAGGACTACCCGAAACCGGGCATTCTTTTCCGTGATGTCACCAGCTTACTGGAAGACCCGAAGGCTTACGCGCTCAGCATCGACTTGCTGGTTGAGCGTTACAAAGATGCGGGCATTACCAAAGTGGTCGGTACCGAAGCGCGCGGTTTCCTGTTTGGCGCGCCGGTGGCGCTGGGGCTTGGCGTTGGTTTTGTGCCGGTACGTAAACCGCGCAAATTGCCGCGTGAGACAATCGCTGAAAGCTATGAGCTGGAATACGGCACCGATCAACTGGAAATTCACGTTGATGCCATTCAGCCTGGCGACAAAGTGCTGGTGGTGGACGACCTGTTAGCGACCGGCGGCACCATCGAAGCCACCGCGAAACTGATCCGCCGTCTGGGTGGTGAAGTCAATGACGCGGCGTTTATCATCAATTTACCGGATCTCGGCGGCGAAGCGCGTCTGGAAAAATTGGGTATCGCCAGTTACTGTCTGGTCTCCTTTGCCGGGCATTAATCCCGGTCCCCGCAACCTCGCTCATTGAGCGAGGTTGTGTTAGCATTCCCCCCTATGAATTCACCTTCCAGCGTTGCAGAGCCAGCCAATGAGTTATCAGGTTTTAGCCCGAAAATGGCGCCCACAAACCTTTGCTGACGTTGTCGGCCAGGAACATGTGCTAACCGCACTGGCGAACGGCTTGTCGCTAGGGCGTATTCACCACGCTTATCTTTTTTCCGGGACTCGCGGCGTCGGTAAAACCTCTATCGCCCGTCTGCTGGCGAAAGGGTTGAACTGCGAAACCGGGATCACCGCCACGCCATGCGGCGTTTGCGACAACTGCCGTGAAATTGAGCAGGGACGATTTGTCGATCTCATCGAGATTGACGCCGCGTCGCGTACCAAAGTCGAAGACACTCGCGACCTGCTGGATAACGTTCAGTACGCCCCTGCGCGCGGTCGCTTTAAGGTGTACCTGATCGACGAAGTGCATATGCTGTCCCGTCACAGCTTTAACGCGCTGCTCAAAACCCTTGAGGAGCCGCCAGCGCACGTCAAATTCCTACTGGCGACCACCGACCCGCAGAAGTTGCCGGTGACCATATTGTCCCGCTGTCTGCAATTTCACCTTAAGGCGCTGGACGTCGAGCAGATCCGCCACCAGCTTGAGCACATTCTTAATGAAGAGCACATCGCGCACGAACCTCGCGCGTTGCAGTTGCTTTCCCGGGCGGCAGACGGGAGCCTGCGCGACGCGCTTAGCCTGACCGATCAGGCTATCGCCAGCGGCGACGGTCAGGTTTCAACCCAGGCGGTGAGCGCGATGCTCGGTACGCTGGATGACGACCAGGCGCTGTCGCTTGTTGAAGCGGTGATCGCCGCCGACGGTGAACGCGTCATGTCGTTGGTAAACGACGCGGCGGCGCGCGGCATCGAGTGGGAAGCGTTGCTGGTCGAAATGCTCGGCCTGCTGCATCGAATTGCGCTGGTCCAGCTTTCGCCCGCGGCGCTGGGCAGCGACATGGCGACAATTGAAGTACGGATGCGCGAACTGGCGCGAACCGTACCGCCAACGGACGTACAGCTTTATTACCAGACGTTGTTGATGGGTCGTAAAGAGCTGCCTTACGCGCCGGACAGACGTATGGGGGTTGAAATGACCCTGCTGCGCGCGCTGGCGTTTCACCCACGGATGCCGTTGCCGGAACCGGAGACGCCGCGCCAGTCTTTTGCGCCCGTGGCCCCGACGGCGGTGATGAGTCCGACGCAGGTGCCGCAGCAGCCGTCTGCGCCGACACAGCAGGCGCCAGCCGCGCCATTGTCCGACGCCACCAGTCAGGTGCTGGCGGCGCGCAATCAGCTTCAGCGCGCGCAGGGAGCAACCAAAGCAAAAAAGAGTGAACCGGCAGCCGCAACCCGCGCGCGGCCGGTGAATAACGCTGCGCTGGAAAGGCTGGCATCGGTGACGGAGCGCGTGCAGGCGCGTCCCGCACCGTCTGCGCTCGAACAAGCGCCGGTGAAGAAAGAAGCGTATCGCTGGAAGGCAACCACTCCGGTTGTCGAAGTGAAAGACGTTGTCGCGACGCCGAAAGCGCTGAAAAAAGCGCTGGAGCATGAAAAGACGCCTGAACTGGCGGCGAAGCTGGCGACGGAAGCCATTGAACGCGACCCGTGGGCGGCGCAGGTGAGCCAGTTAGCGTTACCGAAACTGGTGGAACAGGTGGCGCTCAATGCCTGGAAAGAAGAGAACGGCAATGCTGTCTGTCTGCATTTGCGCTCCAGCCAGCGCCATCTGAACTCCGCTGGCGCGAAACAAAAACTGGCCGAGGCGCTGAGCGCGCTGGCCGGTACAACGGTTGAACTGACTATCGTAGAAGATGATAATCCGGCGGTGCGCACGCCGCTGGAGTGGCGTCAGGCCATTTATGAAGAAAAACTTGCGCAGGCGCGTGAGTCGATCGTTGCGGATAATAATATCCAGACCCTGCGTCGCTTTTTTGATGCGGATCTGGATGAAGAGAGTATTCGTCCCATTTGATCGTAAGCGTCGCTTACGATTGTCATCCCTTAACGTGATTGAGAGAGAAGCCTATGTTTGGTAAAGGCGGTCTGGGCAACCTGATGAAACAGGCCCAGCAGATGCAGGAAAAAATGCAGCAGATGCAGGAAGAGATTGCGAAGCTGGAAGTGACCGGCGAGTCCGGCGCAGGTCTGGTGAAAGTGACCATTAACGGCGCGCACAACTGCCGTCGCGTGGAAATCGATCCGAGCCTGCTCGAAGATGACAAAGAGATGCTGGAAGATCTGGTCGCCGCCGCGTTCAACGATGCCGCTCGTCGCATTGAAGAAACGCAGAAAGAGAAAATGGCGTCTGTTTCTTCCGGTATGCAACTGCCGCCAGGCTTTAAGATGCCGTTCTGATGCAAACCAGCCCGCTGTTAACTCAGCTTATGGAAGCACTGCGCTGTTTGCCGGGCGTAGGCCCGAAGTCGGCGCAGCGCATGGCGTTTACGCTGTTACAGCGTGACCGCAGCGGCGGGATGCGCCTGGCGCAAGCGCTGACCCGGGCGATGTCGGAAATCGGCCACTGTGCCGATTGCCGTACTTTCACCGAGCAGGACGTGTGCAATATCTGTTCAAACCCGCGTCGTCAGGAAAACGGTCAGATTTGCGTGGTCGAAAGTCCGGCGGATATCTACGCGATTGAGCAGACCGGGCAATTTTCCGGGCGCTATTTCGTGCTGATGGGGCACCTGTCGCCGCTCGACGGTATCGGACCGGACGACATTGGACTTGACCGGCTGGAACAGCGCCTTTCTTCTGAGCCGCTCAATGAAGTGATCCTCGCGACCAATCCCACGGTCGAAGGGGAGGCAACGGCGAACTATATTGCCGAGCTTTGCGCGCAATATGGCGTCGAAGCCAGCCGTATCGCTCACGGCGTTCCGGTTGGCGGTGAGCTGGAGATGGTTGACGGCACAACGCTGTCACACTCTCTTGCCGGTCGCCATAAGCTTAAATTCTGAACAAACGGAGGCGGCGTTTGCGGCCTCCGCTTGAAATCTCTCCCCCGCGTCCCCATTTTCCCCTCAACGTGTTTTTACCATTAAAAATGGCTTTGTTGAGGTAGATCTACATGAAAGGACAAGAAACTCGCGGTTTTCAGTCAGAGGTAAAGCAGCTTCTGCATCTGATGATCCATTCTCTGTATTCCAATAAAGAAATCTTCCTGCGTGAGCTTATCTCTAACGCCTCAGATGCGGCAGACAAGCTGCGTTTCCGCGCGCTGTCAAACCCGGACCTCTATGAAGGCGACGGTGAACTGCGCGTGCGCGTCTCCTTCGATAAAGATAAGCGTACGTTGACCATTGCCGACAACGGCGTGGGCATGAACCGGGATGACGTTATCGATCATCTGGGGACCATCGCCAAATCCGGCACGAAATCATTCCTCGAATCCATGGGATCTGACCAGGCGAAAGACAGCCAGCTGATCGGCCAGTTCGGGGTCGGCTTTTATTCCGCGTTTATTGTTGCCGACAAAGTGACCGTGCGCACCCGCGCGGCGGGCGATAAGCCGGAAAACGGCGTGTTCTGGGAATCTGCGGGCGAAGGCGAATACACGGTTGCCGACATCACCAAAGACGATCGCGGCACCGAAATTACCCTGCACCTGCGCGATGGCGAAGATGAGTTCCTCGATGACTGGCGCGTGCGTTCGATCATCAGCAAATATTCCGATCACATCGCGCTGCCGGTAGAAATTGAAAAACAGGAAGAGAAAGACGGTGAAACCGTTGTCTCCTGGGAAAAAATCAACAAGGCGCAGGCGCTGTGGACCCGTAACAAGTCCGAAATCAGCGAAGACGAATACAAAGAATTCTACAAGCACATTGCCCATGACTTTACCGATCCGCTGACCTGGAGCCACAACCGCGTGGAAGGGAAGCAGGAGTACACCAGCCTGCTGTATATCCCGTCTCAGGCGCCGTGGGACATGTGGAACCGCGATCATAAACACGGCCTGAAGCTGTACGTCCAGCGCGTGTTTATCATGGACGACGCTGAACAGTTCATGCCGAACTATCTGCGTTTCGTGCGGGGTCTGATCGATTCCAACGACCTGCCGCTGAACGTTTCTCGTGAAATCCTGCAGGACAGCACCGTTACCCGTAATCTGCGCAGCGCGCTGACCAAACGCGTTCTGCAAATGCTGGAAAAACTGGCGAAGGACGATGCGGAAAAATACCAGACCTTCTGGAAACAGTTCGGTCTGGTGCTGAAAGAAGGTCCGGCGGAAGATCACGCCAACCAGGAAACCATCGCCAGACTGATGCGTTTTGCCTCCACCCATACCGATTCCTCCACACAGACCGTCTCGCTGGAAGACTATGTTTCCCGCATGAAAGAAGGGCAGGAGAAGATTTACTACATCACCGCCGACAGCTATGCGGCAGCGAAGAGCAGCCCGCACCTGGAGCTGCTGCGTAAGAAAGGTATCGAAGTCCTGCTGCTTTCCGACCGCATCGACGAATGGATGATGAATTACCTGACCGAGTTCGACGGTAAAGCGTTCCAGTCCGTGGCGAAAGCCGACGAATCTATCGACAAGCTGGCCGATGAAGTGGACGAAAGCGCGAAAGAAGCGGAAAAAGCGCTGACGCCGTTCGTTGAGCGTGTGAAAACTCTGCTTGGCGATCGGGTGAAAGAGGTGCGTCTGACCCACCGTCTGACCGACACGCCCGCGATTGTCACCACCGATGCGGACGAAATGAGCACTCAGATGGCAAAACTGTTTGCCGCCGCGGGTCAGGCTGTACCGGAGGTGAAATACATCTTTGAACTGAACCCGGATCACGTGCTGGTGAAACGCACCGCGGACACCGAAGATGACGCTCAGTTTAAAGAGTGGGTTGAACTGCTGCTGGATCAGGCGCTGTTTGCCGAACGCGGGACGCTGGAGGATCCGAACCAGTTTATCCGTCGCATGAACCAACTGCTGGTTTCCTGACCGCGTTGAGGTGATGCCGGAAGGCGACGAAAACGTCTTTCCGGCCTACCGACAGGTTGCTGTTTGTAGGTCGGATAAGCGTCAGCGCCATCCGGCATTCTTTTATTTGTTCCTCTCTTTTCTTATTTTCCCGCCGTTAACCGTTTCAGCGCAGGGCACCTTCCTTGAGCGAATTGCGTGATGGTGGTATCGTTTAGCGCTTTTTTAAAAAATATCGACAACCTTTAAGGGGATTTTCGTAATGCGTATCATTCTGCTTGGCGCTCCGGGCGCGGGTAAAGGAACTCAGGCTCAGTTCATCATGGAGAAGTATGGTATTCCGCAAATCTCCACGGGTGATATGCTGCGTGCTGCCGTGAAGTCTGGCTCCGAGCTGGGTAAACAAGCGAAAGACATCATGGACGCGGGTAAGCTGGTGACCGATGAGCTGGTGATTGCGCTGGTGAAAGAGCGTATCGCCCAGGAAGATTGCCGTAACGGTTTTCTGTTAGACGGCTTCCCGCGCACCATTCCGCAGGCTGACGCCATGAAAGAAGCGGGCATCGTGGTGGACTACGTTCTCGAATTCGACGTACCGGACGAACTGATCGTGGACCGTATCGTCGGTCGCCGCGTTCACGCCGCCTCTGGCCGCGTATACCACATCAAATTCAATCCGCCGAAAGTGGACGGTAAAGACGATGTGACCGGCGAAGAGCTGACTACCCGTAAAGACGACCAGGAAGAAACCGTACGTAAGCGTCTGGTGGAATACCATCAGATGACCGCACCGCTGATTGGCTACTACCAGAAAGAAGCGGAAGCCGGTAACACCCAATACGCCAAAGTCGACGGCACACAGGCCGTGGCTGACGTGCGTGCAGACCTGGAAAAAATCCTCGGTTAATCGGTAAAATGCCCGAAGGCGCCACGCTTATCGGGCTTACCGCACCGTAGGCCGGAGAGAACGCGGCACGCTACTCTCCGGCTTCGCCCAAAAATACCTCTCGCAGCAATTAGTTCTTCTTCTCTGCTTTTCCGCTACAATTATCAACCAGTTGAAACGATAAGAGGCGGTAATGCGTCAGACGAAAACCGGAATTTTGTTGGCTAACCTCGGCACGCCCGATGCGCCTACGCCAGCGGCAGTGAAACGCTATCTCAAGCAATTTCTCAGCGACAAACGCGTTGTTGATACGCCTCGTCTTTTATGGTGGCCGTTGTTACGCGGGGTGATTTTGCCGCTGCGCTCGCCGCGCGTGGCGAAACTGTATCAGTCTGTGTGGATGGAAGGCGGGTCGCCGCTAATGGTTTACAGCCGCCAGCAGCAGCAGGCGCTTGCCGCACGCTTGCCGGATACGCCGGTTGCCCTCGGGATGAGCTATGGATCGCCATCGCTGGAAAGCGCAGTGGATGAACTGCTGGCCAACCACGTCGATCATATCGTCGTGTTGCCGTTGTACCCGCAATATTCCTGTTCGACCGTCGCTGCCGTCTGGGACGAACTGGCGCGCATTCTTGAGCGCAAGCGCCACATTCCCGGCATCTCATTCATTCGCGATTACGCTGACGACAGCGCCTACATTGATGCGTTGGCCAACAGCGTGCGGGCATCATTTGCAGAACATGGCGAACCCGATCTGCTGCTGCTGTCGTATCACGGCATTCCGCAGCGTTATGCAGATGAAGGCGACGATTATCCGCAGCGCTGCCGTGATACCACCCGAGAGCTGGTTTCTGCGCTCGGCCTGCCGCCGGACAAGGTGATGATGACCTTCCAGTCGCGCTTTGGTCGTGAGCCATGGCTAACGCCTTATACCGACGAAACGCTGAAAATGCTCGGTGAAAAAGGGACCGGCCATATACAGGTGATGTGCCCGGGCTTTGCGGCTGACTGCCTGGAGACGCTGGAAGAGATCGCGGTACAAAACAAAGAGATCTTCCTTGAGGCGGGCGGCAAGAAATATGAATATATTCCGGCGCTTAATGCCACACCGGAACATATTGATATGATGCTAAAACTGACCGCAGCGTATCGCTAAAGCTGGGCGGTAAAGAAACGCGCGCCGTCCTGAAGCGCTTCGTCAGCGCTACGCATCATCCTGGAGTAGTGCAGGAAGGAATGCAGCGTGCCGGGATACATTTTGTATTCGCACGGCTGGCGGTGCGTCCTGAGCGTGTCAAAAAGCAGGCGGCTGTCGTCAATAAGCGGATCAAATTCGGCGGTGGCGATAAAGCATGGCGGCACGTCGCGCGTCAGGTCGTTATTGAACAGGCAATAGTAAGGCGACTCCTGGTCTTCTGCGGTACGCAGATAGGCGTTCTCAAATACCTTCAGATCGTCGCGACTCAGGCCGTCCCACTCGCCGCCCAGCAGCCGACGGCTGGGCGAGTCCTGCAAGCCATACAGACCATACCATAGCAACACACCGGCCACTTTCCCGCAGTCCAACCGTTTATCCCGCAACCACAGCGCGCTGGCGAGCGCCAGCATCGCTCCCGCCGAATCACCGGCAAAGCCAATGTGCGACATGTTCAGTTGATAATCGTCCGCGTGCTGATGAAAAAACTGGCAGGCAGAAACCGTTTCTTCAATAGCCTGCGGAAAACGGGCCTCGGGCGACAGGGAATAATCAATGCCTACCACCGTACACCGGCTATATTGTGCCAACAGACGCATAATGCGGTCGTGGGTATCGAGATTGCCGAGAATAAATCCGCCGCCGTGCAGGTAAAAGAGCGTTGCCTGACTTTCTGGCTCCGGGCAGTAAAACCGCGTGGTCAGTTCGCCGTGCGCGCCCGGAATCGTATATTCTCGCGTCGTCATCGCTGGCGCATCAAGATTCCAGAAACGACGCTCAAGCTGGTAATGCTGGCGCATGGCTTTCACATCATCGGCGGGCGGCCAGGGCGGCAGGTCGTCCTGGTGGACATCAAGCACTGTCTGCATCTCTTCTGAAATGCACGTCAGGACGGGAAGCTTATTTTCCGGTTTCATCGAACGCTCCTTGTGAAAAAGGAACATTGTAAAAATTCTCGCCGCAGAAACTGCGATCCCGTCGTCGGATATTGAAACTCTGCGGAAGCGGGGGGGAATGTGCTACCATGCACCGCTCCGTTAGTCACCCGTAAAAACAGTCATGAAATTTCCCGGTAAACGCAAATCCAAACACTATTTCCCCGTCAATGCGCGCGATCCGCTGCTGCAACAAATTCAGCCTGAAAACGAGAGTAGCGCCGCGTGGGTCGTCGGTATCGACCAGACGCTGGTGGATATTGAAGCGAAAGTCGATGACGAGTTTATACAACGTTACGGATTAAGCGCCGGACATTCTCTGGTGATCGAAGATGACGTGGCGGAAGCGTTATATCAGGAGCTGAAGCAGAGAAATTTAATCACTCATCAGTTTGCGGGCGGCACCATAGGCAACACCATGCACAACTATTCGGTGCTGGCGGACGATCGCTCGGTGCTGCTTGGCGTCATGTGCAGTAACATCGAAATAGGCAGCTATGCCTATCGCTATTTGTGCAATACCTCCAGCCGTACCGATCTCAACTATCTTCAGGGCGTGGACGGACCGATTGGCCGTTGTTTTACCCTGATCGGCGAATCCGGTGAGCGTACCTTCGCCATCAGCCCCGGCCACATGAACCAACTGCGTGCGGAAAGCATCCCCGAGTCGGTGATTGCCGGTGCCTCTGCGCTGGTATTAACCTCCTATCTGGTGCGCTGTAAGCCGGGAGAACCAATGCCGGAAGCGACCATGAAGGCCATCGGGTATGCGAAAAAACACAATGTGCCGGTAGTGCTGACGCTTGGCACCAAATTCGTGATTGCCGATAACCCACAGTGGTGGCAGGCATTTCTGCAAGAAAACGTCTCAATTCTGGCGATGAACGAAGAAGAAGCCGAAGCGTTGACCGGAGAGAGCGATCCGCTGCTGGCGTCGGACAAGGCGCTGGACTGGGTGGATCTGGTGCTTTGCACCGCCGGGCCGATCGGCCTGTATATGGCGGGCTTCACCGAAGACGAAGCCAAACGGAAAACCCAGCATCCATTATTGCCGGGCGCGATTGCCGAGTTTAACCAGTACGAGTTCAGCCGCGCGATGCGTCATAAGGATTGCGTGAATCCGCTGCGGGTCTATTCTCATATCGCGCCGTATATGGGCGGTCCGGAAAAGATCATGAATACCAACGGCGCGGGCGACGGCGCGCTGGCGGCGCTACTGCATGATATTACTGCTAACAGCTATCACCGCACGAACGTGCCGAATTCCAGCAAGCATACCTTTACCTGGTTGACCTATTCGTCACTGGCGCAGGTATGCAAGTATGCGAACCGGGTTAGCTATCAGGTGCTGAACCAACACTCCCCGCGTCTGACGCGAGGATTGCCGGAACGGGAAGACAGTCTTGAGGAGTCCTACTGGGATCGCTGAACCTCTGCCCGATGGCGATTCACTGATCGGGCCTGCGTAGAGTACCAGGCGCTGTAGGCCGGACAAGGCATGACGCCGCCATCCGGCAGGGTGACATTCAGGATTCAGGATTAACCCGGCACCACATCACCTGCTGGCCCCGTTTCCAGCAGTTCCAGCATCGTCCGGGCGATTTCACGTTCGCCCATCACCACCTGATTCGCCCCGCGCTCGGTAATGTACTCCACCTCATCGTCATAGTGCGCGCGGGCGATAATCTCAATGTTCGGGCATTTCTCACGGGCAGACGCCACGATTTCACCCGCTTCGTAGCCGTTCGGGATAGTAAGGATGAGCCAGCGCGCGCAGTCCAGATGCGCCAGATTCATGATTTCTTCGTTGGCGGCATTGCCCAGCACCGCGCGGATCCCACGCTCGCGCAGTTCATCCACGCGGGTTCGTGACGTTTCAATCACCACCAGCGGTATATCCGCCGCCATCAGTTTCTCGCCAAGCAGGCTGCCGACGCGGCCAAAGCCTACCAGCAGCGCGTGGTTGCAGATATCCACCGGAATTTGCTTCTCTTCTTCGATCGCTTCTTCCAGCGTCTGCTCTTCCAGCGTTTCGGTTTTCGCCAGATATTTTTCCAGCAGCGCAAACAGTATTGGGTTTAGCATTATTGACAGGATCGCGCCGGCCAGCACCAGATTCTGCCCTTCCTGGGGCAGCAGATTCAGCGCCATCCCCAGACCTGCAAGAATAAAGGCGAATTCGCCAATCTGCGCCAGGCTGGCGGCAATGGTCAGTGCGGTACGCGGCGAATGCCCAAACAGACGCACCAGCAGGAAGGCGGCGACCGACTTACCGAAGATGATGATAGCCAGCGTGGCAAGCACCGCCAGCGGTTGTTGCACAAGGATCATCGGGTCGAACAGCATACCGACGGAAACGAAGAACAGTACGGCAAACGCGTCGCGCAAAGGCAGCGTATCGTGCGCCGCGCGGTGGCTCAGTTCTGATTCATTCAACACCATGCCGGCAAAGAACGCGCCGAGGGCGAAGGAGACGTCAAACAGCTCCACCGCGCCAAAGGCGATGCCTAACGCCAGCGCCAGAACGGATAACGTAAACAGCTCGCGGGAGCCGGTGGCGGCGCTGCGGGCCATAATCCATGGCACCAGGCGGCGACCCACCAACATCATAATGGCGATGAATGCCACGACCTTGCCGATGGTAATGCCCATATCGACCGCCAGCGAGGCGAAACCGACGTTGCCTTTTTCCACCATTCCGGCCACTGCAGGCAGAAGCACCAGCGTCAGCACCATCACCAGATCTTCGACAATCAGCCAGCCGATAGCGATCTGCCCGCGCTGGCTGTCAACCAGTTGACGCTCCTCAAGCGCGCGCAGCAGCACCACGGTACTGGCGGTCGACAGACACAGCCCAAAGACGATGCCGGTCATCAACGACCAGCCCATCACTGCGGAAAGCGCCATACCCAGCAGCGTCGCCACGGCTATCTGGGCGATCGCGCCGGGAATGGCGATGGACTTTACCGCCATCAAATCCTTGAGCGAGAAATGTAGGCCAACGCCGAACATCAGCAGGATAACCCCCAGTTCGGCGAGTTCCGGCGCCAGTTGGGTATCAGCCACAAAACCAGGGGTAAATGGACCGGCCAGAACGCCCGCTAACAGATATCCCACCAGAGGAGAAATACGCAGTTTATTGGCAAGCATGCCGAGAATAAAAGCGAGCACAAGGCCGCCAACAATGGTGGTGATAAGCGGGGTGGCGTGATGCATTCCGTCTCCTTTGGTAGCTGATGTCCACAAATTCCACGTAATAGTTTATGACAATTTTCATTATCATGTTTATGAATAATTGTTGAATTTTGAAGAAAACTGCAATCTGGCGCAAAAAAGGCACGGATCGGAAAAGGGACTGAGGACAGGCAGAGCAAACGCTTATGATAACTGGTCTGGGGCGCGGCTAAAGTTTAGCTTTAGCCGCGGTAAACTCAGGCTTTAGGTCGGTTATCAGGTAAGAATATGGTCAATATCCCGAGAAGCGGCAGGAAAGCGCAGATTTTATAAACTAAATCGATACTGGTATGGTCGGCAACTAACCCTAATACCGCCGCGCCAAGTCCGCCCATTCCGAAAGCGAAGCCGAAAAACAGACCAGAAACCATGCCGATACGGCCGGGTAACAGTTCCTGGGCATACACCAGAATGGCAGAAAACGCCGAGGCAAGAATAAAACCAATGATCACCGTTAAAATCCCCGTCCAGTAGAGCGTGGCATAGGGTAAAATCAATGTAAACGGCGCTACGCCGAGGATAGACCCCCAAATCACATATTTTCGACCGATTTTATCGCCGACAGGCCCGCCAATAACCGTCCCGGCAGCGACCGCAAACAGAAACGCAAACAGATGAAGCTGCGCGTTTTGTACCGATAATCCGAATTTTTGCATCAGATAAAAGGTGTAATAGCTGCTGATGCTCGCCATATAGAAGTATTTCGAAAAAATCAGCACCAGCAGGACGCTTACCGCGAGTACGACTTTGTTGCGCGGTAGCGGATTGATAACGCTGGCTTTAGGTTTTCCTTTGCTCATTCGATGCTGCGCGGCGTACCAGCGACTGATTTGCGCCAGCACGACAATCGCCAGCAGAGCGGCCAGCACAAACCACGCGACGTTGCCTTTACCGTAAGGGGCGATAATCACTGCCGCCAGCAGCGGCCCTAACGAGCTACCAAAGTTGCCGCCCACCTGGAAGATCGACTGGGCAAGGCCGTGACGTCCGCCGGAGGCCATGCGCGCCACGCGCGAGGATTCCGGATGGAAGACCGATGAACCTGTCCCTACCAGCGCTGCCGCCAACAAAACGGCGCCAAAGCTGCCCGCCATCGCCAACAGAACCAGTCCGCTAAGGGTGAAACACATTCCAATGGGGAGCGACCACGGCATGGGATATTTATCGGTCCAGTAACCGACAACCGGCTGCAACAGCGACGAGGCCAGTTGAAAGGTAAGGGTGATCATGCCAATCTGCATAAACGTCAGCGAAAATTCTGACTGAAGCAGTGGGTAAATCGCCAGAATCAGCGACTGGATCATATCGTTAAGTAAGTGCGAGAGGCTGATGGCCCCTAAAATGCCAAATGACGTCCGCCCTTTCGGCAGCGACGCTGGCTGAGAGGTTTCACTGATTGCCATAAGTACCACGTCTATAGTTATTGAAGTGCAGGGAGTAATTATTATCCGCCTAACATACCTGTGACTGAGTTTTGAAGAAAGTCGCATTTCTGAAAACTTATTTGTTTATTCTCATTACTCGCTGTAATTTCTGCATTTGTCCTGGGTCAGGGAGAGAAAAAATGAAGTTTATGAAACGTGGCGTCGCACTGGCGTTGCTGGCAACCTGGGCGCTGGTCAGCCAGCCCGTGCAGGCATATGAAAAGGATAAAACTTACAAAATCACCATCCTGCACACCAACGATCATCACGGCCATTTCTGGCGCAGTGAATACGGCGAATATGGCCTGTCTGCGCAAAAAACGCTGGTGGATGGTATTCGTCACGAAGTGGCGGAAGAGGGCGGAAGCCTGCTGCTGCTCTCCGGCGGCGATATCAATACTGGCGTGCCGGAGTCCGATCTGCAGGATGCCGAACCCGACTTTCGCGGCATGAATTTGATTGGCTATGATGCAATGGCCGTCGGCAATCACGAATTCGATAATCCGCTCACTGTTTTACGCCAGCAGGAAAAGTGGGCGAAGTTTCCGTTTCTTTCCGCCAATATTTACCAGAAAAGCACCGGTGAACGTCTGTTTAAACCCTGGGCGATTTTTAAGCGTCAGGATCTGAAAATTGCGGTTATCGGTTTAACCACCGACGACACGGCGAAAATTGGCAACCCTGAATTCTTTACGGATATTGAGTTCCGTAAGCCCGCGGATGAAGCGAAGCTGGTGATTCAGGAACTGCAAATGAACGAGAAGCCGGATGTGATTATCGCGACGACCCACATGGGGCACTACGATAACGGCAATCACGGCTCCAATGCGCCGGGCGACGTCGAAATGGCGCGCAGCCTGCCTGCCGGTTCGCTGGCGATGATTGTAGGCGGTCACTCGCAAGACCCCGTGTGCATGGCGTCAGAAAACAAAAAGCAGGTCGATTATGTTCCGGGAACGCCTTGCGCACCGGATAAGCAGAACGGCATCTGGATCGTACAGGCGCATGAATGGGGCAAATACGTAGGCCGCGCGGACTTTGAGTTCCGTAACGGTGAAATGAAAATGGTCAACTACCAGCTCATTCCGGTGAACCTGAAGAAGAAAGTCACCTGGGAAGACGGGAAAAGTGAGCGCGTGCTTTACACACCGGAAATAGCCGAAAACCCGCAGATGCTCTCGCTGCTGACGCCATTTCAGAATAAAGGCAAAGCGCAACTGGATGTCAAAATCGGCTCGGTGAATGCTCGTCTGGAAGGCGATCGCAGCAAAGTGCGCTTCGAGCAAACCAATATGGGCCGTCTGATCCTGGCCGCGCAAATGGCGCGCACCGGCGCGGATTTCGCGGTGATGAGCGGCGGTGGCATTCGCGACTCGATTGAAGAGGGCGACATCACGTATAAAAGCGTCCTGAAGGTGCAGCCGTTTGGCAACATTGTGGTATACGCCGATATGAGCGGCAAAGAGGTCATTGAATACCTGACCGCCGTAGCGCAAATGAAGCCGGATTCCGGCGCGTATCCGCAGTTTGCTAACGTCAGCTTTGTGGCGAAAGACGGTAAGCTAAACGATCTCAAAATCAAAGGGGAAGCGATCGATCCGGCCAAAACCTACCGGATGGCGACGCTGAGCTTTAACGCCACGGGCGGGGATGGTTATCCGCGGTTGGATAATAAGCCGGGCTACGTCAACACCGGCTTCATCGATGCGGAAGTGCTGAAAGAATATATCCAGAAAAATTCACCGCTGGATGCCGGTGCGTATGCGCCTGGCAATGAGGTGATTTTTTAAATCTGCTTGCCCGGTGACGCTATGCCGCCGGGCTGACAACGGGTTTAATCCCGACGCGCAATGTCGGCGAACTTAGCGTCCAGAATGGCGGCCAAATCGTTTGCCGCCAGTTCGATATCCAGCCCGCGCTTGCCGCCGGATACGTAAATGGTCGGGAACGTTTGTGCGGGCGCATCTATCAGCGTCGGCAACCGCTTTTTCTGTCCGAGTGGGCTAATGCCGCCCACCAGATACCCCGTAGTACGTTGCGCAACCATCGGGTCAGCCATATCGACTTTTTTTGCCCCCAGCGCTTTCGCCACTTTTTTTAGATCCAGTTGACCGGCAACCGGCGTGACCGCAACGGCCAGGTGCTTCATGTCTCCGTTTACAGCGACCAGTAACGTTTTATAAACCTGATCCGCATTCAGTCCCAGTTTACGCACCACTTCGTCGCCAAAGTTCGTTTCGCCAGGATCGTGATCGTAGGTGTGGATCTGAAAGGAAATTTTGTTTTTTTCGAGTAATTTAACGGCGGGTGTCATAACTACGAATCCTTGCTCGGAGATAATTCAACAAAAGCATACCCCTGACGACTGTCTAAAAAATAGTACCATCTTGCGCAATTGTATTGGCAGGATGCAGAGTTTGAGCGACAATCGACATACACCGTCGCAAAAAGCGGCGGCATAATAATAATGATGAAATTCCTCTTTGACGGGCCAATAGCGATATTGGCCATTTTTTTAGCGCATCAGCGCCGGTAAATTTCCTTCCCCATACAGATGAAGCGCGCCGACGGCAACCACATAGCGTCCCGCGGGCAGCGCCGCCAGGCGATCCCGCCAGGCGAGGTTGCGCTGGTGCATCAGTACGTCGTACAACGATTCGCTAAAGGTGTTCGGCAGCGTCAACGCGTTATCCTGCGGCGGCGTTTTCAGCCACCAGCTCATCATCTGCTGAAGCAGCCGGGCATTGGTATGCCAGTGCGTCAGCGTATCGTCCAGCAACGCCAGGCCGTTGTCCGGCAGTTCGCTCAGTAACGTAATCTGGCTGGCTGCGCCTTCCAGTTCAATGACCGGAATCTGCGCGTTTTTGGCCGCCTGCAATAGCTGGTAGTCGATTCCGTACTCAGGCCGTAATCCTAACTGTTGCGCCTGGGTGGCCTGCAGCACCATCGCAATCTGCCACAGCGGCTGCGTGGAAAACAGGGAAGGGGAGATCCCCAGCTCGTCGGTCGCTCTGTGCAGATTGCGCAACTGGTCTTCGCTGATGCGATCTTCCAGCGCGGCAAACGCCGGTAAGTCGGCAAACGGACTGTCGCTACCGGAGACATCGGCTTCAACGATCAGCGCATCGGCGTTTCTGAGCTTTTTGAGTAGCCTGGCGGGCAGCGGCGACATGTCGCGGCTGCCCATATGAATACTGCCAATCAGGTGAAAGTGGCGATGGCCGGGCAACGAAACGTCAATGGCGGGCCAGCTATACGGATGGCCGCGCAGCGCAGCGAAAACCCTTTTTACCCGGTACAACAGATCCATGCGACCTCCCTAAGTAGAGACTCATGCTAGCGCGTGGCCTGAGAAGGTGCAAACCGTGAATTGTCGGATGACGATGCGCGCGCGGCATATCCGGCCTACAAACGGCTGTGTAGACCGGATAAGCGTCAGCGATCCGCGTTACTCTTTTGGTTTAAAACGCAGCAGACGGTTCGCGTTACTCACCACGGTAATGGATGACAGCGCCATTGCCGCCCCGGCAACCACCGGATTCAGCAGAGTACCGGTGAAGGGCCAGAGGATCCCGGCGGCGACCGGAATACCGATGCTGTTATAAATAAACGCGCCGAGCAGGTTCTGCTTCATATTTCGCAGCGTGGCGCGGGAGATCGACAGCGCGTCGGCGACGCCCATCAGGCTATGGCGCATCAGGGTGATGGCGGCGGTTTCAATCGCCACATCGCTGCCGCCGCCCATCGCGATACCGACATCTGCCTGCGCCAGCGCCGGGGCGTCGTTAATGCCGTCGCCCACCATCGCCACCTGACGTCCCTGACTCTGCAGACGCTTAATGGCATCGGCTTTACCGTCCGGCAATACCCCTGCGATCACCTCGTCGATCCCGGCTTCTTTCGCGATCGCGTTAGCGGTCGTCGGGTTGTCCCCGGTCAACATCACCAGACGATACCCGGCGCGATGAAGACGCTGAAGCGCCGCGACGCTGTCGCTGCGCAGCGGATCGCGCACAGCCAGTAACGCTGCCGCTTTACCGTCAATCGCCAGCAGAACCGGCGTGGCGCCTTGTGACGCCTGAGCGGCAATCTCGGTCTCCATCAGCGTCGTGGCGACCTGCTGCTCATTTAACAGCGCCTGGTTGCCCAGCAGCAGGGTATGGCCTTCGGCTTCACCGCTCACGCCCAGCCCGCGCAACGTACGGAAACGGTTAACCTGCGGCAGCGTTGCCTCGCCCGCTTTGTCGAGGATCGCCCGGGCCAGCGGATGGCTGGAGCCTTGTTCCAGCGCCGCCGCCAGACGCAGCGCCATGGCGTCATCAACGCCGTTAAAGGTTGCGATCGCCACAACCTGCGGCTTGCCTTCGGTCAGCGTCCCGGTTTTGTCAAAGACCACCGTATCCAGGGTGCTGGCGCGCTGTAGCGCATCGGCATCGCGAACCAGAACGCCAAATTCGGCGGCGCGCCCAACGCCGGAAATGATCGACATCGGCGTTGCCAGCCCCAGCGCACATGGACAGGCGATGATCAGCACCGTTGTCGCGATGACCAGGGTATAGACAATTTGCGGCGCGGGGCCAAAGAAGTACCATATGCTGGCGCTTACCAATGCAATAACCACTACCACCGGGACGAACACCGCGGAGATTTTATCGGCCATCTGACCGATTTCCGGTTTGCTGCTCTGGGCCTGGCGCACCATGCGAATGATGCGTGACAGTGTGGTGTGGCTCCCCGTGCGGCTTGCGCGAAACAGCACGCTGCCGTCCTGCACGACGGTACCGGCATGAACGCTATCGCCTTCGCCTTTTTGCTGCGGGACAGGTTCCCCGGTGAGCATCGCTTCATCCAGCCACGCTTCACCCTGGGTGATTTCACCGTCAACCGGTACGCGGTCCCCGGTGGTGAGCCGCAGTAGCATGCCTGGCTGGACATCGGCCAGCGGGACGCTTTTTTCGCCTTCGTCGGTGACGATCCGGGCGGTTGGCGGTGTGAGGTCGAGCAGTTTTTCCAGCGCTTTTGACGAGCGCTGGCGCGCGCGGGCTTCCAGCATATGTCCGAGGTTAATCAGACCGATGATCATCGCGCTGGCTTCATAATAGAGATGCCGCGCTTCCATTGGGAACCACTGCGGCCACAGGTTGACGCTCATCGAATAGAGCCACGCCACGCCGGTGCCGAGGGCGACCAGCGTATCCATCGTGGCGGTGCCGTTCAGCAGGCTTTTCCACGCGCTGCGGTAGAAATGGCCGCCTGCGAAAACCATAACGGCCAGCGTCGCCAGGCCGATCGCCAGCCACAGGCTGCGGTTGTCGTCGGTGACCATCATATTGTCGCCGATCATGCCCCAGACCATCACTGGCACACCGAGCAGCAGGGCGACAATCGCCTGCCAGCGAAAGCGTTTCATGGTGGCGATGGCGGTTTCCTGCTGGCGTTCGCGGCGTTTGGCGTCATCTTCAATCGCCTCGGCGCCGTAGCCCGCTTTTTCCACCGCCTGCACTAATTCCGCGGCGGACGCGCTGCCCATGACCAGCGCAGTGCGTTCCGCAAGGTTTACCCGTGCCTGCGTGACGCCCGGTACGCTTTGCAGCGCGTTCTGAACCCGGGAGACACAGCTGGCGCAGCTCATGCCGCTTAACAGCAGCTGCTGGCTATCGTCTTCAGCCGTGGCTGCCGGAAGCTCATCAGGGACCGCTGCCAGTGCTTCCGACGGGATTGATGACTCCGCCAGCGGTTTAGCCTTTGGGTGGCTTAACTCCGCGCCGTAACCGGCTTGCTTGATGGTTTCGATAAGCGCGTCGGCGCTGGCGGTGCCGGTGACGTGCGCTTCCGTAATGCTTACTTCCGCCTGGTCAACATCAGGGCGCTGCTCAAGGCTCTCTTTCACGCGTTTCACGCAATGACCGCAGGACAGGCCGTCCAGGGTCAGGTCGATGGTTTGTGGCATCACAACTCTCCTCTGTTACAGGGCAAAGGCATTGCCCCTTGCACTTCGATGGGCTAACTGTTATTTAGGGTAAACCTTCCATCAAGGGGAAGGTCAAGGGGGAAGTCATGAATATATCCGATGTCGCGAAAAAAACCGGTTTAACCAGCAAAGCCATCCGCTTTTATGAAGAAAAGGGGCTGGTGACGCCGCCGTTACGCAGTGAAAATGGCTACCGGACCTACAGCCAACAGCATCTGAACGAGCTGACGCTGCTGCGCCAGGCGCGTCAGGTTGGGTTTAACCTTGAAGAATGTGGCGAACTGGTCAATCTGTTCAACGATCCGGCCCGCCATAGCGCGGATGTGAAAAAGCGCACGCTGGAAAAAGTGGCGGAAATTGAAAGGCACATCAGCGAGTTACAGTCGATGCGCGAGCAACTGCTGACGCTGGCGGACGCCTGTCCCGGCGATGACAGCGCCGACTGTCCGATTATCGATAATCTTTCCGGCTGCTGCCATCACAAGGGAAGGTGAGTTAATTACGAACGTGTTATTGCTCTGACATGCAGGGTAATCCCTTCAACGGCAATCACTTCAACTAACGTACCGCCAGCCAGATCTTCCGTGGCGCTGACCGGCCAGGAGCTGTCGCCGACCCGCACATGCCCGCGGCCATTGACCAGCCCGGACTCGAGCATAAACCGGCGCCCCACCAGTTGCTGCCCGCGCTGGTTTAACTGGCGGTCGGCGGGTTTCTGCTCCCGTACACGCTTCGCCAGCCATTTCCACCATAGCCAGGCGGCGAGGAGGGTTAAGACCGCGAACATCACACCCTGCCACTCCCAACCAACCGGCAGTAGCCATACCGTGAGACCGGTAATCACTGCCGCCACGCCGCTCCACAGCAGGTAGCCGTTACCGCCGAGCATTTCGGCGGCAAGCAGCAGGCCGCCGAGGCTGAGCCAGAAAATATGCGGATGCGCCGCTATCATCTCGATCATTATTTTTTCCGTTCGCTGGCGCTGTCTTTAACCAGTTCAGTGATGCCTGCAATGGAGCCCATCAGACTGCTGGCATCCAGCGGCATCATCACCACTTTACTGTTACTGGACGAGCCTATTTGTTGTAGCGCTTCGGTATATTTCTGCGCCACGAAGTAGTTAACCGCCTGAATATCCCCGGCGGCAATCGCTTCGGACACCATTTTGGTCGCCCGCGCTTCCGCTTCAGCGGAACGTTCACGCGCTTCCGCCTGCAGGAAGGCCGACTGGCGTTCGCCTTCCGCTTTCAGGATCTGCGACTGTTTCTCCCCCTCGGCCTTGAGGATCTCCGCCTGGCGTACCCCTTCGGCTTCCAGAATATAGGCGCGCTTGGTTCGCTCCGCTTTCATCTGCGCGTTCATAGAGGAAATTAACTCCGCCGGAGGACGCACGTCGCGGATTTCAATACGTGTGACTTTGATGCCCCACGGGTTGGTCGCCTCATCGACAATATGCAGCAGTCGCGAGTTGATGCTGTCGCGCTGGGAAAGCATTTCGTCGAGCTCCATCGAACCCAGAACGGTACGGATGTTGGTCATCGTAAGGTTGATGATCGCCAGTTCGAGGTTACTGACCTCATAGGCCGCCCGTGGAGCATCGATGACCTGGATAAAACACACGGCGTCGATGGTGACATTGGCGTTGTCTTTGGAAATCACTTCCTGGGAAGGAATGTCCAGCACCTGTTCCATCATATTGATCTTGCGGCCAATGCGGTCCATAAACGGCACAACGAGGCTCAGGCCGGGCTGGAGCGTTTTGGTGTAACGGCCAAAACGTTCCACTGTCCACTGATACCCCTGCGGTACGATTTTTACGCCCGCGCCAACGACCACCAGGGCGACAAAGATGAGAATAGGGATAAAAATAAGCATTAAAAAAACCTCCTGTTGCACTGTCCTTGAAATGATATATCGCTACCAGCGTAAACAAATTATATCCGATTAATCAAAGGGAGTTCCCCTCTTATTCCATACAGAGATACACTCATTGCCGATAAAAAATGGAAAGATGGACGCACAATGAAAGAAAATGGCATTCTGCTTCAGCTCAAAAACGTGGGATACCAGGCAGGGGAGACAACCATTCTGCGCGGTATTCGCTTTAACCTCCTCCCCGGCGAATTTAAACTGATTACCGGACCTTCCGGCTGCGGTAAAAGCACCTTGCTGAAAATTATCGCGTCGTTACTTAGCCCCAGCGAAGGGGAAATTCTTTTTGCGGGTCAAGACATCGCCACGCTCAGCCCGGAAACGTATCGCCAGCAGGTCTCTTACTGTACGCAAACGCCCACGCTGTTTGGCAACACCGTGTATGATAATTTGATCTTCCCCTGGGAAATCCGCAATAAGCGCCCGGAGCGACAGCAGCTTGTCGACGATCTGGCGCGATTTGACCTTTCGGAAACGCTACTGGAGAAAAACATCAGCGCGCTTTCCGGCGGCGAAAAGCAGCGTATCTCGCTAATCCGCAATCTACAGTTTTTACCGCAGGTGCTGTTGCTTGATGAAATCACCAGCGCGCTGGATGAAAAAAATAAGCGCAACGTCAACGAAATGATCCATCGCTACGCTCGTGATAAGCAAATTGGGGTGCTGTGGGTTACTCACGATAAAGATGAGATCGATCATGCGGATACGATTATTACCCTGACGCCGCATGCCGGTGAAATGCAGGAGACGCGTAATGAACGAGCATAATATTACCAATTCGTCTCTGGCCCTGGCGATGATGCTGGTGGTGGTGGCGATGCTGATCAGCCACAAAGAGAAACTGGCGCTGGAAAAGGACATTCTCTGGAGCGTCGGGCGCGCTGTCGTTCAGCTTATTATCGTGGGCTATGTCCTGAAATATATCTTCGCCGTCAATCACGCCGTTCTGACGTTAGTGATGGTGCTATTTATCTGTTTTAACGCGGCGTATAACGCGCAGAAGCGCAGCAAATATATTGATAAAGCGTTTGTATCCTCATTTATTGCCATTACCGTGGGCGCAGGCTTAACACTGGCGGTGCTGGTGCTGTCAGGGTCGATTGAATTTATTCCCATGCAGGTGATTCCGATCTCCGGGATGATTGCCGGGAACGCGATGGTCGCCGTTGGCTTGTGCTATAACAATCTCGGACAGCGATTTAGCAGTGAGCGGCAGCAGATTCAGGAAAAACTGAGCCTGGGCGCGACGCCAAAAATGGCATCAGCCGGATTGATTCGCGACAGCATTCGCGCTTCGCTGATCCCAACGATTGACTCGGCGAAAACGGTAGGGCTGGTGAGTTTGCCAGGTATGATGTCGGGGCTGATCTTTGCCGGGATCGATCCGGTAAAAGCGATAAAATACCAGATTATGGTGACCTTTATGCTGCTTTCGACGGCGAGCCTGTCAACCATTATCGCCTGTTATTTAACCTATCGGAAATTCTACAATTCGCGCCACCAACTGGTGGTGACGCATTTAAAGTCGTGAGCGGGGAAGGGCATCTCTGACCCGCAGGCCCGGTAAACGTAGCGCCACCGGGCACTGTAGGCGGAATTAATATAACAGTGCGTACAGCTGGCGACGGTACTTCGACGCCAGCGCATCACCCGTGCCAAGCGCGGCCAGAATTTCCTGGAACATTTTACGCACCTGTCCGTCCGCCGCGGCGAGATCGTGACGCAGATGGCTGAACAGCAGTTCCAGCGCTTCTTCGTTACGTCCCACCTGATGCAGTTGCAGCGCCAGTTGCGCCGCCAGTCCGGCATCCTGGGGGTTATCGGCAACCTGTTGCTGGAGCTGTTGAATCTCTGGCGTGTCGGCGGCCTGTTTCAGCAAATCAATCTGCGCCACCAGTCCCTGATAGCGAGTGTCCTGGTCCTGCAGAGGAATCGTTTTGAGCACCGCTTCGGCCTCTTCAGTGCGGTTCAGGGCAATCTGGGTTTCCGCAAGCAGCAGACCAATTTCACCGTTCTGGTTAGACAACTGCCAGGCGTCTTTCAGCAGGGGCAGCGCGTCGATATAGTTGCCCTCCTGCATCAGTTGCATTGCCTGCTGGGCTTTCAACTCTTCTTCACGCGGCAGCACTTTATCGAGCAGGGCGCGAATCGCTTCTTCCGGCTGCGGCCCCTGGAAACCGTCAACCGGCTGACCGTTCTGGAACAGGTAAACGGTAGGGATCGCGCGCAGGCCAAACTGGGAGGCGATCATCTGCTCGGCGTCACAGTCGAGCTTCGCCAGGATAAACTGGCCGTTATACTGCGCGGCCAGGCTTTCCAGCACTGGCGTCAGTTGCAGACAGTGCTGGCTACGCTCGGACCAGAAATAGAACAGTACCGGTATGGTCATCGACTGTTCTAAAGTCTGCTGCAGGTTCGATTCGTTAATGTTGACAATATTCTGTACGGACATGGAGTTGCTCTCTTTTGTCGATTTCTTTTTTACATGGGGGCTGACGCGCGCGCTTCAACTCACCCACGCAAAATTTTGTC
The DNA here is from genome assembly GCF_030332325.1 of Citrobacter sp. Cs237. Lineage (NCBI taxonomy): Bacteria > Pseudomonadati > Pseudomonadota > Gammaproteobacteria > Enterobacterales > Enterobacteriaceae > Citrobacter > Citrobacter sp. Cs237. The sequence goes on along the minus strand of NZ_JAOWIB010000108.1, from coordinate 470,651 downwards.
CATCAGGCGCCCCGGCAGCAGACGTTTCAGCAGCATGACGGCCCAGGTGACCAGCGTGACCGGATAGCGAAGTTTAGGTTTGTCGCTGACAAACGCGTGGCGCACTTTATTGACCACCGCTTCAGGATCCAGGGTAAAACGGGCGGCAATGCCGGGATTTTCCACCGGTTTGTCGCTTTGCGTTTGGTTAACGTTCTCGGTAAAACGGGTACGAATGGGGCCGGGCTCGATCACGCTGACGTGAATTCCGCTGTGGCGCAGCTCCATACGTAGCGCGTCCGACCACGCTTCCAGCGCGTATTTACTGGCAGCGTAAGCGCCGCGTCCCGGCGTGGAGATCAGCCCCATCACCGACGAGGTCATGACGATACGCCCTTCGCCGTGGGGCAGCATTGCCGGTAATAAGCGCATTGTGAGCTGGTGAGCGCCAAAAAAGTTGGCGGAAAATTGCTGCTCCATCTGCTCACGACTGATGGTGCTCAGGGGACCGTAAACGCCGTACCCGGCATTATTAAAGATCCCAAACAAACAGTTATCGGTCAGGGCGATCACTTCATCGGCGGCGCGATCCACACTCTCAGGAGAGTCGAGATCGATCTGTACGCCGGTGAAGCCCATGCTATTCATGCGGGCGACATCTTCAGGTTTACGGCAGCCTGCGAGAATTTGAAAGCCCTGGCGCTTAAGTTCAAACGCGCTTTCCAGGCCAATTCCGCTGGAACATCCTGTTATTAAGACCGATTTTTGCATAACTTTACCTGTCAGGATCTCCGTTGTGTTATGACTCATGATTTACTAAAGGACTCAGCTGTTTCGCCATCCAGTCAGCGATAAACGGCTGAGCTTCTGGGTTAGGATGAATACCATCATCCTGCATCCATTGGGGTTTCAGATAGACCTCTTCCATAAAAAAGGGTAACAGAGGAATATCGAACTCACTGGCAAGCTTAGGATAAACAGCGCTGAAGGTTTCATTATAACGGCGACCGTAGTTTGCGGGCAGGCGAATTTGCATCAGCAGCGGTTCGGCGTTAGCGGCTTTCACCTTTTGCAAAATGGTGCGCAGCGTCTGTTCGGTTTGCGCCGGGGCGAAACCGCGCAGGCCGTCGTTACCGCCAAGCTCAACCAGTACCCAGCGCGGTTGATGTTGTTTTAGCAAGGCAGGCAGCCGCGCCAGCGCTTGCCCGGAGGTGTCGCCGCTGATGCTTGCATTGACAACCGTGGTTTTTGCTTGCCATTTGTCATTCAACAGCGCAGGCCAGGCTGCGCTGGCAGACATACGATAGCCGGCGCTCAGGCTGTCGCCGAGGATTAATAACGTGTCAGCCGCCACGGCCCGACAGGTAAACAGGATCAAAAACAGGAAGGGCAAATGCCAGCGGAAAACATTGTTGAAGTTCATCATCTTAAGAAGTCCGTCGGTCAGGGGGAGCATGAGCTTTCCATCCTTACCGGAGTTGAACTGGTTGTCAAACGCGCCGAGACCATCGCCCTGATTGGCGAGTCGGGTTCGGGTAAGTCAACGCTGCTGGCGATCCTCGCCGGACTGGATGACGGCAGCGGCGGCGAGGTCAGTCTGGTGGGTAAACCGCTGCACCAGATGGACGAGGAAGCGCGGGCGCAACTGCGCGCCAGGCACGTCGGCTTTGTTTTCCAGTCGTTTATGTTGATTCCGACGTTAAACGCGCTGGAGAACGTCGAGCTGCCAGCGCTGCTGCGTGGGGAAACCAGCAGCAAAACCCGGGAAGGCGCGAAAGCGTTGCTGGAACAACTGGGGCTGGGTAAGCGTCTGGATCATCTTCCGGCCCAGCTTTCCGGCGGCGAACAGCAGCGCGTGGCGCTGGCGCGCGCGTTTAACGGACGACCGGAGGTGCTGTTTGCGGATGAACCAACCGGCAACCTGGATCGACAGACTGGCGACAAAATTGCCGATCTGCTGTTTTCGCTGAACCGTGAACACGGGACGACGTTGATCCTGGTGACCCACGATCCCCAACTGGCGGCGCGCTGCGACAGGCGTCTGCGACTGGTCAACGGACAGTTGCAGGAGGAGGCATGATCGCACGCTGGTTCTGGCGCGAATGGCGCTCGCCGTCGTTACTGATTGTCTGGATGGCGCTAAGCCTGGCGGTGGCCTGTGTGCTGGCGCTGGGCAGCATCAGCGACCGAATGGAGAAAGGGTTAAGCCAGCAAAGCCGTGAGTTTATGGCCGGCGACCGGACGCTGCGTAGTTCGCGCGTGGTCCCGCAGGCGTGGATCGACGAAGCGCGTCAGCGCGGGCTAAAAGTCGGGGAACAACTGACTTTCGCCACCATGACGTTTGCCGGAGACACGCCGCAACTGGCTAACGTTAAGGCGGTTGATGACCTTTATCCGATGTACGGCAAGCTGGAAACCCGCCCGTCTGGGCTGAAGCCCCAGCCCGGGTCGGTGCTGCTCGCGCCGCGCCTGATGGCGCTGCTGAATCTGAAAATCGACGATACCCTTGACGTGGGCGACGCCACGTTGCGTATTGCCGGTGAAGTGGTGCAGGAGCCGGACTCAGGCTTTAACCCATTCCAGATGGCGCCGCGGCTGATGATGAACATTGCTGATGTGGAAAAAACCGGTGCGGTACAGCCCGGCAGCCGCGTTACCTGGCGCTACAAGTTTGGCGGTACTGCGCAGCAGCTGGACGACTACGAAAAATGGCTGCTGCCGCAGCTCAAACCAGAGCATCGTTGGTATGGTCTTGAGCAGGATGAAGGCGCGCTCGGTAAATCCCTTGAGCGTTCGCAGCAATTTTTACTGCTTTCAGCGCTGTTAACCCTGCTGTTGGCCGTCGCCGCCGTGGCGGTGGCAATGAGCCATTACTGCCGCAGCCGCTATGATTTAGTGGCAATCCTGAAAACCCTCGGCGCGGGCAGGGCGCAATTGCGCAAACTGATCGTCGGGCAGTGGCTGATGGTGCTGGCGCTTTCTGCCGTCACCGGAGGCGCGATAGGGTTACTGTTTGAAAAGGTCTTAATGGTGCTGCTCAAGCCGGTATTGCCTGCCGCACTGCCGCCTGCCAGCCTCTGGCCGTGGCTGTGGGCGCTGGGCACCATGATAGTCATTTCGCTGCTGGTGGGCCTGCGTCCGTATCGTCTGCTGCTGGCGACTCAGCCGCTGCGCGTACTGCGTCGCGACGCGGTGGCGAATGTCTGGCCGCTGAAGTTTTATCTGCCGGTCGTCACCGCTGTCGTTGTGCTGTTGCTCGCCGGATTAATGGGCGGCAGTCCCCTGCTGTGGGCGGTGCTGGCGGGCGCGGTGGTACTGGCGCTGCTGTGCGGCGTGCTGGGGTGGATGCTGCTGAATGTTCTGCGCGGCCTGACGCTCTCGTCGTTGCCGCTGCGTCTGGCCGTTAGCCGTCTGCTGCGTCAGCCGTGGTCCACCCTGAGCCAGCTTTCCGCATTCTCGCTGTCGTTTATGCTGCTGGCGCTACTGCTGGTGCTGCGTGGCGATCTGCTGGATCGCTGGCAGCAGCAACTGCCGCCGGAAAGCCCCAACTATTTTCTGATCAACATCGCTTCTGAACAGGTGCCGCAGGTGAAGGCCTTTCTCTCGGAGCATCAGGTGATCCCGGAAGCGTTTTATCCTATTGTCCGGGCGCGCCTGACGGCCATTAACGATAAATCGACCGAAGGTAATCCGGATGAAGCGCTAAACCGCGAGCTGAATCTGACATGGCAGGATAGCAGACCCAGCCATAATCCGATTGTCGCCGGCGTCTGGCCGCCGAAAAAGGGCGAAGTGTCGATAGAAGAGGGGCTGGCGAAGCGGTTGAACGTGTCACTGGGCGATAGCGTGACCTTTATGGGCGATACCCAACAGTTCAGCGCAAAGGTCACCAGTCTGCGTAAGGTGGACTGGGAAAGTTTGCGACCAAACTTCTTCTTTATCTTCCCGTCCGGCGCGCTTGACGGACAGCCGCAAAGCTGGCTGACCAGCTTTCGTTGGGAAAACGGCAACGAAATGCTGACTCAGCTTAACCGCGAATTTCCGACGGTTAGCTTGCTGGATATCGGCGCTATTCTCCGGCAGGTCGGCCAGGTACTGGAGCAGGTGAGCCGGGCGCTGGAAGTCATGGTGGTGCTGGTTACCGCCTGCGGCATCCTGCTGTTGCTGGCGCAGGTGCAGGTTGGCATGCGGCAACGCCATCAGGAACTGGTCGTCTGGCGCACGCTGGGGGCGGGCAAGAAACTGCTGCGCACCACCTTATGGTGTGAATTTGCCATGCTGGGATTGGTGTCCGGGCTGGTGGCCTCCATTGGCGCAGAAACAGCGCTGGCAATGTTGCAAACCCGGGTCTTTGATTTCCCCTGGCAGCCGGACTGGCGATTGTGGGCGGTTTTACCCCTTAGCGGCGCGTTCCTGCTTTCCGTCTGCGGCGGCTGGTTGGGGATCCGGTTACTGAAGGGGAAGGCGCTGTTCCGCCAGTTTAGCAATTAAGCAGTATGAGACTGACGCGCCGGTGAAGATACCGGCGCGCTCTTTTTTAAAAGCATAAATGGATAAGCCCGCGCCGTTTAACGGCACAAATCATTAAAAACCCGCCAACACGCCTGTAGTAATTCCGGTTAACATTCCATTGCTGAATAATTAGCAGGAAATCTATCAAGGAAAAATAATGACTATAAAAACAACAGCGCTGGCGGCATCGATCGGCGCGGCAGTGGCATTAATGTCTTTCGCTTCTCAGGCGGAAATCACTGTTCTGAAACAAGATCCCCAGGCGGGCAACCCGCTGAGCCGTCTAAACTTCACCGTGGGCGGGAGTATTCGTCCCCAGTTCCAGAATATGACGGGCGATGACGGCGCCAACGGTTATAAACGTAATGGTTTTGACGGCGGCACCCGTTTCCGTTTCGCGGCAGATTACTATCTGTTTGACGACATTAGCTGGATCAGCTTCTACGAGCTGGGCGTGAATATTCCGGCGCAGTTTAACTGGGATAACCACTACGCCGAAGGCGCGCACGACACCACCCGCCGTATGCTGTATACCGGTCTGAAAAGCGATACCTGGGGTACGCTGACTTTCGGTCAACAGAACAGCATTTACTACGATGTGGTGGGCGCGAAAACCGATATCTGGGACTATGACATGATAGGCCAGGCTCCGGGTAACGGGATCAACGGCGACTACGACGGTTCCTACCGTTCACGCAAAATGCTGAAATACAAGAAAACCGTAGGCGATGTTGATCTCTACGCGTCTTATCTGTTCAGCGATGACTACAACGCAAACAACGGCCTGAACTACAAGCGTAAAGGCGGCGGCTCGCTGGGTGCGGATTATCATATTACTGACGATCTAAGCTGGGGTACGGCGTGGAACTACACCCGTGCAGAAATGCGCGGCAACGGCAACAAGACGTACGATCAGAACATTGTGGGTACAGCATTGAGCTGGACGCCGGAAAACTGGAGCTTCTCAATGGGCGGCGGCTGGTACCAGAACTTCATGACCACGAAAAAAGTATCGGTGAGCGACTACTTTGCTGGTGATGCCTGGGGTCTGGAATACTTCGCGGGCTACACTTTCCCGATCAACCAGTACGCGGTGAAATCCATTCAGCCGTACTTTATGGGCGACCGTATTGAATACGTGAATGGCCGGGATTATCTGCGCACCGATAACGGCGTGGGGATCAGCTTCCAACTGGACTATGGTTTCCGTGTTGATTACGAGCATGTCTTCACCTCCAGCACCGATGACCTGGGCGATATGAACCTCGTGCGTCTGCGTTACGACTTCTGAGTCGGCGACAGTGCCGGAGAGCGACGCGTGGCGTCTTATCCGGCCTGTGTCGCCGCACTGTGCGCGCCGGGTAAGGCGAAAACGCCGCCCGGCTCTTTTAATGGCGCAGCCAGTCCGCCACCTCTTCAAACGTCCCGCGAAAGACAATCTTGTCGGCTTTTTTCTCCAGTTGATAGCGGTACATCGGGTCGTAATATTCTTCCAGCAGCGGCACCAGCCAGTTGAAATGGGCGTCGGTGCTACCGGTACGACGCTGTTCCGTCAGCGCGGTGTCAAGCTTTGCGGTCAGTTCGGCAAAGCGTTGCAAACCCAGACGGCGGCGAATAGCGAAAAGCCCGTGATGCAGATACTCGCCATATTCCTGCCAGCCCTGTTTGTCCCCGTATGCGTGGGTGAAATCATGGTGCATACGGATAAAATACTCGTCGCGCAACCGTTCAAGACGGCGTTCGAACGGATCGTCCACCACGGCGATGCTCGCCTGAGTCATCCGGAGGCGCAGACATTCCGGCAGATGGTTTGAGCCGATCATCCGGCCTTCATCTTCCAGCACCCAGCGTGACGCCTGTTTTTGCAGTAACGTCACCGCCAGCAGGTTTTCAAAACTCGCCTGGCTGAGCTGCGGTTCCAGCGTGCGGCCAAACGAGGAGCCGCGATGATGGGCGAGCCCTTCAAGATCGACCCCATCAGGCCGCTGCTGGACCAGCTGCGTTTTGCCATTGCCTGTGCAGCCGCCGACAAGCACCATTGGTTTCTGGACCTGTTCTTCCGTAATGTGTATCGCCGCCTGGCGCAGCGCTTTGTAGCCGCCTTTGATCAGCGGGTACTCGACGCCCGCCTCGCGCAGCCACTGTTGAGTAATATGCGATCGCTGGCCGCCGCGCGCGCAGCAGAGATAGCCGTGCGGGTATTTTTCGCAGGCCGCGCGCCAGGCGTCAATTCGCTGCTGGCGTTTCTCGCCGCAGACCCGTTGATGACCCAGCGCCAGCGCAGCGTCCGGCCCCTGGCGTTTGTAACAGGTGCCGACGGCGGCGCGCTCGTCATCATCCATCAAGGGCAAATTGATAGCGCCGGGCATTGCGCCTTGCTGAAATTCAACCGGCGCGCGGACATCGATTAAGGGCGTATCAGCGGCGAGGATCGCCCGATAGTCCGTTCCATCGTTCATGTGAAATCCTGAAAAGACAAAAACAGCAATGGGGGGATTTTACGCGCGTAGAGGGGAAACGGGGAAGGAAACTTCCTTCCCCTGGCACTAAATGTGTTAGTTGAGCTGGCTTTGCGCCCAGACGATACCGCTGGCGTATTCCGGCGGAAGCAGCGGCGCGAGGGCTTCAAGCGTTGCGCTCAGGCGCGCGGTGTCGCTGTCGGTCAGGTTCAGGTGGCCAACTTTACGCCCCGGACGCACCTCTTTGTCATACCAGTGCAGGTGCACGAGCGGCAGCTTCAGCCAGTCAGCATTCAGCTCGCTGCCAATCAGATTCACCATCACCGACGGGCTGTTTACCACCGGCGCTGGCATCGGCAGGCCGGTAATGGCCCGCAAATGCAACTCGAACTGGCTGATGCTGGCGCCGTTTTGCGTCCAGTGACCGCTGTTATGCACGCGCGGCGCCAGTTCGTTAATCAACAGGCCGTCCGGCGTGACAAAACACTCCATCGCCATTACGCCGACGTAGTTCAGCTCCTGCATAATGGCGGAGAGCATCGCTTCGGCCTGTGCCTGTTGTTTCGCATTGGCCTGGGGAAAAGCGACGCTGGTACGCAGAATTCCGTCCTGATGCAGGTTGCGCGTTAACGGGTAAAACACCGTACTGCCGTCGAAGGCGCGAGCGCCAACCAGCGACACTTCAGCGGAAAAGTTGATGCCCTGTTCAACGATGCATTCGCCGTAGCAGTCGGCCGGAAGCTGGTCGGTTTCCGTCGCGCGCAGTCGCCACTGGCCGCGGCCGTCGTAGCCGCCGACGCGACGTTTCACGATCGCCAGTTCACCCAGCCGTTCAAACACCGCGGGCCATTCCTTTTTATCGGCCAGCAATTGCCACGGCGCGGTCGCCAGGTTGAGCGTGTCAAAAAGCTGCTTTTGCGTCAGGCGGTCGGCAATAATCGGGAAGACGTCGCGGTTGACGAACGCGGGATGACGCGCCAGTTCACGGGTCAGCGCCGTTTCCGGCCAGCGCTCAATTTCTGCGGTGATAACGCTTTGTTGAAAAGGGACGGCGGCAGGTTCCGCGTCCAGCCCAACCGGCCAGACGGCGATACCCAGCGGTTCACCGGCCTGACGCAGCATTCGACCTAACTGACCGTTGCCCAGTACGCAGACCTGTTTCATGCCGTACCTCGCGGGTCCGGATTCTCAAGGACGTCGTCCGTCTGCGCCTTGCGCCAGTCGTGCAAACGCTGACGTAACGCGTCGTCGTGCGTTGCCAGAATTTGGGCGGCCAACAGCGCTGCGTTTGCCGCGCCGGCTTTACCTATCGCCAGCGTGCCCACCGGAATGCCGCGCGGCATTTGCACGATGGAGTAGAGGCTGTCGACGCCGCTCAGCGCTGCGCTTTGTACCGGAACGCCCAGCACCGGCACCAGCGTTTTCGCCGCAATCATGCCTGGCAGATGCGCCGCGCCGCCGGCGCCGGCGATAATCACCTGATAGCCGTGTTCTTCCGCACTTTCGGCGAAGCTGAACAGTTTATCGGGGGTGCGGTGCGCAGAGACAACCTCAACGTGGTGTGGGACGTTCAGAATATCGAAGATTTCGGCGGCGAACTGCATGGTAGCCCAGTCGCTTTTGGACCCCATCACGATGGCGACTCGCGCCGGGTTATTGCGGGAAGACATGCGTCTGAAAACTCCTGTGGTGCGGGACACGCTGCTTTTGAGGCCACAGAGAATAGCATGTAAATACGCCAAGGAAAACGGTTGCGTCACTTATGAGGCTGGCAATTCGCGGGGAGATTTAAAACGGGAAAGAGATCAGTTTAACGTCTGTCGGCGTCACTTTTACCATCGACCCTTCGCTGTGCCAGGCACCCAACACCACGCGGAACGCGGGTTGGCCGTTAGCGGTAAGGGTATGCACGTTCGGGCGGTGGGTGTGCCCGTGGATCAGCCACTGCACCTGATGTTTTTCCATCCCGGCCACAACGGCATCTTGATTAACGTCCATGATGGCCAGCGATTTGCTGCTGTTGGCGGCTTTGCTGCCCGCGCGCATTTTCGCGGCTACCCGTTTGCGAATAAACAACGGCAGGGCGAGAAACAGCGTTTGCAGCCAGCGCTGATGAACTTTGGCGCGAAACGCCTGATAACCGTGGTCGTCAGTACACAGCGTATCGCCATGCATAATCAGTATCCGGCGGCCATACAGCGTGAGCACCTTTTCCTGCGGCAAAAGGATCATTCCGCTTTCACGCGCGAAGCGTTTCCCAAGCAGAAAGTCCCGGTTGCCGTGAATAAAGAAGCAAGGAACGCCCGCGTCAACCACCGCCTTGATTGCCGCCGCGATTTGCCGGTGCAGAGGCAGAGGGTCGTCGTCGCCGATCCAGGCTTCAAACAGATCGCCGAGGATATACAGCGCGTCGGCCTGACGGGCCTCTCCGGCTAAAAAACGCAGAAAACCGGCGGTGATCGCCGGTTCTTCCGTGCAGAGATGAAGATCTGCAATAAACAGTGTCGCCACGATTACTCGCTAACGGTCACGTTTTCGATGATCACGTCTTCTTTTGGTACGTCCTGGTGCATACCGCTGCGACCGGTCGCGACGCCTTTGATTTTATCCACAACGTCCATGCCTTCAACGACCTCGGCAAATACGCAGTAACCCCAGCCCTGCATGCTTTCGCCGGAGAAGTTCAGGAAGTCGTTGTCGACGACGTTGATGAAGAACTGCGCGGTTGCAGAGTGCGGAGCCTGAGTACGGGCCATCGCCAGCGTACCGCGGGTGTTTTTCAGACCGTTGTTGGCTTCGTTTTTGATCGCTTCTTTCGTTGCTTTCTGCTTCATGCCAGGTTCGAAACCGCCGCCCTGAATCATGAAACCGTTAATCACACGGTGGAAAATGGTGTTGTTGTAAAAACCTTCGCGGCAGTAGTCCAGGAAGTTTTTAACTGTTTCAGGCGCTTTATCATCAAACGTTTTGATTACGATATCGCCGTGATTAGTGTGGAAAGTAACCATTTTTGCATCCTGTTCCGATAGAGAAGTGCTTTAACCCGATGAGGGTCAGAGTAAGGGGTGTGTTATAGCATAAGCGCAGGCTGTGATCACCTTGCAAAGTGTGCTGATCCCATGCCGAATTATGGGTATTATACGGACTTTACGATCCACACATGTCTTACACGGAACCTTCAATGTTAAAAATTTTTAATACACTGACGCGCCAAAAAGAGGAATTCAAACCTATTCATGCCGGGGAAGTCGGCATGTACGTGTGTGGTATTACCGTTTACGATCTCTGTCATATCGGACATGGCCGTACTTTCGTCGCGTTTGATGTGGTGGCGCGTTACCTGCGTTTTCTGGGCTACACGCTGAAATACGTACGCAACATTACTGATATCGACGACAAAATCATCAAACGCGCTAATGAAAACGGCGAAAGCTTCGTGGCGCTTGTCGATCGCATGATCGCGGAAATGCACAAAGATTTTGATGCGCTGAATATTCTGCGCCCGGACATGGAGCCACGCGCGACGCATCATATCGCCGAGATCATTGAGATCACCGAGCAACTGATTGCCAAAGGCCACGCTTACGTCGCAGACAACGGTGACGTGATGTTCGACGTGCCGACTGACCCAAACTACGGTCTGCTGTCTCGTCAGGATCTGGATCAGTTGCAGGCCGGGGCGCGCGTGGACGTGGTTGACGTCAAACGCAACCCGATGGACTTCGTGCTGTGGAAGATGTCCAAAGAGGGCGAACCGAGCTGGCCGTCGCCGTGGGGCGCAGGCCGTCCTGGCTGGCATATTGAATGCTCGGCCATGAACTGCAAACAGCTGGGTAATCATTTTGATATTCACGGCGGCGGTTCGGATCTGATGTTCCCGCATCATGAAAACGAAATCGCGCAGTCCACCTGTGCGCACGACGGCGAATACGTGAACTACTGGATGCATTCCGGCATGGTGATGGTCGATCGCGAAAAGATGTCTAAATCGCTGGGTAATTTTTTCACCGTGCGCGACGTGTTGAAATACTACGATGCGGAAACGGTGCGCTACTTCCTGATGTCCGGTCACTACCGCAGCCAGCTGAACTACAGCGAAGAGAACCTTAAGCAGGCGCGTTCAGCGCTGGAGCGGCTGTACACCGCGCTGCGCGGAACGGATAAAACCGTCGCTCCTGCCGGTGGCGAGGCCTTTGAAACGCGCTTTATTGAGGCGATGAACGACGACTTCAATACGCCGGAAGCCTATTCGGTGCTGTTCGACATGGCGCGCGAAGTGAACCGTCTGAAAGGGGAAGATATGGCAGCCGCCAATGCCATGGCGTCGCATCTGCGTAAAATTTCTGCTGTGCTCGGTCTGCTGGAGCAGGAGCCGGAAGCGTTCCTGCAAAGCGGCGCGCAGGCGGATGACGGCGAAGTAGCCCAAATCGAAGCGTTGATCCAGCAGCGTCTGGATGCCCGTAAAGCGAAAGACTGGGCGGCGGCGGATGCGGCGCGCGATCGTCTGAACGAAATGGGTATCGTCCTGGAAGACGGACCGCAGGGAACCACCTGGCGTCGCAAGTAAGACGGAGATCCCCGGCGGCGTTTACGTTTGTCGGGTTGAGGTTATTTACAGGCCGGATAAGACGTAACGCGTCGCTATCCGGCTTTTTATCGCCGTTTCCACCACAACATCCCCATTAGCATCAGCCCCGGTAACCACACCCACAGCAGTTCCGAGAATATCACCTGATGGCCATACGGCGTGGCATAGCGCGATAGCGCGAACGGCGCGACCTTAATCACCTGCCACGGCGCAAAAAAGCGTTCATCCGACCACGGCCACAGCCAGCCGACACCTTTGCCGCCGGTAGTGATCGAATCCAGTAAACTGTGTGACAGCAGTGATACCGTAAGAAACAGCCAGCAGCGCGTCAGGCTGGCTTTCAACCAACGTCGACCAATGAGCACGCACAGTATCGGCATCACAAAAGCAAACAGCAGCGAATGGGTAAAGCCGCGATGGCCGAACGCGTCGCCGTAGGCCACGCCGAGTTTAAAGGAGAGCACATCCATGTCCGGCACCATCGCCAGCGCGATACCGGCAAACAGCAAACGGGGGGGAATGACTTTTGTGCCCAGCCCTAAGCCGAGGCAGAGCGGGACAGTCGCGTGGGTGAGAATCGTTGGCATATTTTCGCTTCGTATGAAAAAACGCTATATTCGCAACGCACTGTGAAGGGATGATGAAGTCACTCGACAGGAAGGGGAGCATCGCCGGACAGGGTGCGAAGACCGCTGTCCGGCAAAGGGCATCAGGCGACGACGGTGACGCTCTGACCGGCATAGCTGACGGTTTGACCGGCAACGATTTTGCAGCGTTTGCGGGTTTCCACCGCGCCGTCAACGTTGACCTGTCCTTCCGCAATGGCCATTTTCGCCTGGGCGCCGCTTTCGCTCCAGCCTTCCAGTTTCAGCAAATCACACAGTTCAACGTGAGAATGCTTGCCTAAAGAAAATGTCGCCATGTTAGTTATCCTGTGGGTCGTGATATTCAACACACGCCTGAAGCGTGTTTTCGATAAGAGTGGCGACGGTCATTGGGCCAACGCCGCCCGGCACGGGGGTAATGTAAGATGCGCGCGCGGACGCGTCGTCAAAAACGACGTCGCCAACCACCTTGCCATTTTCCAGACGGTTAATGCCGACATCAACCACGATGGCGCCTTCTTTGATCCACTCACCGGGAATAAAGCCCGGTTTACCGACCGCGACGACCAGCAGATCGGCATTTTCGACATGATGGCGCAGATTTTTGGTAAAGCGGTGCGTCACCGTGGTCGTGCAACCGGCCAGCAGCAGCTCCATGCTCATCGGGCGGCCCACGATGTTGGATGCGCCAATCACGACGGCGTTCAGGCCGTAAAGGTCGATATTGTAGCGTGCAAGCAGGGTAACGATGCCGCGGGGCGTACAGGGGCGCAGACGCGGCGCGCGCTGGCACAGGCGACCAACGTTGTAAGGGTGAAAACCATCCACGTCTTTGTCCGGATCGATACGCTCCAGCACCTTAACGTTATCGATACCCGCCGGAAGCGGCAATTGCACCAGAATACCGTCAATGGTGTTATCGGCATTCAGCGTATCGATCAGTTCCAGTAACTCCGCCTCGCTGGTGGTTTCCGGCAGGTCATAGGAGCGGGAGACGAATCCCACTTCGTCACAGGCCTTACGTTTGCTTGCGACATAAATCTGCGAAGCCGGGTTACTGCCTACCAGCACAACCGCCAGTCCTGGCGCCCGCAGTCCGGCCGCCACGCGCGCCTGAACTTTTTGAGCAACCTCAGAGCGCACCTGCTGCGCAATCGTTTTACCGTCAATAATCTTTGCTGCCATCAGAGAGAGGATTCCATCTGTAATTTCACGTCGAAGGGGATGCGGCTATTTTGTCAGAAGTGAGGACGGTTGTCAGTCGCCGCTTACGGTCGCGGCAGTTTTTGACAGGAATCAGGCCGCTCTTGAGGTGAACGGCGGCGGTTATGCTCATAACTCAAGCAGTTGAAAGGAAAGCCATTGACCACCAGAGTGGTGAACGTATAATACCGGGCAGTTTTATGTCAGTTTGTTTTCTCTCGATGCTCCCTTAGCTCAGTTGGATAGAGCAACGGCCTTCTAAGCCGTCGGTCGCAGGTTCGAATCCTGCAGGGGGCGCTCTTAATTATCAATAGGTTACCCATTTCCTCCTGCCTCTAAATTTCCTTCATGGGACATATTTGGGACATCATCGTTAAAAATCGAGTCAATTTGCTTAGCGTGTTCGGTCAGATGATTAGGCGCGAGATGAGCATACCTGCGTACCATTTCTATTGACTCCCAGCCTCCCATTTCCTGCAGTACAGACAATGGAACACCTGACTGTATCAGCCAGCTTGCCCATGTATGCCTCAGGTCGTGAAACCGGAAATCTTCAATTCCTGCACGTTTACATGCTGACTTCCATGCTCGTCCATCATCGACCCTCATTTTCCTGACTGCCGGAGTGATGGAGCCATCAGGCCTTCTTCCTGCCTTTGTATGTACGAACACAAATTTATGGTGATTTCCTATCTGGTCACGCAGAACCTTACATGCGGTATCATTCAGTGCTACGCCAATAGCTCTGTTTGATTTGCTGTCTTCCGGGTTTACCCATGCCACTCGACGCTGCATGTCTATCTGCTGCCATTCCAGGTTGATGATGTTCGAACGCCTTAATCCTGTTGCCAGCGCGAACTTGACGACAGACTTTAACGGCTCCGGACATTCATCAATCAGCCTTTTTGCTTCATCCTTCTCCAGCCATCTCACTCGTTTATTACGTACTGCCGGTATCTTGATGACTGGCGCTTTCTCCAGCCACTTCCAGTCGCGCTCTGCTGCTCTGAGAATGGCCTTCATCAACGCAAGGTGCTTCGCCTTGGTGGAAGTGGTTACCGGCTTGGCTACATAAACAGGGTCAGGCTTACCTTTCTTTCTTGCGGCTTCGACTCGTGTTTTCCATATCTCCAGATTGCTTCGGTTGTGCATCCTGCTAACCGCTGAGTAAATCCTCGCCTCGGTAACGTCCTTTAACCTGACTCCTTCAAAATGCTCCAGCCAGAAACCAATCCTGCCTTTGTCAGTATCGAGCGACTTCTTGTCTGATTTCTCCTCAATCCATCGTAAGCAGGCTTCTTCAAAAGTCACATCGGGAAAGTCTCCGAGCCTGTCTACTCGCCAGAGTTCAGCCTTTCTTTTGTCGTGCAACTCCTGTGCTTGCCGCTTGTCCGTTGTGCCAAGAGACTCCTTAATTCGCTTCCCGCCCGGGAGCGAGTACGAGGCGTACCATATTTCACCTCTGCGGAAGAGTGACATTTTCTTTCCTCTCTGATGCCATCACCCGCGCTCACGCCGACAGTATGCAGCGGAGACTGAAGCGCCGCAATGCAGGCTTGTCGTGTGGTGAGGTAAGGGGATTTGGGTTTGGTGGGGTCTTTGCGTGTTGCCTGAAGGCGGCCTGTGCGAATCCAGTTGGTGGCGGTAGGTCTGGATATTTTGAGAAATGCACAGGCCTCATCGAGTGTGAGGCTGTGTGATTCCATGGTTACTCCAGATTGAGAGCGGTCATTAAGTCCATTAGCGCGTCGTAACACTCTGGTGGAACGAATACATTCTCTGTTGAAAGCATCGCTTCTATAGCATCGAAACACATGCTTGCGTCTTCTTCCGTCATGCTGATGAGCAAGCAGCCTTCTTCCTGGTCATGATTGGCCTTCATTATCTATCTCCATAAAACAAAACCCGCCGTAGCGAGTTCAGATAAAAGAAAACCCGCACTCGGCGGGTTCGTGTTTCTTCAAGTGCTTACTTCTTGGCGTTCTGCTCAGCCATCTCGATATATCGCGGGTCGCTTGCCTTTGGCAGACTTAACGACTGCTCGCGATAGTATCGGACTCTTTCCATGAAATACTCGCGCAGGTGCTCAGGCTGTTCTCTCGCCACCTGCTCAGCGATAACAGGCATGTTCAGGCGCTCTTTGTACGCAACGCCAGAAGCGGCAAGGTCAACATTAACCTTGTCACGATCTTCCTGGCTCTTTGCTGCTATGTTGAACCTTGACATAAATTAACCTTAAGGTTGCCATCCCATGCCGCAATTTCCAGTTTCATGCATCCATTTATGTCCGCACTCTCTACAAACATAGTAGCTTTCCTGGGTTGCACGGCCATTCCGACTCATGTACTCGCCTTGCTCTTCAGGGATATACTCCATGCATTCTAGAGGGGGGTGACGGCGCCCTCTGGGCTGTTTTTCACATACCTTACATGTCATAAAAACCTCCACACAAAAAAGCGAAGGCCATACAGTAGCATGGCCTTATACATTTATCTTTGTATAACATCACTTATATGCGCAGCTTTGCGCTCTGCTGCGGTCTTAGCCATTACCTACCACCGAAGTAATTGTATTGAACGGGCAGGCAACGCCGATTGGGTGGCGACCGTTACAGATAAAGCAACGGATAGTGTTTAGCGGCTCATAAGTGCTTACCACCTGCTCACGTTCTTCATGTTCGCTTAGCGCATCACGAAACGCTACGGAAACGACCTTTCCTCCGAAAGCCTCCATGTGAGCATGCACAGGAGGCTCCTTTCCATCTTCGAACTCAACGACGAATGTCATTTTTGACATCACTTCACCTCCTGCGCCCGTTTGCTATAAACACAGCAATAGCCAAATCCTGGATTGCGGTGAGCATTAACATCCAGCCATAAATTCCGTCACTGAAGTGATATGCGATGGCAGTTATCACGGATTCACCTCCTGCTGCGGTGCTGCTGGCAGTGGCATCCAGTGGGTTACACGTCCGCCATTGTCACTATCGACCAACCACCGCTCACCATTCCATGAACAGTTCCACTGATAGTGGCTTTTACCAAGGTCATTTTGTTCTTCGACATAACACCAATAGCGACCGCAAAAATCCGGCAGCCGCTCGCTTACCGGAATCCAAATATCCGCACTTGCCGAAGAGTTGACAGCCTCATAAGCAACGCGCAACCAGTGGAAAAACACCTCCGTCATCACGCATCCACATTCGACGTCAATGGTTCCTGTCTGCTGCGAGAGCCACTGCTCGAATGGCAGCTTTTTAGACGTCGTAACAGGTTGGCTACCCTGAAGCATGGCGGCGCGGCAGGCGTTCCACATATCTGCTGCAATACAGCAGGAATATTCATCAGGGTTGGCGGTAGGGAGAATGCCATTGATAACCTCGTAATCTGGCTCTATTACTGGCGGTACAAAAGCAGGTACTGGAGCGGAGTAAACAGGCATAACGTCGCTTTGCCCTTTATTTCTCTCGTCAATCAAAGACCAGAACAGCCTGCCTGCCGGATGCTTGAAAATGTACGCCACCGGCTCAGCCTCCAGCGATGCCAGCGCGATACGTGCCAGATCTCGCACAACTTCTGGTGGTGCGTATCTGTCGTTCAGGTCGTCCAACAGGTCACACATCTTCCTGCTGTTGTCTGGGTGAACATCATCGTTAGTGCCAGCCAGCGCGGTAATCACCTCGTCGGCTGCATCAATAATTTTGTGTGCCTGTTCTCTGGTAATAGTGGTCATGCTGTCGCTCCTTCCTGATATTGTTCAAACCAGAAAACAACTGGCTTATCGACTACCTCAACCAGGCCAAAACGCTCTGCCGTTCGGAAATTGACGCTGTAGGCGCGCGCACGCTCTGCCTGAGCGGTTATCTGTTTACGGAAATCTTCAACGGTGAATGTCGCTTTAAACAGATTGCATGGAGCGCAAGCCGGGAAAAGGTTTTCGATAGCGTCATTCTCCGGCCTCCAGAACTCACCAGTTGCGACAGTGCGGCGTACCCCATTTGACTGTCGTTCACCAAACGACCACTTGCGCAGAGCGGCTTCAACGTGGTCGGCATGCCAACCCTTTTCAGGTAGCTCGCAGCCGCAGTAAGCACAGCGACCGCCGAACTTCATGCGCAACTCGGCGCGCTGTTTTTTCGTCAATGCCATCACTCCCCCTTACCGATGCCAGCGGCGGCGAACGCCTGAAGCAACACGCTTTCACAATGAACTACTGCGCTGTTGTATCCGGCACCAAACATGTACGGGTGCTTTTTCCCGTCGCTTTTATTTCCTAACTCATCCATAGGGATTGGGTCGAATTTCACCGATTTCGCGAGCGCCTCCAGTTCTGCTATGCGCTTCTCTGCTGCCTCCATCTGCGATTTATGCAATAGCGCCTGATGTTTGAGCGCGTCCTGCGCTTTTTGAAATTTCATGCCGTAATCGGTCGCGATTTCTTCAATCTCTGCTATGCGCTTCTCGGCTCTGTCTGCCCGCTCACCCTCAGACTCTGCCAGTCCGTGGTAATGCCATTTTTCAGCCTCGTATGCGCTGGCGTAACCGTTGGCGCTGTCCAACTCATCCAGCAGCGCCAGCACTACGTCAGGCACACACAGCCTGAAGAACAACTCATCAGCACTACCGTTTTCACCGATGAAGCCATATTCCATGTTTTTGTGATCTGTGCGCAAAACCAAGGAGCCATCGTAACCACGGCATTCGTATTTGATACTTCCACTTCCGTCGATACGGTCGCCGATACGACCTGGAGTTGCCTTCTCTGCCGCCTCACGCAGCGCCTGTTTGTCGATAGTCATGCTGCACGCTCCAGTAAACTAGCGCAGCGCTCTGCAAATTCTTTGGTTGAACTAAAGTACTTGTATGCTTGATGCCAGCGCTTAAGAGATTCTTTTCCTTGAGCCATTAATTCTTCATCGCTAAGTTTCATTGCCTCTTGCACTGTCATTTCCCACCTCTCAACATCGCATTCAGCCACTTGTTGTTCTGGAGTCGTGTTTTCGTATCGAAAGAGTCACGCTTGAGTAGCTCCTGCTTATCTGGCATTGGCTTGAATTTGTGTCTGGCTATTAATTCGTGAGGTGAAATACCTGGGTCATAAGTTAATCCGTTCATTTTTGAGCCTCGTTAATTTGTATCTCATGGACCTGACGGAATAGATGGAGCGGCAGGTTGCGATTGCTATTTCTTCTGAGGAGAATTTTTCGAAGAGTGATACCTCTGCGCGAGTCCAGCGCTTACCTCGCAAGCGGCTAACCATTTCAGCGCCGATACGTGTCGCCTTAGCCATAACAGCTTTTTCGGTCCGCTCAAGTTTTTCGGCGATAACTTCAACTGGCATGGTTGCCGCTACTTCGCGCAAGAAATCCTCTTCCCATTTCTCCCATGGGATGCATTTCATTAGGCGGTCTCCAAGTCCTTTTTGCGGAGTTGGTAAATTTCGTCGAGCTTTTGATTCAGGTTTGAATCATTACCTATCACGCCTTTAGCTCTGCTGTATGCTGTTTCTAGCTTTGCTGAATCCATATTTAATGCATTCTCTGAAAACCAAGACAATGCAGATTCAGGAGTCGCCTGTTGTTTTACATCCAGCTTTTTGACGCGGTGTTCTGCTCGTTTACCTCGCGATACCGAAAGCATCATTGAGAAATCTGATTCAATATCACTCATTGCATAAATCTTTATACCGCCAACAGCCACACCGCCGAATTTAACCGATGGGTCGCCTACAAGCATAAGAGAGCGTCCAACCCAAGAATGACCATCAGCACCCCAACCACCAATTAACACGCGACGCATTGATTTAGAAGGCTTGTAAGGACGTCCTTCAAATCCTTCAAGGTCTATGAATACTGGTTGCTCTGAGTTACCCGCTCGAACTGCTTTAATAACCGCTGTGATGCTCTGTGTCTGAACATCCTCGAAGTTAATTTGGTCTGACTTTGGAATGATTGTGCGTGAAAGGTCCATTAGAGAATAACCTCATCTGAATATTCATCATCCAGCAGATATGCCGGGACGTTAATTTCATTGGATGGAAGTACAATTCCTTCGTACTTCAGCGAGTCGTTTTCTTTACAGGCAACGAGCTTGTCTAATGCTGCGTACATTTCGCGATAGCCAAGCTCCAGAGATTCTTCACCGATGTAGTACATGCAGTTGCGATATGGCGGTGAGTTTTCGATAGCGAAGAATGCGAACTGGTTGTATTCGATGCCAGTTGCCAACTTGAGAACGTAGAGATAAAAGGCTGCCTGAATGTGGTATTTATACTGACCGAAAGCGTTACTGAATCCGCGCTCAGATGCGTCTCTACAGCTCTTAACGTCGAGAGGGTAGGCGAGGGTGTCAGATAGCCTGTCAAATCTGCATTTGAGCATCAGTCCTGT
Source organism: Citrobacter sp. Cs237 (assembly GCF_030332325.1). Taxonomy (NCBI): domain Bacteria; kingdom Pseudomonadati; phylum Pseudomonadota; class Gammaproteobacteria; order Enterobacterales; family Enterobacteriaceae; genus Citrobacter; species Citrobacter sp. Cs237. Next base: position 450,917 of record NZ_JAOWIB010000108.1, on the reverse strand, counting down.
TTCAGGACACTCTGCAAACATGGATACCTCAGAACATCCTGTGGTGTTCATGTAATCCATGAAATCATTATTCATCCGTGATGATTCGTACATCTTCTGGACAGTATCCACCTCGCTGCCAACCAGAATAAAATCAGCCGGAAATTGCTTTGCGACCTCCTTATACTCCTTGCTCGCCCGAGAGGTTATTTCACAGTGTTTTGCATACTTGTACCGGTACACATCAGGCTCAAGCAAAGCCGCATGAATCGCACTTCCAATGTGCGCTGATTTACTTCCAGTGAATTTGTTGAAGAAGAGATTTGCCGGACTAACGCTAATAGCCTTAACAGATGTTGAACCTATAGCCTCATCAGCATGGTAATCCTCGTTAGGCATTCCATAATAAACTCCAGGCTTCATGCCGCCTCTCCATAAACATGTCTACGCTTGAATATGCCGAATGCATATTCAGCTTTGACCCTTTCCGTAATTGCATCCCAGAACCACTCAGCGGCCTTCTCCTGATAATTGCAGTCGTCATCCTCTAACCAGTCGATGGCTTCCTTTGTGTGCTCGTCAGGTTTATAGGAGCGAAGCATTTCGCTTATTGGGTCGCAACGTTTGCAAAGTCGATCAACTTCACTGTTAATTCGTTCGTAATCTTCGTCAGTAAAATTTGCGATGATTTGCGATATTTCACGTTTATCATTCAGAGTCAGAATCATTATCGTTCTCCTGTTTCTGCTCAGCAGGAAATATGTCTTTCATCAATTCATAAAACTGAGCGTCTGTTAAATCTCTGATGCTCATGATTTGCGGTACCACGGAAGATTGATTGCTGATTTCATTTCTTCGTTAGCTTGTTTCCACATGCGACCATCACCAAGGAATCGAGCGATAACTGCTTTGCTTTGCGCTGCCTTGAGTTTGTTGTGATTTATACTGAGCGACATACATCCTCCAGGCGCTTCCATCCGGCGCGTAATTTGCGAGTGATACGGTCAAGCAGTGATTCTGTTAGTTGGAAGGCACCCATGCGAGCACCTCCCGCGATTGCGTAAATCATGGGTGGTTCCTTATGTTGTGTGTGATTTGCATAGCGCTGCGTTCGTTGAGCGCACTGATATGCAGATATGAAAAAGCCGCTGGTTAGGCGGCTCTTAGTTTCTTGATGTAATTCATGCATGCTGTAGGACTGCAAGTTCGCCATGTGGTTTTATGTTGCATCCGCTTACTTGGTGGGTAATAAGCAACGGTCCCTTGCGGTGTGCGAAAAATGAGAGTGTTTTCTCCCTCTTCGAAATCAACACCATTACGCTGAAAGAATGCCTTCATTCCTTCATGCGCTGCGTTCCTCGCAATCCTTCGTCTCTCTTTAAGCTCTGGCTTCCAGTCTCGCCAGAATTCACCCATATCACCCATACTTTCCTCCAGGCAAAAAAGAGCCGCCCATATAGAGCGGCAAGACTATCAAGGGATGATTTCTCTTTTTAACCAGACAGTTCTTCGTCTCCTGTCATGGTTACGAGCGATATTGCTCCGTGTATTCACTCACTGGAATGAATACACAGTGCTTATTCGCATCGCATTACTACAGCAAATCTTTCGAGATTACTTTGACGCAATAAACCTTCTTCTGTGCGGTCTGCTTTCCGATAGTTATCGAATTCGAAATGCTTAATTACCTATTTAGTTTCTCGTTCGATAACTTCAACTATGTATTTCTTATTATCCATCACTCCACCCCCAGAGCCTTGCTGATGGCTGCGCGAGCTTTGTCAAACGCTGGAGTTAGCTCATCAACTTTGCTTTGTTCTGCCAAATCGTGAAAGTTTAAGATATCGCCCATCTCGTTCATGGCGTTAAGTGACAGTTGCAGAGCTTCGAGCAAATCAGGAGCTGCTGCTATCAGGTTCATGTCATCAGCTTTTACAGATAGTGAAGTGGCACCGTCACTCATGCCAAATGAGTCAATAACATCACCATCCCTGCCTGTTGTTTTGCTGGATAATCTAAGAAACGAGTTGCTTGTCCACCACTCCCACGGTCCTGGAGTCCCCATAAATCTTTTCATATTCACCTCTGTGGCTTGCTGCCAAAAGAAGGCCGACTATGCGGCCTGTTCGACATCTTTCACCAATTTGAAAACGCTTTGCCCGTTAATGCAGTCTTCCCTACCAGAACGTGAGCCATTTAAATGCTTCATCATTGAGCTGCCGTCTTTCCATGCGTAAGTGACCTCAAGAAGAGTGCCATCGAGTGGGCATTCGTAAACCTGTCCAACCTTTTTCATTGGGTATGCGCTTTTCATATCTCACCTCAAATAAGTGGCTTACTGCCAAAAGAAGGCCGACTATGCTTTGTCGGCGAACTCCGCTGGTAATTCATCAACTATCTGATGACTGAGGATTAAGTACTTTCCATCTTTAACCCCATATGCATATTTCTGTTTTTTAATCATCAGATGTTCAGCCACTGCTTTAACTGCTTGCTCAGTAACATCCTCCTTTTTCCCCACCCACATTCCTTTTTCAGTATTCAAGGTTCCCTGAAAAATCTGCCCCGTTAACGGACTGGCACCCATGGTTTTTATTTTCACATTTACCTCGTCATAAGCTGTTTAGCATTTAAGAATGATTATCTAACATGCGGATATAAGCTCATCATCAAATGCATGCTCAGTAGAACCATCCTGAAGCTTGACCAAATACATTGGCCCTGTTTCATCCTGATTATTTGCTTCTTCCTCAGTTAACTGACGTACAATCTCTACAAGAACCGGTCCACGAAATTTTTTATCGCTGTCAGTAGAAGTAAAAATCATAGTTTTCATAAATCACCTCAAATAAGTGGCTTACTGCCTAATTTCATTTTCTGCCGTCCTACACAAGTCACTCCCATTTCACGGGTTGGCTTGCTGTAGTACAGGCGATTTGTTTTCTGTGGTGCTTCCTGCTCTTTCTTATCGCGCAGACTTCCGAGCGAAGTGGCGCGGAGTACGCGATTGCTGCAGTCTTCTGATAACCGTGAAAATGCACGGTCAATTCTTTGTGAATACTGCTTAATTTCTTTGTGCTGGCGAGCACGTTCGAGTTTACGAATCTCTCTGGCTTTCATTGGATACCTCCAGTGGTTGCTTTGGCTGATTGGTGAATGTGACGTTGTGGCTCGCATCGCAGCAGCGCCTACCGCCATCCCGGCTCGCTCATGAGCTGCGCCTCATTCCGCGTTACTTTTGGGCCCGGTCACCAATCACCAAAGCAACATCCTTTGGCGGGGACGAATCATCCCCATGTCATCTTGTTAAAGAGCCTGCCAATCAGTTCCGTTTGGCTACCAGCGTCCTGCTGATGGCTTAACAATACAAAATGTACTGAGTATCGTCAATACAATATGTACTTAAAATTTTCGAGAATGTACGAAGTGTATGAATGTGAAGGGAAAATAAATTTTGTGTATTAAAAAACCCGCCGAAGCGGGTTGAAGGGATGAGTCTAAATTACAGGCCTTGCCATTTGGCTTCTATCACTACGCCAATGATGCGGCAGTTACCATCAATAGGGAACATGTGGTAGCTGGGGTTAAGCGGTTTGAGGTATTTCTGCCCTGCGTCTACTACGTATTTCTTGAAGGTCGCCTCGTTCTCTGAATCCAACTTTGCAACTACAAGTCGTCCGTTCGTTGCCTCGATTGCTGGATCAACCAGTATCTGCATTCCTTCCGGTATGCTTAGGCCGGTGGGCGAAGTCATCGAATCACCCCTTACCGTCAGCCAGAACGACCGTTCGCTCGCATGTGCTGTTGTTTCAGGCCATACCTCAATCTCCTGAAGTTGATAAGGCTCAACAGCTTCACACCAATTTCCTGCGCTAACCCAGCTAATCAGGGGGAATCTCCTTACCTCAGTGTTAGGACGTGGATTGGTGACATTACCCATATCAGAATCTGGATAGTCAACCATCCCATCAGAACTCAGCACCAACTCCTTCAGACCTAGCTGTTTCATGATTGAGGCGATGTCCTCAATGCTGGGTTCGCGCCGACCATTCAGCCAATGCCCTATCGCCCCCTGAGTCTTTCCGAGAGCCTCGGCAAGCTTATCCTGGGTAATGCCAATCTGTTTCATCCTGGCCTTAGCCAGTTCATTCCACGGTGTTTTCATACCACGATTATTACGTGTTGTATTAACTGTCACAATGCACAAAATGTATTAATCCTCTTGCATTATCTCAGTACAGTTTGTATTATTGTTTTACGTACCATCCTGAGGAGATGAACCGATGAGTAATCTTCGGAAAATCCGGGAAACCATGAAGGTTTCTCAAGCCGTTCTGGCTGAAAAGGTTGGGTGTACACAGGGAGCAATTGGGCACTACGAATCGGGTCGACGACATCCAGATTTGAAAATGTGCCGCCAGCTCGTTGATGCCCTCAACAGTTTTGGCGCAAAAGTTCAGTTGGATGATGTGTTTCCACCTGAATTGAACGCAGCTTAAGCAGTACCGCTCTTTAACACTACGGGTCAGGGATGTTTCGTCCCTACAACCAACGCATCAACCGATGCGTATTCAACTATTTAACTATGGAAATAATACGTAATGGAAAACGCAAGTTACAGCAAACCCTCTCAGCGCGATATCGACCGTGCTGAAACTGATTTACTCATCAACCTCTCTACAGTCACACAGCGTGGCTTAGCGAAGATGGTGGGATGTCACGAGTCGAAGATAAGCCGTACTGACTGGCGCTTTATTGCAGCCGTTCTGTGCGCGTTTGGGATGGATTCAGACATCAGTCCGATCAGTCGTGCATTCAGGCATGCACTGGAAGGAATCACAAAAGAAAAACGTCCAGTTGTTGGTAGCAATCTGGACGCTTAAACACACTGTGTTATGTCAAGTAACAGGAGTAATTATGACATACCCGCAAAGCGAATACCAAGTAGTAACTAAGCTTAGTGTGCCGGCTGAATATAAAAGCTCTGGATTTGTTTACGTTATGGAAAACGAAAACATGCCAGGGATTTATAAGATAGGCATGACAACTAACTCACCAGAAGCTCGCGCCAAGGAACTTTCAAGCGCGACAGGAGTTCCTTCCCCGTTCTCAGTGTTAGCTGCATTTCATTCTCAAAACCCAAGGGTTGATGAAAAGCTTGTTCATCAGGTTTTTTCTGACCACAGAGTGAGTGATAGCAGGGAGTTTTTTTCCTTTCCAACATGGGCGGACATCAATGGAGCTCTTTCAGAGATTGAAATCATGGTTGGCCCAGAAAGAAATGCAGACGCTGCTGTTATAGCCATGAACGAGGCCTTCATTTCATTTTCTAATGAACCAGAAATTGATCTCGCAGAAGAGCTTTGTGAGCAGGGAATAGGAGGAGTTGTAGGAAATATGTCAGCAGTAAAAAACTTCCTCTACAGGGCCGGTATCGACTATGTGAAAGGACTAATTAGTCAGCATAACGCCTCGCTTGCATTTCTCCCTGGAGGAGAGGTGGTGCTGGTTAAATCAATAGAGGCTCAGCTCTTTGAGAAAGGAGGGAAGGAATGAATACGGCAGAAATCATTAAATATCCTGGCCCAGAGCCATGCATCACCAGGAGCAACAGAATGGAGAACAAAAAGTTTGGTCATTTCTCTCTATTCAGAAGCCTGCTAAGCGTTGATTGGGCCAAAGATACTGCCAAGTTAGCGTTATGGGTTAGGTTGCTGGGAGAGGCCTCATATCGCAACAGAGTTGTGGAATTTGCTGGCAAAGACTGGAACCTGAGTCATGGTCAATTAGTAACTACGACAGCAATTCTTGCACGCAAACTTCGCGATCAGGATGGCAAAGAAAAGAGCCCTCAGGCAGTAACTAGAATGCTCAATTTCTTCACCAGGGAAGGGATGATAATTACCGAAGGAAACCGCTTCGGGACGGTGATTACCATCACAAATTACACCGCTTATCAGGCGATTTTACCCGATGAACCATCCGATGAACCATCCGATAAAGCCAAAGCCAGTAATGGCGCGCCTTTAAGGTTGGTACCCGATGAACCATCCGATGAACTAAGCGATGAACAGAACAAGAAGGTAACTAACAAGAATAAAAACAGTAAACCCCCTAAATCCCCCAAGGGGGAATCGAATGGGTTTGACCCACTCAGTATTTCCATCCCTGATTGGCTCGACAGAATGGCCTGGGAGGAATGGGTAAAAAACAGGGCTGAAACCAAGAAGCCGATGAAGACTGAACGGACGGTAAGGGCAGCCTTCAAACTCCTGAAAGAATGCCTTGATGATGGTCATAATCCAGCAGACATAATCAACACAAGCATCGCAAACGGATATCAGGGTCTGTTCAAGCCTAAATACCCTGCAAGGAAAAACCTACCTCAGCAGATGCCAACCCAACACTGGAACGACAAAGACGAGTGGGAGAACAACTTCCTATGAAAAACCTTGTCCATGCGATTCACAATCGCGACAGCAACGCACTGGCTAGCCTTGCTGGAGAAAACAAAGAGCCAGATCGCGGAGTCAACAACGAAGCTGAGAGGCAGGTAGATATCCTATTCGACAACCTCAAGCAGCTTTTCCCGGCATCAGTTAGCACAACCCTGAAAGACCCGCGTGACGAAGCGGCTGCAAAGCGGCAGTGGATAGCCGCTTTCGCAGAGAACAACATCCGCACCAAGGAACAACTCAAGGCTGGCATGCAACACGCCAGAGCCAGTGAATCGCCATTCTGGCCCTCTCCCGGGCAATTCATTACGTGGTGTAAAGATGCTGATTATCGCGCAGGGGGACTGCCTGATGCTAATGAACTTCATGACATGGTGATGAAGTATTGCTCACGAAAATCACAGTACGACTCTGCTGAAAGTTATCCCTGGAAGAGTAACCCCTGCTATTGGATGGTAACCAAGCTGTATGACCTTATGCGCTCTTTAAACCTGACTGATGCAGAGTTGAGAAAGCGGTGTTCTGAGGAGCTAAATAAAATGGCCCGTCGTATTGAATCGGGAGAGGATATTCCTGCACCAGTTGCGCAAATCCCTAAGCTACATATCCCGCTTAGCAATGAAAAAGGCCTGGCGAAAATAGCAGAACTGCGGGCAAAGCACAGGCTGGGGGCGAGGTGAAATGGAAAAAGAAAGAACGAGATTTGAAGCGCTTTTCAAAAGTGTATTCAGAAATAAATTCAAGCTGATAAGAACATACACTGGATATGAAGATGCTTTTGTGAATAGCTGTTTTTTCTTCTGGCAGGAGGGGAAGCAGTGAAAGATAAATCATCATCCATCAAATCCTTCATAAAAAACCGACCAGTAACCATCCGTAAAGACATTTTCAAAGCACTTAACATCCCTCAGCGAACTTTGACATGGCATTTAAAAAAGCTTGTCGATTCAGGTGAGGTAATAAAAATCCAGGATGGTTATTACTTCGCAGATGAGGATTCGCTTACAGCATGGCTTGAATCAAAGAAGCCAGGAGAAGAAACTCCGGGAGCAATCATGAACGCAAGAGAAAAAATACTTCACCACCTTGAAACCAACTACCCAACCTCAGCAGCAGAATTCCAGAAGCTCACCAAAGTACCAAAATCCCGAATCACTCAGTTAGTCCGTGAACTCACCGCATCAGGACAGCTAGAAAGCTATAACGCCAAAGGCGGCATTAAGCGATACCGGCTTACTGAGCTTCACCACAATCGAATTGAGTCAATTCTCGGATGGTTCGAGTCAGAGAGGTCCGGCACATCGTCTGACGTTTCTGCGGATTTGGGGCTGGATATCACCACCGTATCGCAAATCCTAGCGTCGCTCAGTAAGCAGGGTGAGCTGTACCGTGAATGGTTAGGCCGCGAGAAGGTGTGGGTGTATAGGAAGTCAGCACCGTTTACTTTTGGATGCGCCAATCAACTTACTGCATTTATCAACCAGAGATTGAGAGAGGTGCGAGCATCATGACGAGCTACCTGATTTATTCCGGATTTTTGTTTAACGCTCTGATAGCGATTGCAGCTATTACCATCGTGTTTGTCTGGTTCATATGGCCGGCTGTAGAAGCTGCAAGCATAACAAGATGTCTGCGAAAAGTTTCTAAGATGTATGGCGGTAAGCCAAGCGCAAAAGACACCTGGAAAACATTCAAACACTGGTACTCAGACCTTCTGTTCGGCCGTAGTTGGGATCGAATCAGCAACCGAAAATTCGAATGGGAAGGCGTAGGTAACTGGAATATTTATAGCGGACAAGATTGATTACACCCCAGCACACTGATGGAGAGGAATGATGACAACCATTGGCGTTCTTTGCGACGAGTGGACAAAAGAACGGTTCAGGCGCCATTACAAGATGGCAAAAGTTATCCGCAACAAGCCCTATCGCAATGACTATCGAAAGTTGATGGCAAGAAACATGCAGAAGAATATCGACAAGATATTTCCGCGCGGTAAAGCGGTCTGGCGCTTACTTAAAATAAGTAAAACCATCTGGTGATGGAGAGGAATATGGACGAATCAAGAAAGGCTTTCGAGCAATGGTGGGAGGAATGGTTTGGCGAAGCACCTCTTACACTATGGGATGAGCTTTGGTGCGGTAATGGATATTCGGCAGAGGATATTGACCACATGTGGGATGCTTGGAAAGGGTCTCGCGCCGCTGGAATTAAAGTGAAGGAGTGAGTATGAGCTTACCAAAACCATGTCCATTCTGCGGAAGCGGAGACGTCAGTATTGATAGTTACAGCGATGAGGCTTGGTTCTACGTCTGCTGTCGCGAGTGTGCTGCAAGTGGACCCGAAGATTCAACGGAAGTTAAAGCGGCTTTAGCTTGGAATCGGAGAGCGGGAGATGAAGAAACAAACGTTTGAACTAAGAAGCCCCATTCATCAGCAGAACGCCATCCAAGCTATTCAGCAAATTTTACCCTCCTACGACAAACCAATCATCGTGACCATCCAGGACAGAAACAGAAGTATCCAGCAAAACAAAATGCTCTGGGCTTGCCTGGGTGATGTCTCGCGTCAGGTTAACTGGCATGGCCGATGGTTGGATGCTGAAAGTTGGAAGTGCATCTTCACCGCAGCACTCAAGAAACAGGATGTTGTTCCTAATCTGAACGGTGATGGATTCGTAGTGTTAGGCCAGTCAACCAGCAAGATGCGCGTCGATGAATTTGCAGAGCTTCTTGAGCTTATCCAGGCATTTGGTGCAGAGAAGAATGTTAAGTGGTCTGATGAAGCCAGATTGGCGCTGGAGTGGAAAGCCAGATTCGGAGACGCGGCATGATTCGATGCGACAGATGCGGAGAGCAGAAAGACGATAAGCGATTCCGTCCAGATCAACCTTACTGGAATCGGTGGTGCATACGGTGCGAAAGGTCACCGGTAGGCGACTTTCCACTACCTGAGACAAAGGAGGATGTGTGGCAAGACAGCGACGAAGCATAACCCAAATCGCAATGGACAATCTGATATTCATCCCCACCAAACGCTCCAGAAACAAACCAAAGCCAGTACCTACCGAATCAGACGTAACAACCTATGACCCTATATGGCCTCTCTTGTCAAAGAGATGGCTGCGCCAACGTGCGAGGAAATAACAATGGACTATTCACAGTTATCAGATTTTGAGATTAACAAGCGCGTTGCACTAGCGGTAGGACTGAGTGAATACATGTTTTTTGATGTTGATGAAGCATGCGCAAGCGGACCCGTATGGACGGTTCCTTCTGGAAATTACTATTTGGGGCTGAAGAGCTCGAAAGGAAATCCATTCGACCCATGCAGCAACGCAGAAGATGCATTCCCAATTATTCATGAACATGGAATCAGTCTTGCCTTCGACAAGAATGAGGATGAATGGGTTGCATGGGGAGACTTTGCTTTTGACTTGGCTGGCTGGGATATGAAAGAGCAGCCAGCAGAATATCAGCATGACCAAAATCCTCTTCGTGCAGCCATGTGCGTTTTTCTGATGCAAAAGGAAGAAGAGCATGCTTAGCCAATCAGAAGCCCAATCCTACGAGCAGCAGAGCATACGTCGAACTTTGTGCGCAGGCTGCATGAAAGAGCTATCGACAGAGGAAACCTACGCATGTGAAGAGTGCGTTAGCGAATGGCTGGTATATCGCGATCCGAATGGAGATATGTCGAATGAGGAAGGTAAGGCGACGCTGTAAGAACGAAGAGTGCAGGGAATGGTTTCACCCTCAACACTCGAACATATGGTGGTGCTCACCGGAATGCGGAACAAAGATAGCACTAGAGCGACGAAGCAAGGAGAGAGAAAAAGCAGAGAAAGCAGCAGACAAGAAACGACGACGAGAATATCAGCAGCAGAAAGACAAGTTAAAGATACGAAAACTCGCCTTAAAGCCCCGCAGTTACTGGATTAAACAAGCCCAACAAGCAGTAAACGCCTTCATCAGAGAAAGAGACCGCGACTTACCATGTATCTCGTGCGGAACGTTCACGTCTGCTCAGTGGGATGCCGGGCACTACCGGACAACTGCTGCGGCACCTCAACTCCGATTTGATGAACGCAATATCCATAAGCAATGCGTCGTATGCAATCAGCACAAGAGCGGGAACCTGGTTCCTTATCGCGTGATGCTTATCGAACGCATCGGGCATGCAGCTGTAGACGAAATCGAATCAAACCACAAGCGCCATCGCTGGACTATAGAAGAGTGCAAAGCGATTAAGGCGGAGTATCAGCAGAAGCTTAAAGACCTGCGTGAAAGCAGAAGCGAGGCAGCATGACAGACATAAGCAGAGAGGTCTGTGAAGAATATCTGGATGCCTTGATCACAGTGGAGTTATCCGTTCGATTCGCACAACTCGAAGACCGCAAGATTAACGCCACCATCCGCGCAACAGTGACCGAGTTACTCAAGCGTATCCGCGACAAGAAAATTCGCGCCATCTTCGCAGGTTTAGCCCGTCAGCCATTCCCTGATGGAGCACTTAAGATGATGCGTCGCCAGTTAGACAGCTTAGTAGGAGAACCCGTATGTGCTCAGTAACTAACATCCAGCAAGTCAAATGGCAGCGTCACGCAGACATGGAGAAGCTCAAGGATATTGATGCGCAGATTGCAGATGCGGAACGTGCTGTGAGCTTATTGGCTGAGCGTCGTAGGGAGCTGGTCAACAGGCTCGGGTTGAATAAACCAGACGGTCCGGAGGTAGCGTAGATGATTACAACCAAACTGATAGAAATCGATGATGAGCAAAAGCTTGAATTGGCTAAGGTCAGAGAGGCTTTATACTACAACCCTGAGACTGGAAATTTCAGTTCGAGACAGCATAACGGAATCCGTACCAGATGCATGATCGGCGATAATGGATATATCTATGTAAGCATCAGGGGAAAGAAATACGCCGCTCATCGGCTGGCATGGTTTTACTTCCATGGGCGATGGCCTAAAGATGAAATTGACCATATCAACGGCAACCCATCAGATAACAGCATACTTAACCTTCGCGAAGCAACACGGACGCAGAACGCGCGAAATAGGCGCTTGGGTAAAAATAACACCTCTGGAATGCGTTGTGTTAGCAAGAACCGAGTCAACGGAAAGTATGCAGTAAAAATATGGCGCTTTGGGCAATGTTTCTCGCTTGGTGAGTATTCGGAGAAATTAGATGCTGCGAAAGTGGCAAACGATTTTCTCAGGAAAACCGACGAAGAATTCTTCAGTGATGTAAGAGCCAAGCATGACCTGCCTGATGATCAGCTTGCACTTCTCGCCACCATTAAGCGAGCAAAAGACCTCGGCTTAAAACCAAGGCTTTTACCTGAAAATAGAGTGTGGGTGTCTCACATGCTTAATGCGTGGGGGCGTTGGGCATATGATGGAATGAGCGAGAAGTCTCAAATAAGTCCAATTGCCAGATTCATGGAGTCGGTGTCAGGTCGGGGGGCCTTAACATCTGATGGAATCGTGGCAATCATGGAGAGTCTTCACAATCGCGGCTACAACGGTGAAGAGCTTATCAAGAAACTAGCGCAAGTCATCGCAAATCTTAAGCACTCGAACACGGATCGCTGCACTGACGAGGAAGGCATGTTTATGGACAGACTCATCCTCAATGTGCTTGGAAGTAAGACGGTGCTTACGAAAGTTGCTGTTAACTATTACGTCTATGGACATCCTGTAGAAACCATAGCGCAGTACCTACAGCGACTAACAAGGGGAGCGCTAACGATGCCACAATCACGTGACCGAGTAAGATGGTGCATTAGTTTAATTGAGGCTAAGATTTACCATGCAGCCATGAGGGAGTTGGAGAAGCATGAAAATGCAAAACTTGTCGCATAAATAAAATTTATCCGAAAAAGCTTGCAAAAAAATTATATCCTGGTAAATTCTCTGTATGCTCGGAGCAAAAGCGAACAGAGCAGCGAAATTGAAATCCTGATTTACCCGGTCGTCGATAATATTTAGGGTCGACATACTGGCTAGATTAGGTAAGAGCCTCGGCAGAAATGTCGGGGCTTTTTTATTGGCGAAATCCGGTAAGGGCATTAGGCAGAACGGCAATCCATATCTTCGGAATAGCGACCGTGAAACGCCGGTATGGAATTGTGACGACGCTCGTCAGTGCTCTTTCCAGTTTTCGTCACGTTAGCGACTTTGCGGTGTTTTTAGAAACCGACCACAAAGATAAATGCAAACGATGATCAATTCCTGGCAGTAGCCTAACGGCTAAACACCAGTGAGGTCTTCCGACTCCTCATCAAAGAATTCGGCGCACTGGCCCGGTGTGATTAATAATGGGCGCACGACATTTCTGAAAGCGCCCTCATCACCAAGCACCAGAACACATACAGATACCCTCTAACTTTCGTGGTTACGGGGATAAGGGCGTTTTGCACAAATAGAAAACCCCGCATCGGCGGGGCTTCGTGAAAATGGGCGACCGTAAGTTGGTGGAACAACCTACAGTCATCTTGCTCATGACGCTAATCACGAACAAAGACCGAGGCCCATATCGTCTGATCAGACGGATGAAACTTAGATCGGATTTGTTCATTACACAAGAACCACATTAATAAATGTGAACAAGTCCCTCACTTTGAGGGTCGCATCTTAGCGGCCTGGCTAGTCTCTTCCCGCGCCGTTTAACGGCCAGGCGCATTTTAAGCAGCCACCTGAGTGGTGGAGACTACGCAATGGCAAACGGAATCGAATTCATTCCGGCTCTGCTTCTCGCGGTCATCATGAATCTGGTTGGCTCACTGGCAAAATATGCTTACAGCTCTCCCGATCAAAGGGTTCCTCTCCTTAATCATGTGCTCGTGTCGCTCTTTGCCGGAATGATGATGTTTTTATTTTCAATGACGAACGGGTGGTCGTTATACGTTATGGGTATTGGTTGTGGTGCTGCCGGCTGGCAGGGCGCATCAATTATAAGGCGTATCCATCCACCTGGATTCGGACCAGATGGTGACAATGATGACAAATAACGTTGAGCTGAAGGTTGGGCGTTATGTTATCGGGATTATGCCTGTGCTTTTTTTCCTCATAACTGCATTCGCCTGTTACAACATCCAGGCGGTTATTGACAATGGTCAGAAGACAATCGCCCAGATGCAAAAAGAAAACAGCAGCCTCTCAAAGCGGTTGGCTGCTTCAGATTTAAAAAGACGAGATGCCGAGCAAGAACTGGCGTCTCAGCAATCAAAGGGTGGTCAGTCACCAGGCGTGGTGATCATCTCTCCTGAAGGTTCAAAAGTTCACACCTTTGATGCACCCAGAGCTTATCCAAGCGTACAGAAAGACCTCATCTTCTGAAGGAACTAATAATGAGCAACATTGTGAAAATCCTCAATTATGAAGAGGGGTATAAAGAGCGCCCGTACATCGATACAGAAGGTTATCCAACTGTGGCCTGCGGTGTGAAGATTGGTCCAAAGGGCGCACCTCTGAGCAATTACACATTCACAGTTCCACGTGAAGTTGGCGATGTATGGCTGGAGTCATTCGTTGCATCAACACTCAAAAAGATGAACGAAAATCCACTCATCATTTCCGCAATGAAAGCATGCAATCAGGAGCGCAAAGACATCCTTGTCAGCATGGCTTATCAGATGGGTGTGCAGGGTCTAGCCGGGTTCAAGAACACACTTGCTATGGTAGCTGCCGGAAACTTCTCTGGTGCTGCATCCGGAATGCTGTCCAGCAAATGGGCAAAGCAAACGCCAAGCCGTGCGAGTCGCCACGCAGAGGTAATGCGAACCGGAACGCTTGAAGCGTATAAGGGGATTATCTGATGAAAATATTCATCGCTTTCTGCCTGGTGGCTATCGTTTTTCTGTTAATGGCGCAGAGATATACCCGTCTTGAATTCGTTGCTCATGCAAAGTTGCTATTTAAAACATGGTCGGTATGGCTTGCATCATTGGGTGCAATGCTTGGAGCGTGGATTCAAAGTTTCCCGGAAGCTGCTATTCAGGCATGGACATTTCTCCCTGAAGACATCAAGGGCTACATTCCTCACGACATCCTCGGTTATATCAGTCAGGGGATGGTGGTGCTGGCAGTTCTTGCTCAGTTTGTTCGCCAGTCAAAGCTGAAGGATAAAGCCGCTGAGCTGAGGGAAGTGAAATGAGTTCGTTAATGGCTGTCGGATGGGAATACATACTTGGTGCCATCGGGATTGTTGGCGCTATTGCTCTCACCTGGTTCACAGCGAAAAGCAAAGGGCAGACAGAGGCAAAAGCCGAGGCTGATGTTAAGAGTGCTAACGCCGAAAAAGAGTCAGCACAGAACATCACCACTAAGCAGGAAGTCACCATCAAGGCGGTGAAAGATGTCGCACAAGCAAATCAATCTCTGTCTGATAGCGCTGCTCGTGAGCGCATGCGGACTTCAAAATACCACTCCGCAGATTAAGTATGTGTATGTAGACAACGCATGCACTGCATTCCTGCCAATCATCACCCATGGTAAAGACCCTGATGTGATGGATAGCAGAACGGTAAAAGCGATAAACACCCATAACGAAACATGGGACAGGCTGTGCGCTAAATGATTTGTGTGACCCTCAAAGGAGCGTGATCCACATCTTGGCAAGCCGGAACTGACGGAAGTGACCAATCACTACTGAGAAGCAGAGAAACCGTTGCGCTAATGGCAACCAACATAATGCTCAGGAGCAAACAATGACACAACGAGTAATCTCCACTGGCGGTGTGCCTGTAAGCGTACCAAGCACCAGTGATGTACCAGGTGCTGCAACCACTACAACAGCAGGCACTGCGAAACAAGCAGCAGCACAGGCAGATTCAGTTGCTACTGATGTGGCTGGTCTGGTGACTGACTTCAATGCGCTGTTAGCAAAGCTTCGTGCTGCCGGAGTTCTCGCTTCCTGATATTTAATTCTGTGAAATGCGATTCGCTCATGTGAGTGGAAAGCAGGAAATGCTGATTATGATAATTGATATCGGATGGCTTCAACTATGGCTATGGTTTGAAGATGATCAAGAGCAACAGCACGTAGGTTATATCAGGGGATTCAGGCCCGAAATGGATGATGACTTTATTTACTTCTACCCGAAGAAAGACTCCCCTAGCATCACAGCAATTAAGAAAGCTTCTGTTGGCGGATTTACAGTGATTCCCATCGAAAAGAGTAAATAACATGGCAAAGCTCACAGACAAACAAGAGCTGTTTGCCCGTGAGTACCTGAAAGACCTCAATGCCACTCAGGCAGCTATCAGGGCGGGATACAGCGAGAAAACTGCCCGCGCCACTGGTAGTGAAAACCTGTCAAAACCTGACATCGCAGATCGCATTGCAGAGTTAAAGGCTGATCGTAATGAACAGGTAGGCGTGGATGCTGCTTATGTGCTCAGACGACTCACTGAAATTGATCAGATGGATGTTCTGGACATCCTCCTTCAAAACGGTGAGCTAAAGCCAATTAAAGACTGGCCTAAAGTATGGCGCACAACGCTATCAGGAATGGATGTCGTAGAGATGGCATCAGCAGATAGTGCTGCTCTCCTGAAGAAAATCAAATGGCCTGACAAGGTGAAGAACCTTGAGCTACTCGGCAAGCATGTAAACGTCCAGGCATTCAGAGAACAAACTGCAACAGAGATTACCGGTGCTAACGGTGGTCCGGTTCGTTATGCGGATATGTCAGAAGAATTACTTGAAGAGAAACTGAAGGAGCTGGGAAATGGCAGACGCTCCAATCAGCTTGAATCGAAACGCTCAGATTTATGAGTTGCACAAAGAACTGGCGATTCGCTCAGCACGTAAAAAACTTCTCGCCTTCACTCTGTACACCAATCCGCAATACGAAACTGGATGGTTTAACGAGCTACTTTGCGCAGAGTTAGATCACTTTCTGGATGAAGTTAAAGCCGGGAACATGCCCCGTCTGATGGTGTTTGCTCCGCCGCGTTCTGGAAAGAGCGAGCTGTGTTCGCGTCGCTTCCCTGCATACGTGTTAGGCCAGCATCCATCATGGAATATCATCTCGTGCTCCTATTCTTCTGACCTGTCAGACCGAATGAGCCGGGACGTTAAGCGCATCATCACATCTGATAAGTATGCTGACGTTTTTCCTGATGTGAAAATACCTTCAGGTCGCAGCCTGGCGGGTGGCATCAACAAAACCGAACTATGGGAGCCAGTGGACGCTAAAGGCGAACTACACGGCGGCTCATATCGTTCTGCGGGCGTTAACGGCGGTATCACCGGTCAGGGTATGAATATCGGGGTAATTGATGATCCCGCGAAAGATTACAAAACCGCATCGTCTCCAACCTATCAGGAAGCGGTGATGGACTGGTACGACACGACATTCTTCACGCGTGTTGATCCAAAGATAAACGGCATCGTCATCATTCTGACGCGCTGGCATCAAAACGACCTGGCAGGCCAATTACTCAAACTAGCAGAAGAGGGCGGTGAAAACTGGCGTGTGGTTAGCTTCCCAATGGAGGCTGAGAAGGAAGAGATTCACGAGCTAAACGGCAACGTGTATCACCTTCGCAATCCCGGTGAAATTCTTTTCCCTGAGCGCATGCCGCAAGAATTCGTCGAGAAATGTAAGCAACGCGGATCACTTGTATGGAACGCCCTGTATCAGCAGCGCCCAACCGCTAAGGGCGGCGGACTGATTAAATCTGAATGGTTCGGTGAATACTCCGTGCTTCCTCCTATGCAGTGGCGAGCCGTCTATGGCGACACGGCGCAGAAAACTAAAGAGGTTAATGACTTCTCCGTATTCGAGCACTGGGGACTAGGCACTGACGGATATATCTACCTGATAGACATGATTCGCGGTAAGTGGGAAGCAGATGAACTACAGCGCCGCGCGGTAGCATTCTGGGATAAATGCAAAACACTCAAGAATGGACCGCTACGCCACATGGCGATAGAGGATAAGTCATCCGGCACCGGCCTGATACAGAACATCCGTAAAAAGGCGATATGCCCAATAAAGGCCATCCAGCGCGATAAAGATAAATACACTCGCCTGATGGACGTGCAGGGCTATATCGAGTCTGGTTACATAAAGTTACCCAGCAACGCACCATTCATTAACGACTTCCTCGTCGAGATGGAAGCCATCAACCCTGATTTCAATACGCACGACGACCAGTTAGATCCGATGATGGATGCCATCGATGAAATGAAAAATGGCAACGGTCCGTTACGCATATCTGAAGAACTTTTGAGGCTCGCATAGTGTTTGAACGCTGGAAAAAGAAAAAAGCTGAGCCTCCAAAGGAAGAGGCAAAGCAGCCCATGTCGTTGGCTAATGCGCTGGCGATGATGAACGAGCAGGAACGCATCAAATCTGAAGGTGAAGTGCTTTGCAAGATTGAGCGATACACGCCGCCGCCGGGAGTTATCCCTGAGCATATTGGCGATGCTGCGCTGGCGATGGACTCCACACCTTACAGTTACCTGAATTCAGCCAATATCACCGCATATGGCTACGGTGGCTTCCCCGGTTATCCATACCTGTCACAGCTCGCTCAGTTGCCCGAGTATCGCAAGATTACCGGAACGATAGCGGAGGAGATGACACGCAAGTGGATTGAGCTGAAGCACATCGGCAAAGATGACGGTGATGATAAGGCCGATAAGATTCGTCAGTTGGATGACGCGTTAAGACGGTTTCAGGTGCGAGAAAAGTTCCGTGAAGCAGCAGAGCATGACGGATACTTCGGGCGAGGCCAGATTTACATCGATGTGAAGACGCCAAGCGGTAACTCTGCCTGGCTGGTTCCTGACGAACTGGACAAGAAGCTCTACATCAGCCCACGCAAGATAACCAAAGGCAGCCTGAACGGTTTCCGAGTTATCGAGGCAATGTGGACATACCCGGGTGTGTATAACGCCGACAACCCACTCAGCCCTGATTTCTTCAACCCGGCTGAATGGTACGTCATGGGGCGCACAGTTCACGCCAGCCGTATGCTGACGATGATTTCCCGACAAGTGCCGGACATTCTCAAGGCGGCTTACAACTTCGGCGGCCTGTCTCTTAGCCAGATGGCAGAACCATACGTGCAGAACTGGCTGAGAACACGTGACAGCGTGAGCGACCTGGTTCACTCGTTTGTGGTGTACGGCCTGAAGACGAACATGCAAAACGTCTTGTCCGGTGTTGCAGACCCCAACCTGTTTATGCGTGCTGAGCTCTTCAATAAGGTCCGCGATAACCGTGGAATGTTCATGGTTGATAAGGAATCTGAAGAATTCTTCCAGTTCGTGACAAGCCTGTCCGGTGTCGATGCTCTTCAGGCGCAAGCACAAGAGCAGATGGCATCGGTATCAAGTATTCCACTGGTTAAGTTGCTTGGCATCACTCCAAACGGCCTCAACGCTTCGTCTGATGGTGAGATTCGCGTCTTCTACGACTCAATTCACGCCATGCAGGAGAATCTATTCAGAAGCCCACTGAAAACCGTGCTGGATGTCATCCAGTTAAACGAATTCGGCGAGATTGACCCTGATATAGATTTCGAGTTCCTGCCGCTGTACGAGCTTACAGAATCCGAGAAAGCCGAGGTCATGAAGCATCAATCTGAGGCAGACAAGAACTATGCCGAAGCCGGAGTATTCGACCTTGACGCAATCAGAAGTATGCGCCAGTCCGACAAGGCCAGCCCATACCACATGATGGAATCCGAAGATGACGAAGAAGAGTACGAAAACGAGTCCATCGAAGAAGGATTCGAGGACCCAGACAACCCTTCGTCCAGTCAGGGCTAACGCAGGCGTTCACGAATGGTATCGTGCTGAGCTTATCAAACTGGTACGGGAGATGAACAAGTCTTACCGTTACTGGCTTGAGGCAGGCTACAAAAACAGCATGGCGATGGATGCCAGCCCGGCGAATGAGTTAAAGCGCAGGCTGGCTAAACTCGGCAAGCAGTGGGAAAGCAAGTTCAATGAGCTTGCGAAGAAACTGGCAGATCGCTTCGTCGATAAGACCCTGCGAAATACTGATGTCTCTCTTCACTCTGCGCTAAAGGCTGGCGGCTTTACTGTTAAGTTCACGATGAATGATGAGCTTAAAACCGCGATGCAGGCCGTCATCAACGAGAACGTCAACCTGATTAAGTCGATACCTGAGCAATATCACACGCAGGTAGAGACTATGGTTATGCAGTCAGTAAGCCGTGGTCGTGATCTTGGTTATCTCACTGATGAACTGGTGAAGCGCTACGGCATCACACGCAGACGCGCAGAGACCATCGCTCGCGACCAGAACAACAAGGCGACGGCGGTCATTCAGTCTGAGCGACAGAAGAAACTCGGCATCACCAAAGGAATATGGCGACACTCTCACGCCGGGAAGCAGCCAAGGCCATCCCACGTGAAAGCAGACGGAAAAGAGTTCGATCTCGATAAAGGCCTGTATCTCGATGGTGAATGGGTGTTACCAGGTGAAGCTATCAACTGCAGGTGCACATGGTCACCAATCATCCCGGGACTGGAGCGAAAATGATTGAGGTGTTCAAGGCATTAGGCCTGACATTGATATTTGGCAGCGTGGTTATAGCGCTTCTTACAATAACCGCATTGAAGAAAAACAACGGTCGCTGAGGCGACTTTTTAATTGCCTGAAGAAAGGTAAATCCATGCCCGTACGCAAAGTTGACGGCGGCTGGCAATGGGGAAATCACGGTAAGGTTTATCCAACCAAAGAAGAGGCAGAAGAGCAGGAGCAGGCGGCTTACGCCAATGGCTACACTGGCGACTCCGCTTTGGCATTCGACAGGGCAACGGTGCGCTCCTTTGACAAGGACGGTCGCCTGCACATCGAAGTGACGCCAATCAGCAAGGCTAACATCTGCCCCTACTATGGCCGCGAAATCCCCAATTCCAGATCGCTAGGCCTACAGCCTGACAAAGTTTACTACCTGCTTCGCGACCCGAAAGAGTTAGCCAAAGCAGCATCGACATTCAACAACATCCCGCTCCTTAACGAACACATCCCGGTTACTGCCGCAGAACCTCAGAAGATGGCTGTGGTTGGCTCTACTGGTACTGATGCTGAGTTTGACGGGACTTACCTCAAAAACTCTCTTGTCGTCTGGGATGCAGATTCTATCGCAGGAATCGAGACGGACGAGAAGAAAGAGCTTTCGTCGGCCTACAGATATGTAGCTGACATGACCCCCGGCGTGCATGAAGGCCAGAAATACGATGGCGTAATGCGCGATATCGTCGGGAACCACGTTGCTCTCGTAATAGAGGGCAGAGCCGGATCCGACGTCGTTGTCGGGGATTCAATACCTACAGGAATGAAATCAATGTCAGAACTTACCAAAAAGTTGATGGCAATTATCACGCCCATGCTGGCAAGTGATGAGAAGCCAGAAGACGTGGAAAAGAAAGTACAAAAGGTTGTCGAGGACGAAGCCACACAGGCAGAGAAAGACAACGAATCAGAGGCTGAACGTCTGAAACGCGAAGAGAAAGAACTCAAAGAGCGTGAAGAACGTGAACGTAAAGACCGTGATCGCGACCGCAAAGAAGCGGAAGACGAGAATGATGACGGCAAAGAGAAAAAGAAAGCCGAAGATGAAGATGACGAAGAGGACAAAGCAGCTATGGATGCCGCATTAATCCGCAAAGCTGAAGAAAACGTGATGGGCCGCATCCGTCAGGCCAATGAAGCGCGTGAGTGTGTTCGCTCTCTGGTAGGCGATGTGAGTCTGGTAGCAATGGATTCAGCAGAGTCTATTTATCGATTCGCTCTTGATTCCATCGGCGCAGACCATAAAGGCGTCCATCCTTCAGCACTGAAATCGATGGTTGAGTTTGCCATCAACCAGAAATCAGAGGTTCGCAAGCCAACCAATGTCATCGGCATGGATTCAGCGGCAACCACTTCCTTCGCCAAAGCATTCCCTGGCGCAACAAAAATGAAACGGAGCTAAGCAATGAGCGGCTTTCAAAGTGTAATTAATCAGCAGCAGGCACCGGGCGTTGAAGGTGATTTCGCGTCTGCTAACCCGAAAGCAAGCCTGCTGGCGGGCGAAGGTGCTCTGGTAGCTGGCACCAATGGTGTAATCGTCGGTCGCTTCGCATGGGTAACCAATGGCGTTGTCAGCAACACCGGCACTGGTGTTCCTGATGGCTTCGTACATCGTGAGGGGCAGGCTTCTATCACTGACTGGTTGGCTGAATCTTCAATGACCATTCAACCTGGATTCCAGATGACTCTGATGACCGCTGGTGACTTCTTGGTGAAAACTGCCGGAGCTGCAACCGTCAAACAGAAAATCTTCGCCAAACTGTCGGATGGTTCCATTACCACTGGCGCAGCTGGTGCAACGATTTCCGGTTATGTAGAAACCAAATTTGTTGTTGGTAGCGCTGGCGCTGCTGGCGAACTGATTCAGATGGGCACCTGGAGCTAATCAATGAATAACGCAGAATTTTTACAACACAAAGCGATGGCTGAACGGGATTACGGTGTAATCCTTCCGGAAGCCAAAGCATATCTGACTGACGCGGAAGCGCGTAGCTATTCCTACGCAATGGATGCCCAGCCAACGCTGGTTACTGCCAGTAACGCCGGTATTCCGTGGTATTTCACCAACTACGTCGATCCGGAACTGATTCGTATCCTGGTTACCCCGATGAAAGCGGTGGAAATCATGGGCGAAACCAAGAAAGGCGACTGGACCACTATGACCGCGCAATTCCCGGTCGTAGAATCCACTGGTCAGGTATCCAGCTATGGTGACTACAACAACAACGGTCAGGTAAGCGCGAACGTAAACTGGGTTGCTCGTGAATCCTACCTGTACCAGACCATCACTCAGTGGGGTGAGTTGGAACTGGACCGCTACGGTGAGGGTCGTATCGCATGGGCTCAGCAACTGAACACCGCTTCCGCTCTGACCCTGAATAAGTTCCAGAACAAATCCTACTTCTTCGGTGTTGCTGGACTGAAGAACTACGGGCTGTTGAATGACCCTAACCTTCCAGCGTCAATCACCCCGGGGGCTACTGGTACTGGTAGCGGCACCACATGGTCAACCAAAGATGGTCAGGCTGTGTACGACGATATTCAGGCGCTGTACACGCAACTTATCACTCAGACCAAAGGTTATGTTGAACGCGATAGCAAAATGACGCTGGCAATGTCTCCGGAGTCTGAAGCCAATCTGACTAAAACGAACATGTACAACGTGAACGTGTCAGATCAGCTGAAGAAAAACTTCCCTAACCTGCGAGTTGTTACTGCTGTTGAGTACAACACCGCATCCGGTCAGCTTGTTCAGCTTATTGCTGACGATCTGGATGGTCAGGATACTGGCTACTGTGCATTCACTGAAAAAATGCGTGCGCATCCAGTGGTTGTTGACCTGTCAGCGTACAAACAAAAGAAAACCGGTGGCACCTGGGGCGCAATCATTCGTCAGCCTCTGGCAATTGCAAGCATGTTGGGAGTTTAATACATGGCAGAAATGGTAAGTGTTGGCTGCAAATTGCCAAACGGCCTTCAGGTAACTATTGATGGCGTAACTGTAATCCTGAAAGGGGCGGCTAGTACCGCCCTTCGTCAGCTTGATGGAGCAATTCCTGAAGGTGCTTTCGGTGTCACTCAGGTTGAAAAAGACTTCATGGACAAATTCATGAAGATGTATCAGGACGCACCCTACATCCAGAACAATGCCATCTTCATCCAGAAAGACGAACGCAGCGTAAAGGCTCAGGGTAAAGAACTGGAAAAAGCCAAAACTGGCCTTGAAGGTCTTGATCCGGAAAAACCGGCTCCTGGCGTTAAAAAGGCTGACACCAAATAGCGGGAGTTGTGAATGGGCGTCGTAATATTTGACCCCGCCGCATTTAAGCTACGCTACCCTGAATTCTCATCTGTCGACGACGCACTCCTTCAGCAGTATTTCACGCAGGCAACCATCTATCTCGATAACACCGACTTTAGTCGCGTGTCGGATTTGGCTGTCCGCGCAATGCTGCTGAATATGCTGGTTGCCCATATCGCCTTTCTGTATTCAGGCGCTAATGGGCAGTCCCCATCCGGATTGGTGGGGAGAATCGACAGTGCTTCAGAGGGTTCAGTTAGCGTTCATGCGGAAATGCCAGGGGTAACAGCAAACTCAGCATGGTACATGCAAACAAAGTATGGCGCTGATTACTGGAATGCTACGGCACCATTCCGCACCTTCCAGTACATAAGCGGGCATTCACCATCCAACTATCCATACGGATATTACCGGAGGTACTGATGGATGAGGTAATGGACGCACTGGATAAGGCAGCAAGCTCGTTTGAAAACCTGCAACTAAAAGTTGGATTCCTTGAAGGTGCAACATATCCGGACGGGACACCAGTCCCTATGGTTGCTGCAACGAACGAATTCGGTAACCCGGCAAACAATCAACCTCCAAGACCATTCTTCAGAAATGCGATTGCAAACCATGAATCTGAATGGCAGGAAGCGACAGCAAAACTGATTGAAAATGGTGGCGAGATAAGAGATGTCCTTTCGTTGCTTGGTGAAATCATCGTTGATGACATCAAAGAGTCGATTCGCACCCTTGATTCTCCTCCATTATCTCCTGTGACGATTGCAAGAAAGGGATTTGATAAGCCGCTGATTGAAACGTCAAACATGTTAAACAGCGTTAGTTATGAGGTGGGCGAAATTGAATCTTAGACAAATAGCCAATAACGCGATCACCAGTATCAACCCCAACATCTCTGCAATTCTGAAGAAGTACGCCGGTGAAACCATCGGCCCCGGACGCAAACCAGTTCCATCTTATCTTCCTGACCAGAACGTCACTATTCAACTACAGCCAATCAGTCGTGGCGATATGCAGCACGTAGACGGCCTTAACTTGCAAGGGCTAGCGAAGGTTATTTACGTCAATGGCAACTACTTCAGCGTGCAGCGTGAAATGGAGCAGGGCGGCGATATATTCGTGATTAACGGTGAGCAGTGGCTTGTCGTCGAACCGGTAGAGCTTTGGCCTGACTGGTGTCGTCTGATTGCTGTGTTGCAGGTGAGCACATGAATGATTTCACTGTAGATGATGTTATCGATGTGTTGGCTGGGTACATTGAGCCGATCGCCGGCACATGCCAGCAAGCTCAGGCTAACCGCGTACCAATGCCAAAAGGCCAGTTCTGCATCCTGACCCCTTTGCGATTCATTCGGTTGTCCACGACGAGAGATATCAAGCAGGACACAGGCTCTCCGTCCACTAGTGCCATGGGGTACACCGAAGTTCGCCAGGCTGATATTCAGGTGGATATCTACGGTCAGGGTGCAGGGGATAGGGCTATTGCACTGGAAACAACATCCACCAGCGGATATGGCTACGACGTCATCAAAGCCATCGATGCCCGGCTTGCTCCGCTTTACTCATCACCTGCCATTCAAGCGCCGATGATCGACGCTGAGAGTCAATGGCAGGAGCGCTACACACTCACGCTATCCCTGCAAGCACACATAACCGTGTCGTTCCCGCAGGATTACTTCGACAAAGCAGAAATTACAACCCAACAGGTGGATGGACGCCAATGAGCACAATCCCTTTATCCGTAGATTTCAATATCACGCCCAATGTCGTTACACCTGCCGGTTCTGCGGTTGATGCTAACGGCCTGATGCTGACCGATAACGAGCTTATCCCAGTAGGTGCAGTGCAATCTTATTTTTCATCATCTGATGTCTCTGCTCTGATGGGCAGTGAATCGAAAGAATTCCTCGCCGCTCAGCAGTATTTCAACGGCTACGAAAACTCATCCGTTATTCCTGGTGAGTTGCTGATGTACCGCATCGTTACTGCTGACGTAGCCGGATATTTGCTGTCAGGCAATCTGAAAGGTGTGGCTCTGGCAACTCTGAAAGCTATTCCTGCAGGAACTATCACACTGTCTGTTGGTGGTGTATCTACTACCAGTGCATCGATTGACCTTTCCACAGCAACAAGCTTCTCTGATATCGCTGACAAACTGGAAACAGGAATCGGAGCAAGCAAAGTATCCGTAGAATGGTTGCCAATTGCTAACCGATTCATCATTCGCTCAGCTACAACAGGCGCAGACAGCGAGGTTTCATTTGCATCAGATGGCGCTCTTGCTACCGGACTGCTGTTAACCGCTGCAACCGCTGCAACGGTTTCTCCTGGCTCTGATGCGATCACCCTGACCGATACGATGAATAACATCATCAACACCAACCAGAACTGGATTTTGTTTAACTCTCTTGTTGAGTTAACTGATGACCAGAAAGGTGAGTTGTGTGCGTGGGCGAACAGCAGCAAAAACCGCTATGGCTACGTTGTGCATGACACGACTCAGGCTGGAACAATTGCCAATAACGCTAACTGTTTCGTTCAGAAGGTAGTTGTGGCTAACGGATACGAGAACATCTTCCCGGTGTACGGCACATATCTGTACAGCGTAACAGCGCTGGCATATGCCGCATCAATTGACTTTGCCCGAACTAACGGGCGCATCTCGTTCAAGTTCCGTGGATTCTCAGGCTTAGCTCCTAACGTGAGCGACCTTGCTACCGCGCAGGCTCTGAAGTCTAACGGTTACAACTTCTACGGCTCCTATAGCCTGAATAAAACAATGGCGCAGTATGCGTCTGATGGCGCGATTACTGGCAAGTTTGTCTGGCTTGATAGCTTCATCGACCAGGTCTGGATTAACGCCAATCTGGTAGGGGCATTTGCTAACCTGTTCACCAATAACCAGTCATATCCGTTCAATGCAACTGGCTATGGTGCGGTATCTGCTGCTGTGATTGACGTTGCCGAGCAAGCTTTAAACTTCGGCGCAATTCAGCGCGGAGTAACTCTGGACAACGCTCAAATTCGCATTGTGAACAACACGGTAGGCAAAGATATCTCTGCGACGCTGTACTCTCAGGGGTGGTTCTTGTACATCCCGACTCAACCAGGTTCGGCGCGTATCGAGCGCGATCTGCAGGGTGTCATTTTCTATTATGTTGATGGACAGCTTATCCAGTCCATTACAATGTCCTCAACCGCTATTTTATAAGGGAATAAACCATGCCTATCGACATTACATCGGCTAACAGTAAGCTGCGAATCGTCGTACCTGCTTACTACCCTGGCGGTTTTGACGTTGACGATTACGCAGCAGACAACATGTTTGAGACTGGTGCGCTTCAGAACAAAGAAGACATGATGTCAGCGGATGGTAAATACCACGCCGGCTTCATCTTCAACCCGACAGAGTTCACCATTAACCTCATGGCGACATCGAACGCCAGTAGCTTGCTTGATGACTGGCTGGCGGCAGAGCGAACAGCAATCTCAGCGTTTGCCTGTAACGCTGTCCTGACTGTTCCGGCATTGAGTGCGAAATGGAACTTTGTTAACGGCGTGCTCTATACCTGGACTCCAACCCCTCCGGGGCGTCGGGTTCTGCAACCTCGTCCGGCAGTATTCCACTTCGAATCAGTAACACGGAGCGCTATCTGATGGCACGTAAAGAGATTCCCTTTATCGTTGAGGATGAAAACCGCGACAAAGGGAAGGAATTTATCATTACTGAAATGTCGGCATGGGATGCCGACTCTCTGGCTCAGGATATTTTCCGGGCAATGGGAGAGTCGAACTATACAAGCATTCCTGCTGATGTGATTGCAATGGGGTGTGCTGGGCTGGCTACGGTCGGCCTTAGTGTAATTTCCGCATCCTCTCCTGATGTAGCCCACACTCTGCGTGACCGTCTGATGTCTACAGTTGAAATCGTCATCACTCACGATGGTCAGCGTAATCGTCGCAAGGTTAATGGTGCTATCGACTTTGAAGAGGTTTCAACTATCCGCTCAGTGCTGGATAAAGTGTTTGAGGTTAATTTCGATTTTTTAACCATCGCCGAAGGGTGAAGTACCCGTTTTTAGAAGAGGAAACCCTTCCGGCAAAATTAGTTTCACCCGTCAATATCTCACCGACTATCAACGCCATTATCTGTTCAGGAAAAGCCACATACACCGAGCTTCAGGAGAAACTATCCGTGCTGGATATGTATAACCTGCTGGAGATTATTTCTGTGGAAAACTTCAATCAGCGCGTATGGCATAAACACCAGGAGCAATGATGATCGTTAACGAGTTGGCCTATAAGGTCACAATTAAGACCGACGAGTTCCTGAACGGCAAGCGCAAGCTGAAGAATGAAGTTAAGGAAATAGAGGGCGATTTTGACCGTTCAAGCCGTAACATCAGCCAGACATTAAAATCCACGACTGGTGAGATGGGTAAATTTGGAACAGCTGCGGTATCGTCATTCAGAGGTGCTTACACGGCTGCTGCTGGCTTTCTTGGTATCAGTGCAGGTCTGTACGGTATCAAGCAGTTATTTACCTCAACAGCGAATGAGATTGTCCGGGCAAGTCAGCAAGCTAAGTTCTTCGGTTCTGACGTGAATAAGATGTTCGGAGTACGCCGTGGATTCCAGCAGGCAGGACTGAATGGTGATGCATTCATTTCTGCTGCTGGCAGTGCAAGAATGGCTCTGGCGAATATTGCTGACCCAACTATCTTTGGTGGCCTTACTGGTGCGGCACAGAACCTGATGGTGCTGGGCGCTCGCACAGGCCTGAATATCAATAAGCTTGGCGACCCGAACAAAGCACTATCCGAGTTTACACGTTACGGTAAAACGCACTCCCAGGAAAACCTGATGCAGGTAATGGCGGCAGCTGGGTTCGATCCGACTGACGCAGCCAAAATTAAATCTGGTGAGTTGAAGTCACTTGTCGATTCAGAGACCAAGAAATCAAATATTACCGCTGCGCAAGTGAAAGAGCAGGAGGCGCTTGTAGCTACTCTTGGTCAGCTTGATTCTGAATTAGACAGGATAAAGCAAGATTTGGCACTGGCATTTGCTCCAGATGTTATGAGTGCAATAAAAGCTTTTGGTGATTGGATACGCGAACACCACGGTGACATCATCGGATTCTTCAAGGACTCAGGAGATAAAATCAAATCATTCACCGATGCAGTTGGAGGGGCTGAGAACGCTCTCAAGATACTAGCCGGACTTTATGTTGGAAATAAAGCGCTTAGTATGACTGGAGGCGGTGGAGGCAAAGGTGCGGGTGGAATACTCGGACTACTGGCTGGAATCTTCTACAGTGGAGATATTGCTGACGCCACAACGCCTGACTCCATCCTAAACATGAGGGATGAGGACAAGCCACTAATTTACCAGAAGCACTGGTTTGAGAGGTTGTTCGGGCTTGATTATGAAGAGACTGTGCCAGGCAGCGCTAAGAATCCATCGGGTAAAACATTAGCTGATAAAAACAACAACCCAGGGAATATTAGGGGAGATTCTGGAGTTGGTGGTTTTAAAGGATTTTCTACTGAGAAGGAAGGTTGGGATGCAATGTCTAACCAGTTGATGCGCTACTACAACGGCCTGACAACTGGTAGGAAATTACGGACAGTTAAGGATATTGTTAGCACATGGGCTCCATCATCAGAAAATGATACTGGTTCATATATCAAGCAGGTTGCTGGGTATATGGGTGTTGGTGCTAACGATGAATTAAATCTGGCTGACCCGAATGTGATGGCTAAGTTGCGAACCGCAATGGCGAAGCATGAAGGATTCGGTAACTGGCAAAATGGACTGAAAATTGGTGGAACTAACCAGTTTCAGAATGAGTATTACCTTCAACAGCAAAAGCTTGCCAATTCACAATCCAGAAACACCACATCAAGCATAGACAACAGCAAGAGCAGCGTGACCAAAATTGATAAGGTTATCGTACAGACAAACCCTCAAACTGTAGATGCCTTGACCCAAAGCGTAAACCAACAGGCACAACGTGCATCAACCAACGTCTCTTACGCCTCAGCTGTAAGATGATCAATGATGACCGTTAGCAGCGGACTTACCAAATAAGACCATTTCATTCAGGTAATCATGGTTTTCCGCTGCCTTCTGTGCTCCTGACATTAGATTTTCATGGAACTCTCCATAAAAACTGTATTCCTCGTCTGTAACATCATAATAGGTAGTGGCCCATTCGCTTTCTATATTATCAAGAATGTCTTTACCTGTTGTTTTGTTAACCAGAGAGAAAGATAACAGACGAACGCAATCATCCACCTGAGATGATATGAAAGTTTTGACATTTTCATAGTCAAAGCGCCTTCCATCAGAACCATATTTGTGAGCCATGCCAACGCATGCAAATGCCGACTCTTTAACGATGTCATTTGAAGGTTGTTGGGTGGCTGCTTTAGTGCAGAACGGTATCGAAAGTGAAGCCGTCACTAAGCAATGAACAAGAAATGATTTATTCATTTTCATACTGATATCTCGCTGTTTATTTAGTTGAGCATATCTCTATTAAAGAGCAAATAATAGCCCGTTATCCGGGTTTTTAACTGGCGGGTAATATGAGCATTATCGACCTGAACACAGCAGATATATTCAACGCTATCGGCGGTGGCTCTCCGCTTTCTATCATCGATAGCGTTCTGCATCCTCAGTATGTGATCCGCAATAGCAAGACCAATGCTGTAGCACTGGAGTTCAGTGGCATGGCATCAATACAGCCCAGCGGAAGGGCTCAGATAACAAACGCTCCTGTTGAGGGTGGCAAGTATCAGTCCATCAACAAGGTGAAAGAGCCGTCAGTGGTGCGGTGTGAAATCATCGTTACTGGCCTTACCGGATTCTCAGGGAATATTCCCAACATTTTTGACCTGACGTTTACCAGCCAGAGCAACACGCTCGACACCATCAAGACGATGCTGGAAACTGCGAACACCTACGACATTGAGACCCCAAAAGAAACACTACAGAGCTATGACCTTGTTGATCACTCATACGAAGTCAATTCTCAGCGCGGTGTAAGCATGCTGACTATCTACCTGTACTTTCAGGAAGTGATGCAGCAAATGGAGGTCATTCTTTCCGGTGCGCAGACAGAGAATAAGCCTACAAACGACAACGTTAGCCAGGGCGTAACCGGAATGGGTGAGGCAACAAAGGATGCCGGCTCATCTCCATCGACTTTAGACGAATTGGGGAAATCGTGGTCGTCTCTGAAGTCATCTGTAAGCGGAATAGTAACTACGACATCAGGCGCTGTTACAGCAGGCTTTCAGAGCGCACTTGATACGGTTTCGAGGCCAGTTCTTGAGGTTGCTAATAGCGCCACTCAGAAAGCAGCAGAACTCGCCAAAGAGATCAACGAGAATATCACATGAGAACAATACCTCTAGAACCAAAGAAATCTCAGTCGATATCCGTTGACCTTGCAGGGCAGCGTTGCACTATCAGGCTGATTCAGCGTGAAAGCTTCATGTATATGGACCTCACAGTTAACGGTAACCCCATTATGCAGGGTGTTGCATGTCTGTATGGGAACAGAATGGTCAGATACAGGTATCTGGGATTTTCTGGCGATCTGGTTTTTCTGGATAACGCAGGTCAACTTGACCCGTCTTATGAAGGTCTTGGTGGTCGCTTTGTGCTGTACTACATAGAGGAGAGCGAGCTTGTATAACCAGCGTTCTCTCAGGTTTGAGTTTACTAACGAAACATCTTCCTTTGATGAGAAAGGGAATAACACAATCTCCATCAGCGAGGTTCGTTCAACAGTATCGTTTCAGTCTGCTGGAAACTTATTTGGCACTCAGGTAAACGTCAGCCTTTTCGGGTTGAGCATGGAGCTTCTGGCATCGTTGTCATCAAAGGCTATGGGGTTGTTCGGTTCTGATACTGAACGCATCAGCATGAAGATTTATGTTGGCGATACTGCGATTTTTGTGGGTTATATGACGTCTTCCATTGCGAACATGAATACCTCGCCCAATTCAGCGCTGATGATAACTGCAACAGCAAACGCTGACCTGCAAAACAAGCCATCGCCGCCATTCTCGTTCAATGGATCTACTCCAGTAACAAGCGTAATCACTGCAATCTGCAAGGCTGCAGGATATAGCCCATACATCACCGGGCTTGATGGATTAGTTGCAACAAACCCTCACTATGAGGGGAGCATATTCAACCAGCTTGAGAAGCTGTGTGACGACTTTGAAATAGCCATGTCGGTAGCATCACCAACAATCACATTCTGGCCTCAGAATGAGAAGAAAGATGATGTTATGCCGCTTATTTCGCCTGAATACGGGCTGATAGGTTATCCGATATTTTCAAATGGTGGAGTGATGTTCCAGACGCAGTTCTCAACACTGTTGACTACCGGTCGCAATGTCAGACTCATCACATCTCTTCCTCACGCAAGCGGCACATACAAGCTAACCAGCGTTAGCCATGAGCTTTCTTCATGGATGCCAGACGGACCATGGCACTCAGTGTGCATCGCGAACAGAATACTAAACGAGGGCGATAATGGCGGATAACCTGTTTACGCCAACCAGTGCGCAGACAAGCGAAGCGGAATCCTTCTCATACATCTTCAAAAGCCTCCTTTCGGGGGCTTTTTTTATTGAACTTGTCCAGGTGGAGGCCATTCGTGGAATTGCGCCAAATCTGGTTGTCGATGTGCTTCCACTGGTAACCAGGACAGACCCTAGTGGGGCGATGATTCAGAATTCACAGATATTCAACGTTCCAGTTTTCCGGCTTCAGCGTGGTGACAGCGCAGTCATCATGAACCCCGTTCCCGGAGATATCGGGATGATTGCTGTGTGCGATCGTGATAACTCAATAGCCAGAGCAAACCGAAAGCAATCCATACCTGGCAGCAAAAGAACGCACAGCAAATCAGATGCTCTTTATCTTGGTGGGTTCCTGAACGGCGAGCCGGCACAGTTTATTGAGTTTGCTGATGGGGCGATAAATATCACCACGCCTAACCCGGTAAACATCATCTGTTCATCAGTGAATATCACCGCACCCGATGGAGTGAATATGACTACTCCTTTGTTAAAGGTTAGTGGAGATATTCAGGACAACTCCGGAACTCAGTCATCTACGGTTAAAAATCTCAGAGACAACTACAACATTCACAAACACCCGGTATCAGGCGTACAAACCGGAAGTTCAACAGTTGACTCAAACACAACGGACAAGCCTACATGACATACAGAACCATGCAGTTAGACACGTCTACGTGGGACTTAACACTGGATGGAAACGGGAACATTGCCATTGCTGATGAAGTGTATTCAGTAGCTCAGGATGTTGCCAGTGCATGCCTGGTATTTTCTGAAGAATGCTATTACGACAACACTCTTGGAATTCCGTGGAAATCCGATGTGCTAGGCAAGCGTCCAACACCTGGTTATGTAGCGCAAAAACTCCAGACTGAGGCCAAAAAACTCCCCATCGTTGACCAGGCACTGGCTACGGTCTTCTTCGATAAAAACACTCGTCGTATGCGCGGCACTATTCGCGTTACGGACATCAACGGTAATACAGCGACGGCAACGATATGACGACTTTAGAAACTGCTGTACCTGATGTAACCATCACTGAGAATGGTCTATCCGTTCCTGACATCTCTGATGTTCTTGCTGGTCGCCTGACTGATATGACAACCGCTCTTGGTGGTGGTGCCAGTCAGTCATTAAGCTCTCCGCAAGGGCAGATCGCACAATCGGACACTGAAATCATAGCGCAGGTATACGATAAGCTTCTTTGCCTTTTTAACCAGGTCAATCCCGATTACTCAACAGGAAGAATGCAGGATGGAATTGGCCGTATTTACTTCATGGATCGCATCTCTGCGCAGGGAACGGTGGTCACTGCAACCTGTATTGGTCAGGTAGGTACAACAATCCCTGCTGGCAGTTCTGCGGTAGACACGAGTGGATATATTTATCAGTCAATCGACAATGCAATAATCCCATCGACTGGCTCGGTTGATGTGCAGTTTGTTAATACTACTACCGGTCCTATTCCATGCGCAGCGGGGGCGCTTAGCCAGATTTACCGCGCAGTATCTGGATGGGATTCTATAACTAACGCTAACCCGGGGGTTGTAGGGGTTGATGTTGAATCACGCATTGCATTTGAAACGCGTCGAAAACAGTCTGTTGCCAGAAATAGTCGTAACCAGGATGCATCAACTCTGGCGGCATTACTAGCCACTAATGGTGTTCTCGATGCATACGTTTGGTCAAACAGAACCGCATCCACGATAATCAAGGGAACAACTAACTTCCCGGTACTGGCGCATTCGATCTACATCTGTGTCTATGGCGGAACTGATGAGGATGTTGCTGAATCAATTTTCCAGACGTACAACCCAGGCGCAAACCTGAACGGAAGTACTCATCACTCCGTTTACGATAACGTTAATTATCTGCCACCCTATCCTGAATATGATATGCAATGGCAGAAAGCAACACCTACTCGGGTTTATTTTAATGTTGAATTAGACAGCTCACTTAATCCTCCAAGCGACATAACATCGCAGGTGAAAGCCATGATTGCTAACGTTTTCAATGGTAGTTACGAAGGAATAGGGAAGGCAAGGATAGGTTCAACCATTAATGCCGGTAAATATTACGCACCTGTGATTTCCATTTCTCCAGATACGGTAGGAATACTGAGTCTTGAAGTATCTCTCAATGGAACAACTTTTGGGCCCGCATCAACCATGGGGATAGATCAGGTACCAACCATTCAGGAATCAGACATCACTGTAACGTTGTCTTAAGAGGTATTCATGTGGGAAGAAACCATTCTCACCCAATATTCCGCAAGTAAAAAACTACTTTCCATTATTGATACGTTCAATCAAGCGGTAAGCCTTGATAACTTTACCGATGAATTTATTTCTAAAGTATGGGACCTGACAACTTGCGAAACATTCGGGCTTGATATGTGGGGTAAGATAGCTGGAATCAGTCGCTACATTAACGCACCGATAGAAAGCAGCTCCTTCGGTTTCAATGAAGCAGATGATGCAGATCCAGATTACCCCACACCATTTAACGACTCACCTTTCTTTGGCGGGATCCAGGAAACGACAAATGTCAGACTTGGCGACGATGCTTACAGAACTCTTATATTCTGTAAGGCATTTACAAATATCAGCATCGCAACAATTCCTGAAATAAATAGATTCCTTAAAATACTCTTCTTCCAGCGAGGAAGGGCCTATTGCGTTAATTATAGAGATATGACTATTGGTCTCACCTTTGAATTTGAACTTGCACCTTATGAAGAATCAATCCTCATGAATTATGACGTAACTCCCGTTCCAAGTGGAGTTCTGGTAAACATTAATCAGATAGTTAGTCCATATTTCGGATTTGCATCTGACGCCTATCCATTCAACGATGGCATATTCTACCGAGATTAAACATGAATCGCACAGACGCACCAGAGAAGCAACCTAAACCTTTTGGCATAAATGGTCAGAGAGATGCAATTCTTCCCACCACTCCATCTGGAGATAACGCAGCATCATATGAGTCTGGTTTCCCACCTATCACGATGACATTGAAGACTGCTGGAGGGAAACCACCCAAAGGGCAGAACATGAATCAGATCCTCTATGAGCTTTCTGCTCTAGGAAGATGGTCAAGCACAGGCGCATTAAACACTTTCGATTCTGCGTTTGCTGCTTCTATTGGTGGATACCCTTCAGGAGCATTCGTTCTTGGCAATGATTTAAAAACAATTTATCGCTGCACGATAGATGGAAACACAGCCGACCCAAACAGCATCACGACAGGATGGGTTAAAGTAGCTAAAGATATTGCTGATATTTTAAGCCTGGGAACGGCAGCATACAAAGATGTTGGAACAGGGACAAATCAAATACCAGACATGACCTCATTTACTGCAGGTCCTGGTTGGATGGAATTTCCATCTGGTAAAATTATCCAGTATGGATATCATCCATCAAGCACTAGTGGCCCAGTAATTATTAACTTCCCCATTCCTTTTCCAACGCAATGTTATGGAGTTACCGGAGGTGGAACTGATTCTAATGCAGCGAACATTGCAGGTTGTCAGGTGATTGATAATGCAGGGTTTTATCTATCTGCGTGGCTTGTCGGTTCTGGGATATTTAACCGAACAGCGACAAACATTGCATGGATATCGGTGGGGATATAATAATGAAATATGCTTTTAGTGCTATCAGTAATGCCTTCTATCCCCTGGAGCTAAAGAGTTCTTATGAGGATGCGGGAAGCTGGCCTGTTGATGGGGTTGGGGTTGACGAAACTGTATTTGCAACATACACCGGAACACCCCCACCAGGAAAGATGAGAGGGAGCGACGAAAACGGTTATCCTATCTGGGTTTCAACGCCACCACTTACTCACGAGCAGCAGATTGCAGTTGCTGAAAACGAAAAAGCGTCACGTATCGATGAAACAAACAGCTATATAAATAGCAAGCAGTGGCCAGGAAAAGCATCTATTGGTCGGCTGAAAGGGGATGAATTAGCACAATACAATTTGTGGCTTGATTATCTTGATGAGCTTGATGCAGTTGATACATCTACTGCACCAAACATTACTTGGCCTGAGCCTCCAATTAAATAATAATTAAATGCTTTTATTTTAGTGCCGCCAAATAAAAGGCGGCACTGTTATTATATTTTCTTGGATAGATTATGACCTATATCTATAAACTTTTTCTCTACCAGATAGTACATTGGTATAGATAGGCTTATTGACACTGAAATTGACATCAAATACATCATTACCGATGACTCTTGTGGGATAAATGGAATATCCTTTCCATAAATCTCTATTATTTTTTTAATCGGGACGTGGATGAGGTAAATAGAGTATGAGCAAGTTCCCATCAATAGCATAAACTTTGGGTACTCAATTTTTGTAGATGTTTCTATGCATATTGCGCAAAAGACTATCAAGCAAGCGATAAACCCAGTATTAGTTATACCTTGGCCTGATTTAAATCCTGTAAGCCACATCATAAAGCATAAAGTTATAACTGGAATAGATAGATATCCAATTATTTTATTTTCGAACACTTCCTTATGAAAGCGCATATAGCACTCAGCAATTAACATACCTAGAACAAAGTCAAATATTATTGGATTTCCAGTAAACCCTAGATAGCTATGATATCCATAGAAAGGAACATGGAATGTATTGGCATTAAAATCTATTGGGTTACCAAAGGAAATAGATAGACACAAATATACAGCCATCAACATGACTATTGAAATATAGCTTCTGTATTTCGTGGAAATTAATAAAGCAAATGAAAAAACTAGATAGAAATACATCTCATAGCCAAGAGTCCATGAGACAATGAGAGTCCCCCATCCATAAAAAGGAGGGCTTATGTTTGGATCAAGCGGTATAAGCAAGAAAGATTTAATGATATTACTTAAGGTAAATTCATAAAGAGTGAAGTGCCCTTCGTTAAAATTATAGCAAAACAAAGAAACATATATACTTAATACAATAAAATATATTGGGTATATTCTAAATATGCGCTTAATCAGAAATGAATAAAACCTAGAGAGTGAATCCCCTGAAGCATTTCTTGTGGAGTAAGTGATTATGAATCCACTTATTATGAAAAATATCTCAACACCAAACGTTGCCTGCATTGTCAGATAGTCTATAAAAGAACCACTCTCTATGTGCCCATACAGAGATCTGTTATGTCCTAAAACGACGATTAAGGCTGCGACACCACGCAAAACCTGTATTCCATTAAGTTGTCTGGTCATGTGTGTAGTTATGAACTTTAAAGTTGTCACTATGAAAATCAGTGTGCCAGGAAAGATTCTAAGTGTAGCACCACAAACGCTATTGATCGACACTAACGATCAGTAATACTGTACATAATCACAGTATTTATCGGAGGTGCATCATGGGATTCCCATCGCCAGCAGCAGACTACGTTGAACAGCGCATATCGCTCGACGAGACGTTAATCAGCAAACCATCGGCTACGTACTTCATGCGGGCAGGGCAAACGTACTGGAGAGAAGGCATCATGTCTGGTGCTTTGCTCGTCGTTGACAGTTCACTGACGCCGTTTGATGGCTCGTTACTGGTGTGTTCAGTTGACAATGAGTTCAGGGTGAAGCGATACAAGCGTTACCCTAAACCACATCTGATTAATCTGGAGACAGGAGTGGCAGAGGAGATACCAAAGCCGACCAGCCTGTTTGATGATGAGTCGCATCTGTTTGGGGTGATCACGTACATCATCAACGATGCGCGTTCTGGTGAGTTTGATGATTGCCCGGTGATGTGAGACAGAAATGAGACACGTAAAGCTTTGCATCGGTTTGCAAGGCTTTACATGTTTTGCGAAGGTGGGACGTGTGAGCGCAGTGGTGATGGAGTAAGTTGTTGTTATCCTAGATAGTCCGAGGAACTTCTAAGCCGTCGGTCGCAGGTTCGAATCCTGCAGGGGGCGCCATTTCCTGGCGCGTTTACCTGTCGGTATTCAGGCCGGACAGCACAAAGCCGCCATCCGGCGCGAATATCTTCCTGTCACTCTTTATAAAAACTGGCCAGGTCGATGGTATTTTCTTTTACCGCATCCATGGCGCTGATAAATTCATTTTTTTGCGCTTCTTCGTCGCTGCGCGGTAAAGAGTTACCGTAAAAACGGCCATTTTTATGAATGGCCAGTGAGTCACTTTTTACCTGACCATTTACCATTCCCTGCGCATTAATGCTGACTTCGCCGCCGATACAATTGCCATTCAGAACGCCGTCGACGGCAATGGCATAGGCTATAATATCCCCTTCAACGTGACCGCTTTTCAGAATATGAACGGTTTTTTCAGAGCGAATAACACCGTCAATGCGGCCATTTACGTGAATATCGCTGGTGGAGTTAAGCTCGCCCTTAATAATACAGGTTTCCGGGATAACGGCGACCGACGGTTCCAGCGGGCTTTGCTGCGTCGGTTTTACCGTCAATTCCACATCGTCGCCGAGGTAAGAAACCTGAGAAGGGTTAAGAGAAGAGGCGATGTTGATGTCTGCATGAGTGTCGGCAAACGTGGTGTTTTGCTCTTTACGTTTGAACATGGTTCTGATCCCCGTCGATGATAAAATTAAATAAACAGCATAAAATAAACCACAGGTTAAAATAATTATGGCAATCACTTTCCATCGCGATTTTATCGTCAGGTAAAAATGTTGATCACCCACGCCATAATGAATAATGAGATACAGCCAAAGCCCCCAAATAAGCCACAGGAGGTTATAATGCATAGACCTTCACCGAACCTCCCTGATTATCCTGATCGCTGTTCATCGGTGTCAGGACGGTAACATTCAGTGAATTAATGCACAATAAAAAATAAGAATGACCTTTTTTGCTTTGCAATAATTTGAATTCTATCGATTTAAAAAATGACAACGTGCGATTAACAATAATGACCGTGATCGGACACGCACAAAATTCTGACGGTAATAACGCTATTCTGTTAATAATTTGCCGGATAAATAGTCAGCGGCCAGACATGCCTTTTTTTTCGGATTTTTTGTTTCAAAGAAGAATAAAAATTGTGCGCCAGGTGGAATTATTTAGCGTAACCGCATTGGCGTGGTCATAGGTTGACGAAAAGGCGGGCGGAGGAAAAACCGTGACGTCAGGAGCCGTGACGTGTTGGACATCGTCCGCCGGGCAATATCATTATGTGTATGAAGTGTTAAAATTTTGTGTGGGTTAAAAATTCACCGCCATTGCCTCCTTTGATTTAGGAGGATTCTTAGCGCTGACGCCACCGGTAGCGACCTGTCAGCGCAGCGCTTTCGGCAAACTCAGCGTAAAGCGGGTCGCGCGGGCGTCAGACGTCACCGACACTTTTCCGTGATGCGCCGTTACAATCGACTTGACGATCGCCAGGCCTATGCCGCTGCCTTCGCCCTTGCGCTGGCGGGAGGGGTCCACGCGATAGAAACGATCAAACAGACGCGGCAGATGTTCCGCCGCAACCGGCGTTCCCGGGTTTTCAACCTCAATGCGCACCCGATCGTCAATCTCTTTTAGCCTGACGATGACGGTTTCGCCGCCAGGCGTATGACGCAACGCGTTTGATAATAAATTGCTCAGCGCTCTGCGCAACATTCCCGGATCGCCGAAAACATGGCACGGGCAGCCCTCAAGGCGCAGCGTGACGCCACGCTCCTCTGCCAGCGCTTCAAAAAAGTCGAACACCTTACTGACTTCCTCGGCCAGATTAAGCGCTTTTTTCTCTGGAATAAGCTGGTGGTTGTCCGCCTGGGCCAGGAACAGCATGTCGCTGACCATTTTTGCCATATGGCTCAGTTCCTCAAGGCTGGAATAGAGCACCTCTTCCAGTTCCTTTTGAGTTCGCGGCTGGCTAAGAACAATCTCCGTCTGCGTCACCAGGTTGGTGATGGGCGTGCGGATCTCATGCGCGATGTCGGCAGAAAAATTAGACTGGCGGGTAAAGACATCTTCAATACGTTCCAGCATGTGGTTGAAAGAGAGCACCAGTCGTTCCAGCTCAATGGGGACATTTTGCGGGTCAAGGCGAACGTCGAGATCTTTCGAGGTAATGTTCTGGATCTGTCGGCTAACGCGGCGAATCGGCGCGTGTCCTTTATAGACCGCGAATAAAACCAGAAAGACGATCACCAGGCTAATGATCGACGCGGTCATGATCAGCTTGTTTTTCAGATCGTTAATGTAATGGAGGTGAAAGTCGATCGACAACGCCATGTACAGAGTATATGCCGGTTTACCGTCAATCTGCGGACCGACCGGCAGGCGGATCATGCGCCAGCTGGCGTGGGTGCCGTGTCCGGTCATTTGCTTCGCTGGCTCGTTGATCAGCCACACGTTGCCGCCGGGAACGGTGGTGTCCGGCTCGGCGGTGGCGAGAAATTGCCGGATGTCCGGCGCGCCAGGCGAATGCAGAAGCGCCCGCCCGCGGGTGTCCTCCAGCGCAATGAGGACGTTTGAATAACCAGCAACCACATTTTGCACAATCTCCAGCCGCCGGGATTCCGGTTCATCGGAATGGCTGAGTATGCGCTCCAGCGTGGCGCTAATTTCATTGAGATCGTTCACGTCCTGTTCGGCAAAATGGACTTTTACCGACTGGATCATGATCCAGGCGAAGGCAAAGAAAGCGGCGACTGTGGCAAGGCTGATAA
This sequence comes from Citrobacter sp. Cs237, assembly GCF_030332325.1. Taxonomy (NCBI): domain Bacteria; kingdom Pseudomonadati; phylum Pseudomonadota; class Gammaproteobacteria; order Enterobacterales; family Enterobacteriaceae; genus Citrobacter; species Citrobacter sp. Cs237. The sequence goes on along the minus strand of NZ_JAOWIB010000108.1, from coordinate 410,349 downwards.
AAAAAGTCAGGCGTGTCGCCAGGGAAAAAGGTCGCTTACTGCGCATCCGGCACCTCAAGCACGTAGCCCACGCCGCGCACGGTCTGAATCAGTTTGGGTTCGAAGTCATTATCAATCTTGCCGCGCAGACGTTTCACGGCGACATCGATGGCATTGGTGTCGCTGTCGAAATTCATATCCCACACCTGGGAGGCGATCAGCGAGCGCGGCAGTACCTCGCCCTGGTGACGGAGAAAGAACTCAAGCAGGGTAAACTCTTTGCTGGTGAGAGTGATCCGCATTCCGCTCCGGCTGACTTTGCGACTGACCAGATCGACATTCAGGTCCGCCACCTGAAACTGACTTTCAACAATCACCGCGGCGCCGCGCCGCAGCAGCGTTCTGACGCGCGCCAGCAGCTCGGCGAAGGCGAACGGCTTAACCAGATAATCGTCCGCGCCTAATTCCAGTCCCTTCACCCGGTGTTCAATGGTGCCGAGCGCCGTGAGTAACAGAATCGGCATCCCTTTTCCGCCAGCGCGCAGCATACGCACAATATCCCAGCCGTTAACGTCGGGCAGCATAATGTCGAGAATGAGCAGGTCGTAGTCGCCGGTCATCGCCAGGTGATAGCCATTCAGGCCGTTATCCGCAAGATCGACCACAAAGCCCGCTTCCGTCAGCCCTTTGGTCAGATACTCCCCGGTTTTTTTCTCATCTTCGACGATCAGTATCTTCAACGCATCCTCCTTCCGCCGCCTGTTTACGTGGCGTCTCCCAATTCTAGAGAAGTCAGATCGGATAGCAATCGCCTTCCGGGAAAATGACAGCTTTGTCATTTTGCTGTCACCGCCTGAACAGAGAGCGCCAGGTAAAGTTACCCGCATCTTTCCTTATGTTAATCAGGCTTATGTGCACATTCAGGTTTTTTACCCTCAGCACGGCGCTGCTGCTGACAGGATGCTCGCTGGCGCCGGACTACCAGCGCCCGGCCTTACCGGTGCCGCAGCAGTTTTCGCTGAGCCACAACCGTCTGATGACCGCGCCTGCGAACTATCAGGACAGCGGCTGGCGGCAGTTTTTCGTTGATCCTCAAGTCAAAACGTTTATTAGCGAGGCATTGCGTAATAACCGGGATTTACGCATGGCGACGCTGAAAGTGCAGGAGGCGAGGGCGCAGTACCGGGTCACCGACGCCGACCGCTACCCGCAGTTGAACGCAGAAGGCAGCGGAAGCTGGAGCGGAAATCTCAAGGGCGACAGCGGAACCAGCCGCGAATACGACGCGGGACTGAATCTCAGTGTTGATCTGGATTTCTTTGGTCGGCTGAAAAACATGAGCGAAGCCGACCGACAGAACTTTTTTGCCAGCGAAGAAGCCCGTCGGGCGGTCCATATTTTGCTGGTTTCGAACGTGGCGCAAAGCTATTTCAGTCAGCGACTTGCGGCGGCTCAACTTCGGGTTGCCGAAGAAACGTTAGGCAATTATCAGCGTTCTTATGCGCTGGTGGAAAAGCAACTGGTCACCGGTACCAGTAATGTGCTGGCGCTGGAACAGGCGCGCGGCGTTATTGAAAGCACCCGCAGCGACATCGCCAAACGTCAGGGGGAACTGGCGCAGGCCAATAACGCGTTACAGCTTCTGCTGGGCGCCTATGCCCGGCTACCGGAGGAAAACGCCGCTGGCGAGGGCGATCTCCATGCTGTAACCCTGCCGCCTGCGCTGTCGTCGCACATCTTATTGCAACGACCGGACATTATGGAGGCAGAGCATACGCTGATGGCGGCGAACGCCAATATTGGCGCGGCGCGGGCGGCGTTTTTCCCCTCCATTAGCCTGACCAGCGGCATTTCCGGCAGCAGCAGCGCTCTGACGAACTTATTCAGCGCGGCGGGCGGCATGTGGAGCTTCATCCCCAAGGTGGAGCTGCCGATTTTCAATGCCGGTCGTAATCAGGCCAGTCTCGATCTGGCCGAGATCCGTCAACAGCAGTCGGTGGTCAATTACGAGCAAAAAATCCAGAACGCGTTTAAAGAGGTCGCTGACGCGCTGGCGCTGCGCCAGAGTCTGGCCGGGCAGATTCGCGGCCAGCAACGCTACCTCGCGTCGCTGCACATTACCCTGCAACGCGCCAGAGCGCTCTATCGCCACGGTGCGGTGAGTTACATCGACGTGCTGGACGCGGAGCGTTCGTTGTTTTCAACCCAACAAACGTTGCTGGACCTCAATTACGCCCGCCAGGTTAACGAAATCAAACTGTATACCGCCCTCGGCGGCGGCTGGGTGGAATAAATCCCCCGGCAGCGGGCCAGGCCTCCTGTAGCCGGTTCAGGCGCCAGTCGCCGTCCGGCAAAATTCACTCCTTCTGAAAGGTGACTTATGAACAATCTCTTTAAAGCAGTCGTAGTAACGGTTTTCTCTGTGCTGGCAGCCCATGTCCAGGCCAGTGAACATCATCATGACGGGATGATTGCCGCTGAACACAGCCCGGTGGTGAGCGCAACGGGAGTCGTCAAAGCCATAGACGGGGAAAGCAAGAAGGTCACCATTGCGCACGAGCCGATCCCGGCGCTGAACTGGCCGGCCATGACCATGCGCTTTACCCTCACGCCGCAAACGCAGCTTAACGGGATCACGCCTGGCGATAGCGTCACCTTTCATTTTGTCCAGCAGGGGAATATTTCGTTATTGCAGGACATTAAGCGTCAGTAATTTTTCTTTATTTCAACGTTGGGCATGACCTCATGAAAAATATCGCGCTGATTATCGGCAGCATGCTGGCTGGCGGACTTATCGCCGTGGGCGGTTACGCGTATTTCACAGCCGATCGCGGGCCTGACGATGCGTCGTCTACCGCACAAAACGACGCCCGCAAGGTGCTGTTCTGGTACGACCCGATGTACCCGAATACCCGCTTCGACAAGCCGGGGAAATCGCCCTTTATGGATATGGACCTGGTGCCGAAATACGCCGATGAAGAAAGCGCAAACGCCGTCGCGCCGGGCGTGCGGATTGACCCCACACAGACGCAAAACCTCGGCGTGAAAACCGGGGTCGTTCGCCGGGGGGCGCTGACCTTTGCGCAGACTTTCCCGGCGAACGTCAGCTACAACGAATATCAGTATGCGATTATGCAGGCGCGCGCCGCCGGGTTTATCGAAAAAGTCTGGCCGTTGACCGTCGGCGATAAAGTGAAAAAGGGCGCGCCGCTGCTTGAGCTGACCATTCCTGACTGGGTGGAAGCGCAAAGTGAATATCTGCTGCTGAAGGAGACAGGCGGAACCGCCAGCCAGGTTGAGGGGATCCTTGAACGCCTGCGCCTGGCCGGCATGCCGGAAGCGGATCTTCGCCGCCTGATTACCACCCGCAAGATTCAGACCCGCTTCACCCTCACCGCGCCGATCGACGGCGTGATTACCGCCTTTGATTTACGCGCCGGAATGAACATCAGCAAAGATAATGTGGTGGCGAAGATTCAGGGAATGAATCCGGTCTGGGTAACGGCTGCCGTGCCGGAGTCCATTGCGTGGCTGATTAAAGACGCCTCGCAGTTTTCACTGACCATACCGGCCCGTCCCGACATGCATTTCACCTTCCGCAAATGGACGCTGTTGCCGAGTGCGGATGCCTCAACCCGTACCCTGCAACTGCGTCTGGAAGTGGACAACCCCGACGAAGCGCTGAAGCCAGGCATGAACGCTTTTCTTAGCCTCAACAGCCAAAGCGAGCCAATGCTGCTGATCCCGACAAAAGCGCTGATCGACACCGGCAGCGAACAGCGGGTGATTACGGTTGATAATGAAGGGCGCTTTGTGCCGAAACGGGTGTCGGTATTCCAGTCATCGCAGGGATTAACGGCAATCCGTTCCGGCTTGCAAGAAGGGGAAAACGTGGTTTCCAGCGGTCTGTTTTTGATTGACTCCGAAGCGAATATCGCTGGCGCGCTGGATCGAATGCGAGCGGCGTCCACTCCTGACACATCCACGCCCGCCGCGCATGCGCACTGAGGAGAACGCAGATGATTGAATGGATAATCCGCCGCTCGGTCGCCAACCGTTTTCTGATCGTCATTGGCGCGCTTTTCCTTGGCGTCTGGGGAACCTGGACCATTGTGAATACGCCAGTGGACGCGCTACCCGATCTCTCCGACGTGCAGGTGATTGTCAAAACGCGTTACCCAGGGCAGGCGCCGCAAATCGTGGAAAATCAGGTCACGTATCCGTTAACGACCACGATGCTGTCCGTGCCGGGCGCCAAAACGGTGCGAGGCTTCTCGCAGTTTGGCGATTCGTATGTGTACGTCATTTTTGAAGACGGCACCGATCCGTACTGGGCGCGTTCGCGAGTGCTTGAATATCTTAATCAGGTGCAGGGAAAACTTCCCACCGGAGTGAGCGCGGAAATGGGACCGGACGCCACAGGCGTTGGCTGGATCTTTGAATATGCGCTGGTCGACCGCAGCGGTAAGCACGATCTGGCCGAATTGCGTTCGTTACAAGACTGGTTTCTGAAATATGAACTTAAAACGATTCCCGACGTGTCGGAGGTGGCTTCGGTCGGCGGGGTGGTGAAAGAATATCAGGTGGTCATTGATCCGATGAAACTTGCCCAGTACGGCATCAGCCTGGCGGAGGTAAAGGCCGCGCTGAGCACGTCAAATCAAGAGGCGGGCGGGTCGTCGGTCGAACTGGCGGAAGCGGAATACATGGTGCGCGCCAGCGGCTATCTGCAATCGCTGGAGGATTTCAATCATATCGTCCTGAAGACGAATGAAAACGGCGTGCCGGTGTATCTGCGCGATGTGGCGAGGGTGCAAATCGGTCCTGAAATGCGCCGGGGGATCGCCGAACTGAACGGCGACGGCGAAGTGGCGGGCGGGGTGGTGATCCTGCGCTCCGGGAAAAATGCGCGCGAGGTTATCTCCGCCGTGAAGAACAAGCTGGACACCCTGAAACGCAGTTTGCCGGAAGGGGTGGAGATCGTAACAACCTACGATCGCAGCGGGCTGATTGACCGCGCCATCGACAATCTTAGCGATAAGCTGCTGGAAGAGTTCATTGTCGTGGCGCTGGTCTGCGCGCTGTTTCTCTGGCACCTGCGTTCCGCGCTGGTGGCGATCATTTCTTTGCCGCTGGGATTGTGTATTGCATTTATTGTGATGCATTTTCAGGGGCTTAACGCCAATATCATGTCGCTTGGCGGTATCGCTATCGCCGTTGGCGCAATGGTCGACGCTGCGATTGTGATGATCGAAAACGCCCATAAACGGCTGGAGGAGTGGGCGCATCAGCATCCGGGGAAAAACATCGATAACGAGACGCGCTGGCAGGTGATTACGCAGGCCTCCGTCGAGGTGGGACCTGCGTTGTTCATCAGTCTGTTAATTATTACCCTTTCTTTCATCCCTATCTTTACCCTGGAAGGCCAGGAAGGGCGTCTGTTCGGGCCGCTGGCGTTCACAAAAACCTGGGCAATGGCCGGTGCGGCGCTGCTGGCGATTGTGGTGATTCCTGTGCTGATGGGGCTGTGGATCCGCGGCAATATTCCGGCAGAAAGCCGCAATCCCCTGAACCGCTTGTTGATCCGTCTTTACCATCCGCTGCTGCTGAACGTGCTGCGCTGGCCGAAAACCACGCTGCTGTTGGCGCTACTTTCTGTCCTGACGGTTGCCTGGCCGCTCGGCAAAGTGGGCGGCGAGTTCTTACCGCAGATTAACGAAGGCGACTTGCTGTATATGCCTTCCACGCTACCGGGGATCTCGGCGGCGGAAGCGGCCAGCATGTTGCAGAAAACCGATAAGCTGATTATGAGCGTGCCGGAAGTGGCGCGGGTTTTCGGCAAAACCGGCAAAGCAGAAACCGCAACGGATTCCGCACCGCTGGAAATGGTGGAAACCACCATTCAGCTTAAGCCGCAGGATCAGTGGCGTACGGGGATGACGATGGAAAAAATCATTGAGCAACTGGACCAGACCGTTCGTCTGCCGGGGCTGGCAAACCTGTGGGTGCCGCCGATTCGTAACCGCATCGATATGCTTTCCACCGGCATCAAAAGTCCCATTGGCATCAAAGTGTCCGGCAACGTGCTGGCGGATATTGACGCGATGGCCGAACAGATCGAGAACGTCGCGAGAACTGTACCGGGGGTAACCTCTGCGCTGGCGGAACGTCTGGAAGGCGGACGTTATCTCCATATCGACATTGATCGGGAAAAAGCGGCGCGCTACGGGATGACGGTCGGCGACGTACAGCTGTTCGTCTCCTCTGCGATCGGCGGGGCGATGGTGGGGGAGACCGTGGAGGGCATCGCCCGCTATCCGATTAATCTGCGTTATCCGCAGAACTATCGCGACAGCCCGCAGGCGCTACGGCAGTTGCCGATTTTGACGCCGTTAAAACAGCAAATCACGCTGGCTGATGTGGCGGAGGTCAACATCACGTCCGGCCCGTCGATGTTAAAAACGGAAAATGCGCGCCCCACCAGTTGGATCTACATCGACGCCCGCGACAGGGATATGGTTTCCGTGGTGAACGATCTCAAGCAGGCGATTGCGAAAAACGTGCAGATGAAGCCCGGCACCAGCGTCGCGTTTTCCGGACAGTTTGAACTGCTGGAGCGGGCGAATCATAAGCTTAAAATGATGGTGCCGATGACGCTGATGATCATTTTTGTTCTGCTGTACCTGGCGTTCCGTCGCGTTGGCGAGGCGCTGTTAATCATTACCAGCGTGCCGTTTGCGCTGGTGGGCGGGATCTGGTTTCTTTACGGGATGGGGTTCCATTTGTCGGTGGCGACGGGAACCGGGTTTATCGCCCTTGCCGGCGTCGCCGCTGAGTTTGGCGTGGTGATGTTGATGTACCTGCGTCATGCCATAGAGGCCGAGCCAGCGCTGAATAATCCGCAGACCTTCACGGCAGAGAAACTCGACGATGCGCTTTATCACGGCGCGGTACTCCGGGTGCGGCCGAAAGCGATGACCGTGGCGGTTATCATTGCCGGTCTGCTGCCTGTTTTATGGGGCACAGGGACCGGGTCAGAGGTGATGAGCCGCATCGCCGCGCCAATGATTGGTGGGATGATTACCGCGCCGCTATTGTCGCTGTTTATTATTCCCGCCGCCTATAAGCTGATGTGGTTGCGCAGGCATCACGCCGCAGGGAGGAGATAATCTTATTCACATTATCCGGCCCGGTGTCACCGCACCGGTCGGATACCTTCATTTCGTTTGAATGAAATCCCTCGCTGTTTTTCCTCTCCTGTAAGCGTTTTTTTCATCATTTTTTGTATTTATTTTCTCCTGAAAGAGCGGATTAATTCCGCTCGACGTGACTGAGGACATATTCACCAGCGTGTTGCGCAGAAAAACAGCGATGTTTATCGCGTACTGAAAGCCGTTCCCCTCGTCCATTTTTTTATTTCATGGTGCTTCGTTTTTTAGCCGAATTATCCCTTTTTGTAATGAAATTTTCGTTAAGTTGGGATTTTTGCACGCATAAAGTGGGCCAGTTTTACACTTCACTGAATGTTTTTACAAATCAATTAATCAATAAAAATAGCTAAAAACTTAATATCGTGCGAAATATCTGAAAGAGAATCCCTTATGGTAAACAAAAACTATCAGTCAGGAAAATTCTCCTTCTTTTTTATTTTAATTAAATGAGAAGTATCTGGATTACGAAAAATAAGGATTGACTATGGGATTTGGAATGGCAAAGGAAAATAAATTTGAAATCGTGGCCATTATTCGTGAAGAACTTCTCAGAAAAACCAAACTGGAGTTGAAATTCAAGGAAAACAGTGTGGTCACGCAGCTGGAAAAGGTGGACTTTGATTATTTCGTTATTGTTGAACGCAGCGAGGTTATTCCTTCTTCGATCCAGCATTTCATTCTGCATAGCGAAAGAGGCATTATTAAGTTTAACGCCAGGTTTAGTCCCTCGCTGACGGCTAACATGAAGGGCGGGCTAGCGTATTACATTCCTGACGTTATTTTTTTTGTGCAACGTCGGCAACATCAGCGCTTTTCCTTTCTGAAAGGCCAGCATTTTTATTGTCTGGGTCGTTATAAAAACGGCGAAAATTACAGTCTACAAATCAAAAATATCTCCCGCGGCGGCTGTGCGCTAATGTCACCGAGTGTGAATACGCGATTTCTGTATAAAGACGCGCTAATCAAAGGGGCATTGCTTGAATTTGAACAGTTCGGTTCGCTCCACCTGGATCTCCGAGTGGTCAACGTCGTACCCATACAAGAATTTGACGAAAATAATCAGCTTTATGCCAGTCAACAAATCTCCTGCAAATTTCAATTCAAACATCCTCGTGAGGAGTCCGGGGTCGAAAAAGTCATCATTAATATTTTGTTGAGCAATAAGCTTAAAACTTTATAAAAATTTAAACCAGAAGGGAGGCTTTCATGTTAATGAGTGGATGTGGAGATTTTGTGGGTCAGGGCATCTCTGACTATTTAAAAAGTAAACATGTTGAAGTCACGCCTGTCCCCTGGCGGGTTATGGTCAATAACGCCGCGCGTTATCGCCATCGTACGATGATTTTTAATCTCACCAGCCATAAACACGCCTGTGCGGACTTTGTGAATTATTTAAATAAAAACAGATTTAACGTTCACGACAATACGGTGGTGGTTATCGCTGACAGTCGTCTGGCAAAACTGTGCACCGAGTTATTGTATGTTGAAAAGGCCATCGTATTGACGGATAAATCACCGCTACGGGATTACCGACGACTGGCCACACTGGCGAGCGAGTACTGGAGCCCACAGCTATTTCGTTCACAAAAAAGACTCACCGACCGCGAGCAGCAGGTTCTCCGTTTACTGGTGGGCGGTTATTCACCGCAGGAGATCTCAAGCCTGGTCAGCCTGAGTTACAAAACCATCCAGACGCATAAGATGAAAATTATTGTGAAGCTGGGTTTGGCAAACTCTGCGGAACTGAATAAATTGATAGTCAGATTCAACCATCGCTTATCCTTTCTGTCGTAAGTTTGCCTGTAATATTTCTGGTTCAGGTACGACTTCGCGAGGGCGATGCGCGCGGCGTGGTACCCAATGGAAGGATAACATCAGGAGGGAAAAGTGGCAGATTCCGGCGCCGTGCTGAAAGCCTTAAAAGGCGCGAAACAGACTCAGCAGCTTTATATGGTATATCAGCCGATCTTTAATTTGCGCACCGGACGCATTTGCGCATTCGAGGCGTTGATGCGCTGGAACAGCCCGGAAATGGGAATGGTGCCGCCGGATATGTTTATTTCACTGTTAGAAAACAGCGGTCAGTTCCTGGCCGTGGAAGAGATGGTGACGAAAACGCCGTGGGAGACGGCGGCAGGCTGGCCTGAATACCTGTCATTGTCGATCAATTTCTCGGCCCTTGAACTATGTGACCCGCAATTACCCGCGCGGGTCCAGCATAATCTTGCGAAATACGGTCTGGACCCGCGGCGCTGTGAAATTGAGGTCACGGAAACACAGCCTCTGTACGAATGCCAGATCGCGGCGAAAAATATGCGTGAGCTGAAGGCGCTGGGGATCACCTTCGCGCTGGATGACTTTGGCACCGGACACGCCAATCTTGACTATTTGCTGCGCTATCCCTTTGACACCTTAAAGATGGATAAATCGTTTCTTGCGGCGGTGCCGGAAGGGGCGAGATCGGCGCAACTGGTGGAGGGGATAATTTCGCTGGCACATAACGTTGGGGTTGAGGCTCTGGCGGAAGGCGTCGAAGAGGAAGCGCAAAACGATTGGCTGATTGGGATGGGCTGCGATAAAGCTCAGGGATTTTATTTTTCACCGCCGATCCCGCCGGAGGCGATCCCAGCTTTATTAAAACGTTATTCATAGTACAGAGTAAATGGCTGTGCGTTCAGATGACTCCACGGAAAAAAATCCCTCTGCATCACTGAGGGATTCTGCGTAGAGTTGCGCTAAGCCGTATGCCGCTTAAAACGTTTTCTTAAAGCCAATTAAGGCGCTTATCGGGGCTTCAACCCAACAGCAGGGATTTTGTAACACACCGACAAAACGTTGCGGTTAACCTGCCAGCAGTTCCTGCTCGACGTGTTTTACCTGCACTTCCAGCGTATCGCGAAGCGCAGCTAATGCGCGCTCCTGCTCAGCGAAATACGCTTCTTTGTCCTGTACCGATGTCGCCAGACGCCAGGCGTTTTCCGCTTCCAGTTCCGCAATCTCTTTCAGTAACGCTTCTATCTGGCTGCGCAACTGGCGAATTTTTTTCTGCAAATGTTCCAGATTATTCAGCCTGTCGCTGGCCATCATCGGCTCCAGACCGCTTTGCAATTGCGAAAGCAGCGAACGAATTGCCGCCAGATCGGCATTCTGCCGCGCGAGGTTAAGCTTCACCATCATCTGATGCGCCTTCTCTTTAAGATCATCGGCGACCACGTCAGGATGACACAGGCGGCTGGCTTGTCGCCACAGGCGCTTAAGCTCATTGCGTTCGTCCGCGGAAAGACGCTGGTCGCGGGCAAAACGGTGCAGGGCGTCCTGCTGCTGTTCCTGGTATTCCTGATATTCATTGGCCGCGTCTTCCTGCGCCTGACGGGCCGCGCCGTCATCATGGTGGGTAGCGTCGCTTTCCAGCTCGCGGATTTCAGCGAGCAGATCGGCAATCAGTTCCGTTTGCTGCTGAATACGCTCTCGCACTGTTACGGCTTCGCGGGAGGTTGAACTTATCGCCATCCATTGCAGTTTGAGCAGCGCTAACCTTTCGATAGCCAGCGAAATATACTGCTGGCAGGCACGATAATCCTTTTCACGCCGTTGACGTTCCACTTCCTGTTTGCGCCGGGCGCTGGCCGCCAGTTGTTGGCGCAACGCCAGAATCCGGCTCATCAAGGGGCCAAGACGCAGGTGATACTGGTCATTAAATTCGTCGAGGATCTGAATGCGGGTATTACGGGTGTCGATCAGCTCGCGCAACTGGGCTTCCAGCGCCTTAAGCTCCAGCTTGCTGGCGGCAATGGCCGGGTCCTGCCAATGGGTGAGGGCACGTTGATTTTGCAGCCAGGCGGCGATGTCGCGCATGGCATCGCTGAATCGACCCGATTCAATGGCGAGGGCAATGGCGTAAAGAGCAGGATCGCCAGCCTCTTGTTTTAAATGCACAAGCTGCTGCTGGATAATCTGCTGATCTTCAAGTTCGATAGCGCTTTTAACGATTTCGAGTCGTTTAATGATCTTATTCATGACACCCGTAGCCTGGCGTAACCATCCCAAGAATGACGCGATTTAGGTTAAGTCATACTTTTGATATTTATGGAAAAAACAGCAATCTGCATTTTGTGGTCTGTCATGCCTTTTCGTCCAGAATAATTCGCAGAAATTCTCGATTCGCCCATTTTTCGGTGGGCCTCCTCGCGTTCCGAACCCCTGTTTCAAAAAGGGTCTTTTTTAAGCGAAATTTGCTTGCGATGAAAAAGAGAATAAGTATAGTTCTCATTCTCTTTATTATTTTAATGCATTGCCTCTTTCGGTAAGGAACCCGGCATGAAAAAGACCACCACCGTCCTCGCGCTGCTGATCGCGGCGGCGTTAACCGGCTGCGCCACGACGCCGTCGGCCACCGCGACCCCGGCAACGACAGAACATGTGGCCGCGTCAGCGGCTGCGACGGATCTTATTAAGCGCGATCTGGCGGATGGCCTGTACGAAATGGCGCTAAACCCGGCAGGCGATGCGCTGTACGTCGCCAGCGCAGAAGGCTTTAAGGACGTGCAGGGCGGCGTGGTCTATAAGCTGGATGCTAACACTCTGCAAACTCTGGGTCGCAGCCATACCGATCTGAAAAACTTCGGTATGGCGATGTCAGCGGAGGGGAAAACGGTTTATGTCACAAATTCGCTGGACGGCGGGCTGAGCGCAATCAATACCGCAGACGGCAAAGTCAAAAATCGGATTCTGTTCCCGGAGCGTAACCCGGAAGGCTTCCCTTACGGCGCCCGTCAGGTGCTACTGCATAACGGGCTGCTGTATGTGGGCGCGGTTGCCGATCCGGCAGTGATTTGGGTGGTGGACGCCGGTACGCTGAAGCTGAAAACCCGCATCAAAAATACCGGTAAATGGATGACCGGACTGCACTACTCAGACACCACGCAGCGTATTTATGCCGCGAACGGCGGCGGCGAGATCCTGGTGATCAACCCACGCAATCAGCGCGTCGAGAAGCGCTGGAAGCCACTGGGCGACAAACCGGCTCTGCTGCTGAATATGGCGGAAGATCCGCAAACCGGTCGTCTGTTCGTTACCGACAACTCGAAAGCCAAAACCACGTTGGTGCTGGATATCCACAGCGGCAAAGTGCTGAAGCAACTGGACGTGGGGGATTCCTTAGCCGTGACGTTCAACCCGAAACGTAACGAGATCTACATTACCCAGCGTGAATCCGGAAAATTGCTTAGCCTCAACGCGACCGATTACCGCCTGAAAAAAAGCTGGGATCTGCCGCCGAATCCCAACAGCCTGCTGCTTTCTGCGGATGGTCAGACCCTCTACGTCACCGTAAAGCAAAAATTCAATAAAGACCATTCCACCGACGCGCCGGACAGCGTGGTGCGCATTGCGCTGAACAAATAATAACAAGGCCGGGCAGGATGCTGTCCGGCACCGTTTTTTCTTATTTCTATGGCATTCACATGAACAACACCAAAACAGCTCTGGCGCTGACGGTCAGCGCGCTCTCAGTCTCCGCATGGGCGGCAGAAAAGGCGGTTAACCCGGAAGACACCATCGTAGTGCAGGCGGCCACGCGCGGCGACTTCGTTCCCGGCGGCGACACGCCGATGCCTGCGTTTCTTGACGGTCAGGTTGCTAACGGCGGCAGGCTGGGGATGCTCGGTCAGCAGAACGCCATGGACGTGCCGTTCAGCATCATCAGCTACACCGCGAAGCTGGTGGAGGATCAGCAGGCAAAAACCATTGCTGACGTGGTGGCTAACGACGCGGGCGTGCAGTTCGTTCAGGGGTACGGCAACAGCGCCGAAACCTTCCGCATCCGCGGCCTGAAGTTTGACGGCGATGACATGACCTTTGGCGGACTGTCCGGCGTGCTGCCGCGTCAGGTAGTGGATGCCCAGATGGTCGAGCGCATTGAAATTTTCAAAGGGGCAAACGCCCTGATGAACGGCGCGGCAAGCTCCGGCGTGGGCGGGATGATCAACCTTGAGCCAAAGCATGCGGGCGACGCGTCGCAGGCGAAAGTGGGCGTGGACTACACCTCCGATTCACAGATTGGCGCCACGCTCGATGCAGGCCGTCGCTTTGGCGACAACGACCAGTTTGGCGCGCGCGTGAACCTGGTTCACCGCGAAGGTGAAACGACCATTACTGATGACCGCCGCCGTACCACGCTGCTCTCCACCGGTCTGGATTACAAAGGCGACAATTTCCGCACCTCGCTGGATCTGGGCTATCAGAAAAAAACCTTCCACGGCAGCCCGACCAGCGTCAATATCTCCGTGGTCGATTTCATTCCTGCCCCCCCGGACAATAACCGCAATTTCTCGCAGAAGTGGGCCTACAGCGATATCGACAACACGTTCGGGATGTGGCGCAGCGAGTACGACATCACCGACAGCTGGACGGCGTATACCGGTCTCGGCGCGCAGCACGCGCACGAAGAAGGCATCTACAGCGCGCCGAAGCTGTTGGACAAGAGCGGCAGGGCCATGGTCAGCCGACTCGACACCAATCGCATTAGCGACACAGTGAGCGGAATGGCTGGCCTTCGCGGGCAGTTCGACACTGGCTTTGTTTCGCACAAGGTGAACGTTGGTTATTCGGCGCAAAGCAAAAACGAAAAGATCGCGTGGAAAATGTCGAAAACGGCGGAGAATCCGTACACCAATATTTATCACAACGGCGGGGTGGCCGCTCCGGACAGCACAAACTCGAACGGGAAGGGGGGAGATTATAGCGACCCCCGAACCAGCGGGCGTACCCGCACACAAGGCTGGTTGCTGAGCGATACGCTGGGCGTATTCGACGACAAACTGTTGTTCACCGTCGGTGCCCGCCATCAGAAGGTGGTGATTCGCGGCTATGACAAAATGACAGGGGCGGAAAACCCCGCTGACGGTTTTGACGGCAGCCGCTGGATGCCAACCTATGGCGTGGTTTATAAACCGTGGGAGGAAATCTCGCTCTACGCCAACCATACCGAAGCGCTACAGCCGGGAAAAACTGCGCCCAACACCGCCGTTAACTACGGTCAGAGCACCGGCATCGTTCATTCTAAGCAAAATGAGGTCGGCGTGAAGGCGGACTTTGGCCGCGTGGGCGGCTCGCTGGCGCTGTTTGAGATAAAAATGCCGACGGCCATCCTCGACAGTGAAACCAAACATTACGGGCTGGATGCAGAACAGCGTAACCGCGGCGTGGAGCTGAACGTATTCGGCGAACCGACGCTGGGGCTGCGTCTGAACGCCAGCGCCACCTGGCTGCAGGCAACGCTGACCAAAACCAACAACGGGGTGAATCAGGGGAATGAGGCGATTGGTGTTCCGAACTTCTATGCGGTACTCGGCGCGGAGTATGACATTAAACCGGTTGAAGGGCTTACCGCCACCGCGCGGGTGAATCATTCCGGTTCGCAGTATGCCGATCTGGCCAACAGCAAAAAGCTTAATGACTACACCACGCTGGATCTCGGTATGCGCTATCGTTTTGCTGTCAACCAGAGACAGAATCAAATGGTGGTTCGTGCCGGTATTGATAACGTCACCAACGAGAACTACTGGGCGAGCGTGGACGATTCCGGCACCTATATCACGCAGGGCGAACCGCGAACCTTTAAGGTTTCGGTGGGCTACGAGTTCTGAGGTTCCACCTCGTTATCCGGGGCAGGGATGCCCCAACTCCTCTCATTGTTATAAAAATGTAACAAAAGCTTCTTACACTGGTCGCCAACTCCTTACCTCTTGGCCAATGACAGGAAGCCGCTATGGGCAGACCCCTCAAATCCGTTTTTAAAAAAGAACATCGTGACGATATCAACAACCGCAGCGCTAACCCGGTATTCTCTGAGGTGGCGGAGGTATTTCTCTCCCGTCGCCGTTTTTTACAGGCGGGCGCCGTTGCGGGGGCTGCCGTTTCATTCCCCTTTCTGATCAAACCCGAAAATGCCGTTGCCGCGGTATCGAAGCCTTCCGCGCTGGCCAAAGCCGTGTCGCTTGGGTTTACCAGTATCGCTATTTCAACGGAAGACACGGTAAGGGTGCCGGAAGGCTATATTGCCCGCCCGTTCTATCGCTGGGGTGACCCGACGGGGATCAAAAACAGTATGCCGGCATTTAAGCCGGATGCCAGCAACACCACGGACGAACAGGCCGTGCAGGCGGGCATGCACCACGACGGCATGGCGTGGTTCAGCCTGCCGCAGGGGGAACAAAACCCGGAGCATGGCCTGCTGGCGATGAACCATGAATACATCGACAACGGAATGCTGTTTACCGACGGTACGGCGAACTGGAGTCTCGACAAGGCCCGCAAAGGGCAGAACGCGATGGGCGTGTCGGTGGTGGAAGTGAAAAAAACGGGCGGCGAATGGCAGGTGGTTCGTCCGTCTTCGTTCGCGCGCCGTATTACCGTCAATACGCCAATGCAGCTTACCGGCCCGGCGCGGCATCAGGACTTAATGAAAACTGCTGCCGACCCGCAGGGGGAACGCGTGCTGGGCACGATGCAAAACTGCGCCAACGGCCATACGCCGTGGGGCACCTATCTCACCTGCGAGGAGAACTGGTCGGATATTTTTGTCAAAAAAGCCGACCTCAACCCGCTGGAAAAACGCTACGGCATCAGCGACAGCGATGAATCCTACCGCTGGAACGAGGTGGATGACCGCTTCAGCGTCGATAAAACCCCCAACGAGCCCAACCGTTTCGGCTGGGTGGTAGAAATTGATCCCTACGATCCCACCTCCACGCCGCGCAAGCATACCGCTTTGGGCCGCTTCAAGCATGAGGGTGCCGCCGTCACGCTCGCCGCCGATAACCGCGTGGTGGTCTACATGGGGGACGACCAGAAATTTGAGTACATCTATAAATTTGTCTCGGACAAAAAATACGATCCCGCGAACCGTGAAGCCAATATGAACCTGCTGACGTCCGGCACGCTGTACGTTGCCCGGTTCAACGAGGAGGGGAGCGGCGACTGGCTGCCGCTGGTCTTCGGGCAAAATGGGCTGGATAAAAGCAACGGCTTCGAAAGCCAGGGCGATCTGCTGATAAAAACCCGCCTGGCGGCCGACGTGGTGGGGGCGACGAAGATGGATCGCCCCGAGTGGATAGCCGTCGATCCGCACGCCAGCGGCAGCGTCTACTGTACGCTCACCAACAACAGCGATCGCGGGAAGGAGGGCAAGGCGCCGGTCGATGCCGCCAACCCGCGCGCCAACAACGTGTTTGGTCATATTATGCACTGGCACGAAGACGGCGCCGACCCTGCTGCCGACCGCTTCAAGTGGGATATTCTGGTCATGGCAGGACGCACCGACGGCGACGATCCTAAGTCTAAAGGCTCCATGCAGGGCGCGGCGTTCGGCAGCCCGGATGGGCTGTCGTTCGATCACCAGGGCGTCCTGTGGATCCAGACCGACGTCTCCTCCAGCACCATCAATAAGAAAGCGTACGAGGGGATGGGCAATAACCAGATGGTGGCAACCATTCCGGGCACCAATGAGTATCGCCGCTTCCTGACCGGCCCGCGCGGGTGCGAAATCACCGGCATTGCATTTACGCCGGACAACCGCACGCTGTTTATTAACATTCAGCATCCGGGAGAGGGCGGGGATGATATTACCGATCCGGCCAATCCGCGCGCCGTTTCTAACTGGCCTGACGCCAGCTCGAACGGCCGCCCACGATCGTCAACGGTGGTGATTACCAAAGCGGACGGTGGGATCATCGGGTCGTAACGTTTATCCGCCGGGCGCATGCGGTAGCCCGGCGTTAAACTTGCTACCTCCAGCATGAAGTGTTAAAACGTGCCCCTTCTAAAAAAGAGACAGGGGTAGGGCGTGAAAGACGCGTCATCCGCTTCAGGCCGTGGTTGCGCTGAAGCCGCGTCGGATCAGAATCCGACGCTGCAACGTGGTTTGCAAAATCGACATATTCAGTTAATTGCCCTTGGCGGCGCGATCGGTACCGGGCTGTTTCTCGGTATCGGCCCCGCCATTCAGATGGCCGGCCCGGCGGTTCTGCTGGGTTACGGTATCGCCGGGATCATCGCCTTCCTGATCATGCGCCAGCTCGGCGAGATGGTCGTCGAAGAGCCGGTGTCAGGCTCCTTCGCACACTTTGCCTATAAATACTGGGGCCCGTTCGCAGGCTTCCTTTCTGGCTGGAACTACTGGGTAATGTTTGTGCTGGTGGGCATGGCCGAGCTGACTGCCGCAGGCATCTATATGCAGTACTGGCTGCCGGACGTGCCGACATGGATTTGGGCCGCGGCTTTCTTCATCATTATTAACGCCGTTAACCTCGTGAACGTGCGCCTGTATGGCGAAACCGAGTTCTGGTTCGCGTTGATCAAGGTGCTGGCGATTATCGGCATGATCGGCTTTGGCCTGTGGCTGCTGTTCTCCGGCCACGGCGGCGAGCGGGCGACCCTCGACAATCTGTGGCAGCACGGCGGCTTCCTGGCGACCGGCTGGAAAGGGCTGATCCTCTCGCTGGCGGTGATCATGTTCTCCTTCGGCGGGCTGGAGCTGATTGGCATCACCGCAGCCGAAGCGCGCGACCCGCACAAAAGCATACCGAAAGCGGTCAACCAGGTGGTGTACCGTATTCTGCTGTTCTACATCGGCTCGCTGGTGGTGCTGTTGGCGCTCTACCCGTGGGTGGAAGTGAAATCCGACAGCAGTCCGTTCGTGATGATTTTCCACGATCTGAACAGCAACGTGGTGGCGTCGGCGCTGAACTTCGTTATCCTGGTGGCGTCGCTGTCGGTGTATAACAGCGGGGTGTACTCCAACAGCCGCATGCTGTTTGGTCTTTCGGTGCAAGGTAACGCGCCGAAATTTCTCACCCGCGTCAGCCGTCGCGGCGTGCCGGTCAATTCGCTGTTCCTTTCCGGCGCGATTACCTCGCTGGTGGTGTTGATCAACTACCTGCTGCCGAAAGAGGCCTTTGGTCTGCTGATGGCGCTGGTTGTCGCCACGCTGCTGCTGAACTGGATCATGATCTGCCTGGCGCACCTGCGCTTTCGCGCCGCCATGCGCCGCAAGGGACGCGAGACGCAGTTTAAAGCGCTGCTCTATCCGGCGGGGAACTATATCTGTATTGCGTTCCTGGCGCTGATCCTGGTGCTGATGTGCACCATGGATGAGATGCGTCTGTCAGCGATGCTGCTGCCGGTGTGGGTGGTGTTCCTGTTTGTGGCGTTTAAATTATCCCGAAAAAAGTGATCTGCTTTTCTCCCTCTCCCTCAGGGAGAGGGCCGGGGTGAGGACACCCAGCCGCACCCGTTTTAAGCCTGGCGGCACTGCGCCTGCCGGGCCCTTAATGTACCGCTCCACCTTTATCGTGACCCCCCTCCCAATTCTGTTTCGATCCGCAGGATCTTTAATTTGTAATCGATTACTTTTTACTTGATGCATTTTGTAATCGATTACTTTTAAGGGTGAGGCTTATCATGGTGTCAACTGAAAGTAGTGAAAAGGCAATAACACAGCACCGGCTGCTGGTGCCGCGTCTGTCGCTAATGATGTTTCTGCAGTTTTTCATCTGGGGGAGCTGGTCGGTCACGCTCGGCCTGGTGATGACCCGGCACAACATGTCTTTGCTGATTGGCGATGCGTTCTCCGCCGGGCCAATCGCCTCCATTCTTTCGCCGTTCGTGCTCGGGATGCTGGTGGATCGCTTCTTCGCCTCGCAGAAGGTGATGGCGGTGATGCACCTGGCGGGCGCGGCAATCCTGTGGTTCGTGCCGGGCGCGCTGATTGCCGAAAACGGCGCCCTGCTGATTGGCCTGCTGTTTGGCTACACGCTCTGCTACATGCCGACGCTGGCGCTGACCAACAATATCGCCTTTCACAGCCTGGCGAACGTGGATAAAACCTTCCCGGTGGTGCGCGTGTTCGGCACCATCGGCTGGATCGTAGCGGGCATTTTTATCGGCGTCACCGGCGTGGCGTCCAGCGTCACCATTTTCCAGGTGGCGGCAGCAAGCTCCGTGCTGCTGGCGATCTATAGCCTGACGCTGCCGCACACGCCAGCCCCGGCGAAAGGCCTGCCGGTCAGGGTGCGGGATCTCTTCTGCGCGGATGCCTTCGCGCTGCTCAAAACCCGCCACTTTTTCGTCTTCTCCGTTTGCGCGATGCTGATCTCCGTCCCGCTGGGAACCTACTACGCCTACACCGCCTCGTATCTGGCGGATGCCGGCATTGCCGACGTCAGCACCGCCATGTCCTTCGGGCAGATGTCCGAAATCTTCTTTATGCTGGTCATCCCGCTGCTGTTCCGCCGCCTGGGCGTGAAGGTGATGCTGCTGATCGGCATGCTGGCGTGGTTCGTGCGTTATGCCATGTTCGCGCTGGGCGTCAGCGAGGAGGGGCGCATCCTGCTCTATCTCGGCATTCTGCTGCACGGCGTCTGCTACGATTTCTTCTTTGTCGTCGGCTTTATCTATACCGACCGGGTCGCCGGTGAAAAGGTCAAAGGTCAGGCCCAGAGCATGATCGTAATGTTTACCTACGGCATCGGCATGTTGCTCGGCTCGCAGATTTCCGGCGCGCTCTATAACCGCCTGGTGTCCGGGCAGGCCGTGCCGCAGGCGTGGGTGACATTCTGGTGGATCCCGGCGGTGGCTGCCGCGGCGATCGCGCTGATTTTCCTTCTCACGTTTAGGTATGACGATGACAAGGCGTAATGTTCAGGAGGGGGTATGAAAACGATTAAGGGACCGGGTATTTTTCTGTCGCAGTTTATTGGTGAGAAAGCGCCGTTCAACACGCTCGACGGGCTGGCCGAATGGGCAGCGGCGAAGGGCTACAGGGCGGTGCAGATCCCCTGCAATCATCCGCACATTTTTGATGTCGAGAAAGCCGCAGAGAGCCAGGCCTACTGCGATGAAGTTACCGCCAGGCTGGCCGCTCACGGACTGGTCATCAGCGAGCTGTCGACCCATCTGGAAGGGCAGCTCGTGGCGGTGAACCCGGTTTACAGCGACGCGTTTGACCACTTCGCCCCCGCGTCCGTGCGCGGTGACGATGCGGCGCGCCGGGCGTGGGCAACGGAAAAGCTGATGCAGGCGGCGGTGGCGTCCGCCCGGCTAGGCCTGAAGGCCCATGCCACCTTCTCCGGCTCGCTGGCGTGGCCGTTTTTCTACCCGTGGCCGCCGCATAACGAGCAGCGTTTTCAGGAAGCGTTTCAGGAACTGGCAAACCGCTGGCTTCCGATTCTGGACGCCTTCGACGAGCAGGGCGTTGACGTCTGCTTTGAGCTGCATCCGGGGGAAGATCTGCATGACGGCGTGACCTTCGAGCGTTTTCTGGCGCTGGTGGATAACCATCCGCGCTGCAACATACTCTACGACCCAAGCCATATGCTGTTGCAGCAGATGGATTATCTGGCTTTTATCGACATCTACCATACGCGTATAAAAGCGTTTCACGTTAAGGACGCCGAGTTCCGCCCCAGCGGGCGCAGCGGCGTGTACGGCGGCTATCAGCCGTGGATCGGCCGTGCCGGTCGCTTCCGGTCGCTCGGCGACGGGCAGATCGACTTCCGGGGCATCTTCAGCAAGCTGACCCAGTACGACTACGACGGCTGGGCGGTGCTGGAGTGGGAGTGCTGCCTGAAGGAGGGCGATACCGGCGCGAGGGAGGGCAGCGCGTTTATCCGCCGCCACATTATTCCCGTTTCCGGACGCGCGTTTGATGATTTTGCCGCAGGGGGCAACGATGATTAACGTTGGCATTATCGGCAGCGGGTTTATCGGCCCGGCGCATATCGAGGCGCTCAGGCGTCTTGGGTTTGTGCAGGTGGTGGCGATCTGCGACGGTGTGTTTGCCGGGGCGCAGGAGAAAGCGCGCCAGCTTAACGTGCCGCACGCCTGCGCCAGCGTGGAGGAACTGCTCGCGCACCCTGATTTGCACGTGGTGCACAACTGCACGCCGAACCATCTGCACGCGGAGATCAACCGCAAGATCCTGCGTGCGGGTAAGCACGTATTTTCAGAAAAACCGCTGTGCATGACCCCGGACGAGGCGCGCGAGCTGGTGGCGCTGGCGGAGCAGGCGGGCGTGGTGCACGGCGTGAGCTTCGTCTATCGCCAGTTTGCGATGGTGCGCCAGGCGGCGAGTATGATGCGCGCGGGCAGCATCGGGCGGCTGTTTGCCTCGCACGGCAGCTATTTGCAGGACTGGATGCTGCTGGAAACCGACGACAACTGGCGGGTGGATGCGGCGCTGGGCGGCGCATCGCGGGCGGTGGCGGATATCGGCTCCCACTGGTGCGACACGGTGCAGTTTGTCACCGGCAGGCGCATTACGGAGGTGATGGCCGACTTATCCATCGTCTGGCCGACGCGCAAGGCCAGCGTGGGGGGAAACCAGACCTTCTCCCACGACGAGCGGGCGGAGTATGAAGATAAACCGGTCACCACCGAAGATTTTGGTTCGGTGCTGTTCCGCTTTGACGACGGCAGCAAGGGCAGCTTTAGCGTCTCGCAGGTGAGCGCCGGGCGCAAAAACCGCCTGACGTTTGAGGTAAATGGCAGCGAGCGGTCAGTGGCGTGGGATCAGGAAATCCCGCAGCAGTTGTGGATCGGCCATCGCGCGCAGGCCAATCAGACGCTGAGCGACGATCCAGGGCTGATGAACCCTGACGTGGCCGACAGCGCCCACTTTCCCGGTGGACACATTGAAGGCTGGCCGGATGCCTTCAAAAATATGCTGGCGCAGTTCTACCGGGCAGTGCAGACGGGAGCGATGCCGGAGGCGCCGCAGTTCGCAACCTTCCATGACGGCGCTAACGTGATGTATATCATTGACGCCATTGTGAAAAGCCATCAGCAGCAGCGCTGGGTGCGCGTTGAACAATGACACGTCGCCCGGTTCGCCGGGCAACAAATTTATGATAGCCTGCACAAAACGCTAACCGCAGGATGTGTCGTCGTTATGTCTATTCAGAAAATCGCCAGGCTGGCTGGCGTGTCGGTGGCTACGGTGTCGCGCGTGCTCAATAACAGCGATACGGTGAAGGCGAAAAACCGCGAGCGGGTGCTGCAGGCGATCAAAGAGAGTAACTATCAGCCAAACCTGCTGGCGCGGCAGTTACGCACCGCACGAAGCTATATGATTCTGGTGATGGTCTCTAATATCGCGAATCCGTTTTGCGCTGAAGTGGTCAAAGGCATTGAAGCAGAGGCGGAGAAAAATGGCTACCGGATTCTGTTGTGCAATTCCGGTTCCGATATCGAACGTTCCCGTTCGGGCCTGAGCCTGCTGTCCGGCAAAATCGTCGACGGCATTATCACCATGGATGCCTTCTCGAAACTGCCGGAACTCGCGGAACTGATTGGCAACGCGCCGTGGGTACAGTGTGCGGAATACGCCGATGCGGGCGCGGTTTCCTGCGTGGGAATTAACGACGTCGATGCCTCGCAGCATGTGGTCAGTCAGCTTGCCGACAGCGGACGGCAGCGTATTGCGCTTATCAACCATGACCTGAGCTATAAATACGCCCGCCTGCGTGAGCGTGGCTATAAGAGCGTTATTCACCTTCGCGATCTTGATTACCAGGCGGTGGAATACGCCAGCGATCTCAGTTCCGGCGCGGGCAGGAAGGCGATGCAAACGTTACTCCAGAATACCCCGCCGGATGCGGTATTTGCTGTTTCCGACACGCTGGCGGCAGGGGCGCTACGCGCCATTGAACAGGCCGGGCTGCGGGTGCCGGAGGATATCGCCGTGGTAGGGTTTGACGGCACGGAAGTGGCGGAAATGGTTTCACTGACCACCATCGAACAACCGTCGCGGGATATCGGGCGCAAGGCGGTCGAGCTGCTCTTAAATAAGATCGATAATCCGGATGCGCCGACGGAAAGGGTGATGATGAACTGGCGCTATGTTTCGCGCGCCAGTACCTGAGTTATTTCGGCAATGCGCTGGCCAGCGAGCGAATATCGTTGCCGGTCGGCGACTGATGAATGCGTAAACCAAACTCTTCCACCACCGAAAAAATGTGGTCGAAAATATCGGCCTGAATACTTTCATATTCCAGCCAGACCACGGTATTGGTGAAAGCATAAATTTCCATCGGCAGTCCGTGATCGTCCGGGGCGAGCTGGCGCACCATTAACGTCATATCCTGGCGAATGCGCGGATGGTTACGTAAATACTCGTTCAGATAGGCGCGGAAGGTGCCGATATTGGTCATCCGGCGATGGTTTAATACGGATTCCGGCGCATTGCGCTGCTGGTTCCAGGCGTCAATTTCCTGATGACGGGTATCTAAATAGGGTTTCAGCAGTTGCGCTTTATACAGGCGCGCTTTTTCATCTTCATCAAGAAAATGAATGCTGGTGGCGTCAATGTTGATGCTGCGCTTAATACGCCGACCACCGGAAGCCGACATGCCGCTCCAGTTTTTGAACGAGTCAGAGACAAGCGACCAGGTCGGAATGGTGGTGATGGTGTTATCCCAGTTACGCACTTTTACGGTCGTCAGTCCGATGTCGATCACCGCGCCGTCCGCGCCGTATTTCGGCATCTCCAGCCAGTCGCCCAGCTTAAGCATGTCGTTGGCGGACAGTTGGATCCCGGCGACCAGCCCCAGGATTGGATCTTTAAACACCAGCATTAACACCGCCGCCATCGCGCCCAGGCCGCTTATTAAAATCGCTGGCGACTGGCCTATTAACAGCGAAATCATCAGAATGCCAACGATAATCGCGCTAATCAGTTTGATTCCCTGAAAGATGCCTTTGAGCGGAAGCTGAGATGCCGCCGGTAATTTCTGCGACAAATTAAAAATCACGTCCAGCAGGGAGAACAGCGACAGCAGGGCATACATCATGATCCACAGCTGCGCGCAGGTGGTTAACATTTCTGCCGCCTCGCTGCCTTTTTGCAGCCACAGCGCCGCCTGGATATTGACGATGATCCCCTGAAGGGTAAACGCCAGGCGGTGGAATAATTTATTTTGCGTAATAATTTGCAGCCACAGGCGCGAACTGGCGGTGGCGCGTTTTTCGAATGTGCGTAGAACCACCCAGTGCAAAATGATATGCACAATCACGGCGGTGAGGAAAATAATGCCAAAAATCACCACCAGCGACGTGGTGTGATTCATCTCTATACCCGCTAAATCTTCGACCTGGGTAATTAAATCCTGCATAACGTCTCCTTTATAAAACAGCGGCCTATGATGACCGCTGTACGGAGTTTATGCAAATTTTGCCAGCTTCAGGTTCCCGCGACTGGAAGGATGGAACCCTGTTACGACCTGAATCTTTTGTCCCACGGCATCAGACGCTGCGCATATTCTTTTAACGTTTGCGCTTCCTGGTCGCGGCGCAGAAACGCTAAAATAGCAATCTGATCGTTATAGGCGTCTTCTTCCATATGCAGTGTTATCCATTGCGCATTTTCTCCGGCATACCGCTTGAGTTCCGCAAGATCCCCTGATTGATTGTAATGCAGCAGATGTAACTGCGAGAGGGCGCGTTGCCAGCGCAGCTGCATCAGCCAGGGGACATCCAACTGTGCGATACTGTCCGGTGCTTCCAGTCTGCCGGTTTCAAAATTACCCAGCGTTATGCTGGTACGAAAGAGCTGTAGTGAGAGCACGATGCCATACACCGAGAGGGCGGCGAGAACGGGGCGCAGGGGACGAAGAGGTACCTGACAGCGTGAATGACGTCCGTCCGCTGCGGACATAAGCAGTAAAATGGCAAAAAAATGCGCTACTGAATAATAAAGCGGAAATTCGACCTGCGTATGCAGCAAAATTGGCAATGTCGTCAGCAACGCTGCCCACTGCCATACGTTTTTGCGTCGACGAAATAAACTGATCCATCCCATAAAAACAGATAGCCCGCCCATCAGTGCTACCGCGCCACCTTCCCACCAAATAAATAGCGTTTCGTTATGGGGATGCTGCATCATTTCCCTGTTGGGGTTAGCGAAAGGTAGCGTGGCCATAAAATGCTGGTACGTGGATTCAAACATTCCCATTCCCCAGCCTTGCCAGGGATGTATCAGTATCATTCGCAGTGTATATTCCAGCGTTAAGTATCGCTGATGGGTTGAGCTTTCGTGGATTAACGAATCCGATACGGACTGATTAAGCAACTTGCTACCCATAATACAGCCAGCTATGGGCAAAATTACGATCAGAAAACGGCGATATAACGTCGTGCGGTCGCGGAAGGAGTGATGACCGAACAGGAGCGAGGCGCAAATCATTCCGCATACACCGCCAAGCCAGCCGATCCGGGAATGAAACAGTACCAGCGTAGCGGATATTACGAGCAACGATGTACTGAGCACGGCTAAACGTACGAGTTCAGTACGCGGATTAAGCAACGTGCGGCGCTTATCGGCCAGCAAAAAAAGAAGCGCCAGTAATCCCGTTGCCAGAAATGAGGCGGTAACGTTCAACTGCTGGAAAATGCCGGGGGCATAGCCTTTATAATTAACCGCCAGGTCTTTAAGCGGGAAAGGTAATATTTCCGGACAGTAAAACCCGGCCAGTGAAATAGCGGTTTCAATAATTGCTGCGGACGCTAACAGATAAAAAAGCGCGACGATATCTTTTTCGCGTACAGGTTGTTGCACCAGGGCGAGATAAATCAGTACGCCGCCCCATATGCCGACGATGCGGGGGAGGGCAATGGATAATCCGGCATGGGGTGACCAAAGCAGAGGGAGGGTGAACAGGATCGCGCCAGCCAGTAACAGCAGAAATGTTGGAGTAAGCCGCAGTTTATCCGCTTTCAGTAGCAACCAGATGATGAGCGCCTGAAGGCAAATTGCCGACCAGCGCAGCAGATTCATCGGCAGGTTCATGCCGTAATCACCCCTGTTTGGCCAGGGGATGTGAACGATCAAAAGCCAGTACAGGCAGCCCAACCCCAGTGTTACCAGTCTGAGTGAGGGCGGCGCACTCAGGCGAAAAAGAGAGTGAGTGGGGAACATGATAAAACCCGGGAATAAATCATAAGTGTATTTATTCGCCATTGCGGGTGCGAGTAAACTCTGATCCAGTTCAGGACTTATGGCGCGGGGAAGTAATGAGGAATGTCCTGATAATTTGCCAGCCAGCAACGGACTGCTGCCTGGCATTCTTATCTCAATAGTTACACTTCCGTCAGGGTAGTGGATAACGGCAGGCGGGATTTCGGCAGTGAAGCATTGAAATCTTCGACGCTGTGATGACCGACAGGGACCACGACCACGCTGGTGAACCCTTTATCTTTCAGGCCAAATTCGGCGTCAAGGATCTCAGCGTCAAAGCCTTCGATAGGTACGGCGTCCAGCCCCAGCGCGGCGACGCCGAGCAGGAAGTTCCCCACGTTCAGGTAAACCTGTTTTGCCATCCAGTGCGCATCATCGTGAAGGGTTTTACGGTGCATATCGGCGAAGAAGGTGCGGCCTTTGTGGTTAGCCGCTTTTGCTTCGGCGTTCGGGAAGCGACCATCCGCCTCCTCCTGATCGACCACGCGCTCCAGCCAGGCGTCGTCCATCGCCGTTTTGGCGCAGAACACCACCACGTGTGAAGCGTCGAGCATTTTGCGTTCATTAAACACATAGTTTCCGGCGGCAGACTTCGCGACACGCGCCTTGCCTTCGTCGGTGCTGGCGATAATAAAGTGCCACGGCTGAGAGTTGGTGCTGGACGGGCTGTATTGCAGCAGCGTTTTTATCTTTTCTGCCTGTTCAGCGGTCAGTTTTTTGCTGGGGTCGAAGGCCTTGGTGGAATGACGTTTTAAGGCAACTGATACGATATCCATAACTACTCCCGGTTTGTTTTATTACCCCGCAGGGTACAAGGTTCTCCGGCAGATGATAAGTGAGAAAATGCGAAAACAGTTATCGTCTGTCACGACCAATCAGCGCGGGCGGATCCGTTTTTGGTCGCGCTTCGTCAGACCGTCCACCACCAGATTCCACGAATCGTTGACCAGTTCTTCCAGCAGCGACTCGCTGATATCGTCGCCGGGCGTGACGGAAATCCAGTGCTTTTTGTTCATGTGGTAACCAGGCGTGATGCTCGGGTATATCTGCTGATTTAACAGCGATTTTTGCGGATCGGACTTCAGATTAATCACTCTGCGATTGTTCACGTCGGTGGCAATCATGAAGATCTTACCGCCCACTTTAAAGACGTCATATTCCGGGCCAAACGGCCAGCAATGTTCGGTAAACGGAAAAGCCAGCGCCAGACGGCGCGCGCAATCATACAGCGTTTTATCATTCATCAGGACTCCTCGCGGGTGAGGGCGCGCCACATCGCTTCAAAACCGAGAGAGATAAACTCACTGGCGCGAGCCGGTTCGCGAGTGGCAAACTCCATGGTGGTTTCGGCCAGGGTTAAAAACAGCGCGTCGCCGAAGGCGCGATATTCGTCTGACATAAAGACCGGCAGGACCGCACGGTGGCAAAGATCGTGCAGCTCAGGAAACATGGCGTCGGCCTTTTGTTCTGTCTCTTTGGTGATTTTCTCGCTGACCGCCAGTTGGCGTATCGCGCGGTGCCCGTGCGTCTGTTCCAGCCCCCAGCGGATATAGCTGCTCCAGATATAAAAGGTCATCGCTTTGGCATCGGTCAGCGAACGATCCAGCCTGGCGATCATTGACTGACACAGGCTGTGCTTAAGATGGAGGTAAAGTTCGTTAATTAACTCGTCTTTGGTCGCGAAATAGCGAAACAATGTTCCTTCCGCCACGCCTGCATTGCGGGCAATCACGGCGGTAGAAGCCGCGATCCCGGACTGCGCGATTGCCGTGGTTGCTGCCTCCAGTAATGCCAGTTTTTTGTCTTCACTCTTCGGACGAGCCACTACATTTTACCCTTATCAGTCTAAAACCCGAATTGAAACACGGCCTTTGCAGCGCCGCAACGGGGAATGTCAAAGATTGAAAAACGTCTTGACGCGAAATTTCCGATTTCTATAATGAGTGCTTACTCACTCATAATCAAGAGTCAGCCGCGCAGACTACCGGACGGGAGCGCGTTTTCAGGTCAGGATATGAAGCGTCTCACAGTTTGTGTGGTTGTTATGATGATCATTGCCAGTGCCGCAACGTTACCGTTTGTCCTCAATGCTGGCTTCGGTCAGGCGCCGCAAGGGGCTCAGCTCAGCCAGTTTGAACAGTCCGTCAATTATCGTGATGGGCAATTCCATAATCAGGTGCCAGGGCCGGGCTATACCGGAAATAAAAGTCTGCTGGCGGCCTGGTGGGAATTCCTGGTCGCAAAGCGAGAGAACGCGCGACCGGCGCAGCCGTTGCCGCTGGTAGCGACCGATATTGCAGCTCTGCCCGCGGACAGGGACACGCTGATCTGGCTCGGCCACTCGTCGTGGTATTTGCAGCTCGGCGGAAAACGCATTCTGATCGACCCGGTCTTCAGCCGTTATGCGGCGCCGTTTTCTTTTCTCAACAAAGCGTTTGTCGGCGATTACCCCTGGACCGCCCAGGCAATGCCGGCGATCGATCTGCTGATCATTTCTCACGATCATTATGACCATCTGGATTACGCCACCATCAAGGCGTTGATGCCAAAAGTGAAGCGAGTGATTACGCCGCTCGGCGTCGGTTCGCATTTGCGGTACTGGGGTATGAACGGCGACATCATTGAGGAGCGTGACTGGCACCAGTCTGTGCGGGTGGATGACGGGCTCTATATTCACGTACTGCCCGCCCGCCATTTTTCCGGACGCGGCATCAAGCGTAACCAGACGCTGTGGGCCAGTTTTCTGTTTGAAACGCCGGAACAGAAAATTTACTACAGCGGCGACTCTGGCTACGGCCCGCACTTTCGGGCGATTGGCGAACAGTTTGGCGCGATCGACCTGGCGATCATGGAAAACGGTCAGTATGACCCGGACTGGAAATACATCCACATGATGCCGGAGGAAACCGCTCAGGCGGCACAGGATCTGCGCGCCAGAGCCATCTTACCGGGGCATGCCGGACGTTTTGTGCTGGCGAAACACACCTGGGATGATCCTTATAAACGGCTGGCGCTGGCCAGCCGTCATAAACCCTACCGCCTGCTCACTCCGACGCTGGGCGAACCGGTGAAGCTCGACGATCCGGCGCAACAGTTCACGGCATGGTGGGAGAACACGAGCAATTTGCAGGAGAGGAGTGCTGAATGACCATTTCTGCTCAGGTAATCGACACCATTGTCGAATGGATTGATGAAAATTTGAATCAACCGTTGCGTATTGACGATATCGCCCGCCACGCGGGGTATTCCAAGTGGCATTTGCAGCGTCTTTTTATGCAGTACAAAGGGGAGAGTCTCGGGCGCTACATCCGCGAGCGCAAGCTGCTGCTGGCGGCGCGGGATTTGCGCGAATCCGACGAAAAAGTATACGATATCTGTTTGCGCTACGGTTTTGATTCGCAGCAGACGTTTACCCGCATCTTTACCCGCACGTTTAATCAGCCGCCGGGCGCCTACCGCAAAGAGAACCACAGCCGGACACACCCGGCATAGTGTTATCAGGCCGCGACAGGCAGAGTAACATTCCGCTTACAAATCTTATTGCAAACCATTCCCATTTACATTAGCGTGGCTGACACATTTCTTCAGGAACGGTTAGCCAATGAAAATGGCGTGGAGTGGTTTGCTCCTGGGGCTGGGAACCCTGTCGGCTCAGGCGATGTCCTGTTCGACTCCCTCGCTCCACGGCGAGCAGCAGGGAAAATTTGATGCCAGCGGCGAAGTCTGTTTTGTCCTTCCTCCGCTAAACGAAAACTATGTTTCCGCAACGCTGTCCGGCGTCACCGATGCCCGTCTGCTCGACGGTCAAAACCGGCGTATCCGCACATTACTGGAAGACGGCCCCGACGATGGCGAGCATCATTTGCTGTTTTCGTTACCCGTACAGCAGACTACCTCGCTGGTGCTGCATGGTAACGAAGGCGCGCGCTGGCAGTTTAGCTGGCAGATGAAAGAGACGACGCCGCTGCCGCGCACGCAGCGAATTTCCCCGGTCAGCCCGACGCTACAGCGGCTGGAAAAAGCGATTGCCGCCGGGGCGGGAACCGCGGATTTCTGGCAGGATCGGCAGCGTTACGGTACGCCGCTGGTCGAACCTGTCGACGCTAACCATAAACGGATCACCTTTCTCTGGCGCGGCGCGAAGCAAAACGTTTTTCTGTTTGGCTCGCCGGCAGGCGAGCACGATCCGCTGTTTCGACTCGGCCATTCCGACGTCTGGTTTCGCAGCTATGTTGTGCCTGCGGATACGGTTATGCAGTACAAACTGGCGCCGGATGTGCCAAAAGTCAGCGGTTCGCCCCGCGATCAGCGACGCGCGATCCTGGTCAGCGCGCAGGCCGATCCTTATAACCCGTTGCGGATCGGCGATAAGCATGCCGATCGCTGGAACCAGTCGTCGTTAATCGATCTTGGCCCGCCGCGTTTTTGTTCGGCGCAGGCCGCTGCACAGCCGTTGACGCACGGCGCGCTAACCCGTCAGATGCTGAAAAGCGAACGGTTAGGCAATCGCCGGGAAATCGCCCTCTACCGTCCGCGAGTGGCGCAGCCGGCGCGTTGGACGTTGATCCTGTTTGACGGTAAAACCTACCTTGATGACTACCATATCGACCGGATAGTTGACGGTCTGATTGCCCGCCATCAGCTTCCGCCGATCAATGTGGTATTTGTGGACTCGCTCGATCATCCGCGTCGTGGAAAAGAGCTGCCGCCAAACCCGGACTTTGCCGATTTCATGGCGCACGAGCTGACGCCCTGGCTGGCGCAGCAGGGCATATCCCTACAGCGGCAGAAAACGGTGCTGGCCGGGTCCAGCTACGGGGGACTGGCGTCGTCGTGGGTGGCGCTGCGCTACCCACGGCTGTTTGGCAATGTGCTGAGTCTTTCCGGCTCCTACTGGTGGGCGCCGCACGGGGAGGCGCCCGCCTGGCTGACGCGGCAGTATCAGAACTCGCCGCGCTACCCGATTACCTTCTGGCTACAAGCCGGGCGTTTTGAACAGGAAGGGCCGAACGGCGGCATCTATCGCAACACGCTGGCGTTTGAAAAGGTACTCAAAGAAAAGGGCTACACGGTCAGTTTTCATCCGTGGTCGAGCGGGCATGACTACACCGCGTGGTGCGAAGCGCTGGTGCACGGCATGCGCGACTTCACGGGCTTAACCGGCCAGCGAAAACCAGCGACGCCAGACGTAGCGGAGCACAAAATATTCGACAGCGCCAAGCGCTAAAAACCACAGGCAGAACAGCAGCGTATAAAGCTGGTTGAGATCCATAAGATGAAAGGCGTCAACCAGCTTTTGCGCCAGCGTCAGTCCCAGAGACGGGGCGGGCAGCAACAGGCAGGACAGAAAAGCCATCAGCAAAATACCGGCGGCAGTCATCAGCGATTCAAGCGGGTGTTTCATGGCATTGTTAAATGTGAGTTTAAAAAGCCATTGTCCGGGATTACGCCGGACAACGCAAACGCCGTCCTGTTACCCCGCCCAGATCTCGCAATGTTTTTTCACCAGACCAATCAACGACCCGCCATCGGCGACAAATTCCCGCATCTTTTGCGCTTCGCTGCCGCCGTTTCTCACCTGACGGGTCAGGGCCTCGATCGCGCTGCCTGCGCCCACTTTATCCGCCGAGGGGGCGACTTTCTCCAGCAGACGCAGGGTGTCCTCTGACAGTTTATGATGATC
The DNA here is from genome assembly GCF_030332325.1 of Citrobacter sp. Cs237. Taxonomy (NCBI): domain Bacteria; kingdom Pseudomonadati; phylum Pseudomonadota; class Gammaproteobacteria; order Enterobacterales; family Enterobacteriaceae; genus Citrobacter; species Citrobacter sp. Cs237. The sequence continues at coordinate 378,467 of NZ_JAOWIB010000108.1, read as the reverse complement.
GCCGGTATGTACGTCGGTCAGAATGCCGTCCAGTCCGTAACGGCAGGCCTGAAAGCGGTTGAACTTATACAGCAGGTAATCGCGTTCCTGGTGTTTAAACGGTCGCTCGGTCAAAAGCCAGTGCGCGGTCGCCTGAATCAGTCCCGCGATGTTGACGGCATGAGACAAGGTGAGCGGCGTATCCATCACCCGCACTTCCACGGTGCCAAAATGCGGACTCGGTCGGATATCCCAGTGCAAATCTTTAATACTTTCGATCATGCTGGTGTAACTGAGCCGACGGAATAGCCCCTCAAATTCCTGCCAGTTACTGACCCACGGCATCGGACCGTTGTCCGGAAAACCGGAGAAAATATTCAGCCGCGATGAGGCGAAACGGGTGTCAGAACCCTGCATATAAGGCGAAGCGGCAGAGAGCGCGATAAAGTGCGGCACGAAGTGTGACAGCCCGTGCAGCAGATAGATCGCGTCGTCACCGCTGGCGCAACCGACGTGTACGTGCTGACCAAACACGGTCGCCTGCTGAATGAGGTAGCCAAAATTCTCCAGCGTCCGCTGATAGCGCTCGTTATCGCACACTTCCTGCCGCTGCCATTTTTGAAACGGATGGGTGCCCCCGCCACAAATCTCAATATGGTGCTCCGCCGCGGCGTGGAGAATCACCTGCTGCATGGCGGAAAACTGTGCGGCGGCCTGGTCGATGTTGTGACACACATCGGTCGCCAGTTCCAGCATGCTTTCGGTGATGTCATGTTTGACTTCACCGGCGGTGACCCGGTCTTTCACGGCGGCAATCAGCCGCGAAGAATCCTGGCTCAGGTCATAGCCCGGTGGATTAACCACCTGCGTTTCCAGCTCAATGCCGAGGGTGTAGGGTTCGGAGACGTGAAAATCGGGTAACGGCATAACGTTCTCTTTTAAAGGAATGTCTTTTCAGTATAGAAGCGTTATGGGTATTCGGAAGCGGCCTGATACGCGCCGCGTTATCAGACCATACAGACCGTTACCGCCGTGGCGCCTGGCGCACCGGCGTGTCGCCCGCCACGTAATAGCTGGCTGTGCTTTTTGCCAGCGGGGCGCGACCGCGAATAGCATCGGCAAGCTTTTCGCCAATCATGATTGTGGTCGCGTTCAGGTTGCCGGTGATGATTTGCGGCATGATTGAAGCGTCCACCACGCGCAGGTTTTCCACGCCGTGAACCCGGCCTTCGCCGTCCACGACCGCCATTTCATCAAAGCCCATTTTGCAGGTGCCGCAGGGATGAAACGCCGTCTCGGCGTGCTCGCGCACAAACGCGTCCAGTTGTTCGTCGCTCTGGCAGTCGCTGCCAGGGCTTATTTCCCGTCCGCGAAAGGGATCCAGCGCGGGCTGGTTGATGATTTCACGGGTAATGCGAATGGCGTCGCGAAACTCCTGCCAGTCCTGGTCGGTCGACATGTAATTAAACAAAATTGCCGGGTGCTCGCGCGGATCGCGTGATTTAAGATGGACGTGGCCGCGGCTTGGCGAGCGCATAGAGCCGACGTGGCACTGGAAGCCATGTTCTTTAACCGCGTTCGAGCCGTTGTAATTGATCGCGACCGGCAGAAAGTGATACTGAATGTTTGGCCAGGTAAACGCGTCCCGGCTGCGGATAAAACCGCCCGCTTCGAAATGGTTGCTCGCGCCAATGCCGGTGCCGCCAAACAGCCATTCGGCGCCGATCTTCGGTTGATTCCACCATTGCAGAGCCGGGTACAGTGAGACCGGTTTTTTACAGGCGTATTGCAGGTACATCTCCAGATGATCCTGCAGATTTTCGCCGACGCCGGGCAGGTGATGAACCAGCGGAATAGCAAACGCTTCCAGCAACGCCGCGTCGCCAACGCCGGAACGCTGCAGAATCTGCGGCGAAGCAATCGCCCCGGCGCATAACAGCACCTCTTTTTCCGCTGTGGCGGTGGTCGGAATGGTGCCGTCGCCTTCCAGCCACTCCACGCCCACCGCCTTTTTGCCATCAAAGATGATGTGATCGGTCAGCGCGTGGGTGATTATCGTCAGGTTAGGACGTTTTCTTGCCTGATCGAGATAGCCGCGCGCGGTGCTGGCGCGACGTCCCTGCGGCGTTACGGTGCGATCCATCGGGCCAAAGCCTTCCTGCTGGTAACCATTAAGATCGTCCGTGCGCGGATAACCGGCCTGTACGCCCGCCTCGATCATCGCGTCGAACAACGGATTCACATGGGGTTTCGAGGTGGTCACGCAGACCGGGCCGTCGCCGCCGTGATAGTCGTTTGCGCCGATATCGCGCGATTCCGCCTTACGGTAGTAGGGCAGGCAGTGGAGATAGCTCCAGTGTTCGAGTCCGGGTTCGTTTGCCCAGTTGTCGAGATCCATCGCGTTGCCGCGAACATAGCACATGCCGTTAATCAACGAGGAACCGCCCAGTCCTTTGCCGCGTCCGCACTCCATCCGGCGATAATTCATGTGCGGTTCCGGCTCGGTTTCATACGCCCAGTTATAGCGTTTCCCCTGAAGGGGATAGGCCAGCGCCGCGGGCATCTGAGTGCGAAAATCCGCACGGTAGTCCGGGCCGCCCGCCTCTAAAAGCAGAACGGTGGTATTGCTGTCTTCTGTCAGTCGTGTTGCCAGTACGTTGCCGGCAGAACCGGCGCCAATAATGATATAGTCAAAATGCAATGAGACCTCCTGGTTAAAAGACGGACTGGAAGGGGGCCATCTCGATCTGGATGGATTTTACCTGGGTGTAGTTTTGCAGCGTCATCACGCCGTTTTCACGACCAATGCCAGAGTGCTTATAGCCGCCGACCGGCATTTCCGCCGGGGATTCCCCCCAGGTGTTGATCCAGCAGATCCCGGCCTCGAGCTGGTGGATAACCCGATGCGCACGGTTGAGATCCTGCGTGACCACGCCTGCCGCCAGACCATAGTCGGTCGCGTTGGCGCGGCGAATTACCTCGTCTTCGCGCTCATAGGTGAGAATTGACATGACCGGGCCAAAGATTTCTTCCCGTACGATGGTCATCTCGTCGCGACAGTCGGTGAACACCGTTGGCGCAACCCACGCGCCATGTTCAACGTCGCGGCCTTTCAGTGCGCCGCCGCCGCACAGTAGCGTTGCGCCTTCGCGCTTGCCGCTTTCGATATAGCGCAGAACGTTTTCCCGATGCGCGAAGCTGACCAGAGGCCCGAAGTTAGTTGCCGGATCAAACAGATCGCCTGCGCGAATTCGCGCCACGCGGGAGAGGATCGTCTGTTCAAAGGCGCTTTTCATCTTTGTCGGGATAAACACGCGGGTGCCGTTGGTACAGACCTGCCCAGCGCTGTAGAAATTCGCCATCATGGCGATGTCGGCGGCCAGATTAACGTTGGCGTCCTCGAAAATAATCAGCGGCGATTTACCGCCCAGCTCCATCGTGACCTCTTTCAGTGAGGAGGCCGCGGAATGCGCCATCACTTTTTTGCCGCTGGCAACCCCGCCGGTAAACGACACTTTGGCAATGCCGGGATGTTCGGTCAGATACTGGCCCGTTTCCGCACCCGCGCCCGGCAACACGTTAAATACGCCGTCCGGCAGACCCGCTTCGCTGTAGATTTCCGCCAGCTTTAACGCGGTGAGCGGCGTCACTTCGCTGGGTTTGAAGATCATCGCATTGCCCGCCGCCAGCGCCGGAGCAGACTTCCACAGCGCGATTTGAATCGGGTAGTTCCATGCGCCGATCCCTGCCACCACGCCCAACGGCTCGCGGCGAGTGTAAACGAAAGCGGACTCGCGCAGCGGGATCTGGCTGCCTTCCAGTGACGGGATCAGCCCGGCGTAATACTCCAGTACGTCCGCGCCGGTCACGATATCCACGCTGGCGGTTTCGCTGAACGGCTTTCCGGTATCCAGCGTTTCCAGTCTGGCCAGCTCGTCATTGCGTTCGCGCAGAATATCCACCGCCCGGCGCAGAATGCGCGAACGTTCCATCGCGGTCATCGCCGCCCAAATTTTTTGTCCGCGTTGGGCGCTTTTTACGGCGCGATCAACATCGTCACGCCCTGCGGCGTGAACCGTCGCCAGAATATCGCCATTGGCAGGATTGATGGTATCGAAGGTGTGACCGCTGGCGGCGGCGGTATAACCACCGTCTATATAAAGCTGTTGTTCTGCCATTCGCGACATGCGTTCTCCTCGTTTAGTCAGTGGCTTTCGGCAAATGCTGACTGATGAAATGGGTGGTCAGCGCCTGGGCGAGACTCAGATTAAACGGTTCGCCGCTCAGCGCGGCGCGTAGCCAGAGCCCGTCAATCAGCGCCGCCAGTCCGTAACCCGCCTGCTGCGCCTGTTCGCGCGGCAGTTCACGCTTAAATTCGTAGACGATATTCGACAGCAGGCGCTTACTGGCAACCTGCTGAAGGCGATACAGCATCGGCTGATGCATACTGCTGGCCCAGAAGGCCAGCCACGCTTTCATCGCCGCGTGGCTTATCTGCGTGTCGTCAAAATTCCCCGCGACGATGGCCCGCAGGCGCAGTTCGGCACGGGCGCCCTGGAGCGCACGCAGCCGATGCAAAACCGCATGGCGGAGCTGGCTGGTGATGTCGCGCATCGTCGCCTCCAGCAATCCATTCTTATCCCTGAAGTAATGGCTGATGATGCCGGTCGAAACCCCGGCGCGACGGGCGATCTGCGCGATCGTCGCATCGTGCATTCCCACCTCATTGATCGCCTCCAGCGTGGCGTTAATCAGCTGCCGTTGCCGAATCGGTTGCATCCCCAGTTTGGGCATTTTCGGACTCCATTCATCAGTTTTGTTTATCTATTAGAACGGTTTTTGATTGAACGTTCAATATAAATGTGTATTAATTGTTACGTTTTTGATTTCAAATAGTTGCAATAAAAGTGAGGATACTGGATGTCAGACCTTCCCTCGTGCAGAGAAAAAGACAAAATCAATCCGGTTGTTTTTTATACGTCCGCCGGGCTGATTTTGTTGTTTTCCCTGACCACGATCTTCTTTAGTGATTTCTCCGCCGCCTGGATCGGCAAGACGTTGAACTGGGTATCGAAAACCTTCGGCTGGTATTATCTGTTGGCCGCCACGCTGTATATCGTCTTCGTCATTTTTATCGCCTGTTCGCGCTTTGGCTCAGTGAAGCTCGGGCCTGAGCAGTCCAAACCAGAATTCAGCCTGTTAAGCTGGGCTGCGATGTTATTTGCCGCCGGGATTGGTATCGACCTGATGTTTTTCTCGGTCGCGGAACCGGTCACGCAGTATATGCAGCCGCCGGAAGGGGCGGGGCAGACAGTCGAAGCGGCTCGCCAGTCGATGGTCTGGACCCTGTTTCACTACGGCCTGACAGGCTGGTCGATGTATGCGCTGATGGGCATGGCGCTGGGCTACTTCAGCTATCGCTATAACCTGCCGTTGACCATTCGTTCGGCGCTCTATCCCATCTTTGGTAAACGAATCAACGGACCGATAGGACACAGCGTGGACATCGCGGCGGTGATTGGCACCATCTTCGGCATCGCCACCACCCTCGGGATTGGCGTGGTGCAACTGAACTACGGGCTTAGCGTGCTGTTTGATATCCCGGACTCAATGGCGGCAAAGGCGGCGCTGATAGTGCTGTCGGTGATTATCGCCACAATTTCTGTCACCTCGGGCGTCGATAAGGGCATTCGCGTGCTGTCCGAACTGAACGTTGCGCTGGCGCTGGGGCTGATTCTGTTTGTGCTGTTTATGGGCGATACGTCATTCCTGCTCAATGCGCTGGTGCTTAACGTGGGTGATTACGTGAATCGCTTTATGGGCATGACGTTGAACAGCTTTGCTTTTGATCGCCCGGTCGAGTGGATGAACAACTGGACGCTGTTCTTCTGGGCGTGGTGGGTGGCGTGGTCACCGTTTGTCGGCCTGTTCCTGGCGCGTATTTCGCGCGGGCGTACGATCCGTCAGTTCGTTTTCGGCACGCTGATTATTCCGTTCACCTTTACCCTGCTGTGGCTGTCGGTGTTTGGCAACAGCGCGCTGTACGAAATTATTCACGGCGATGCAGGCTTTGCATCCGAAGCGATGGCGCATCCGGAGCGTGGATTTTACAGCCTGCTGGCCCAGTATCCGGCGTTCACCTTCAGCGCCTCGGTGGCGACAATCACAGGCCTGCTGTTCTATGTGACCTCCGCAGATTCCGGCGCGCTGGTGTTGGGTAACTTTACTTCAAGGCTAAAAGACATTAACAGCGATGCGCCAAACTGGCTGCGCATTTTCTGGTCTGTCGCCATCGGCCTGCTGACGCTCGGCATGTTGATGACGAACGGTATTTCCGCGCTGCAGAACACCACGGTCATCATGGGGCTACCGTTTAGCTTCGTCATCTTCTTTGTCATGGCCGGGCTGTATAAATCGCTGAAGGTCGAGGATTATCGCCGGGAAAGCGCCAGCCGACACACCGCGCCGCGTCCGATGGGCGTACAGGATCGGCTGAGCTGGAAAAAACGCTTATCGCGGCTGATGAACTATCCGGGCACGCGCTATACCCGCCAGATGATGGAGACGGTATGCTTCCCGGCGATGGAGGAAGTGGCCCAGGAGCTCACACTGCGCGGCGCCAGGGTAGCGCTAAAAAGCCTGCCGCCGGAAGAGGGCGAAAACCTCGGCCATCTGGATCTGCGGGTATACATGGGCGACGAACGGAATTTTATCTACCAGATCTGGCCGCAGCAGTACGCGGTGCCGGGTTTCACCTACCGTGCCCGCAGTGGTAAATCGACCTACTATCGTCTGGAAACTTTCCTGCTGGAAGGCAGTCAGGGTAATGACCTGATGGACTACAGCAAAGAGCAGGTGATTACCGATATTCTCGACCAGTATGAACGCCATCTGAACTTTATTCATCTGGATCGCGAAGCGCCAGGCAACGGCGTACTGTTTCCCGGCATGTAGATCTAAACGTTTTCTGAAAAAAAACGCTTACTGTTTACATACACAGTAAGAAGAGATGTGGAGAGTCGGGTAACCGCGGGTGCCTGACGCTTTCCGGCTTCAGGCCATTGCTGAGATTCAGAAAAATGAAAGCCCGCAGTCTTCACTGGCTGCGGGCGAATGTTTACCAGCAGATAAACCCGCCATCCACCACCAGATCTACCCCCGTGCAAAACGACGCGGCATCGCTGGCGAGAAACAGCGCCGGACCGGCCATCTCTTCCACCTTCGCCATACGTTGAATCGGCGTCTGGCTTTCAAATTCCCGCGTCTGATGCACCATTTCCGGGCGGGTATTCATTGGCGTGGCGGTATAACCCGGGCTGATGGAGTTGACCCGAATCCCTTTCTCAATCCACTCCATCGCCAGACTTTTCGAAAGATGGATGACGCCGGCTTTCGAACTGTTGTAATGCGCCTGATCAAGGCCCCGGTTCACGATGATCCCGGACATAGAGGCGATATTAATAATGGCGCCGCCACCGCTTTTCAGCATCAGTTCCGCTTCGGCTTTGCACGAGTTCCACACGCCCGTCAGGTTGATATCAATCACCCGCTGCCACTGCTCGCTTTCCATTTCCAGCGCCGGGTTAGCGTTCGCGATCCCGGCGGCGTTAACCGCGATATCGAGGCGACCAAAACGTTCGTGGGTGAAAGCGATGGCCGCGCGCAGGTCGCTGAGTTGCCGGACATCGCCCGCGTAGAGGGCGGCCTGCCCGCCGATGGCCTCGATATTCTGTACGGTCTCTTTCAGCCCGCCGTCTTCCCGCAGGTCAAAACCGACCACGCGCGCGCCCGCGCTGGCAAGGGCCCAGGCTATCATCTGGCCGATACCGCTACCCGCGCCGGTAACGAAGGCGACGCGTCCTTCGAGGTTAAATAACTGCCGGGCAAAATCTTTTGCGATCATAGTGATTTCTCTCCACATAGTCCCCGGCGGGGATTACGACATGATCAGGCCGCCATCAATATTAATGGTCTGCCCGGTAAGGTAACGCGCATCGTCAGAGGCAAGGAAAGCCACCAGCCCGGCGACATCCTCGGGTTTCCCGGCCCGTTTCATCGGGATCCCTTTCACCCATTCCGCCATCAGTTCCCCTTTGCCGTAGCGTTTTTCTTCGCTGCTGAGAATCTCGCCCCACACGCGATCGTTGTAATCCCACATTTCGCTTTCGATAATGCCCGGACAGAAGGCGTTGACGGTGATATTCCACGGCGCCAGCTCGTGCGCCAGGCTCTGGGTGATACCGATAACGCCCATCTTGCTGGCGGCGTAATGCGGGGTGTAGATAAAGCCCTGCCGCCCCTGACCTGACGAGGTGTTGATCAGGCAGCCCTGATTCTGTTTAACCATGTATTTTGCCGCTTCACGACAGCACAGCCATACCCCGGTAGTGTTTACCGCCAACACTTTTTCGAAATCCGCCTTCGGCATCCGGTCGAAATAGTCGATGGTGATGACTCCGGCATTCTGGATGGATACATCGACAGTCCCGAAGCGGGCGGCGGCCTGCTCGTACAGCGACTGCACCTGCGCCTCATCGGTCACATCGACCTGCAGTGACAAGATATCCGCCTGATAGCGCTGGCGCAGTTGCTCTGCGGTGTCGTGGACGCGCTCCGCGTTGGACACCATCACCAGATTTGCGCCGTCGCGGGCGAAGCGTTCGGCGATGCCGGCGCCAATTCCCCGACATGCCCCGGTGATAACCACGGTTTTCCCCTGAAAATTGCGTTGCATATTTTTTCTCCTGTTTAAGCCGGGCAGCCTCCGCCCGGCGGAATGATGCGGTTTAGCTTGATGCGGTTTTTGCCGAGGGCGCCGCCGCCAGCTTTTCTTCATGGCGGCGCATCAGAATGACCTTGTTCTGGAGCTTTTGCTGGAACTGATCGACCACCACGGCGGTGACGATAACCACCCCTTTAATGACCATCTGCCAGAAGTCACTGACGCCCATCATGACCATCCCGTCGGCGAGAAAGACGATGACGAAAGCGCCGATAATGGAGCCGGATACCCTGCCGCGCCCACCCGCCAGCGCGGTTCCGCCCAGTACGGTGGCGCCAATGGCGTCCATTTCAAACATATTGCCGGTCATCGGATGCGCGGTTTGCAGCTGCGAGGCGACAATCAGTCCGACAAAGGCCGCGCACAGTCCGGAGAAGGCGTATACAAAGACTTTTGTTTTAACGATCGGCACGCCGGCAAGGCGCGCGGCGGACTCGTTGCCGCCGATGGCGTAGATATAGCGACCAAGCGGCGTTTTGGTGGTGATCCAATAACCCAGCAGCAGGAAGCCAATCATCAGCCAGATAGGTAGATAAATGCCCAACAGGGTGCCGGAGCCCAGCGTGGCGAAACCGGTGTTGCCCAGCGCCTCCATCCCGTTGAGGTTGGGATAGGTGCTGCCGTCGTTAAACAGCAGGGCGGAGCCCCTGGCGACATACATCATGCCGAGGGTGCAGATAAACGGCGCCACGCCGAAGCGGGTAATTACCGCGCCGTTGATGAACCCGACGAGGATGCCGAACAGGGCGACGCAGAGGATCACCTCCGGCACGTTAAAAAAGAGGATATTACCGCCCCAGATGGGCAGGCCGTTGGTCAACAGCGCGCCCGCCACCATGCCGCAGATCCCGGCAACGGCGCCCACGGACAGGTCGATGCCGCCCGTCAGGATCACCAGCGTCATGCCAATGGCCAGAAGCCCGGTGATTGCCACATGCTGCGTCATAATCAGCAGGTTAGACGTGGTCAGGAAATTCGGTACCATCACGCTAAAGAACGCAATCACCAGCAGCAGCGCGATGAATGTTCTGGCCTTTAGCAGGTACATATAAATCATATATTTCTGGTTCATGATGGATTCCAGCCTGATTAATCTTGTGGGGTAGACGCGGCGATTAACGCCTCGCGCGTGACGGCATCGCGGGGGACATCGGCGGTAATGCGGCCATCGGCCATGACCAGAATGCGATCCGCCAGCGCCATCACTTCGTCGAGTTCAGATGACGAAAACATCACTGCCAACCCTTGCTGCGCCATTTTGCCGATAAGGTGATAGACGTCGGTTTTCGCGCCCACGTCGATGCCGCGGGTCGGTTCATCAAGAAACACCACCTGAGGCTGCGTCATCAGCGCCTTGCCCAGTACCACTTTCTGCTGGTTGCCTCCGCTCAGGGAAGTAATGGGCAGTTCGGGATCGCTGACCTTAATTGCCAGTTGCTGGATCATCTCCTTCACGCTGGCCTGCTCTTTATGCGGGTTCAACCATTGCCAGGCCCGACGAAACCCCTTCAGGCTGAAGTCTGACAAGGTCATGTTGGACTGGATCGACATCATCTGCACCACGCCTTCACCCTGTCTGTCCTCTGGCACCAGCGCCAGCCCTTTTTTCAGTCGCGACTGGAAGTGGGCGTTATCAATGCGTTCGCCGTTGAGGTCTATCTTTCCACTCTGGCAGGGCATCAGGCCTACCAGCCCCTTAAACAACTCAGTGCGCCCGGCGCCCAGCAGACCGTAAATGCCGATCACTTCGCCTTTGCGTAAGCGAAACGAAACGTCATTGAGTTTGTAGCCACCGCTGGGGTGAAGCGCGGTCAGGCCCTGTACGGCAAGCACGGTGTCGCCGTGTGGCGCGGCCTGGTAATCGAAATGTTTTTTCTTGTCGCCCACCATCTGTTCGATGATCCACGGAATGCTGGCGTCACGAACGGGACGTTCGCTGATAAACCGACCGTCGCGGAAAATGGTGATGTTGTCGCCAATTTCCATCAGTTCTTCCAGACGGTGGGAGATATAAATAATGGTCACGCCGCGCCGCTTCAGCTGTTCGATCACGTTGAACAGCACTTTCACTTCAGACTGGCTGAGGGCCGAGGTAGGTTCATCCATGATCAGCACTCGCGTGTCTTTAGACAGCGCGCGGGCGATTTCCACCAGTTGCTGGTGGCCGATGCCGAGTTCCCCTAGCGGCGTATAAGGGTCAACGTCCAGCTCCAGTCTTTCCAGTAAAGATTTCGCCAACGCATACTGATATTTTTCGTTGATTCGTCCTTTCTGGAAAAATTCGTTAGCCATGAAAATATTATCCATGACGTTCATATTGGGAAATAAATTCAGCTCCTGAAAAATAATGCTGATCCCCAGTTTCTCCGCCTGATGCGTCGAATTTAGCGAGACAGGTTGACCATCAAGAAACAGTTGCCCGGAGGAGGGCGTTTCCACCCCGGCGAGCATTTTCATCATGGTCGATTTACCCGCGCCATTTTCGCCAATCAGTACATTGACCTTATTCCGGTAGACCCGATAATTCACATTATCTAACGCCACCACCCCGGGATAAACGCGCGACAGCGCACGGGTTTCAATAATCACTTCAGACTCAGCGCAGTCGGGCGCGACGCGATTATGCGGCTGCATATTATTCCCCTCCTGCCAGGTCGATTTTGGCGGGCGTAATCGCAGGCAGTGTTTGGGGAATATCCCAACTGGAAAATACGCCATACACCTCGACGGATTCGCCGGTTTTCAGCGGCGCCGCCTGGATCATGTTGACGGCCTGCTCGTTAATTGCCCGGCCATATTCGCCGAACAACACCTGGTCGTTGAAATCACCGTAGCTGGCCCCTTTATACGCATCGCGCAACTGCGTGCCGCGCAGCGTCGGACCGATCTGGACGACCACATCGCTGCCGCTCTTATCCGCGACCGTCATCTTGCCGCTGCGTGACGCCGTGTCGAGTTGGCTGATCTTTCCTGCTACCTTGACGTAAAAGAGGCAGGGATTCTCATCCTGAGAACGAAGGCCCAGCTTTTGACAGGCGCTGTCAATGTCTTTTTCCGCGCCCAGCGCCGCCATCAGTTCGGCGACGGGACGCGCCTGCCCGACAATCTGCGGGACAATCTGGTTTTGCCACATTTGGTCAATGTTGGCCATATGGGGATTGGGGGGAGATTTAAGGTCCGCCAGTTCCTGTTGCGAGACGATGCGGCACCCTCCCATGGTCAATACGGCCAGCGCCAGCCAGGCTTTTTTAGACATAATGTTCTCCTCTGCGCCTCGTGAGAGGCGCAACTCCCCGGGATCAGGACTTGATGTTGAAATCCTGGACTTTATCTGCGTTATCTTTAGTGATGAGAATGCCGCGGAACATCACGCGCTGTTTATCGGGTTTCACGCCGTTTTGCAGGTAGTTATCCAGATCGGTCACCCCCTGCGCCGCGATGGCCTGAGCCTGAAGCATCACGGTAGCCTGCAGCGAACCCGCTTTCACCGCGTCGCGTTCGTCGTTGCTGCCGTCAATACCGACGACAATGACGTCGCTGCGGTTAGCGGCTTTCAGGGCGGCGATAGCGCCAAGCGCGACGGGGCCGTTTCCGCAGATAACGCCTTTCACGTCAGGGTGCGCTTGCAGAATGCTGTCCATGATGCGTTTGCCGTCAATCAGCGTGCCTTTAGCATCCTGTTTCGCGACGCTGACCATATCCGGGAACTGGTCGATGACCTGGTGGAATGATTTGGAACGGGTGACGCAGTTATTATCCGCGAGGTTACAGGTCAGCTCAGCGTATTTGCCTTTTTCACCCATTTTTTCCACAAATACGTTGGCGACTTCCGAACCGGCCTGGAAGTTATTATGGGTAATCTGCACCAGCGCCACATCATCTACCGGAATTTCACGGTTGATTAAGACAATCGGTATTCCCGCTTTTTTCGCTTTTTCAATTGCCGCAACGCTGGCCGTTGAGTCAGCGTTATCAAGGATAATGCCCTGAACTTTTTTACCGATGGCGGTATCGATGAGCTCATTTTGTTTTTTCACATCTTCGCTGTGCGAAAGAATTGTGGTCTTGTAACCTAATTCTTGCGCTTTTTCGCTGGCGCCTTTCGCTTCAGAGGCGTAATACGGATTATCCAGCGAGTTGACCATAATCATAATTGTCCCTTTGTCGACGGCATGCGCGGCAAAGGACAACGCGGTCAGGGTAGCAGCGGTTAACAGCGTTAAACGTAATTTCATGACAATGTTCTCTCTGTGTTGTTATTGTCGGGTACGGTGAAACAACGTAAAGCCAGATTTGTTATGGGCCGGAGTCCTCCTTTGTTGAGTGAATGTATTCAGTCAGCCGTTATTCCCTGGTATGGCGTCAGACCGACGAGGCCGGTTTCCATAATGTTCTGTTCACCGCATGGCGCCACGCCTGCCATCGTTGTTGCAGTCGACGGTGGCGCGCCATGTCGGGCTGAAAAGTACTGTGCTCGGTTAAGAGGTCTTTAAGATCGCTTAGCGAGCCGGGGTGAAGCGCTTTGCGCGCCAGCAACGCGGCGCCGATGGCGGAAAGTTCCGGCACATCGCTGCGCATCACCGGACAGCCCAACAGATCCGCCTGGTATTGCATCAACCAGTCATTTTTTGTTGGACCGCCGTCAACCATGAGCGCCGTTAAGCTGAAATCGTCGTGCTGTTGCATGGCAACGACCACGTCTGCTATCTGATAGGTAATAGACTCGAGGGCGGCGCGGATCAGATGCGCTCGCTTTACCCCGCGGCTGAGTCCGCAGATCACGCCCCGCGCGCTGTCATCCCACCAGGGCGCGCCTAGCCCGGTCAGCGCCGGGACAAAGTAAACGCCGAGGGTCGATTCAACGGAAGCGGGAAGGGTGTTAAGTTCATGCGCCAGCTCGTCGTCAGGCAGCTCGCTCAGTCCGGTGCTGTCCGCCATCCAGGCAACCGCGTCGCCGGTGTGCGGAATGTTGCCTTCCAGACCGTAAACAATGCGTTCGCCATCATGCCAGGCGATGGTGGTCGCCAGCGCGTGGATAGTGCACTGCGCCGACTTCACTGGCGCCATGACTGAGGAACCCGTGCCGTAGGTAGCTTTAACACACCCCAGTTCGCCAAGCGCATGACCAAACAGGGCGGCGTGAGAATCGCCAACCATCGACATCACCGGAATACCATCCGGGATCCCGGCCAGCCCACGGGTATGACCAAACAGGCCGCTGGAGGGTTTGATTTCCGGCAGCGCGACGCGGGGGATCGCGAACAGCGCCAGCATCGCCTCATCCCATTGCCCGGTTTGCAGGTTAAGCAGTTGGGTGCGGGCGGCGTTGGAGTAGTCGCAGGAGAAGGCCTCGCCGCCGGTTAAGTTCCACAGCAGCCAACTGTCGATGGTGCCCAGGCAAATTTTTCCCTGTTCCGCCAGTCGCGCACCGTCAGGTATCGATTCCAGCAGCCAGCGCATTTTAGAGGCCGAAAACAGCGGGGCGATGGGCAAGCCGGTTGTGGCTTTAATCAACGGCTCCTGGTTATCCTGGCGCAGCGCCTCACACCAGGCCGCGCTGCGCGTGCACTGCCAGGTGATCGCGGCATTCAGCGGCTTACCGCTGTCGCGATACCAGCCGATGGCGGTTTCACGCTGATTACTGATCGCCAGCGCAACGACGTTGTCTGCGCCGACATGCTGAATGGCCCTGGCGATCACGTCCAGGGATGCCTCAATCAATACCTCGCCGGATTGTTCCACCCAGCCTTCCCGCGGCGTTTGAATCGCCAGCGGCTGAGAGTATTTCGCGACCACGTTGCCCCTGTCGTCTAGCGCGACCGCTTTCGCGTTGGTGGTGCCTTCATCCAGCGCGATAATGAACCCTTTCTTCGCTGTACACATAGATTGTCTCCTGAGTCACATTGCGTCCCGGCGTAGAAGGCAGAATGGCATCCCTCGTTGTCGCGTTTTACTTCATCAGGCTGGCTGTGACGTCGCGTATTTTTGTTTGTGAATATATATTCGGTATTGATTATTTATTTAATACCTTAGCCACAATCGTTGGGCTGAGCTACCGAAAAAATCATCAATTGTGCTGAGAATCACACTTAGAGAGTGAGCAGAATAGCAAAGACCGGTGAAAATTACGTGGAGGTGAATCCTTTCAGTTTATTGAAATTTAAAGATTTTTAATGCCTTTGCGCACAAGGATCGCAACGCAAAGGCAGTACAGTGAGGCGGAATTCAGGCGGTGACCAACTGGCGAGCGGTGGGATAGTCGGTGATCAAAACGTCAATATAGCCGCCGTTCAGCGCCCCCTTAATGGCCGCGACTTTGTCGGTACCGCCAGCCAGCGCCACGACGTTTGGGCATTTTTTCACTTTGTCGAGCGCCATGCCGATCACCGGATCTTCGTCGTCCTGTAAAACAGGTTGACCGCTTTTGTCATAGTAGTGCAGACAGATATCCCCTACGGCACCGCGATCGGCCAGCACCTGGAGCATATCTTCGTGATAATAGTTCCCGGAGGTTTTAAGGAGCTGCGACGGTTCGAGAATGCCGATGCCGACAATGGCGATATCAACGTTATCGAAGCGTGAGATCACATCGGCGACGTCTTTGCTGGCGATAAGCCGGTTTTTCTCTGCCACCGAACCTTCGATACTTTGCGAGGGCAGAAGCCAGGCATCGCAGTTCAGGTGCTGCGCCAGCGTTTGGGTGAGGATGGTAGCCTGCACATTGCCGTTTGGTCCGACGCCGCCGAGAAGTTGAATGACGCCGCCCGCCTTCAGATTTTGTGTATGGACTTCGTCGACCATTGCGCGGATGGTTGAACTCCACGACGAGACGCCAACCAGATCTTTAGGCCGCAGACGGGTTTCAAGATAGTGGGCCGCGGCGGAGCCTATGGCGCGTTTAAGGGCGTGATCGCTGGCATCTTCTTCCGTATCCACCACGATGGCTTGTTTCAACCCGTAGCGTTCTTCGATGCCTTTCTCAAGATTAAGAAAAATATTGGACGGTTGAACGACGCTGATTTTCACCACGCCCTCTTTTTGACAGCGGGTGATTGCGCGGGAGATAAACGACTGAGAAAGCGAGAGAAGCTGAGCAATATCGGACTGTTTGCGACCCTCGAGATAGTAAAGGGTTGCGATTTTAACCAATAGCCGTTGTTCATCCTGCTTTGCCATAGTATTCCCCAAAAAAATTCATCATAGCCAGACACATACGTTCCGTACCGCCATTATCTTAGAGGGTATTATCATACGCGAAAAGACAAAGCTGGTAAGTGTGACAAAGCTCTAAGTTTAACCAATCCTCAAAAACAGCATTGGACAAAGCTGAGAAAAAGGTCGCATAATTGAATAAAGAATCAAGTGTGAATATATATTCAATGTAGCGTTAAGTCAATTGAATATGTCGTTCGTTAATCCAGTTGCGGTAAGGAGACAGAATGTTCCTGAGTATCCTGCAGCGGCACAAGCCATGTCATGCAACGCCTGGGGATGTCTGGTTTTTTTAGTTCCTGGTGGAATAAATATTCCATATTGAAAATAAATTCAGAGGTATTAAATGAATCCCTATAATTACGATATCCAGACGCTTGAGCGCAAGGCGCGAGCCGTGCGCCGCCACATTGTCAGACTCAACGCCAACAGTCCCGCAGGCGGCCACACCGGTGCCGACTTGTCTCAGGTTGAACTGCTGACCGCGCTCTACTTCCGTATTCTCAACGTCGCGCCGGATCGCCTGGACGATGACCAGCGCGACATCTACATCCAGTCTAAAGGGCACGCGGTGGGGTGCTATTACTGCGTGCTGGCAGAAGCGGGATTTTTCCCCGTCGACTGGCTGGAAACCTACCAGCATGCCAACTCCCATCTTCCCGGACACCCGGTTCGCCAGAAAACCCCCGGCATTGAGTTGAACACGGGCGCGCTGGGCCACGGTTTGCCTGTTGCGGTGGGACTGGCGCTGGCAGCCAAAAAAAGCAACAGCGCCCGCCGCATTTTTTTGATTACCGGCGACGGCGAGCTGGCAGAAGGCAGTAACTGGGAAGCCGCGCTGGCGGCAGCGCATTACGGGCTGGATAACCTGATCATCATTAACGATAAAAACAATCTTCAGCTTGCCGGGCCGACCCGCGAAATCCTGAATACGGACCCGCTGGCCGATAAATGGCGGGCGTTTGGTATGGCGGTAACGGAGTGTGAAGGCAATGAGATGGCGTCGGTGGTTGCCGCGCTGGAAGGGCTGAAACAGGCGGGTAAACCCAATGTCATTATCGCCAACACCACCAAAGGCGCAGGGATCTCCTTTATTCAGGGACGTCCGGAATGGCACCACCGCGTACCGAAAGGCGAAGAAATCGCACTGGCACTGGAGGAACTGAAAGATGAGTAATGCAGAACACCTCGCGAACGTGATGGTTCAGGCGTTTATTGATGCCGTGGAAAAGGGCGTCGACCTGGTGCCGGTGGTGGCGGACTCCACCTCGACGGCGAAGATTGCCCCGTTTATCAAACAGTTTCCCGGCAGGCTGGTTAACGTGGGGATCGCCGAGCAAAGCATGGTCGGTACGGCGGCAGGGCTGGCGCTGGGCGGGAAAGTCGCCGTCACGTGTAACGCCGCACCGTTCCTGATTTCCCGGGCTAACGAGCAAATCAAAGTCGATGTTTGTTACAACAACACGAACGTGAAGCTGTTTGGCCTGAACGCCGGGGCCAGCTATGGGCCGTTGGCCAGTACCCACCATTCGATCGACGATCTCGCTGTTATGCGGGGGTTTGGCAATATCCAGATATTCGCCCCTTCGTCTCCGCGCGAATGCCGTCAGATCATCGACTATGCCCTCGGTTATGTCGGTCCGGTGTATATCCGTATGGACGGCAAAGCGCTGCCGGAGTTGTATGGTGAGGACTATCGCTTTGCGCCTGGCGCGGTTGTGACGTTACGCGAAGGTGACGATCTGGCGCTGGTGGCGACAGGGTCGACGGTGCATGAAGTGGTGGATGCCGCCTCGCTGTTAGCCGACGCCGGTATCCATGCGACGGTAATCGGCGTGCCGTCAATCCGCCCTTGTGATACACAGGCCCTGTTGGCTGCGCTGAAAGGGTGCAAGGCGGTAATAACCGTTGAAGAACATAACGTTAACGGCGGGCTGGGCAGTCTGGTGGCGGAGGCGCTGGCAGAAGCGGGCAGCGGCGCGGTACTGAAACGGTTGGGTATTCCGGACGGTGAATACGCTGCGGCGGCGGATCGGCGCTGGATGCGACAACACCATGGCTTTGACGCGCAGTCTGTGGCGAATCAGGCGCGAGAGTTGCTCAACGGTTAACCGCGGGCCAGCGTGATCAGATGCTGTTGGGTGAAATGCCACTGCACGCGCCAACGCAGCGCGCGGTGGCGCAGACGCAGCAGGTTTGCCTGCACGTCGACAATCTCATAGTGGTGAAACCCGGCGTGATGCTGCTCTGACGCTGGCGTGGCTTTAAAGGCGCTCTCTTTGGCGGAAAAGGCCAGCGTCAGCGCCTGTTCAAAGGGCAGGCGACACGCTTTCAGACGTTCCTGCTCAGTCTCCGAAACGAGACTTCTTACCAGTTCTTCCGCCGTCTGCGGCGAAAGCAAGGCTTCTGTATCAACCCCCACTGGCTCTCTGGCGACTACCGCCAGCGCGGTATTGCCGCAGTGGCTGATGCTGCCGAACAGCCCTTCCGGCCATAGCGGCTGACGCCGATCGCCGATGCCCGGTACGCTTTTGACGCCATACTCCCTTAACGCATGTACGGCGGCAATCCGGCCTGCCAGATGCTCGCTTTTACGCTTGCGTCCGGCGTTCATCAGACGCGTGTAGTGAGGGAGCCACAGCAGGTCGCTTTCCTGAAAGCTGGCGGGATCGAAAGTGACGACGTGCAGCGTAAGGTCGGCGAAGGGGAGACGAGAATGGGTGATTTGCATGGGATGATAATAACACCCTTCCGCCCGCGCGGAAGGGTGTGCTGATATCAGAAGTGGGTGTTTACGCTCATATACCACGTACGACCCGGTTCGTTATACGTGTACGCGCCTGCGCCACGCATATACGAGACGTCAGTCGTGCTGCCGGTAGTCTGGGCATTCCCCTCACGCCACAAACGCTTGTCGAAGACGTTATCCACGCCGCCGGTCAGGCTGACGTTCTTGGTCACGTCCCAGGTGGCGCTCAGGCCAACGATGCTGTACGGGCTGACGGACTGTTTGTCTGAACCCGTCACCGGTTTACCCTGGTAGTCGTATTTCTTCGGCTCTTGTTTGCCGTACCAGGTGAAGGTGGACTGCAGCGAGACGTCCTGATGCACCTGCCAGCTCAGCGTTGAGTTCAGCGTGTACTCTGGAATAATCGACAGGCGCTCGCCGGTCTCTTTGTTCTTACTCTGCAGCATGTACGTGATGTTGTTAGTCCAGTTCACCGTTTCACTGACCGGCACGTTTAACGTTCCTTCCAGACCTTCAACCACGGCTTTGGGTACGTTCTCCCACTGGTAAATATCGGTGTAAGTGGTTTTCCCTTTGCTGGTGATGGACGTGCGGTTCATCGGCGCGGTACCCGCCTCAATCTTATTGCGGTAATCATTGCGGAACCAGGTAATGCCCGCCAGCCAGCCGTCGCGTTTGAACTCAAGGCCGATCTCTTTGTTAATGCTGGTTTCAGCTTTCAGGTCATCGTTACCCATCATGTAACAGCCGATGCCGGACGCCGCGCCCGTGGCGTAACAGCCCTGGCCTTTGCTGTACAGAATGTAGTTCGGGTTGGTCTGGTACAGGCTCGGTGCTTTATAGGCGCGGGCGATCCCCATTTTCAGGGTAAAATCGTCGCCGAGGCCCTGTGACAGGTTCAGGGACGGACTCCAGTTGTTGCCGACGATGCTGTGATGATCGAAACGCAGCCCCGGCGTCAGCATGGTGGTGTTGGTCAACTCCATGTTGTTCTCAGCGAACAGCGAGAAGATTTCCGCTTTTGAATACGGGCTGCGATCGGTACTGCTATAGCCCGGAATATCGCCGCCCATAAAGGTTTGCGAGTTGGAAAGCATGTCCTTCATGCGCTGTTGGGTCCACTCGGTGCCCAGCGTCAGGTTCTGGTTTACCAACAGATCCAGTGGAATACTGACTTCACTGTGCAGGGTCACGTCGTTCAGGTCGGCATCAACATATTTCTGTGCGGCCTTCGGATCGAAGATCCCTTCGGTACCGCCCGCCAGACCTTCCGGTGTTCGGGAGTTACGGGTATGTTCATACTGCACCCAGTTGCTGGTGGTGACGCCGTTGTCCCAGCCGCCGTTCCAGGTCAGCGAGTAGTTTTGACGGTACAGACGGTTAGTCTCTTTGCCGTAATTATCTTTCACCAACTGGTTCGTGTTGGTATTTTGCGTATCCCCGGCGTACAGGTTGCCCTGACGACTGTAGCCCGCTTCCAGTTCGAGGGACTGCATCGGCGCGAAGTCCCAGCGCACCACGCCGTTAATATCTTTGTTGATGACCCCTTCGCGTCCGGCGGGCAGGGTATCTGCATAGGTGCCGGTACGCTCTGATTGATGCCCCTGGTTAATGTTGCGCGCGTCGGCCTGGGTTTTATCGAGGTTACCGTACAGACGGAAGCTGAAATCCCCGCCGAGCGGGCCGTTCAGGCTGAAGTTGGTGCGCTTGGTCGCGCCTTCGTCTTTGTGCTCCGGCGCGTTGAAATAGGTGTTCCACGAGCCGTGCCACTCGCTGCTGCTTTTCTTGGTGATAATATTCACCACGCCCCCGGCGGCGCCATTGCCGTAGCGCGCTGCGGCAGGACCGCGCAGCACTTCAATGCGTTCAATCATTTCCGGCGGTACCCAGGCCGTATCGCCACGGGTGTCACGTTCGCCGCGCCAGCCAAGTCGCACTGAGTTACGGCTGGTGACGGGCTTACCGTCGATCAGAATCAGGGTGTTTTCCGGCCCCATACCGCGAATGTCGATCTGGCGGTTGTTGCCGCGCTGACCGCTGGTCGAGTTACCGGTCAGGTTAACGCCTGGCATCGTACGGATAATTTCCGCGACGTCGCGAGCGGGCGGGTTTTTGCGAATTTCATCGGCGGTAATGGTCGACACGCCGGGGGCCTGCAGGTTTTGCTGGGCGGCGGTCACGACGATGGTGTCTTCATGAGAGGCGGTTGTGCTGTCGGTTGTCTCTTCTGCCATGGCGGGCAGCGCGACCCCGTAAATCCCTAAATTGACCAATAAGGCCAGTGAATGAATCTTCTTGTTCATTGTTTATCCTGCTTTTCTTTAGCCACGTGTACCAGTTGCCGGAAAGACGCATCTGGCCCGATATCGCCCGCGTCTGCGAAAACCCTCCATTCCAGAAAAGCACGCAGTGCGGTTGGTTAAAACGTGTTCGCGCTTCCCACAGCGCGACAATACGCTATTGCAAATGCAAATAGTTATCAATAATATTATCAATATATTTCATCAATCAATGAAAAATTTCACAATAAACATGGGGTTAAGACGGTGACGGCGTTAACGGTTGGGAGCGAGGCCTGGTGGCAGTCAAAAAACGGTCCTGAATGGACACGCGATGCCAACGGCAATTACCAGGTCACCTTCTGGTGGCGCGATCCGCAGGGCGATGAAACCTGCTCCCCCATTCAGCGCGTGTGGGTCTATATCACCGGCGTGACCGACCATCATCAGAACCAGTTGCCTCAGTCGATGCAGCGCATTGCCGGAACGGATGTCTGGCAATGGCGAACAGTTCTTAGCGCTCACTGGCGCGGCAGCTACTGTTTTATTCCTACCGCGCGTGACGATGTGTTTGCCGGTCTGGCGGCAGGTGAAACGCCCGATCGGACCATGTTGCGCGAAGGCTGGCGGCAGTTGTTGCCCCAGGCGATTGCCGACCCGCTCAACCCGGTAAGTTGGCAGGGCGGGCGAGGACATGGCGTGTCGGCGCTGGAAATGCCCCAGGCGCCAGCGCAGCCCGGCTGGGATCGCCCGCAGCCGCCCCGTTCTCTGCCAGCTGTGGTGCAATGGCGCAGCAAACGCCTCGGCAATACGCGACGGGTGTGGGTTTTTACTACCGGCGACGATCGGCCGCAAACGCGTCCGTTGGCTGTGTTGCTCGACGGCCAGTTCTGGGCGCAAAGTCTGCCGGTCTGGCCTGCGCTGACGTCACTCACGCAGCAAGGGCTGCTTCCGCAGGCGGTGTACGTGCTGATTGATGCGATCGATACCGCTCACCGCAGCCGCGAGCTTCCCTGTAATCCCGACTTCTGGCTGGCCGTGCAGGAAGAATTATTGCCGCAGGTTTACGCCGTTGCGCCGTTCAGCGACCGCGCCGATCGCACGCTGGTGGCCGGACAGAGCTTCGGCGGCTTGTCATCGCTCTACGCCGGACTGCACTGGCCCGGGCGCTTCGGCTGCGTCCTCAGTCAGTCCGGTTCGTACTGGTGGCCCCATCGCGGCGGCCATCAGGACGGGTTTATCACAGAACAACTCAAAGCCGGGCTTCTTCAGGCCAACGGTTTGCGCATTGTGCTGGAGGCCGGGGTCCGGGAGCCGGTGATTTTCCGGGCGAACCAGGCGCTTTATGCACAACTAAAGACAACACAGCAGTCGGTTTTCTGGCGTCAGGTTGACGGCGGACATGATGCGCTTTGCTGGCGCGGCGGACTAATGCAGGGGCTTATCGACCTCTGGCAGCCGCTGCGTTAAGCAGGCGATTTTCCACGACAGGAGTTGAGTATGGAATTCACGAATCCCTTCGATAACCCGCAGGGACTGTTTTACATTCTGCAAAATGGTCAGCATCAGTTTAGCCTCTGGCCGCAGCAGTGCGCGCTGCCCGCTGGCTGGCAGGTGGTAGCCGGGCCTCAGTCCCAGGCGGCGTGTCAGCAGTGGCTGGAAACACACTGGCGTACTTTGCTTCCTCACCATTATGCCGTTTCGCAGGAGGCGCTATGAGCCAACGTTTACCGCTGGTCGCCGCTCAGCCCGGCATCTGGATGGCAGAAAAACTGTCAACGCTGCCGTCGGCCTGGAGCGTCGCCCACTATGTGGAGCTTACTGGCCATCTGGACGCGCCGTTGCTGGCGCGCGCGGTGGTTGCCGGAATGGAGCAGGCCGACACGCTGCGGATGCGCTTTACGGAAGATAACGGCGACGTCTGGCAGTGGGTGGATGATTCTCTGCGCTTTGCCGGGCCGCAGATAACCGATCTGCGTGATGCCGTCCATCCTCATGACGCTGCGCTGGCGCTGATGCAGGCGGATCTGCAACAAAATCTGCGCGTGGACAGCGGTAAACCGCTGGCGTTTCATCAGTTAATTCGGGTAGCGGATAACCGCTGGTACTGGTATCAGCGCTATCATCATTTGCTGGTCGATGGCTTTAGTTTCCCGGCCATTACCCGTCAGATCGCGGCGATATACCGCGCGTGGCAGCGTGATGAACCCACGCCCGCCTCGCCGTTTACGCCGTTTGCTGAGGTTGTAGAGGAATATCAGCAGTATCGCCAGAGCGACGGCTGGCAGCGCGACGGCGCGTTCTGGACTCAGCAGCGCCGGGAACTGCCGCCGCCCGCGTCGCTGTCTTCCGCGCCGTTGCCGGGACGCGCGACAACGGCAGAGATCGTCCGCATGAAGCTGAACGCGCCGGAAGGGGCGTTTCGCCAGCTGTCGGCGCAGTTCCCTGACGTGCAGCGCACCGATCTGGCGCTGGCGCTGGTGGCGCTGTGGCTCGGCAGGCTGTGCAGCCGAATGGAGTACGCCGCGGGCTTTATCTTTATGCGTCGGATGGGCTCGGCAGCTCTGACGGCGACCGGACCGGTGCTTAACGTGTTACCGCTTGGGGTACGCATTGATGCCGCAGAAAGTCTGGCGGATCTGGCGAAACGACTCTCGGCGCAGTTGAAAAAAATGCGCCGTCATCAGCGCTACGACGCAGAGCAGATCGTTCGCGACAGCGGGCGCGCCGCCGGAGAAGAACCGCTGTTTGGCCCGGTACTCAATGTTAAAGTTTTTGATTATCAACTGGATATTCCGGGCATTCAGGCACAGACCCATACGCTGGCGACCGGTCCGGTCAACGATCTTGAACTGGCGTTGTTCCCCGATGAAGACGGCGGCCTGAGCATCGAGCTGCTGGCTAACAGCCAGCGTTATGATGAAGCGACCCTGACGAAGCACGCCGCGCGTCTGACGGCGATAATTGAACAGTTTGCAGAAAATCCTGCGCTACGCTGCGGCGATGCCGACATGCTGCTGCCGTCAGAGTGGCGGCATCTGGAGAGCGTCAACGCCACGGAGGTCGCGATCCCTCGGACGACCCTCAGCGCGCTGGTGGCGGAGCAGGCGAAAAGAACGCCGAATGCCCCGGCGCTGGCGGATGCGCGTTATCAGTTCAGCTACCGTGAAATGCGCAAGCAAGTGGTGGCGCTGGCGACGCTGCTGCGCGAGCGCGGCGTGAAACCGGGGGACAGCGTCGCGGTGGCGTTACCGCGCTCTGTTTTCCTGACTCTCGCTCTGCATGGCATTGTCGAAGCCGGTGCGGCCTGGCTGCCGCTGGATACCGGCTATCCGGACGATCGTCTGCGGATGATGCTCGAAGATGCCCGACCTAAACTGCTAATCACCAGTGAAGAACAGCGTGCTCGCTTTAACGACCTGCCGGGGCTGGAAAGCCTTTGCTACAGCGAACCGCTGGCAGGCGGGGACGGCCAGCCGCTCGGTTTATCTCAGCCGCACCATACCGCCTATATCATTTTCACCTCCGGGTCGACGGGCAGGCCGAAAGGCGTGATGGTGGGGCAAACCGCCATCGTCAATCGTCTGCTGTGGATGCAAAACCATTATGGGCTGACGGCGAGCGACGTGGTGGCGCAAAAAACGCCGTGCAGTTTTGACGTCTCGGTCTGGGAATTCTTCTGGCCGTTTATCGCCGGCGCGAAGCTGGTGATGGCCGAGCCGGAGGCACACCGCGATCCGCTCGCCATGCAGCGCTTCTTTGCCCATTATGGGGTGACGACTACCCACTTTGTGCCGTCGATGCTGGCGGCGTTTGTGGCGTCGCTAACGCCGGAAAGCGCCCGCGAAAGCTGCGCCACGTTGCAACACGTCTTCTGTAGCGGCGAAGCGCTGCCCGCCGAGCTGTGCCGGGAGTGGGAGCAACTGACCCATGCGCCGCTGCATAACCTGTACGGGCCGACGGAAGCGGCGGTAGATGTCAGCTGGTATCCCGCCTGGGGTGACGAACTGGCAGCGGTCACCGGCAGTAGCGTACCGATTGGCTTCCCGGTCTGGAACACAGGGCTGCGCATTCTGGATGCGATGATGCATCCGGTTCCGCCTGGCGTGGCGGGCGATCTCTACCTGACCGGTATTCAACTGGCACAGGGATATCTTGGGCGACCGGATCTCACCGCGAGCCGGTTTATCGCCGATCCGTTTGCCCCCGGCGAGCGCATGTATCGTACTGGCGACGTTGCGCGCTGGCTGGATAACGGCGCGGTGGAGTACCTTGGGCGCAGTGACGATCAGCTCAAGATCCGCGGACAGCGCATTGAACTGGGTGAGATCGACCGCGTGATGCAGGCGCTGCCTGATGTTGAGCAGGCGGTGGTACATGCCTGCGTCTTTAATCAGGCGGCGGCGACCGGCGGCGACGCCCGTCAACTGGTGGGGTATCTGGTTTCACAGTCCGGCCTGCCGCTGGATATTGCGGCGCTACAGGCGCAACTGCGCGAGACATTGCCGCCGCACATGGTGCCAGTGGTGCTGCTACAACTGGCGCAGTTGCCGCTCAGCGCCAACGGCAAGCTCGACAGAAAAGCGTTGCCGATGCCGGAACTGGCCCCGCGCGCCAAAGGCCGTGCGCCGCTGGCGGGGGTTGAGACGCAGGTGGCGCGGGCGTTCAGCCAACTGCTGGGCTGTGAAGTTAACGACATTGATGCCGACTTCTTTGCTCTCGGCGGTCATTCGCTGCTGGCGATGAAGCTGGCGGCGCAGCTCAGCCGTATTTTCGCGCGTCAGGTGACGCCGGGGCAGGTGATGGTGGCGTCGACGGTTGGCCAACTGGCCGCGTTACTGGAGGCCGAAGACGACGTACAGAGCCAGCGTCTGGGTTTTGAAACGCTGCTGCCGCTGCGTAAAGGCAGGGGACCAACGCTGTTCTGTTTCCATCCGGCGTCGGGATTTGCCTGGCAGTTTAGCGTTCTGTCACGCTATCTCGGTTCGCAGTGGTCGATTACCGGCATTCAGTCTCCCCGTCCACAGGGGCCGATGCAGACCTGTGCCGATCTGGACGCGGTCTGCGAACGCCATCTGGCGACACTGTTGGCGCAACAGCCGCACGGCCCGTATTACTTACTCGGCTATTCGCTCGGCGGCACGTTAGCGCAGGGCATTGCGTCGCGCCTGCGCGCGCGTGGTGAAGCGGTCGCTTTCCTGGGCCTGCTCGATACCTGGCCGCCGGAAACGCAAAACTGGTCGGAAAAAGAGGCCAACGGGCTGGATCCGGAAGTGCTGGCGGAAATCGATCGCGAGCGGGAAGCGTTTCTGGCCGCCCAGCAGGGGAAGGCTTCCCGTGAATTGTTCAGCACCATCGAAGGCAACTATGCTGATGCTGTACGGTTACTGAGCACCGCGCACAGCGTCCCGTTTGACGGGCGAGCGACCCTGTTTGTGGCAGAAAAAACGCTGCCCGCAGGGATGAGTCCGACAGGCAGTTGGGCGCCGTGGATCGCTGAACTGGAGGTGTATGGTCAGGACTGCGCGCATGTGGAGATCATTTCTCCTGCGGCGTTTGAGAAGATTGGTCCGGTTATCGCCGGGAAGCTGAACGGCATTGAGGCGGGTGAATAAATAAACCCGCCAGCCGGACAGGGCATATGCACCTTGTCCGGCTAAGCCATTTCGTCGTTAACCTCTGTTTGAACGTCCAAGCGGCACGACCAGCGGCGTACCCGCGACCGGATCGTCAATGATGGTGCAGCGCAACCCGTAGATTTCCTCAATCAACCCGGCGTTGACAATCTCGCTAGGGGCGCCCTCGGCGACAATTTTTCCGTCCCGCAGGGCAATCAAATGCGTAGCGTAACGGCAGGCCTGGTTCAAATCGTGCAACACCGCCGCAAGGGTATAGCCTTTCTCGCGATTCAGTTCGCTCAACAACTCCAGCAGATCGATTTGATGGCTGATATCCAGCCAGGTGGTGGGTTCGTCCAGCAGCATAATCGACGTCTCCTGCGCCAACACCATCGCAATCCATGCGCGCTGGCGCTGCCCGCCGGAAAGCGTGTCCACGCTCTGGTTGGCCAGATGGGTAATACCGGTGGCGCGCATCGCCTGCGAAACGGCTTCCTCATCCTCTTTGCGCCAGCGGGTAAACAGCGGCTGGTGCGGGTAGCGACCCCGCGCCACCAGTTCCTGAACGGTAATATCACCGGGGGTGGTGGCGTTTTGCGCCAGCAGGCCGATGCGTCGCGCGACCTCTTTACTGGCGTAACGCTGGATGTGCTCGCCATCCAGCCAGACGTGTCCGTGTACGGGCGTCATCAGGCGGCTCAGGGTACGCAGCAACGTCGATTTGCCGCAGCCGTTTGGCCCGATAATCGCGGTGAAATGCCCGTCCGGAATGGCGACGCTAAGATTGTCGGCAACGGTGAATTTTCCATAACCCAGCGTTAACTGGTCGCCACGCAAACGGGCTACTGATTCGGTCATTTTTTGCGGGACTCCTGAATTAACAAGGCGATAAGGTAAATACCGCCGAGGCTCACGGTGACAACGCCCACCGGAAGCTGGTAAGGCATAAACAGTTGCTGTGCGCCGAGATCCGCCGCCAGCAGCAGCAGCGCCCCGCAGAGCGCGGACTGGGTTAATCCCCAGCGGGCGGTACCGCTAAGTCGGCGGGCGATGTGCGGCGCGACGAGCGCAACAAACGAAATCGGTCCGGCCAGCGCGGTGGCTGCGGCGGTTAATACCACGGCCACCAGCATCATCATCAGGCGGGAACGCTCGACACTGACGCCCAGCGCACAGGCGCTGTCATCGCCCATTTCCAGCAGACGCATTCGGCGTACCAGCAGGGCGGCGCAGATCAGCATGAGAATAATCAGCGGCGCGGACGGCCAGGTTTTTGCCCACGTCAGACCGTTCAGCGACCCGGCGTTCCACAGTCCGGCGGTCAGCGCCGTCTCCAGCGAGGCTTTCAACAGCAGCCAGGTGTTGAACGCCACCAGCATCGCGCGTACGCCGATACCGATGATGATCAGGCGGAAGGTCTCGATGCCGTTGCGCCAGGCGAGCAGCCAGACCAGCAGCGAGGTAAGAATACCGCCCGCCATTGCCGCCAGCGCGATGGCGGTCAGATGCTGGCCAAACAGCACCATTGCCACCAGCACGCCGCTCCAGGCGCCGGTGTTAAAGCCCATCACGTCGGGGCTACCTAAGGGGTTTCGCATCAGCGACTGAAAAATCGCCCCGCTGACCCCGAGCGCTGCGCCGATCAGCAACGCCATCAATACCCGCGGCAATCGCCATTCGGTGACGACCATCGTGATACTGCGCGGCGCATCGCCGAGCAGGGCGGCGATAATCTGCGAGGTTTCGAGCGTTACGGCGCCGCTGCGCAGACTCCACATACCGACTAACAGGCAGGCAAGCAACAGTAGCAGGCAACTGATAAACAGACGACGGGAGATATGCCTCATGCGGCACCTCGCGGGCGTCGACGAACCAGAAAAATCAGCACCGGCGCGCCGATAAAGGCGCTGACGACCGAGACCCGCAGTTCGCCGGGAACAATCAGCCGTCCGATGATATCCGCAAACAGCAACAGGGCAGGGGTGGCGATCAGCGTGACAGGCAATGACCAGCGGTGGTCGGCGCCCACCAGCCAGCGCGCCATGTGCGGCATCATCAGGCCGATAAAGGCGACAGGCCCGACGATCGCCGTGGCGCTGCCGCAGAGCACGGTGATGGCCAGCAGGCCGATAAGCTGTGTGCGCGCGACTTTGCTGCCCAGCGCCGTAGCGGTATCACTGCCAAGACTTAGACTGTTGAGCGCCCGGCTCAGCATCAGCGCCGTCGCTCCCGCGATCAGTACCGGTACAATGACCACCTTGAGCGTTTGCAGGCTGCGGATATCCAGCGAACCGGCCTGCCAGAAGCGCAGTTGATCGTAGACGTCCGGGTTAAGCAGCGCGATCCCGCTGGTGAGGCCTTCCAGCACCGCCGCCAGTGCGACGCCGGCGAGCGTCAGGCGCACCGGACTGAGCTGTCCGCCGCCCTGGCTACCGGTAAACGCCACGATCAGCGACGCCACCAGCGCGCCCGCAAAAGCCATTACCAGTTGCTCCTGCGGTGTGGAAAAGCCAAACAGCGCCGCCCCCAGCACGATGGCGAAACTGGCGCCGGAATTGACGCCAAGCAGGCCGGGATCGGCCAGTGGGTTACGGGTGAGCGTTTGCATGAGCGCCCCGGCAAGGCCGAGCGCGCCCCCCGCCAGCAGACCCGCCAGCGTGCGCGGCAGACGGGCGTCGAGCACGATCGTGCAGTCGGCGCTGTGGCAACTGCCGCGAAGCGCATCCAGCACCACGACCGCGGGGAGGGGCTTGGCCCCGATGATGAGACTTAATGCCGTGGCGACAATCAGTAATAACAACAATCCGGGCACGGCAATGGCGCGCGTCACGGAAACAGAGCATGACATATCCACTTCCCTGATAATGATAGTAATTATCGTTATCGATCTTATTTGAATATGTTACCATGTGCAGCCACGGAATTGATAATAAAAGTACCCATCAAGGTTTTGTAATGAATCGACAATCCTGGCTCCTCAACCTCAGTCTGTTGAGGACGCATCCTGCTTTTCGCGCGGTCTTCCTCGCCCGTTTTATCTCGATCGTCTCGCTGGGTTTGCTCGGCGTGGCGGTACCTGTTCAGATCCAGATGATGACTCATTCCACCTGGCAGGTCGGTCTTTCGG
Source organism: Citrobacter sp. Cs237 (assembly GCF_030332325.1). Lineage (NCBI taxonomy): Bacteria > Pseudomonadati > Pseudomonadota > Gammaproteobacteria > Enterobacterales > Enterobacteriaceae > Citrobacter > Citrobacter sp. Cs237. The sequence goes on along the minus strand of NZ_JAOWIB010000108.1, from coordinate 348,721 downwards.
TGACGTTGACCGGCAGCGCGATGTTTATCGGGCTGATGGTTGGCGGCGTGCTGGCGGACCGCTACGAGCGGAAAAAAGTGATCCTGCTGGCGCGCGGCACCTGCGGCATTGGCTTTATCGGCCTGTGCCTGAATGCCATGCTGCCGGAGCCGTCACTGATGGCGATTTATCTGCTCGGTTTGTGGGACGGTTTCTTTGCCTCGCTCGGCGTGACCGCATTGCTGGCGGCAACGCCTGCGCTGGTCGGGCGCGAAAACCTGATGCAGGCCGGGGCGATCACTATGCTGACCGTACGTCTGGGCTCGGTGATTTCGCCGATGCTCGGCGGGCTGCTTCTTGCCTCTGGCGGCGTGGCGTGGAACTACGGGCTGGCGGCGGCCGGAACATTTATAACTTTGCTGCCGTTGCTGAGTTTACCCGCTCTGCCGCCTCCGCCGCAGCCGCGTGAGCATCCATTGACGTCGCTGCTCGCGGCATTTCGCTTTTTGCTTGCCAGCCCGCTAATCGGGGGGATCGCGCTGCTCGGCGGATTGCTGACAATGGCCAGCGCCGTGCGCGTGCTGTATCCGGCGTTGGCGATCGGCTGGCAGATGTCAGCGGCACAGATTGGCTTGTTGTACGCCGCCATTCCGCTCGGCGCGGCGGTTGGCGCGTTGACCAGCGGACAGCTGGCGCACAGCGTGCGGCCGGGGTGGATTATGCTGCTTTCTACCGTGGGATCGTTTCTGGCGATCGGTCTGTTCGCCCTGATGCCCATCTGGGCGCTGGGCGTTGTCTGCCTGGCGCTGTTTGGCTGGCTGAGCGCAATAAGTTCGCTGTTGCAGTACACCCTGCTGCAAACCCAGACGCCGGAACAGATGTTAGGACGGATTAACGGTTTGTGGACCGCGCAGAACGTGACCGGGGACGCCATTGGCGCGGCCTTATTAGGCGGACTGGGCGCTGTGATGACGCCCGTGGCGTCGGCCAGCGTCAGCGGGTTTGGTCTGGTGATGATTGGCGTACTGTTGATGCTGTTGTTAAGCGAGCTGCGGCGGTTTCGCCAGCAGCCAGCCAGTGCCTGAGTCGCGACGCGCCGTCAGGCACAATAACACGTTAAAACAGGTCGGCGAGGCGGTCTAAAACCCGCATTGCGCTGTAATAGTCCAGACGGAAGGATTCGGTGCCCATCGCATAAACGCGTTTGTTCTGAACCGCAGGCAGGTGCGCCAGCAGCGGGTTGGCATAAATCGCTTTCTCGTCCTTTTCGTCACCGGCAAACAGGAACAGCGCCTGGCCATTCAGCCCGGCGGCGAGATTTTCTCCGCCAAGCTGGATGATGTCGTGACGTTTGCCCTGGCTCTGGCTGGCCTGTAACCCGGCAGGCAGTGTCGCCAGCGTAAAGCCAAGCTGTTCCAGCATCTTGCCCTGTGCCGAGTCCGGAGTCCACAGGTTGGCGGTGTGGGCGGCGGCGGTGTAAACCAGCGCGCTCACCGGCTGCGGCGGCAGGGTTAACTGCTGTTTCACGCTCGCCAGCTTCTTATCGAACTCGGCGATGCGCGCGGCGGCCTGTTTTTCCTGACCGGTGATCGCGCCTAGCTGGGTCAGCAGCGTCTGCCAGCTTTTATCGTCGTAATTGATGATAAGCGTCGGGGCGATGGTTGACAGCTGATCGTACAGCGCCAGCGCCGAATCGCCGCCGGTGGCGCTGATCAAAATCAGGTCAGGCATCTGCGCCGCGACGGCTTCTGCGCTCGGCTCGCCAATGTACAGTCGCGTCAGTTTGCGTGCTTTCGCCACGTCGCTCCACTGGCGCAGAAAGCCCTGACTGTCCGCCACACGGTTGTTCGGGGTGGTGGCGCCACTGGCAATGACCGGGGCGTCTATCGCCAACAGCGAACCGGTGAGCGTGACGCTGGTGGAAACGATGCGTTCGGGCTTGCGCTCCAGCGTGTGGCTTCCGCGGCTGTCCGTGACCTGGCGCGGCCAGTCAGCGGCCTGGGCTGAGGAGAATCCGAAAACGGCAAGCGTAATAAGCAGGGTGGGGAGAGAAGACAGTCTCACTAATCGGTTCCTGTACTGAGTGATTAATGCTTCTCATTTTCATTATTAAGGGTAAGGGATGCAAGCCTTAGTCGCACATTGTGCTACCCCAGGAGTTGACATACTGCCTGTTTGCTTTTAGGTTAGCGCCCGAAAATATAAATGATAATCATTATTAAAACCTTTATCATTTTGGAGGATGATATGGATACGTCACTGGCCGAGGAAGTACAGCAGACCATGGCAACACTTGCGCCCGATCGCTTTTTCTTTATGTCGCCGTACCGCAGTTTTACGACGTCAGGATGCTTCGCCCGTTTCAATGAACCTGCCGTCAACGGCGATTCGCCAGACAGTCCTTTCCAACAAAAATTACATAATCTGTTCGCCGATGCCAAAGCGCAGGGCATCGCTAACCCGATAATGGTCGGCGCTATTCCGTTTGATACCCGCCAGCCTTCTGCGTTGTTTATCCCGGAGGCCTGGGAAACCTTCTCGCGACAGGAAAAACAGCAGGCCTCGCGTTATTTTACCGGTCATCAGTCGCTGAATGTGACCGAACGCAGGGCGATCCCGGAGCAGGACACCTTTGAAAGTATGGTGGCGCGAGCCGCTGCGCTTACCGCCACGCCGGAGGTTGATAAGGTTGTGCTGTCGCGCCTGATTGATATCACCGCCGACGCGGAGATCGACAGCGGCGCGCTGCTTGAACGTCTGGTGGCGCAAAACCCAGTTAGTTACAACTTCCATGTCCCGCTGGAGGACGGCGGGGTGCTGCTCGGCGCCAGTCCGGAGCTGCTGCTGCGCAAAGAGGGCGAGCGCTTCAGTTCGCTGCCGTTAGCCGGTTCCGCCCGTCGCCAGCCGGATGACGTGCTGGACAGGGAGGCGGGTAACCGTCTGCTGGCATCCGAGAAGGATCGCCATGAACACGATCTGGTGACCCAGGCGATGAAAACCGTTCTGCGCGATCGCAGCAGTGAACTGCACCTGCCGTCTTCGCCGCAATTGATTTCCACCCCGACGCTGTGGCACCTCGGCACGCCCTTTGAAGGTAAGGCGAACGCCGGAGAAAACGCCCTGACGCTGGCGTGTCTGCTGCATCCGACGCCGGCGCTGAGCGGCTTCCCGCATCAGGCGGCGATTAAGCTTATCGCTGAACTGGAACCGTTCGACCGTGACCTGTTTGGCGGCATTGTCGGCTGGTGCGACGCCGACGGAAACGGTGAGTGGGTGGTGACGATCCGCTGTGCGAAGCTGCATAAAAACCAGGTTCGCCTGTTTGCGGGCGCAGGAATTGTCCCGGCCTCTTCGCCGGTGGGGGAATGGCGTGAAACTGGCGTCAAGCTCTCCACCATGTTGAACGTTTTTGGATTGCATTAAGGAGCGATGATGAGCATTCCTTTCACCCGGTGGCCTGACGAGTTTGCCCGGCGTTACCGTGAAAAAGGGTACTGGCAGGATCTGCCGCTGACGGACATTCTGACCCGCCATGCGCAAAACGACAGTACGGCGGTGATCGACGGCGAGCGCCATTTGAGCTATCGCCAGTTGAATCAGGCGGCGGCGAATCTCGCCAGCAGTTTACGCCGTCAGGGCATCAAGCCGGGCGAAACCGCGCTGGTGCAACTGGGCAACGTGGCCGAACTGTATATCACTTTCTTTGCCCTGCTGGAGCTGGGCGTGGCGCCGGTCCTCGCCCTGTTCAGCCATCAGCGTACCGAACTGAACGCTTACGCGAAGCAGATAGAACCCGCGCTGTTGATTGCTGACCGCCAACACGCGCTGTTTGCGGGCGATGATTTCCTGAATACCTTTGTGGCGGAGCACAACACTATTCGCGTGGTGCATCTGCTTAATGATCACGGCGAACATTGCCTGCAGGCAGCGATTGACACCCCGGCGGAGGCGTTTACCGCCACGCCGTCCCCTGCCGACGAGGTGGCTTATTTTCAGCTTTCCGGCGGCACCACCGGGACGCCGAAGCTGATCCCGCGAACCCATAATGACTACTACTACAGCGTGCGCCGCAGCAACGAAATTTGCCGCTTCACCGCGCAGACGCGTTTTTTATGCGCGATTCCGGCGGCGCACAATTATGCGATGAGTTCGCCGGGGTCGCTGGGCGTGTTTCTCGCCGGGGGAACCGTGGTGCTGGCGGATGATCCGAGCGCCACGCTGTGCTTTCCGCTGATCGAAAAACACCAGATTAACGCCACGGCGCTGGTGCCGCCTGCGGTCAGCCTGTGGCTTCAGGCGATTAACGAATGGGGCAGCAACGCGCAGTTGGCCTCGCTGCAACTGTTGCAGGTGGGCGGCGCGCGTCTGTCCGCGTCGCTGGCGGCCCGTATTCCGGCGGAGATCGGCTGTCAGCTCCAGCAGGTGTTTGGCATGGCGGAAGGGCTGGTGAATTACACCCGCCTTGACGACAGCCCGGAGCGAATCATCAACACCCAGGGACGTCCGATGTGTCCGGATGACGAAGTGTGGGTAGCGGACGCCGACGGTAATCCGCTGCCGCAGGGCGAGACCGGACGGCTGATGACCCGCGGTCCGTATACCTTCCGCGGTTACTTTAAAAGCCCTGAGCACAACGCCAGCGCATTTGACGCCAACGGGTTTTACTGTTCGGGCGACCTGATTTCCATCGATAAAGACGGATACATCACCGTTCAGGGACGTGAAAAAGATCAGATCAACCGCGGCGGCGAGAAGATCGCCGCTGAAGAGATCGAAAACCTGTTGCTGCGCCATCCGGCGGTAATCCATGCGGCGCTGGTCAGCATGGAAGATGAGCTAATGGGCGAGAAAAGCTGTGCGTATCTGGTGGTGAAAGAACCCCTGCGCGCCGTCCAGGTGCGTCGATTCCTGCGCGAGCAGGGCGTCGCGGAATTTAAGCTGCCGGACCGTGTAGAGACCGTCGAGGCGCTGCCTCTGACGCCGGTCGGTAAAGTCGATAAAAAACAATTACGTCAGTGGCTGGCTACGCGCACGGCCTGAAGGAGAACACGCAATGGCAATCCCAAAATTACAGGCATACGCGCTGCCGGGCGCGCAGGATATTCCGACCAACAAGGTGAACTGGGCCTTTGAACCCGAGCGCGCGGCGCTGTTGATTCACGATATGCAGGATTACTTTGTCAGCTTCTGGGGGGAAAACTGCCCGATGATGGCGCAGGTTATCGCCAATATCTTCGCCCTGCGGGAATACTGTAAAGCACATCACATTCCGGTCTATTACACCGCCCAGCCGAAAGAGCAGAGCGATGAAGACCGCGCGTTGCTCAATGATATGTGGGGGCCGGGCCTGACCCGTTCACCGGAGCAGCAAAAGGTGGTGGATCTGTTGACGCCGGATGAGGCTGACACGGTGCTGGTGAAATGGCGATACAGCGCGTTTCACCGTTCACCGCTTGAACAAATGTTGAAAGAGACGGGGCGTAACCAGTTGATTATCACCGGCGTGTACGCGCATATCGGCTGCATGACCACCGCCACCGACGCCTTTATGCGTGACATCAAGCCGTTTATGGTGGCGGACGCGCTGGCGGACTTTAGCCGCGAAGAGCACCTGATGTCGCTGAAGTACGTCGCAGGACGTTCCGGCCGGGTGGTGATGACGCAGGATCTGCTGCCCGCGCCAGTCCCAGCCAGCAAAGATGCGCTGCGCGCCCTGATCCTGCCGCTGCTGGATGAGTCCGATACGCCGATGGATGATGAGAACCTCATTGATTATGGTCTGGATTCGGTGCGGATGATGGCGCTGGCGGCGCGCTGGCGCAAAGTACATGGCGATATCGACTTCGTGATGCTGGCGAAAAATCCGACGATTGACGCCTGGTGGACACTGCTTTCACGCGAGGTGAAGTAATGGCCGGGTTTGACTTTCAGGGCAAAACGGTGTGGATTACCGGCGCCGGTAAGGGCATTGGTTACACGACCGCGCTGGCGTTTGCGAAAGCGGGCGCACAGGTCACCGGTTTCGACCGTGAATTCGCGCTGGACGACTACCCGTTCGTCACCGAAACGCTGGACGTGGCGAATGCAGGGCAAGTGGCCGAGGTGTGCCAGCGTTTACTGGCGCAAACCGAACGACTGGACGTGCTGGTGAACGCCGCCGGGATCCTGCGTATGGGGGCCACCGATGCGCTGAGCGCCGACGACTGGCAGCAAACCTTTGCCGTCAACGTCGGTGGGGCGTTTAATCTTTTTCAACAGACGATGGCGCAGTTTCGCCGCCAGCAGGGGGGAGCGATTGTCACCGTGGCGTCCGACGCCGCGCACACCCCGCGTATCGGCATGAGCGCCTACGGCGCGTCAAAAGCAGCGCTGAAAAGCCTGGCGCTGACCGTTGGGCTGGAGCTGTCGGGTAACGGTGTGCGCTGTAACGTGGTGTCGCCTGGCTCCACTGATACCGATATGCAGCGCACGTTATGGATTAGCGACGATGCTGAACAACAGCGCATTCGCGGCTTTGGCGAGCAGTTTAAGCTCGGTATTCCGCTGGGCAAAATCGCTCGTCCGCAGGAGATCGCTAATACCATTTTGTTCCTTGCTTCCGATCTGGCGAGCCATATCACGCTGCAGGACATCGTGGTGGACGGCGGTTCGACGCTGGGAGCATAACGATGATCTGGAAACGTCACTTAACGCTGGATGAACTGAATGCCACCAGCCAGAACACGATGGTGGCGCATCTGGGGATCCTCTACACCCGCCTGGGCGATGAGGTGCTGGAAGCGGAAATGCCAGTCGATGCCCGCACTCATCAGCCGTTTGGCCTGCTGCACGGCGGCGCGTCAGCGGCACTGGCGGAGACGCTGGGCTCGATGGCGGGCTATCTGATGACCCGGGACGGTCAGTGCGTAGTGGGGACCGAGCTGAATGCCACCCATCATCGTCCGGTCTCTCAGGGAAAAGTACGCGGCGTCTGTCAGCCGCTGCACCTGGGGCGCCAAAGTCAAAGCTGGGAGATTGTGGTGTTTGATGAGCAAGGGCGGCGTTGCTGCACTTGCCGGCTGGGAACCGCGGTGCTCGGTTAAGGTAAATACCCCTCCCTGTGCAGAGAGGGGTTGACGCTTACAACTGCGACACGATGCGGCGTAATAAGCGGATCCGCGGCGCGATCGAGGCGATATCCAGCCATTCTGCCGGGCTGTGGAAACCCGCCCCTACCGGACCAAGACCGTCCAGCGTCGGAATGCCTAACGCGGCGGTATGGTTGGCGTCGCTGCCTCCACCGACGGCCTGCCAGGTAATCGCAATACCTTCTTCTTTACCCGCCTGCTCCACGAGGGCCATCAGCTCGGCCGTCGCTTCACTTGCCGCCATCGCCGGTTTGTGATTGACCTGAACGAGCGTGGTGGTGACTCCGTCAAGGAAGCCGCGCTCGCACATCTCCTGCAACGCCTGATGGACGCGGGCATCTTCGTCGTTTTGCCAGAAGCGTACGTCGAGTTCGGCAAAGGCGCTATCCGGCACCACGTTAGCAGCGCTGCCGCCGCGAATGACCCCTACGTTAAGCGTCGTTCCGGCGCGGCTGTCGGCGAGGGCATTGATCGCGACAATACTGTTCGCCAGAGCGGTAATCGCCGAGCGTCCTTTTTCCGGTTCGTTACCTGCATGGGCGGCAACGCCGGTGAAGGTCAGGTGATAACCTGCCATTCCCTTACGCGCCTTCACCAGCGAGCCGTCGGCGCGCGCTGCTTCGCAGACCAGCACGCAGCGTGATTTTTTCGCCAGTTCGCCAATCCATTCGTGAGAATAGACGCTGCCGGTTTCTTCATCGGGATTCATGGCGACCGCGATGCTCAGGCGTTCGCGATGTTCCGGCGCCAGCGTGCGCATTGCCCAGAGGATGTTTAGCAGGCCGCTTTTCATGTCAGAGACGCCAGGACCATACAGTCGGTTTTCATCGGGGCTCATCGGGCGTTCGGCCACGGTGCCAGCCGGGAAAACGGTGTCCATATGCCCGACCATCAGCACGTCGAATTTTTCGGCGCCCGGTTTATTGGTGACAAACAGGCCGGGACCGACCTTATCGCCCAGATCGACGGACTCAACGTGCCAGCCCTCCTGCTGCCAGAGCTGGCGGATGATGCCGGCAACCTGCGCGACACCTTCAAGGGTGGCGGTGCCGCAGTCCACGTTGACCAGGGTTTCCAGTTCGGCAAAATACGTTTCAAGATCCATACATCGTCCTTAATTCAGAGAATGATGCGCATCAGCAGCATCGCGATAAAGGCGTTGACGATCGAAATGACGATCATCAGCGGAATGCGTTTGGCCTGGGTGCCAATCACCCCGAGGATACGGCCCAGATATTGCACCTGCGAGCCCATCAGATAGATAGCCGGGGCGAGGATCGCCAGATGTTCGCCGCTGATGATCCCCTTATCGAACAAACCGATAGCGACGCCAATGCCGCCGCCCATCGACATCCAGCCGCCGATCAGTACGGCGGCGGCTTCGCCGGGTAAACCAAACAGCCCCATCAGCGGAGCGAAGATCATGCCCATGCCTTTCAGCGCGCCGGTGATCTCCAGCGCCTTGATGATAATGAAGGCCATCACGACATTGGGCAATGTGCTGCTGGTGGCGATGTTCCAGCCTTTACGCGCGCCTTCAACGAAGACATCGGTAATAACCGGTTTAGCATTTTGGGCGCTCATCAGGCTTCTCCTTTTTCCGCGGTGACGGCAGGGGCTTTTTTCCCGCTGAACGTCAGAATCAGGCGCATCAGGTTGGCGCCGAAAATTTTCATCACGAACATCACCATGATGCAAACGCCGATAGACGTTGGGACCGCGGGCGTACCGTCCATCGCCATCAGCGTGAACAGGATCGCGCCGGAGGAGAAGAAGTTGGTGATCATTGCGCCGGCGGAAAACTGGAACATCGCGAAGATATCTTTCTCTTTTTCCGTAATCTGTCCTTCATCGGACAAATTGCGGGTCAGTGAAGCTCCTACGTCAGTGCTTTGCAGGCTGCCGATCATCGCCAGTCCGGTGTTGCCAGGGATCCCCAGCAGCGGGCGCAGCAAGGGCGTTAACAGGCGGCGCGCGGCGCGCAACGCGCCATAATGCTCCAGTACGTTGATCATGCCGAGGGCGAACATCACCGCCGGAATGAGGCCCAATGCAAATAAAAAGCCGTCCATCGCGCCGTTCCCCCCCACGCCGCGAAAGGCGCTGGTGGTGGTGGTGATCGCGTCGCCTTGCTGACTCACGCCGCTCACGACGCGTCCGAACGCGCCGTTGAGCGTGGTGAAGTCAAAGACCCCATACCACTCTTTTCCACCCAATAACCCGGAAAAAAAGACGGCGGCAAACGCCAGGGCGAAATACGCGCCGGGTCCTGTTCTTTGCTCCTTTACCTCTGTACTACTCATTTCCTTCTCCTTGTAGATATGCGTTTAGCCCACTTATTCTGACGATGTAAGCAATTAAAAAGATGATTCAAATCATTTCATTGGCGGCTACAACGGTGAGGAAACAAAAATTGTGAGCTGTAAAAAAAGTTTCACATTTTGTGCGGTTTTCCTGCGGATAGTGATCCGCTTAACAATGCAATGTAAATATCAGGTGATGGTTCAGGTTTATTAGGTTGTCAGGTTGTTAAAACTGAAAAAGATGTTATAGAAACAAAATGTAACATCTCACTTCTCTGGAACATGCAAACGGATAACAACCATGAATAAATCAGGGAAATACCTCGTCTGGACAGTGCTCTCGGTTATGGGGGCGTTCGCTCTGGGCTACATTGCATTAAACCGTGGGGAACAGATCAACGCGCTATGGATCGTGGTGGCGTCGGTCTGCGTCTATCTCATTGCCTACCGTTTTTACGGCCTGTACATTGCCAAAAATGTGCTGGCGGTTGACCCGACGCGCATGACGCCCGCCGTGCGTCATAACGACGGGCTGGACTATGTGCCGACCGACAAAAAAGTGCTGTTCGGTCACCATTTTGCGGCGATTGCCGGGGCAGGGCCGCTGGTGGGGCCGGTGCTGGCGGCGCAGATGGGTTATCTACCGGGAATGATCTGGCTGCTGGCCGGGGTGGTACTCGCCGGGGCGGTACAGGACTTTATGGTGCTGTTTGTCTCGACCCGGCGCGACGGGCGTTCGCTCGGCGAACTGGTGAAAGAGGAAATGGGGCCGACCGCCGGGGTCATTGCGCTGGTGGCCTGTTTTATGATCATGGTGATCATCCTCGCGGTGCTGGCGATGATTGTGGTGAAAGCGCTGACTCACAGCCCGTGGGGGACGTATACCGTGGCGTTCACCATTCCGCTGGCTATCTTCATGGGGATTTATCTGCGCTATCTCCGGCCGGGACGCATTGGCGAAGTGTCGGTGATTGGGCTGGTATTCCTGGTGTTTGCCATTATCTCCGGCGGCTGGGTCGCGGAAAGCCCAACCTGGGCGCCATACTTTGACTTTACCGGCGTACAGTTGACATGGATGCTGGTGGGGTACGGCTTCGTGGCGGCGGTGCTGCCGGTGTGGCTGCTGCTGGCGCCGCGTGATTATCTCTCCACCTTCCTGAAGATCGGCACCATTGTTGGCCTGGCGGTAGGGATTTTGATCATGCGCCCAACCCTGACCATGCCTGCGCTGACCAAATTTGTCGACGGTACGGGGCCAGTCTGGACCGGTAACCTGTTCCCGTTCCTGTTTATTACCATTGCCTGCGGCGCGGTGTCCGGGTTCCATGCGCTGATCTCCTCGGGCACCACGCCGAAGATGTTGGCGAATGAAGGACAGGCCTGCTTTATCGGCTATGGTGGGATGCTGATGGAATCCTTTGTGGCCATCATGGCGCTGGTTTCCGCCTGCATCATCGATCCGGGCGTCTACTTCGCAATGAACAGCCCGATGGCGGTTCTGGCCCCAGCCGGAACCACGGACGTGGTAGCGTCTGCCGCGCAGGTGGTCAGTAGTTGGGGCTTTGTGATTACGCCGGATACGCTGAACCAGATCGCGAACGAGGTCGGCGAGCAGTCGATCATTTCCCGTGCGGGCGGCGCCCCGACGCTGGCGGTGGGGATGGCGTACATTCTCCACGGTGCGCTGGGCGGGATGATGGATGTCGCCTTCTGGTATCACTTCGCGATTCTGTTTGAAGCGCTGTTTATTCTCACTGCGGTGGACGCCGGGACGCGCGCTGCACGCTTTATGTTGCAGGATCTGCTGGGCGTGATCTCGCCCGGGCTGAAGCGTACCGATTCACTGCCCGCTAACCTGCTGGCGACGGCGCTGTGCGTGCTGGCCTGGGGTTACTTCCTGCATCAGGGGGTCGTCGACCCGCTCGGCGGCATTAACACCCTGTGGCCGCTATTTGGTATCGCCAACCAGATGCTGGCGGGCATGGCGCTGATGCTTTGTGCGGTGGTGTTGTTCAAGATGAAGCGCCAGCGTTATGCATGGGTGGCGCTGGTGCCTACCGCGTGGCTGCTGATTTGTACTCTGACCGCCGGCTGGCAGAAAGCCTTCAGTCCGGATGCGAAAGTGGGCTTCCTGGCGATCGCCAATAAGTTCCAGGCGATGATCGACAGCGGCAATATTCCGGCGCAGTACACCGAATCGCAGCTGGCGCAGTTGGTTTTTAATAACCGTCTGGATGCCGGGTTGACGATCTTCTTTATGGTGGTGGTTGTGGTACTGGCGCTGTTCTCCATCAAGACCGCGCTGGCGGCGCTGAAGGTGGACACGCCGACGGCGAAAGAAACGCCGTACGAGCCGATGCCGGAAAACGTGGATGAGATCGTCGCGCAGGCGAAAGGCGCGCACTAAGTTATGCATCACCCTCTCCCGCACCGGGGGAGGGTGTGTCTGTTAAGGGGGAATGATGTTTGATACGCTTTCGAAAGCCGGTAAATATCTGGGCCAGGCGGCGAAGCTGATGATTGGCGTACCGGATTATGACAACTATGTTGAGCATATGCGGGTGACGCATCCTGAGCAGACGCCGATGACCTATGAAGAGTTTTTCCGCGAGCGTCAGGATGCGCGATACGGCGGGAAGGGCGGCGCGCGCTGCTGCTGATGCTCATCCTGATTTCTGTGGCTGGGGCTGTGACTTCCTGCGCCTTGTAGGATGCTGAGCATCAGTCGTTCTGCTTATTTCACCGTCCAGGCCTTCGAGAATCGACGATTGGCGAACAGTTCCTGCAGACCGTTGATCTGTTTCAGGCGCAGCACTTCATCGTCGTCCATGCCCAGCTCTTTGCCTATTTTAGCGTCATCCCAACCCAGTAACGCCAGTTCGCGGACAATTTCTGACATCGCGTGGATCTGATGCCGCCCCCTTGCCCGGTTATGGCGAATGGTGGCCGCCATCCGATCGTGGCGTTCGCCTTCCAGGCAGGTAATGGGTAAATACCCTTTCAGCCGCGTTTTTAGCGCCGCCCGGCCTTTGCCCAGCTCGTGACGGTGAAAGCCATCGACAATTTCATACTCTTCTTCACTGGCCTGCGACACCACAATGGGTTGGGTGAAACCATCCTCTTCAATGGATTTCAGCAGCAGTTTCTTTTCCGGTGGCGCGACGGTATTGGGATTGTAATCATTGGGCGCGATATGCTCGTTTTTGATCCATAAAACGCAGTCTACCGGTTGGTCGCGAAACGGGCTGACGCGATGAATGGCCATTCTGAATTCGTTGATGGCTTTAATGCGCTCTTCTTCGGACAACGCAGAAAGAAAGTGCGTGAGTTCCTGTGTTAGTCGTTGTTGCATAAAATTCCCCACTCTTTACGTTTTGCTTTCATGCGATCGCTGTAACGTTGGTAACTCTTTGGCTTCGTCGGACTGAAAGAGAGCGCCCGACACCAGTAATCATTATTCAGTAAAACCTTACAGATGCGCCGCCAGGACGGAATGTCTTTCGCGCCAATATCACCCGCCTGGGTTTCCGGGATCTCCCCGTCGCCTTTTTTCTTATACCACTGCAAATAGACGGCAATTTTGTTTCGGTAATGCTCTGCCGTTTTCTCCGGCATACTTTGCAAGAGCAGCATGGCGTACTGCTGCCAGCTTAAATGGTCGGGCTTGAGGATCTTCCGATGCCCGTAAAAATGATTGTTTTGTCCGGCGTATATTCCGCCGCTTCTGACGCCGCTGACGCGTTCGCACATAAGCGCCCATCTTTCAGGTTCAATAACATGGTACAGCCACAGCCCCTGGCGTTGTTCAGGGCCAAACGGTTCGCAAATGCGCATATAGCGAGCCGGAACGCCAGCCTGATACATCAGGTTATAAAGCGGATTGCAGGGCAGTTTTGTTTGTGCGAACCAGGTCCAGATATCCGCGGTTTTCCAGTCATATATCGGGTAGATATACCAGGTGTGTCCGCCCGGCGCGGCGGTGGTCCAGGGTTTATCATCGGCAAAACGTTGCTTACTCAGGCTGGCGATGGCGACAAAACGGTTATAAGACTCATCTGCACGAATACCGACCATCATGGCGGCCGGGCGTTTATTAGAAAACCAGTCGGCGAATTCGCGTACGAATTGTTCAAACGTCATCCCGGACTGATAGAAGGAAAAATAGCCCGGGTCGGTAATCGCATCCGGCGGCGGCTGGCGCACCCAGCGGGTATTGGGTTCCCAGCATTGCCATTCTGGCTGGAATTGTGAGAGTGAATTTTGCGTTGTCAGGGGCAACGCCACCCAATAGAAATGCTCAATGACGTCGGAATATGTCTGGCGCAGTGCGTCAATATAGTCGATGGTGCAGGAAAACTGCGCCTCCCAGTCAATAAACAGTATACTAATTTTTTTGTTTAACTTGCGTGCAAGCTGTGCAGTTAAATGCAGCATGAGCCCGGAGTCTTTCCCGCCTGAAAATGAGACACAGACGCGTGGAAGATTCTCAAGGGTCCATGATATTCGTTCTTCTGCGGCTTCAAGAACGTTTTGATCTAAAGGAATCTTATAAACAGACATATAAAGCCTATCCCTGAACGGTAATATCATTAATATAATACAATAAGTAATTATATACGATAGGCCGTTTGAGGGATTGTGCAAAATTCATATTTATTATGAATGTGTTGGCGCTAAGTATTTATATAACAAATGCTTAGCGCTCAAAATCTTAACCGTCATTATTCATCCGTGAAATCATCTCCGAAAACATCTTATTATTCATGGAGGAACGGTTGTATAAGTAATAAAGCTGAACAGGTGGGATCGCAAATGGATAATTGATTCGTTTGAATTGTAATAATGGTTGATAGAAATCGAATATGACTCTGGGTATAAAACCAATAATGTCCGTTGAAGAAATAACGTTTGCAATAGCAATTAGCGACTGGCTACGAAAACCAATTTTTCTCCCCTTAATAATATTCTCGGGATGTAGTTGATATTCTTTCACACCTGGATCATCATGGAGAAACAGCGTGAATTGTTCTTCTAAAATGTCCTCCAGGGAGGAGTGTTCATTAATGCGAGGATGATCTTTGCTGCATACCAGAATACAATCTACAGGATTAAAAGGCTTGCAAATAACTGAACGATTATTCACTGGATATAAAGAAATGACCAGATCAGCTTTTCGATAAGCTAACAAATCTTCAGCCGACTCTTTGCTGGTGAGAATATCATGGTGTTCAATTTCTATGTTCGTATTCTGACGAACTTTCTTTATTAAATCCATAATACTTTCAGAAATAAGGAGTTGGGGGCCATAAATTATAAATCTTTTCCTGATTTCTGTCTCATGCATGATATTTATCGTCTGTTCAAGACTGTTCAGATTATTTTCCAGGTGGTGATGCAAGTTAATCCCCATTGTTGTGGGGGTAATGCCTTTACCAGCACGGATAAATAACGGATCGTTTAACTGCGTCCGCAACCGCTGTAGCGACTGGCTCACCGCTGAGGGTGTGATGTAAAGCGTTTCAGCCGCCTTACTGATGCTGAGATGCTGGTAAATACATTCAAAAATAACCAACAGGTTAAGGTCGAATTTTTTGAGATCGTAAAGGTTAGCCATGTTTTTTTCCTGTTTCCATTTCTAAGATGAAATTATCAATTGCATGTATATATCAGGTGTTGTCACTGATGAAAATTTAAGGATGTAAACTTAAAGGTACATTTAGTATGGCTAAAATAACACATTAAATTTTTTTTGGTGAAGAAATTAAGAAGTATTGAGGGCGATTATGGTCAATTTAATTTTAATCACCCCACAAAATGTTAATGACTTTTCATCATGGTTTCCAGTTGCGCGTTATCAGGTAAACCGACGACCTGCTGCAGCACATTGTCCTTATTCATATAATAGATAGCAGGCGTCACATTTGCGCCCAGATCGTCCATAATTTTTTGATGCATATTCAGGATCTTCATTTGTTCAGGCGGGACGGAGGCCGGCACGTTAAGTGGCATTTTGCCCCCCGAGGCTTCATAGTCATGCCAGACTTTAGCCGGATCTTTTTCCGCCAGAATGGCGGCGGCGGTCGCCGGGCTTTCCGGCTTAATGACCCCGACAAGCAAAGTACGTAGCTGCACTTTTCCGGATTCCACCCACGGGCGGGCCTGCTGCCAGAACTGTTTACAGTACGGGCAGAAGGGATCGGCAAAGACGTACAGCACCACCGGCGCATCTTTTTTGCCATCCAGCAGCCACGTGGCTTTTTCCATCCGCTGCCAGATTTCCCGGCCAGCCGGGGCATAAATCTCTTTCTCGATCAGTTGATTGCTCAGATTGTCGCCTTTTTCATTGTACATATAACCCGAAATCGCCTGTTTTCCGTCCGGCGTCAGGTAGATAGTCACCCCCATGTCCTGGTATTTTCCCAGATACCCTTTCATCCCACCCGGCGCGTCGAAAGACTTGATGATAGTAATGCCTTGTTTTTCGATGGCTTTAACCGGCGCCGGAAGCTCTTCGCCATGAGCGAGAAAGGGCAGCAGGGTGAGCAGAAGCGTGCGTTTAAACATTTTTATTCCTTATAAATCCAATGCGTTACGAGCATGATGGGCAAACCTATCACAGCCATAGGCAACATCTCGGAGGGAATGATTGCCCTTTTCCCGGCAGGGTGTTGTAATCCTTTTCGCTGTTACAGCCTTTGTTAAGGTAATGTAGAGCGCAACACTTAGCCAGTTTCACTGGCGCTGAAGTTACCTACGGGTAGTTCAGGTAACGGGGCCGCCTGCGAAGGTGGCCCTTTTTACGTTGGATTGTTCAGGTTCACCACGTTGGTGAGAGAAGGTTGTTAGCTAACGCTTATTGATTTGATAAAGGAAACGCATTAGCCCTGTCAGTCATTTTTCGTTACCTTACAACTCAACGAAAACACGGAGGAAGTACAGATGTCCTTGATTAACACTAAAATTAAACCTTTTAAAAACCAGGCGTTCAAAAACGGTGAATTCATCGAAGTTACCGAAAAAGATACCGAAGGCCGCTGGAGCGTGTTCTTCTTCTACCCGGCTGACTTTACTTTCGTATGCCCGACTGAACTGGGTGACGTTGCAGACCATTATGAAGAACTGCAGAAGCTGGGCGTAGACGTTTACTCTGTGTCTACTGACACCCACTTCACCCACAAAGCATGGCACAGCAGCTCTGAAACCATCGCGAAAATCAAATATGCGATGATCGGTGACCCGACTGGCGCCCTGACCCGTAACTTCGACAACATGCGTGAAGACGAAGGTCTGGCAGACCGCGCGACGTTTGTTGTTGACCCGCAGGGTATCATCCAGGCGATCGAAGTTACCGCTGAAGGTATCGGCCGTGACGCATCTGACCTGCTGCGCAAAATCAAAGCTGCCCAGTACGTTGCTGCTCACCCAGGCGAAGTGTGCCCGGCGAAATGGAAAGAAGGCGAAGCGACGCTGGCTCCATCCCTGGACCTGGTGGGTAAAATCTAAATTTCCGTCGTCTTTTCCGCCATAGCTGCGTTGGCGTCGCCTGTTCACCCCGGTCACTGACTTCCGTAAGCTCCGGGGATTCTCAGGCTAGCCGCCTTGCTGTGACGCGAAATACTTTGGAAATTGTTTCAGTCATGGGCGCGCCTGCGCCCATTTCATTCCAGCACCATGACGCAAGTTGCATTCAGGCGGCCCGTTTAAGGCAGCTTGCATGATGATGTTTTCAGAGAGGGAAGAATGATGCTCGACACAAATATGAAAACCCAGCTCAAGGCTTACCTTGAGAAACTCACTAAACCTGTTGAGCTGATTGCCACGCTGGATGACAGCGCTAAATCGGCAGAAATCAGGGAACTACTGGCTGAAATCGCCGAACTGTCGCCGAAGGTGACGTTCAAAGAAGAGAACAGTCTGCCGGTGCGTAAGCCGTCTTTCCTGATTACCAACCCAGGTTCTGACCAGGGACCTCGTTTCGCAGGTTCTCCGCTGGGCCACGAATTTACTTCTCTGGTACTGGCGCTGCTGTGGACTGGCGGCCATCCGTCGAAGGAAACGCAGTCTCTGCTGGAGCAGATCCGCGATATCGACGGCGAGTTTGAATTCGAAACCTATTATTCGCTTTCCTGCCATAACTGCCCGGACGTGGTGCAGGCGCTGAACCTGATGGCGGTGCTGAACCCGCGTATTAAGCACACGGCGATTGACGGCGGCACCTTCCAGAACGAGATCACCGATCGCAACGTGATGGGCGTACCGGCGGTCTTTGTTAATGGTAAAGAGTTCGGTCAGGGGCGTATGACGCTGGCGGAAATCGTCGCTAAAGTGGATACCGGCGCAGAAAAACGCGCAGCCGAAGAACTGAACAAGCGCGACGCTTACGATGTGTTGATTGTCGGCTCCGGCCCGGCGGGCGCGGCAGCAGCGGTTTATTCCGCGCGTAAAGGTATTCGTACCGGCCTGATGGGCGAACGTTTCGGTGGTCAGGTGCTCGACACGGTAGACATTGAAAACTACATCTCCGTACCGAAAACCGAAGGCCAGAAACTGGCGGGCGCGCTGAAGGCGCACGTCAGCGATTACGATGTTGATGTGATCGACAGTCAGAGCGCCAGCAAACTGGTTCCGGCAGCCGTTGAAGGCGGGTTACACCAGATCGAAACGGCGTCTGGCGCGGTGCTGAAAGCGCGCAGTATCATCATTGCGACGGGTGCGAAATGGCGCAACATGAATGTGCCGGGTGAAGATCAGTATCGCACTAAAGGCGTCACTTACTGCCCGCACTGTGACGGCCCGCTGTTTAAAGGCAAGCGCGTCGCGGTGATTGGCGGCGGTAACTCCGGCGTTGAAGCGGCGATTGACCTCGCGGGCATCGTTGAACATGTTACGTTGCTTGAGTTTGCGCCTGAAATGAAGGCAGACCAGGTGTTGCAGGATAAAGTCCGCAGCCTGAAAAATGTCGACATTATTCTGAACGCGCAGACCACGGAAGTAAAAGGCGACGGTTCGAAAGTGGTTGGTCTGGAATACCGCGACCGCGTCAGCGGTGATGTTCACAGCGTTGAGCTGGCGGGGATTTTCGTACAGATTGGTCTGCTGCCGAACACCAACTGGCTGGAAGGCGCCATCGAGCGTAACCGTATGGGTGAAATCATCATTGATGCGAAATGCGAAACAAACGTGAAAGGCGTGTTCGCTGCCGGCGACTGCACCACGGTGCCGTACAAGCAGATCATCATCGCGACCGGCGAAGGGGCAAAAGCGTCACTGAGTTCCTTTGACTACCTGATCCGCACGAAAACGGCATAAAAAGAAAGTAAGACGATACCTGCAA
Organism: Citrobacter sp. Cs237; assembly: GCF_030332325.1. Classification (NCBI taxonomy): domain Bacteria; kingdom Pseudomonadati; phylum Pseudomonadota; class Gammaproteobacteria; order Enterobacterales; family Enterobacteriaceae; genus Citrobacter; species Citrobacter sp. Cs237. Next base: position 329,978 of record NZ_JAOWIB010000108.1, on the reverse strand, counting down.
TAAGAAAGCCCTGCCGAAAGGCAGGGCTTTATCGTTTATGAAGCGGTGAGTTTAACGTACGACCAGCACCGGCAGCGTTGCATGGCGCACGACGCTGGAAGCGTTAGATCCCAGCAGGTGCGTGGTGATCGACGGGTTACGTGAACCAATCACCACCACATCCGCATCCAGTTCTTCACCCAGCTCATTGACCACGTCGCGGACGCTGCCGAAGCGGACGTGCTGTTTAATACGTGACGGATCAATGCTGAAGTGCCCAACCATGGTTTGCAGTCGGGTCTCGGCTTCGTGCTGCAGATGTTCTTCGAAGCGACGAACGTCGGCGGCAAAACGATGCAGGCTCAGGCTGGCAGAGCCTGGCAATACATGTAACAAATGAATCACGCCATCCTGCTGCGCCAGAAACTCAGCGTGGCGGATCGCCTTGTCGCTTAGCTCCATTTCAAAAACATCAACCGGCATAATGATCGTCTTATACATACCCGTTTCTCCCTGTTAATGAATACTCAAATCATTCAAGCATATAATAATATTTCTTTCTGCTCTTTGTCTGGCACTTTTTCACTTCGTCCTGTTTCTTTAGCGAAAATGCCCCGCGCGTGCAGCCAGGAATAATCCCAAAGGCGCGCTGCGTGACGGCTTTTCCCCGCTGATGGCTACCCTTTAGAGATGCGCCGATTTTAAAACCCTGTACCGGAGGTTATATGAAAGCACTGACGTACCACGGTCCGCATCATGTTCAGGTTGAAAATGTTCCCGATCCCATTATTGAGCAACCTGACGATATCATCCTGCGAATTACCGCGACCGCCATCTGCGGTTCCGATCTCCACCTGTATCGCGGGAAGATACCTCAGGTTAAGCATGGCGATATTTTTGGCCATGAGTTCATGGGAGAAGTGGTTGAGACCGGTCGCGACGTAAAGACCCTGAAGAAGGGCGAACGGGTCGTGATCCCTTTTGTGATCGCCTGCGGCGACTGTTTTTTTTGCCGTTTGCAGCAATATGCCGCCTGTGAAAACACCAACGCCGGCAAGGGCGCGGCGCTGAATAAAAAACAGATCCCGCCGCCGGCCGCGCTGTTTGGCTACAGCCACCTTTACGGCGGCGTGCCGGGCGGACAGGCGGAGTATGTTCGCGTACCGAAAGGCAACGTAGGGCCGTTTAAGGTTCCGCCTTTGCTGTCTGACGACAAAGCGCTGTTTCTGTCGGATATCCTGCCTACCGCCTGGCAGGCGGCGAAGAATGCGCAAATCCAGAAAGGCTCGAGCGTGGCGGTCTTTGGCGCTGGCCCCGTCGGGCTACTGACCATCGCCTGTGCGCGGCTGCTGGGCGCCGAGCAAATTTTTATCGTCGATCATCATCCCTACCGACTGCGTTTCGCCGAAGCGCGTTACGGCGCGATCCCGATTAATTTTGACGATCATAACGATGCGGCGGAGCTGATTATTGAGCAAACCGCGGGGCATCGCGGCGTGGATGCGGTGATTGACGCCGTGGGGTTTGAAGCCAAAGGCAGCGCCACGGAAACGCTGCTGACCAACCTGAAGCTCGAGGGCAGCAGCGGGAAAGCATTGCGCCAGTGTATTGCTGCGGTAAGGCGTGGCGGGATTGTCAGCGTGCCGGGCGTTTACGCCGGATTCATCCACGGCTTCTTGTTTGGCGATGCGTTTGATAAAGGGCTGAGCTTTAAAATGGGGCAAACTCACGTCCATGCCTGGCTGGGCGAGCTGCTGCCCTTAGTGGAAAAAGGACTGCTCAAGCCGGAAGAAATCGTCACTCACTATATGCCGTTTGAAGACGCAGCTCGCGGGTATGAGATCTTCGAAAAACGTCAGGAAGAGTGCCGAAAAGTCATCCTGGTGCCGGGCGCGCAAAGCGCAGAGTCGGCGCAGAAAACGGTGAAAGGGCTGGTGAATGCGATGCCAGGCGGCGTTATCTGACCCTTACCAGCGCTTTTCCAGATACAGGACTGCTGCGATGACGATTGCCGCCATCACGAAAAACCCCAGCAGTATCGCAAAAGTCTCGTTCATGACTGTACCTGCCGGTGAAACCGATTAATAGCCTGTCCTGTCAGGCTATTTCATTTGCCCTTTGGAACCGGGCAGTGCGCAAACTGGCGGCGATAAAGACGCCGACTGAAACCGGCTCTAAGTATGGAACGGGCGGTGAAAGGATGAACCAGGAAGAAGGGATGATTTTCGGAAAGAGGATGCAGGGCATCCTCTGGGTAAAGCGGAAAATCGCTTATGCAGATGAGGGATTAACGCAAATAGTCGCCTGCGGCTTCTGGCTGGTATTCCAGTTCGAGCACTTCAAGGTGCGTGGAGGCGCCGCCCGGCAGTTCCCAGTGAATGCTGTCGCCGACGCGCAGGCCAAGCAGCGCCGCGCCCACCGGCGCCATCACCGAAAGCTGGGTATTACTGTCGGTCATTGCCGCAGGATAAACCAGCGTGCGCACGCGAATTTCGCCATTGCTCAGATCGCGGAATTTCACCCGACTGTTCATGGTGACGACGTCAGGCGGCATAGTTTCTGGCGAACACATCTGGGCACGATCCAGCTCGGCATTTAACGCGTCAGCAATGGGTAAGTCAGCATACGCGGGCTGCTCCAGCAGGCGATCGATGCGTTCTGCGTCAAGGTCGTTAATGATGATAGTTGGTCTGGACATTTTTACTCCATGTCGTCAGTACTGCGTTTTGCCGCAGATATAGATTCCCAAAAGAAAACCCTCACCGTCAGGCGGCGAGGGTTTAACTCTCCTGATGATACTGAGACTTCCGTGCACTTTGAAGTGATTTAGCTCACATTCAGGCAATTACCTGGTTGCTTACGGCTTCACGGAATTCTCGGCTAATACCCCACCTTGTCGAGAATAAAGTCTTTGCCGCAGTTTCCCGGATGCGGTTGCGGGGCGAAAGAGTCTGCCGTCAGCGGCGCGTTGATGGCACTGGCTTTCAGTGAAAACTGGATTTCGGTTAAATACGCAGGATTGCCCTGACAGCTTAGCTTCACTGCTTTGCTATTTTCTTTACCCCAGCGTCTGGCAAACGCCGCGTCGAACTCGCTGCGGCTGACACGTTGACCATAATGGTCGGCGAGGAAGGTTCCCAGCTCGCTGCTTTTGATCTCTTTATTCAGACGCACCATTGTGCCGAAGTAAGCATCCGGATCAAAGCCGAAGCAGGCGCCGTGTTTGGCGTACTCGTAGCGCTCAAGGCAGGAGCGTCCACCAGCGCCCGGCATCACTTCGCTCAGTTTGGCGGCGCTTTCCAGCGACAGGCCGGTTTCCGGCGCCGCGCATTTGCGGCTGGCGCGCGCTTCTGGCAGGTTAGGGATTGGACGCGTGGCGCAGCCAAATCGCATCCAGCGCCGTTCATCCACCCCGCGCGAGGCAACGGACTTCGGCAACCCTGGCCATAAACCGTGTACCGTCAGGAAATCAGCCTTATTGGCGGTCTCTTTTTGCAGGCGGCACTCGTCAGGTTCGTGGCGGTTGCGCTCATGCTGGCTCTGGCAAAATCCGGTTTGCCAGGAGAGGGCCAGCACGTAGCGATCAAAATCGCCATACTGTTTTGCCTGAAGCGGTTCGGCGAACGCCGATGAAAAAGGAAGCAGGGTTGCAGCCAGAAGAACAGATTTTTGCCAGATTGGTTTCATGGTGAGCGTGGGACTTATATAAAAACTGAATAGTCTCTATTTAACCATAAAAAAGCCCGCCGGGTATGATTACCGGGCGGGCGGTGGGGTTATTCCGTTTTCTCGCGTGGAAAAATCAGTTCCACATAGCCAGTATCGGCCAGCCAACCAGCAGCAGCATCGCGATGTAAATCACCCCGAAGATTGCGCCAAGACGCCAGTAATCTTTAGATTTCACGTAGCCACAGCCGTAGATGATGACGCCAGGGCCCGTAGCATACGGGGTCAGGCAGCCCATGATACCGATGGACAGCACCAGCAGAAGACACAACTGCTCCATAGGAACGCCCGGAATGCCTTTACCAATCGCCAGGATCACGGGCAGCATGGTGGCAGTGTGCGCCGACAGGCTGGCAAACAGGTAGTGAGCAAAATAGAACACCAGTACCAGCACAATGACTGTCGCATTAGGCGAGAAGCCTTCCAGATGCGCGCTCATGGTGTTAGCAAACCAGTCGATGAAGCCAGAACGGGTCAGGCCGTTTGCCATCACCACCAGGGTGGCGAGGTTAACCAGGGTGTTCCACGCGCTATTATATTTGGTGATATCTTTCCACGGCACTACGTGCAGCGCCAGCATCAGCGATACCGCCAGCAGACCGACCGCGGTGGCGTCAATCAGTTCACCGCCAAACACCCACAGGCCTAAGCTCAGCAGAACCAGGCCGATCAGCGTCCACTCTTTGCGGGTCAGACGGCCCATGGTTTTCAGTTCATCGCCCGCCCAGGCAGCAACTTCCGCACTGTGCGTCACTTCCGGCTTGTACAGAACGTAAGAGAGCCATGGCGCAACGATCAGTAAAATGATGCCGACTGGCAGGAAGCCGAGGAACCACTGCAACCAGCTGATCTGCACGCCCGCGATTTTACTCACGAACTCCAGACCCAGCACGTTTGGCGCCGCGCCGGTGACAAACATAGAGGAGCTCAGGCTGGTACTGATCACCATCATCCACATCAAATAGCCGCCAATACGACGCGCTGACGGATCGTTCGGGAACGATTTAAACAGCGGCGGCAGGTTTTTGATCACCGGGAACACGGTGCCGCCGGTACGGGCGGTATTGGACGGCGTAAATGGCGCCAGCAGGATGTCGATGATGACAATCGCATAGCCCAGGGTCAGGGTGCGTTTACCCATGAACTTCACCAGGAACAGCGCGATCCGGCGACCGAGGCCGGTCACTTCGTAGCCCAGCGCGAAGATAAACGCGCCGAACACCAGCCAGACGGTGGTACTGGAGAAGCCCGCCAGCCCCCATTTCAGCGCCTGTTTGCCGGCGTTAAAGGAAGGATCGGCCAGTTCTGTGGCATCAAACAGCAGGTAATGGCTGCCAATGACGCAGATGGTGACGGCAATAAAGCTGATCGCGGTAGCCGGAATAGGCTCCAGGATCATCCCGACAATCATCGCCACGAAGACGGCGAAGTAGTGCCATGCCTGAGGGGGCATACCGTCCGGAACAGGGATAAGAAACATGACGCCCATGACGATAAGAGGCGCCAATAATTTCCATATATTATCTTTAGATAAAGACATAAATGCTTCTCCGAAAAGGAAATTTTAATAAGTGTTTAAATGGTTAACCTGAGAAAGTTGAGCTAAAAACCACGTCACGATCAGCAGATCGGCGCTACCGCCGGGGCTGAGATTGCGTTCAATACACGCCTGATCGAACTGGTGAAGACGGTCGAGATCGTCGGCGCTACGAATGCCGCCGCTTTGCAGTAAGGCTGTGGCCTGCTGCTTGATCCAACGCAAACCTGCCGCCCCGCCGCGCGAGGCGACGTTGGTATCGCCATTGCGCGCGATCAGCACAAGCAGCGTGTCGAGCAGCGCCAGTTCCGGGTCGCGTCCCGTGGCGAGCAGGGTGCGGTAATGCGGCAGTGCGTGGCGGATCACTAAGGGGTATCCCGCCTCGGCTTCGCCGCGCGCGCCGGTTAAGCCCAACTGGAAATAAAGACGCTGACCTGCGGTTTTTTGGTGATTGTTATTGCGCAGTTCGCGTGTCGTCAGGCCGCGGCAAAAGCTGGCGGCGGCGGCGCAGATCGTTTCAGGCGTAATGGGGCGCTGCAGCTGATGTAAGCGGCCAATGGCGGCGCACAGCAAACCCAGCGAAAAAATGCTGCCCTTGTGGGTGTTGACCCCAGCGGTGGCGCGGAACATATCCGCTTCGCAGGCCATACCTAATGGACGCAGCCCGCTTAACACCGAGTTTGCCGGTAGCTGTGCGCAGCAGGCGCCGTATTCGATAAAACGCGGCAGCCAGCCCTGAATGGCCAGCGCGCTACGATGAAAATCGGCGAGCGCCATATCTTTATGCGCGCCGCAGTTCAGGCGATCGACCAGTCCTGGCTTCGGCGACAGATTCACTTCCGTCAGCATGGCGCGCCAGGCGAGATGCGCGTAAGCGTCAAACAGCGTGCGCGGCAGGGCGGTGGTTTCACCGTGCGTATCGGGAATCGGCAGCATGTAATAGCGCCTCCATGTGGTTAAGAAGATCGGAGAGCGTATGGGTTTTCCCGCGCGCGCACGCTGCGGCGCTTTGCCCGCACAGCAGGCAGCGGCGGGCAGGCAGCGCAAAATGGCGACGGGAGAGAATTTCGCCTCCGGGCGTCAGGACGTCGATGTCCCACAGGCGTCCCAGAGGATGGTTATGTTCAAGCTCTATCGTCGCGAGCTTGATGTCACGGGCCGGCGCTTCTATGGAGATCATGCCTTCCGGCCCGCTTGCAGAGGCCAGTGCAGCCTGCTCCCTGATTAACCAGCCCGCTGTCTCCGCCAGCGCGTACAGGGCAGTCACGCCGTGATTAAAGAGGCGACGGGTGAGCGCGCTGTCTTTGATCGGGCCGGGCGCCACCACGGTAAAGGAGACCAGTGGAATGGGATGGCGCTTAAGCCAGGCGTGTTGCCTTGCCTGTCTCTCATCCCGGCTGGCGAGCAGCTCGGGAATAGAAACCGCGTGGCGGGTGGCCTGTTCAGGAAGCAGGTGCATGGCTTATTCCTTCACCTGATGAACAACGTCAATCACGGAACCGTCGCGATAACGCACCACGGCGATCACGCGGTCAGTGAACGCGATGGGACGCGGTTCGCCAGTGAGCTGTTGCGCGCGCTCGCGCAGCCACGCAATCGGCACCACTTTCATACCGGCTTCTTTCAGGCGTTCCGCCAGTTCCGGTCGTGCCGGGTTAACGGCAATGCCGTGGTCGGTCACCAGAATGTCGACGCTGGAGCCCGGGGTGACGCAGGTCAGCACGTTATCGACCAGCGTGGGAATGCGACCGCGTACCAGCGGCGCGACGATGATGGACAGCGCAGCAGCGACCGCGGTGTCGCAGTGACCGCCGGACGCGCCGCGAATCACGCCGTCGGAGCCGGTCAGCACGTTGACGTTAAACTGGGTGTCCACTTCCAGCGCGCTCAGCACCACCACGTCCAGGCGGTCAACGGAGGCGCCTTTGGAACCCCAGTTTGCGTACTGGTTCGCGCTGATTTCGATGTGGTTCGGGTTGCGCGCCAGCGACTGAGCGGCGTTGCGATCGAAGCTCTGGACATCCAACAGTTTGCGAATCAGCCCCTTTTCATGCAGGTCGACGATGGTGGCGGTGATGCCGCCCAACGCAAAGTCCGCACAAATGTTGCGGCTGCGCATTTTGTCTTCAAGGAAGCGGGTGACCGCCAGCGACGCGCCGCCGGTGCCGGTTTGCAGCGAGAAACCTTCTTTGAAGTAGCCGGAGTTAACAATCACGTCCGCCGCGCTGCGGGCAATCAGCAGCTCGCGGGGGTTGGTGGTCATACGGGTGGCGTCTGCGCCGATTTTATCGGCATCACCGACCTGATCGATCTGAACGATAAGATCGACCTGATCCTGGGCGATGCTGGCCGGATTATGCGGATACGGCAGCAGTTGTTCCGTCAACAGCACCACCTGATTGGCGCTTTCGGCGTCGACCCGGGCATAGCCGAGCGAACCACAGCAGGCTTTCCCGGTATAGCCGTTGGCATTACCAAACGGGTCGCAGGACGGCACGCCGAGAAAAGCGACGTCAATATTCAGTTCGCCGCTTTGCACCAGATTGACGCGCCCGCCGTGGGAGTGGATCTGTACAGGCTCGGCCAGCAGGCCACGCGAGATCTCTTCTGCCAGCGGCCCGCGCAGGCCGGAAGTATAGATGCGGCTGACTACGCCTTTACGAATATGGTCAACCAGCGGCGCGTGGCAGTCGCTCAAGGAGCTGGAGGCCAGGGTCAGGTTTTTAAAGCCCATGCTGGCGATAGTGTCCATCACCAGGTTAATGGTCAGATCGCCGCCGCGAAACGCATGGTGGAAGGAGATGGTCATCCCGTCCTGTAAACCGGAACGGCGGATGGCTTCTTCCAGGTTTGCGCACAGCTTTTGGTTGCGCGGTTTCTGCGCCTGCAGGTTCTGTTTAGACGCGTTTTTATAGCTGGACAGGTTGCTTTCAGCGCGGCGGCTCCAGGCCGTTACCCGTTCCTGTCGTTGAGACTGTTCGTTTTTCTGGGTCATTATTTTTGCCTTATTCTTCGCGGATGCCGGAAAGTTCTGCGCGGGAGAGCACCAGACGCGCGCGCTCGATCACCGGGCTGTCGACCATCTTGCCGTTCAGAGAGACCACCCCAAGTCCCTCGCGGGCGGCGGCTTCAGCGGCTTCCACGACCAGACGCGCATGGTTGACTTCTTTTTGCGTCGGGGCGTACAGGTTATGCAGCAGTTCAATCTGGCGTGGGTTGATCAGCGATTTGCCGTCAAAGCCCAACTGTTTGATGTGCGCGGCTTCATGCAGAAAACCCGCTTCGTTGTTGGCATCGGAATACACGGTGTCGAACGCCTGGATACCGGCGGAACGTGCGGCCTGCAAAATAGCGCAGCGGGCGAACAGCAGTTCGGTGCCTTCCGGCGAGCGCTCGGTGCGCAGGTTGCGCACATAGTCTTCCGCGCCCAGGGCGATACCGATTAGGCGTTCAGAGGCGTGGGCGATCTCTACCGCGCGGGTAATGCCCAGCGGTGACTCAATGGCCGCCAGCAGGCCGGTGCTGCCTGGTTCGCGGCCGCAGGCTTTTTCAATGCGCAGGATTTCGTTTTCAATATCAATAACGTCCTGCGCCGTGTCGGTTTTCGGCAAACGAACCACGTCAGCGCCGCCGCGAACGACAGCCTCCAGATCGTTGACGCCAAACTCGGAGTCCAGCGCGTTGACACGCACGATGGTCTCTACATCGCGATACAGTGGATGCTGCAGCGCGTGGTAAACCATGCGACGAGCCGTGTCTTTCTCACGCAGCGCAACGGAATCTTCCAGGTCGAACATCAGCGCATCGGCGGGGTAAATAAAGGCGTTGCTGACCATGGCGGCGTTGGCGCCCGGAACAAACAGCATGCTGCGGCGCGTGCGGGTTTTACGTTGTTGTAAAGACGCGGAAATCATTGGCGATCCTCCCATGGCAGGGCCGGGATGCCGCTGGCGCGAGCCAGTAACGCTTCCAGTCGTGCGCGTAAAATACAGTCCAGCGCGCCTTTATCATCGACATTCACTTGCACGCCGCGTACGTCATATTGCGCAAGAACCGCCAGAATGGTGGCGCGAATGGCCTCGCCAAACTGTTTCTCAACGCTGCTATTGATTTGCAGGTCAATCTCCTGCGTATCGAGAGGGGCGATGCGGATCATCACATCACCCGACTCAAGTGTGCCTGCGACGGCAGCCTGGTTTATTTTCATTTTTCACCTGTTACTAATGCGGGGGTCTTTTGGCGGACTGTCGCACCGTTTGCGGGACGTTCAGCCATTTGTTGCAGATAGTGCAACGTGGCAGGCGGCACCAGCGGCGCGATAGCCGTGAGATCTTTTTTAACCAGCAGCTTGCGGACCAGCGAGGCCGAGATGGGCGTCTCCTGGTAACACAGGCGCTCTATTTCCACCAGTTCAATCGGTGGGGCGGGAAGGGTGGGCGTCTCCAGCCAGAAACGCATGTCGTGGTTATACTGGGCGGTGACGGTACAGAACGGTTCCGTTCCGACGAAACGATGGGTGATTCCCAGGGCGGGCGCCAGATACTGACGGAAAATTTTCAGGTCAATTTCCGTATAGCAGTGATTAATGACGCTCTGTTCTTTAATGAAGTAACACGGGAATGTGGCGCGGGAAATAATGTATTCGGAACCGCGATGCACAGTGAGACGCGGGATATCCGCCGAGCCTTTGATCACCAGATCGAACCGGTCTTCATAAGGAAAGCGCGAGGTGTCTTCTTTCACCAGAAACAGATGCAGCCAGTCGCACTGCGCCGCCGCCTGCTGGATCAGATAGCGGTGTCCGTTGGTGAATGGGTTGGCGTTCATTACGATGCAGCCGATTTTTTTACCGTCGTGACGCAGACGGGTTAACGATTCTGCATAGCGTTTCAGGCGGGTTGCGCTGTTTTCCATCAGCACCATGATGCCGGGAACATTGGCGAGGGTCGAAAAACCGCACTGTCGGAACAGGGCTTCGTATTCCGTTTTGGTGTAAATGAACAGATGCGTGCAATGTCTTTCGTAAGCGAGATTGATCAACTCTGTCGCCAGCGTGAGCGCTAATCCTTCGCCGCGTACCGATTCGCTGATGGCCACGCACTTAATGATATTTCCGGCAATGCCGCCGCAGGCGATAAGGCGGTCATCACGGGTCACCGTAATAAACACCTCCACGGTGGTATCGATGCTTAAATCATTCTCTTTCAGGAATTGTGTGATCGCCGCCATTTTTATATTTTCTGAGCGTTTGACCCGTGTAAACACATTATTACTAAACATAGTAAAGGCATCCTGAGAAGCTATATTGTTGCCGTTTTGAGGCGAATGTTGTACGAAAAAGCAATTTAATAACGTTTTGTTTTCATTTGGAGGAAAAGAAAATTTTGCGACGAGATATTTCTTTTTCTCCTGAACACATACATCGTAAGGAGTATTTAGGGGGTAAATTTTGATTTATTTCACAAACACTTAGATGGTTTTTATGGGTTTAATGGTTTTAAGTTTTTTAATTATTCTAATCACAATTTGAGATGTGGTTTTAAGTTGTTTAATTGATTTAAGGTGATGAATCTGTAACGATCACTCTTATTCCGCTTGCGTGGGAGTAAAACATTTTTATTACATTTAGCGTGCGTGCTCTGTTTATAATGCCGGTAAAGGAACAGCAATGTTGGTTCAAAAAAATAAAAAGCCGTTTTCTTTTTTTCGACAACTGGCATTTCCGTTGCGTATTTTTCTGCTTATTCTGGTTTTCTCGGTGTTCATTATCGCCGCGCTGGCGCAATATTTTTCCGCCAGCTTTGAAGACTATTTGACCCGCCACGTTCGTGATATGGCGATGAACCAGGCGAAGATCATCGCCGCGAACGACAGCATCATTGCGGCGGTGAAAACCCGTGATTACAAGCGACTGGCAACCATTGCCGATAAGCTGCAAATCGACACGGACTTTGACTACGTGGTGATTGGCGATCGCAACTCTGTTCGCCTATATCACCCGAACCCGGAAAAAATCGGCTACCCGATGCAGTTCATCAAGCCAGGCGCGCTGGAGAAAGGGGAAAGCTATTTCATCTCTGGTACCGGCTCAATCGGCAATGCCATGCGCGCCAAAACGCCGATCTTTGATAATGAAGGCAATGTTATCGGCGTCGTCTCCATCGGTTATCTGGTCAGTAAAATAGATAGCTGGCGGCTGGACTTTATTCTGCCGATGGCGGGCGTGTTTGTGCTGTTGCTGGTGGTTCTGATGCTACTTTCGTGGCTGTTCGCCACCCATATTCGTCGTCAGATGATGGGCATGGAACCCCGGCAGATCGCCCGGGTGGTGCGCCAGCAGGAGGCGCTGTTTAGCTCGGTGTATGAAGGGCTGATTGCGGTGGATCCTGACGGTTTTATCACGGCGATTAACCGTAGCGCGAGAAAAATGCTTGGTCTGCGCTCGCCAGGACGACAGTGGTTAGGCAGGCGTATTGAGGACGTGGTGTCGCCGTCCGATTTCTTTACCGATCGCATTGCTGAAAAACGCGTTGACGTCATGATGAATTTCAACGGCCTGAGCGTGATTGCTAATCGCGAAGCAATCCGTTCCGGCGAGGAACTGCTGGGGGCGATTATCAGCTTTCGCAGTAAAGACGAAATCGCCACCCTGAACGCCCAGTTAACCCAGATCAAGCAATACGTAGAGAGTCTCAGAACGTTACGCCACGAACATCTTAACTGGATGTCGACGCTCAATGGCCTTTTACAGATGAAGGAGTACGATCGGGTCAGGGAGATGGTGCAGGGCGAGTCCCAGGCGCAGCAGCAGCTTATCGACAGTCTGCGCGACGCCTTTGCCGACCGCCAGGTAGCGGGATTGCTGTTTGGTAAGGTACAGCGCGCGCGTGAACTGGGGCTTAAAATGACGATTGTCCCTGGCAGCCAACTGCATCAACTGCCGCAAGGGCTGGACAGCACTGAATTTGCGGCGATTGTCGGCAATCTGCTGGATAATGCCTTCGAAGCGAGTTTACGCACAGTGGGAGGCAATAACGTGGTGGAACTGTATCTGAGCGACGAAGGTGACGAGGTGGTGATAGAAGTCGCCGACCAGGGCTGCGGCGTGCCAGAGGAGCTTCGCGACAAAATATTTGAACAGGGTGTCAGCACCCGTACCGATGAGCCGGGTGAGCACGGCATTGGCCTGTATCTGATTGCCAGCTATGTGAGACGCTGTGGCGGGATGATAACGCTGGAAGACAATTCCCCCTGCGGCACTCTATTTTCTCTCTTTATTCCGAAAGTGAAAAAGAACAATGACGGAACCATTAACCCTATTAATCGTTGAGGATGAAATGCTGCTTGCGGAAATGCATGCAGAATACATCCGCCATATTCCCGGTTTTAACCAGATCTGGTTAGCGGGCAACCTGGCGCAGGCAAGAATGATGATCGAACGCTTCAGACCGGGACTCATTCTGTTGGATAATTACCTGCCGGACGGGAAAGGGATCACCCTGCTGCACGAGCTGACCGAGTCGCACTATCCTGGCGGCGTAGTGTTTACCACGGCCGCCAGCGATATGGAAACGGTATCGGAAGCGGTGCGCAGCGGGGCGTTTGACTATTTGATCAAGCCCATCGCTTATGAGCGACTGGGACAGACTCTGACGCGCTACCAGCAGCGCAAACGGATGCTGGAAGGTAATGACAGCGCCAGCCAGCGACAAATTGATGAGATGTTTAATGCTTATGCCCGTGGGGAGCCGAAAGACGATCTGCCAACCGGAATTGATGCGCTGACCCTAAACGCGGTGAAGAAGCTGTTCGCCGACCCACAGGTACAGCACACCGCCGAAACCGTCGCTCAGGCGCTGACCATCAGCCGAACCACCGCCAGACGGTACCTTGAGTATTGCGCCAGTCGGCATCTGATTACAGCGGAAATAGTGCATGGAAAGGTAGGACGGCCGCAGCGCATTTACCACGGGTGATACACGTCAACCTTCACGCTGCCTCACTGTTCGCTACGCTCAAAAACCCCAGTCACATCGTTATTATGCGCCTGGGGATTTCCCCGCGTCTTATCCGGCGCTGATCTCCCCCGGATAATATCAGCCGCCAGTGACGGCGGAAGACGTGCCTGGCACCATCACTTCGGTGGCGATAATCACGATTAACAGCCCCACCATGACCGGTACGGAAGTGCGTTTTACCACTTCAAACGGCGAAATTTTCGCCATTCCGGCTACCGCGACCACCACGCCGGAAACCGGAGAAATCGTCCGTCCCAGGTTGGAGGCTTGCAGCATCGGAATCGACAGGTACGCCGGGTTGATGCCGGACGAATGCGCCAGCTTGGGAATCATTTCGACAAACGCATAAAACGGCGCGTTACCGGAGCCGGTGGTCATCGCTGCCAGCATGGTCAGAATGACCAGCACCAGCATCAGAATGATGCTCGCCGAACCAAACGACGTGGCGATGGAGATCAGGCTCTGGATAAAGCCAATCGTGCTCAGACCCTGCGCGAAAACGCCTGCGGCCACCAGCAGCATCACCACGTTGGCGAAAGCATCCGCCATGCCGCGATACGCGACTTCCAGCCCGGAGAAGACTTTCTGGGTATTAAAGCCACGAACAAACTCCAGTACTGCCGCAATTAGCATACACAGCACGAGAATGGTGATGATGTGCAACTGCGGTCCCCACTTACCGTCAAAAATCAGTACCCCAATAATCGGTGTAAACGGCAGGATGGCATACAATGCCGGGGCTGTGGTGGTGATCTCATTCACGTCCAGTATTTCATGGGCGATGTTTTCTTTTTTATCCAGATAACGCTGCCAGAAAAAGTGCGCTACCGCCATACCGATAATGGCGGCTATGGAGATCGGCAACGTCGTTTTAAAGGCAAAGTCGATGAGCGGCATTTCGGCGGCTTTCGCTGCCAGAACCACGTCGCCGGAGGTAGGCGAAAGGATAATTGCGGCAGGGGACGCACAAATTGCCGCTGCGGCGCCGCGGCTGATCCCGACGTTAACCATGACCGGGAACAGCGTCGCCATCAACAATACGCCGAGGCCGGTAGCAGAAGACACCGCCAGCGACATCAGACAGGCCACGAAATAGGCGGCAATCATCAGCAGGTAAGGCGAGTTAATGTACTGCAGCGGCCTGGATGCCAGCTTCACCACCATATCATTTGCGCCGATATGGGTCATATAGGCGGCGAAACCGCAGAGCATCATGATCATCATGCCGAGATCGCCGCCGCGGCTCATTAGCAGGATCTTGATGTACTCGACAATATCGGTCGCCGTGTAACCCGTTGTCGATTCACTGGCAGGCAGAACCTTATGTCCCATCAACGCGCTGATAATCAACAGCGCCAGACCGCCGACAAAGAGTACGCCGGTCGCGGAATATCCCTTAATTATGTAGCGGGCGACGCCCACGATAACCACTACTCCAATAAGGAGTTCAATCACTGTTAACATTGTTTCCCCTGTCGTATGGACACCCAGATTTGAAAATAAGAAAATACCAATTAAGTGGTGTAAAAATGTGCCGAATAACCCTGCGACACTCGCTGATTAAAATCAAGAAACAGACGAATTAAATCTGAGTTATCGGCTTTTTTTACAATAATGCTACCGGTTCAATATATCTTAGCCGGCTTTACCCCTGTTATGGGTGTTTGTTTTTTATTTGTGCAAATTATGATGCATCAATGTTAATAATTTGCGGAGCAGGAGAACAACGCGCGAAGCAGAACAAAAAAACAGCGATATCTCGCTGATAACACAGCAATAAATATACCCAAATATAATAAGGTTATTTGGGTGAAAATAAATCTTAGAACAATCTGATTCTGGTTTAAATCACCACTGTTAAGGTCCCATTAAACTTTTTTTTGGTACAATTTAAGCTGTACTTAAGCAGGGTAATAAATATTGTGATGGTGGCTAAAAAATTCTTTTTCCTTTTCCTTATTGTTTTTCTTTTTATTCAATCCGGCCTGCAACAGCAGGCATTGGCTGAAGAGAAAGGATGGTTTACGACGTTTACCGACAATGTCGCGGAGACCTGGCGGGAGCCGGAACATTATGATTTATATATTCCTGCGATCACCTGGCATGCGCGTTTCGCTTACGATAAAGAAAAAACCGATCGTTATAATGAGCGTCCGTGGGGCGGCGGTTTTGGTCAGTCACGTTGGGATGAAAAAGGAAACTGGCATGGCCTGTATATCATGGCCTTTAAAGACTCCTGGAATAAATGGGAGCCCATTGGCGGCTATGGTTGGGAAAGCACATGGCGCCCTCTGCCGGACGATAACTTCCGACTGGGGCTGGGCTTTACCGCAGGCGTTACGGCGCGCGATAACTGGAATTACATTCCTGTCCCGGTGCTGCTGCCGCTGGCGTCCATTGGGTACGGACCGGCAACGTTTCAGATGACCTACATCCCCGGTACCTACAATAATGGTAACGTCTATTTTGCCTGGATGCGCTTTCAGTTCTGAAGCGATAAGTGATTAAAAAGAGTAGATAAAACAATAAGCTATATGCTTATGCTAAAAAATAACGCGATATTTATCACTTTTTACCAAAGTTCGACTGGACAAAGCGTACCACAATTGGTGTACTGGTACCCGACACAGCATTTGTGTCTATTTTTCATGTAAAGGTAATTTTGATGTCTAAGATTAAAGGTAACGTTAAGTGGTTTAATGAGTCCAAAGGATTCGGTTTCATTACTCCGGAAGATGGCAGCAAAGACGTGTTCGTACACTTCTCTGCAATCCAGACCAATGGTTTTAAAACTCTGGCTGAAGGTCAGCGCGTAGAGTTCGAAATCACTAACGGTGCCAAAGGCCCTTCTGCTGCAAACGTAACCGCTCTGTAAGCCTACGTCAGCAAGAATTCAAAACCCGCTTAATCAGCGGGTTTTTTTTGATCTTTAGTGGCTGCTGGCGGCGGTAACTAACCAGAACGCCAGCGCGGTCATGGCAAACGAGCCGAGCAGGTTGACCAGCACATTCAGCATTGCCCAGGCAACACGTCCTTCCTGAAGCAGAAACACCACTTCCGCGGAAAAGGTTGAGAAGGTCGTTAGCCCGCCGCAAAACCCCGTGGTGATAAGCACTTTCCACACAGGATCGATGTGGGTCATCCGACTAAACCACGCCAGTCCCATGCCAATGATAAATGCCCCCAGTAAATTCGCGGTCAGGGTACCCACAGGGATCGCCTGATGTACCGGATTAAACCGCATACTGAGCATCCATCTCGCTACACTTCCTGTACCACCGCCAATAAAAACTGCTAAAAGAAGTTGTAACACTGCGTAATCCTGTTATTTGATGAGTAATGGGTATGAGTGTAACGCTGAATAAACAGGGTTGGCGAGTGTAACCAACCTGACTGGAGGGTGTATGTTCGCTGCTGCCGGGCAATTTGCCGTCAGTCCCGTATGGGAAGAAAACGCAGAAACCTGCGTATCGTTGATGTCGCAAGCGGTCAAACGCGGCGTCTCGCTGCTCGTTCTGCCAGAAGCGCTGCTGGCGCGCGATGATGCGGATCCCGATTTATCGGTTAAATCCGCCCAGCGACTGGAAGGGGAGTTCCTGCAGCGGCTTTTGCAGGAAAGCGCAAACAATACCCTGACCACTATCCTGACTATCCACGTTCCTTCGCTTCCCGGACGCGCGGTGAATACGTTGGTGGCGCTGCGCGCCGGGAAAATCGTGGCGAGCTACGCTAAGCTGCATCTTTACGATGCGTTTTCGATACAGGAATCGCGAAACGTCGACGCCGGAAAGACGATTGCGCCGCTGATTGAGGTGGAAGGGTTTAAGGTCGGGCTGATGACCTGCTACGATCTGCGCTTTCCTGAGTTGTCGATCGCCCAGGCGCTACAAGGGGCGGACGTACTGGTACTTCCGGCTGCCTGGGTACGTGGGCCGCTGAAAGAGCACCACTGGTCAACGCTGTTGGCGGCCCGGGCGCTGGACACGACCTGTTATATGGTCGCTGCCGGTGAGTGCGGAAATAAAAATATTGGTCAGAGCCGGATTATCGACCCGTTTGGCGTAACCGTCGCGGCGGCGGCAGAGTGCCCGGCGCTGATCATGGCAGAGATTTCTGCCGCGCGGATCCGCCAGGTGCGCGCGCAGTTGCCGGTGTTACGTAATCGCAGATTTGCGCCACCGCAATTATTATGACGTTTTTTTAAACACTGCTTGATTCACCTTGTTACAGATTGCTATTGTGTGCGCGCGTCAAATGACCGTTAATGTTATCCGGTTATCAAGGCACGCTTTGCTGCCTGTTTTAATTCGAGAAGGTATTTATGGGTGAGATTAGTATTACCAAACTGCTGGTGGTTGCCGCACTGGTTGTTCTGCTGTTTGGTACCAAGAAGTTACGCACGCTGGGTGGAGACCTGGGCACGGCAATCAAGGGCTTTAAAAAAGCCATGAACGATGACGATGCGACTGCAAAAAGAGACGTAGACGGTAACGTTCAGGCTGAAAAACTCTCTCATAAAGAGTAATGCCCGGAGCAGGATGCTCATCCGTTTTATGCTGACGAGAAAAAACCCGCACGCTGGCGGGTTTTTTTATGGCTGAAATGTAACGATTCGTTACTGAATCACTTCACTTCCATTCCTTTCGCCTGCAGGTCAGCATGGTAAGAGGAACGCACGAACGGACCGCAGGCGGCGTGGGTAAAGCCCATTGCCAATGCTTCCGCTTTCATCTCGTCAAACTCTTCCGGGCTGACGTAGCGCTGTACCGGCAAATGGTGGCGACTCGGCTGCAGATACTGACCCAGAGTGAGCATGGTAACGCCGTGACGGCGCAGATCACGCATCACCTCAATGATTTCAGCATTCGTTTCGCCCAGACCCACCATCAGGCCTGACTTGGTCGGGATCTCCGGGTGCGCTTCTTTAAAGCGTTCCAGTAACTTCAGCGACCAGTTGTAGTCCGCGCCCGGACGAACCTGACGATAGATACGCGGTACGTTTTCAAGATTATGGTTGAACACATCCGGCGGGGTGGCGGTCAGAATATCCAATGCGCGATCCATACGGCCACGGAAGTCAGGCACCAGTGTTTCAATTTTTATGTTCGGGCTCTTTTCACGGATTGCGGTAATGCAGTCTGCAAAATGCTGCGCGCCGCCGTCACGCAGATCGTCACGATCCACGGAGGTGATCACCACATAGCGCAGCGCCATATCAGCAATGGTTTGCGCCAGTTTCACCGGCTCATTGGCGTCAGGGGCAACAGGGCGACCGTGAGCAACATCACAGAACGGGCAGCGACGGGTGCAAATTGCGCCGAGGATCATAAAGGTGGCGGTGCCGTGATTGAAACATTCCGCCAGGTTCGGGCAGGAGGCTTCCTCACAGACGGAATGCAGGCCGTTTTTGCGCATGGCGGCTTTAATGCCCTGGATACGCGTGGAGTCCGCTGGAAGCTTAATTTTCATCCATTCCGGTTTGCGCAGCAGGGCTTCGCGCTCTGTCGCCACATTTTTGACCGGGATAAGGGCCATCTTATCGGCATCGCGGTATTTAACACCGCGTTCCATCACAATGGGTTTACTCATAGCGTGCGTGTTCCAGTTGCGAATACGAAGGAAAGCGTTTTAATTCAATGAAATGTTGTATTTATCAACTATTTTTGAATTCACTACAGGCAGTATATCATTGAAACGGCCCTTAAAGCAGCCTGAGTGGTCGGTAAAATGTAAAATAGTTGTTGTTTTGTGCCATATGCCCAACCTCAGTTGTGACCCGACAGCAACATTTCCTTTTCAAAAAGCATCACCAATAACCGTAATCACGTTTTCCAGAATGGGATCGCGCAGGCTCAGTCGATTGTAATGGAGCGAGTAGTCGACCTGCTCGCGGTTCAGGGCGGGGTGCGGCAGCCGCTGTAGCGACCAGCACTGGTTGAACAGCGTGAAAAAGCGGGCTGGCATAATGCCGACAAGATCGCTGTGTGCGATCAGCGAGGCAAGGGTGAATATGTTATAGCTGCTGAAGCTGATTTTCCGGTTCGGGAAAATCTCCTGGATCCGCTGGCGCAGCAGCGTGAAGCTTTGCCCTTCTATCATCAACAGGCTGTGTTCCGCATTGTCGACGTGCTCAGGGCTGGACGCGCCGGTCAGGAGTGGATGGTTCTGCCGGCAAACCAGTTCAATGTTGTCGGAAAAGAGAACCTGATGCTGGACCACGCGATTGCTGTATACGTGGTTATCAATAATCAAATCGGTCTGGAACTGGCTGAGTTGGGCTTCGGCGTCATGCACGGGAATATTACGCAACAGCAGTTGCGGAAAGCGGGTTTTGATCGCCTGGTAGAGGGTGGGCATCACCAGCGCGCCGACGGACGGCGAGGTGCCAATGGTAATGGTTCGCTGTTTGTCATAACAGCCGGTAAGATCGAGAGCGCCGAGAATCGACTCAAGACCCTGGCTGATATATTCGTGCAAATGAGTGGCATAGGCGGTTGGCGTAACACCTTGTCCTTTGCGAATAAACAGCGGGTCGGGAAAAATAGTGCGCAGTTTCTGAATAGACTGGCTGATGGCCGAAGGCGTCAGATTGAGTATTTTGGCGGCGTTAACGATACCTTTATGAACATAAACAGCCTCAAAGATAGTCAACAGATTCAGGTCGATATTTCTTAGCGTTCTGAAAATTTGCGGTTTATCTTCGGGCCGGTGTTCGTAACAATGGCCTTTCGGCTGACTATTCTCACTCACGCTCACACTCCAGATTTATTTGTTTTATGAATAATTGCGTGAGTTATATTTATGAGCTGCATATATTTTCTCCACCCTTACTCATCTTGCCATTGCGAAAAATGATTGCAAAAAGAATGACGATTGAATAATTAACGCGCGTCGATGAAAAATAGAATGACGACGAAACGAAATATTTCGTTAACGATTCAAACACAGAGATAATGAAAATATAGAAACCAGGCGGTTTTGTAAAGCCTTCAAGGGATCTGGATTAATGACCCAGCTAATTTGTGGGTCATTATTATCAATTGGTTAAGCAGTAATATATTCGTGAGGAGGATTATTTAGCAGGGCTAAAATATTTGCCAATAAACGTGGTCGAATATTTTCCGTGGTGGCTTGTTTATCCCACTGCGATATTTTTGTCATCTCCATTCCCGCATAACCACATGGGTTAATACGCAAAAATGGCGAAAGGTCCATATTTACGTTCAGGGCCAGGCCATGGAACGAGCAGCCGCGGCGAATACGTAATCCGAGGGAGCAGATTTTCTTTTCACCGACGTAGACGCCTGGGGCATCGGCGCGGGGATGTGCGTCTATACCGACTTCCGCCAGCGTATTCACGACGGTTTGTTCCAGCAGGGTGACCAGTTCCCGGACGCCCAGCTTGCGGCGTTTGAGATTGAACAGGACGTACATCACCTGTTGGCCAGGGCCATGATAGGTCACTTGTCCACCGCGATCGCTTTGAATCACCGGGATATCGCCGGGCATCAGGACATGTTCCGCTTTTCCCGCCTGGCCCTGGGTAAAGACCGGGTGATGTTCTACCAGCCAGATTTCGTCGGCGGTGTGCTCATCGCGGGTGTCTGTAAATTCGTGCATGGCCTGGGAGACGGGCTCGTAGGGTTGAAGGCCGAGCTGGCGGACCAGTATTTTATCCTGAGACAAAACAGCATCTCCGTAGAGAAAACAAAAGAGGGAAAAAGTATATCACAGCGAGAGAGGAGAGGGGTTACCCGGACAATGCCGGGTAACGTTAACAGATTTACAGCACCATACGGACGATCTCAATGTTGCCGAGCTCTTCGTACAATGTTTCAACTTGTTCAATATGCGTGGCGTTGATGGTAATAGAAACCGAGTGGTAATTGCCTTTGCTGCTTGGTTTTACCGTCGGAGAGTAATCACCTGGCGCATGGCGCTGTACCACTTCAACCACCTGATCGACCAGCTCAGGTAACGCCTGCCCCATAACTTTGTAAGTAAAAGGCGTAGGGAATTCAAGCAGTTCGTTAAGTTTGGTTTTCATGTCAGCTCCGGCGTAACGTAAAAAAATGACAACTCCCGCGGCAAGGCGGGAGTTTTACTGATGCTTAGTATATGGGGATGGAAATCACACTTTCAAGTGTTCGATTTTTAACCAAACCAGTGATGGAACATTAATTTAATGTAATCAATGATCTTACCGAAGAAGTTGCCTTCCGGGATTTCCTGCAGCACAACCAGCGGACGTTGCTCAATGGTTTTGCCGTCGAGCTGGAAGTTAATGGTGCCGACCACCTGATTTTTCTGCAACGGCGCGTGGAGTTCCGCGTTGTTCAGAACATAGCTGGCCTTCAGATCTTTCATGCGTCCGCGCGGGATGGTCAGATACACATCTTTATCCACGCCTAAGGAGGCGCGATCGGTATCGCCAAACCAGGCGGGTTCAGAGGCGAACTCTTTACCGGCTTTCAGCGGGTTGACGGTTTCGAAGAAACGGAAGCCCCAGGTCAGTAGCTTTTTACTTTCGGTTTCACGACCTTTATAGGTGCGTCCCCCCATCACTGCGGAGATCAAACGCATCTGCCCTTCGGTCGCGGAGGCGACAAGGTTATAGCCCGCTTTTGCCGTATGTCCGGTTTTGATACCGTCCACATTCAGGCTGTTATCCCATAACAGGCCGTTGCGGTTCATCTGGCGAATGCCGTTAAAGGTGAACTCTTTTTCTTTGTACACCGAGTATTCGTTCGGCACATCGCGGATCAGCGCCTGGCCAATCAACGCCATGTCGCGAGCGGAGCTGTACTGACCTTCCGCATCCAGACCATGTACCGTCTGGAAGTGGGTGTTTTTCAGTCCCAGCGCGTTCACATAGCTGTTCATCAGACCTACAAACGCGTCCTGGCTCCCTGCGGCAAAATCCGCCATCGCCACGCAGGCGTCGTTACCGGACTGCAGGTTGATGCCGCGAATCAGCTGTGAAACCGGCACCTGCATTCCTGGCTTCAGGAACATCAGAGAAGAGCCTTTGAAGACCGGATTACCGGTCGCCCAGGCATCGTTGCCAATCGTGACCAGATCGGTTTCTTTGAATTTTCCCGCTTTCATTGCCTGACCGATAACATAGCTGGTCATCATTTTGGTCAGACTGGCCGGATCGCGACGGGTGTCGGCATTTTGTTCAGCCAGCACCTTGCCGGAGTTGTAATCAATAAGGATGTAAGACTCCGCATCGATCTGCGGAACACCCGGGATCATGGTTTTAATATTCAGGTCATCGGCATGCGCGCCTGAGATAGCGGCTGTGAAGAGAGCCGTGGTGAGCGCCATGCGCTGCATGAAACGAGCGGAAAAAGTGGTCTTCATGGTCTGAACTACGACATCCGTGATGGAATTGAAAAAAGTGCCTTACTATAGCAAATGCACTACCGGCAGGCATCTGACTTTCCGGGTGACTTTTGTTAACGTTGTTAACGTCACTTACAGAAATTGACAAATCAGATGCCGCTTTTACGTTATTGCGCGCCGGTGATGAATGACTGCAGCTGGGCTTCGGATTGTAAACGCTGCTGTAGCGCGCTGGCTTCCGCTTTACTGGCGAAAGGACCGAGCTGAATTCGCCACACGGCGCCGTTCTGGGTCACGCGTCCAGACACGTTAAACTGCTGTGCTAACCGCGTCTGATACTGTTGCGCGCGCCCCTGGTCGCTGACTGCCCCGACCTGAACAACATAATGACCGGATGCTGCAGCAGGCGCTGCGGCAGGTACCGTTGCAGTTGGCGCGCTCACAGGAGCGGTTACCGGCGCGGCAGTGGTGGGTTGCGCAGCCGGTGTCGGTTCACTGCCTTCCAGAACGCCTGACGCTAAGGTCGTTGGCGCGCCGAGGAAACCGCTACTGTTTACCGGCGCGCCAGCGCTGTCTTCGCTTTTCAGCGTGGCGTTACTGATCGCGCGAACATCGCCCTGAGGCTGGATAGCCTGTGGTGCGGAGGAGGCGCTTCCCATGCCGCCGCTCAGGTCTGGCCGCGCGGGCAGGGCATAGGTTTGTTTTGCCACAGTGGTACACGCCATGCCGGGACCCGACAGGGAACCGTCCTGGGCGACCACGATCGGATCGATGCGCACTTTGGTGTTATTCGAGGTGTTCAGACGGTCGGCGGCGGCGCGCGACAGCGAAATCACCCGATCGTTGCCGTAAGGGCCACGATCGTTAATGCGTACGACGATCATCCGGCCATTGGCGAGGTTAGTAATTCGCGCATAGCCAGGGATCGGCAATGTAGGATGCGCAGCCGTCAGCTGCATCGGATCAAACATCTCGCCCGAAGCGGTGAGATTGCTGCCCGGTTCGGCATCGTAAATCGCAGCAAGCCCGGCCTGACTGAAGCGCGACGGATCCTGCACAATCTTATAATGCTTACCGTCTCGCTGGTAATCCTGATTAGCGGTCGGGCTGAGCGGCTCGTAACGCGGCTCCGCTCCGCCGATCTCCACCACCGGTCCATTACATACCGCTGGCTGCGGCGCAACGATGGTCGCTTGCTGACCATCATCGCTCGTACATGCCGCGAGCAGCATAATTCCTGCTGCGACGCAGACTCCAGGCAACTGCTTACGCATTGCGCACCCCTTACACGCTTTTCGATAACATTTTTCTGTGGGTATGGATCGACATGACAATCCCGAACCCGGCCATCAGCACAATCAGCGCCGAGCCTCCGTAACTGACCAGTGGCAGCGGAACGCCTACAACAGGCAGAATACCACTCACCATACCAATATTAACGAAGACATAAACGAATAATATCAACATTAAACCACCGGCCATGACGCGACCAAAGGTGGTTTGCGCGTGGGCGGCAATCCACAGGCCACGCATGATCAGCAGGATGTACAGCGCCAGCAGGATAAGGATCCCCACCAGGCCCAGTTCTTCGGCCAGTACCGCGAAGATAAAGTCGGTATGACGTTCCGGAAGAAATTCCAGCTGCGACTGCGTCCCGTGCAGCCAGCCTTTACCGCTCAGGCCGCCTGAGCCAATCGCGATCTTAGACTGAATAATATGGTAGCCCGCGCCTAACGGATCGGTTTCCGGGTCGAGAAGCATCATGACGCGCTGGCGTTGATAATCATGCATCAGGAAGAACCAGAGGATCGGAATAAACGCGGCAAGCAGCAGCGCCGCCACGCCAATCAGACGCCAGCTCAGGCCCGAAAGGAACAGCACAAACAGGCCGGAAAGGGCGACCAGAATTGAGGTGCCCAGGTCAGGCTGCGCCGCCACCAGCAGGGTCGGCATAAAAATCAGCACCAGTGCAATGGCGGTATTCTTCAGCGATGGCGGGCAAACGTCGCGGTTGATAAAGCGCGCGACCATTAGCGGAACGGCGATCTTGGCGATTTCGGATGGCTGAAAGCGCACGATGCCGAGATCCAGCCAGCGCTGTGCTCCTTTTGATATTGCCCCGAAGGCATCGACCGCCACCAGCAATATGATGCAGACAATGTAAAGATAGGGCGCCCAGCCTTCATAAACGCGAGGCGGAATTTGCGCCATTACCACCATGATCACCAGACCAATGGCGATCTGCCCGACCTTACGCTCCATCATGCCAATATCCTGGCCGCTGGCGCTCCAGATCACCAGCGAGCTGTACACCAGCAGCGCCAGCAGAATCAGCAACATGGTGGGATCGATATGAATTTTATCCCAGAATGTTTTTTTGTTCGGATTATCCGTCATCGTTATTGATCCTCCGCCGCCGCAACCGCCGGGTTTTCAGCTGGCAGACTGGTGTTATTGTCACCCAACATAATGTGGTCAAGTATCTGACGCATAATTGTCCCCACCGCCGGGCCAGCGCCGCCGTTTTCGAGGATCATGGCGACCGCAACCTGCGGGTTATCATAAGGCGCGAAGGCCGTCATCAGCTTGTGATCGCGCAGGCGTTCGGCAATTTTATGCGCGTTATAGGTTTCGTTGGCTTTCAGGCCAAAGACCTGGGCCGTACCGGATTTGGCCGCGATTTTATACGGCGCGCTGGCAAAGTATTTATGCGCAGTACCGTTACCGCGGTTTGCCACGCCGTACATACCGTCTTTCGCCAGTTCCCAGTAACCAGAGTGAATGTCGCCAACCGGCGGTTCGTGAGGCTGTACCCACGGAACCTGCTTGCCGTTTTCGGAAGTGCTCATCAGCAGATGTGGCACTTTTACTACGCCGTCGTTAATCAGGATCATCAGCGCTTTGCTCATCTGAATCGGCGTGGCCGTCCAGTAACCTTGTCCGATACCCACCGGAATGGTATCGCCCTGATACCACGGCTTCTTAAAGCGCTTCATTTTCCATTCGCGGGTCGGCATGTTACCGGAGCGCTCTTCCGCGAGATCGATACCGGTATAGTGCCCATAGCCAAATTTACCCATCCACTCGGACAGGCGGTCAATTCCCATGTCATACGCGACCTGATAGAAGAAGGTATCGGCGGATTCTTCCAGCGATTTGGTGACGTTCAGATGTCCGTGGCCCCACTTTTTCCAGTCGCGGTAGCGTTTTTCAGACCCCGGCAACTGCCACCACCCCGGGTCGAACAGGCTGGTATTGCGGGTAATCACGCCTGCGCTTAACGCGGAGACGGCGACATACGGTTTTACCGTCGAGGCCGGTGGATAAACCCCTTGCGTGGCGCGGTTGACCAGCGGCGTGTTCGGATCGTTAAGCAAACCGGAATAGTCTTTACTGGAAATGCCGTCGACAAACAGGTTCGGGTCATAGCTGGGCATTGACACCAGCGACAGCACGCCGCCGGTGCGTGGGTCGGTCACGATCACCGCCGCGCGGCTGCCTGCGAGTAGCGTCTCAATATACTGCTGCAGTTTTAAATCTATGGTGAGGTGGATGTCGTGCCCGGCCTGCGGCGGCACTTCTTTAAGCTGGCGGATGACGCGGCCCCGGTTATTGACTTCAACTTCTTCGTAGCCGGTCTGGCCGTGAAGCACGTCTTCATAGTAGCGCTCAATGCCCAGCTTACCGATGTCATGGGTGGCGGCATAGTTCGCCAGCTTGCCGTCTTTATCCAGCCGTTCGACATCTTTATCATTGATCTTCGACACGTAGCCGATAACGTGAGTGAGTGCGGAGCCGTAAGGGTAGTAGCGGCGCTTATAGCCTTTCACTTCGACGCCAGGGAAACGGTACTGGTTTACAGCAAAACGCGCGACCTGCACTTCTGTCAGGTTGGTTTTC
Organism: Citrobacter sp. Cs237; assembly: GCF_030332325.1. Classification (NCBI taxonomy): domain Bacteria; kingdom Pseudomonadati; phylum Pseudomonadota; class Gammaproteobacteria; order Enterobacterales; family Enterobacteriaceae; genus Citrobacter; species Citrobacter sp. Cs237. The sequence continues at coordinate 303,470 of NZ_JAOWIB010000108.1, read as the reverse complement.
ACGGGAATGGAGGTGAAACGGTGTGAACGGGCGCGTTCTTTCTTAAAGGCCGCGATATCGTCGTCGGTGAGATCCACGACGTCGCGCAGGGCGTCTAACGTTTGCTGCACGTTGTCTACCTTTTCCGGCATCATTTCGATCTGGTAAATCGTGCGGTTCAGGGCCAGCGGAATGCCGTTACGGTCGTATATAATGCCGCGGCTGGGGGCAATGGGCACCAGCTTGATGCGGTTTTCATTTGAGCGGGTCTGGTAGTCGGTATACCGGACGATTTGCAGATTATACAGGTTGGCGATAAGCACGCCGGTGAGCAGTAATATACCCAAAAAGGCGACCAGCGCCCGGCGCACAAACAGCGCGGACTCAGCCGTATAGTCGCGAAAAGAATTCTGTAGTTTCATCCGCTGCGTAGTCTACTCAAGCTCAACGATCACTCACGGTGATAGGGGTGATTAGTGGTAATGCTCCATGCCCGATACAGGCTCTCGGCGACCAACACCCGAACCAGCGGGTGGGGAAGGGTCAGCGCGGAGAGCGACCAGCTTTGTTCCGCCGCTGCTTTACAGGCGGGAGAGAGGCCCTCCGGCCCGCCGATGAGCAAGCTGACGTCACGCCCGTCCAGCTTCCAGCGTTCCAGTTCCGTTGCCAGCTGCGGCGTGTCCCAGGGTTTACCCGGAATATCCAGGGTGACGATGCGGTTTTTGCCTGCGGCGGCCAGCATCAGTTCACCCTCTTTGTCGAGAATACGCTTAATATCCGCGTTCTTGCCGCGTTTGCCCGCTGGAATTTCGATAAGCTCAAAAGGCATATCTTTTGGAAAACGCCGCAGGTACTCGGTAAAACCGGTTTGTACCCAGTCGGGCATTTTCGTGCCTACCGCGACAAGTTGAAGCTTCACGCATTAACTCCAGAGTTTTTCCAGTTCATACAGGCGACGGCTTTCTTCCTGCATCACGTGGACAATCACTTCACCCAGGTCAACGACGATCCAGTCGGCAACGCTTTCGCCTTCCACGCCCAGCGGCAGCATGCCCGCCGCGCGGGATTCCTGCACAACGTGATCGGCGATAGACATCACATGGCGGCTGGAGGTGCCGGTACAGATAATCATACAGTCAGTGATGCTGGATTTGCCCTGAACGTCTAAGGCGATGATGTCCTGACCTTTAAGGTCATCAATTTTGTCGATAACAAAATCCTGGAGTGCTTTACCCTGCAAGTTTTCCTCCTGGGGCATGAATGCATAAAACAAATAAGTCTGTCAGTATACCTGAACCCACACGGGTACGGGACAAATGTCACCGGCTCAGGTGCGGAAAGTGGGCTATCATCCCACCCCATGCAACAGAATGCATCGCCATTTTTGTAAAACAATTTCTGCAAAGGGCTGAAGGGCGGGAAAAGTCTGGCAGCGGAGAATAGCAGCCTGTCAGGGGGTGTCACTGGTCGAAGCGTGTCTGGCGCTAAAAAACAGACCTTTCATTCTCCCGGCTGCCATACCGCTCTGCTGTTCAGTACCCGCAGTGTGGCAAAATCGTCGTGGAAATCAATGGCGCTCCAGCAGCCTTGCTCAACGCGAAAGCGCCACATGGCGGTCGCGGGCATAGAAAGCAGCTTTGCAATCAGCAGGCTAAGTACGCCCTGATGGCTGACCATCAGCACATGTGTATGATGCTGGTAGTCGGCAAGCTGGCTTATCAGCCGATCCACCCGGCCTGAAAACGCCTGAAATCCTTCACCGTTGGTGGGGATCGCATTTTGCCAGTCGTTGCACCACGCCGCGTAATTGCTCGCATCTTCTTCGCAAAGATCCCGGTGATGGCGCATTTCCCAGTCGCCGAAAAACATTTCATTCAGCTCGGGGCGGGTCAGGAGAGGAAGATCTCGCCCGGCTAAGACTAAGCGCGCCGTATGCTGCGCCCGCTCCAGCTCGCTGCACAGTACCTGCTCAAAGGGAACCTGCTTGAGCAGTGTGTTCAGCGTCTGCGCTTGAGTAATACCTCGCGCCGTCAGCGGCGTGGGAGCATGGCCGCTGTACAGACCGGCTACATTGGCTTCGGTTTCACCATGACGAACTAACCAGAGTCGCATTTTTTCCTCGTGAACGTATTCGCGCAAAACATGATATTGGCCCTGATTGCGCGCGCTGTTTTCTTTAAAATAACGTCTTTTGCCAGGAGCGGCACGATGTCTCTGTTTTCAAGCGCACACGGCGGGAATACCCGCGAGGCCGCCGAGCTACTCGGTATTTCAGCCGATCGGCTGCTGGATTTTAGCGCGAATATTAACCCGCTGGGTATGCCGGCGTCGGTAAAACGCGCCATCGTCGACAATCTTCATCTTGCCGAGCGCTATCCGGACGTTGAATACCGCCATCTTCATCAGGCGCTGGCGAAACATCATCAGATCCCCGCATCCTGGATCCTGGCGACAAACGGCGAGACGGAGGCGATTTTCGCGTTGGTGGACGGCCTTAAACCGCGACGGGCGATGATTGTCACGCCCGGCTTTGCCGAATACGGTCGCGCCTTACGCCGCGGCGAATGCCAGATTGACCTGTTCGCCCTGCGTGAGGCGGACGGCTGGCAGCTCACCGACGCTATCCTTGGCGCGCTACGCGCTGAGCATGACTGCCTGTTTCTCTGTACGCCTAATAATCCTACCGGCCTGCTGCCGGAGCGGTCGCTGCTCGAGGCCATTGCGCGACGCTGTAAAGCGCTGAATATCGCACTGATTCTGGATGAAGCCTTTCTCGATTTCATCCCCGACGAGCCGGGGTTTATTCCCACCTTGCAGGCTAACCCGCATATCTGGGTGCTGCGTTCGTTGACCAAGTTTTATGCCATTCCGGGGCTGCGTCTGGGGTATCTGGTCAACAGCGACGAGCAGGCGGTCGCCAGAGTACGCGCCCGGCAGATGCCCTGGTCGATCAATGCGTTTGCGGCGCTTGCCGGAGAACATCTGCTGGATGACATCGCCTGGCAGCGGGCGACCTGGCAGTGGCTGAAAGAGGAAGGGGAACGCGTTTATCAGCAGTTGAGCGCGCTGCCGGGTTTGAGCGTCTATCCTGCCCGGGCAAATTATCTGCTGCTGAAATGCGAAAGGGATCTGCAGCGCGCGCTCCTCGAACGGCATATTTTGATCCGTAGCTGCGCCAATTATCCAGGGCTTGATGCGCGTTATTTTCGGGTGGCGATACGCAGTAGCGGAGAAAACGACCGTCTGCTGGCGGCGTTAGCGGATGTGCTTAACGATACAAACCGTGCAGATTAATATAGTCCAATACTGCTTTCGGCATCAGGTCGTCGCAGGATTCGCCGTTTTCCAGACGCTCGCGAATAAGGGTGGCGGAGATATTAAACCACGGTGTTTCGGCAAGATAGATTTTGCCCGCGGGCAGCCGGTGCAGATCGTCCGGAGTATGCGTCAGATGCTTTTCCAGCCAGCGCTGATGCTGCTCCTGCGCCATCTCCAGTGGGTAACCTGGACGGCGGCAGACGATCAGATGGGTGTTATCAAGGATGGTTTCGTAGTCATGCCATGTGGGAAAGGTTAGCAGTGAATCCTGGCCGATGATAAACGCCAGCGGCGCATCCGGACCTTGCTCCTCTCGCCATTCTTTCAGCGTTTGCGCGGTATAAGAAGGCGTATCGCGCAGCAGTTCACGCTCATCAAGGGTGAACAGCGGTTTATCGGCTATGGCCAGCTCGAGCATCGTTTTCCGCTGGGCGCTGGTGGCCTCCGGCTGTGGACGATGCGGGGGAACATTGTTCGGCATCACAATCACCCGTGACAGGCCAATCAGGTTGGCCAGGGTTTCCACGGGCTTGAGGTGACCATAATGCACCGGATCAAAGGTGCCGCCAAAAAGTGCCTGTAACGATTTCATATCAACCATCAATAAAAACGTCTGCCAGCGCCTTATGGCAAATCAGCAGCGAAAGACCTTCGAGTTCCGCCCAGACTGACTGGCCATAATCCTGCTTCAGCGTTATTTCTGTACGTGTCAGTAGCTGCACCGCCTGGCGCAGTTGCGTCAGGCTTAGTCGGTTCAGGGCTTCGCTCGTCATGGCACGGCGGTTTTGCCAGACGCGGTGTTTATCAAACAGCGCGCGCAGGGGCGTATGGGCGGCCTGGCGCTTGAGGTTGACCAGCAGTAAAAGTTCACGCTGCAGGGTGCGCAATAAAATGACCGGCTCGCTGCCTTCCAGGCGTAATTGCTGAAGAATATGCAGTGCGCGTTTGCTCTTGCCCATCACCAGCGCATCGACCCAATGAAACGGGGTAAAGTGCGCGGCATCGTTCACCGCCTGTTCGACACGGGGTAGCGTGAGTTTTCCGTCCGGCCACAGCAATGACAGGCGTTCCAGCGCCTGCGCCAGCGCCAGCAGGTTGCCTTCATAGCAATAGCACAGCAGCTGATTTGCCGCGTCATCCAGTTGCAGATTCTTTTGTTTTGCCCGGGCGGCCACCCAGCGCGGAAGCTGAGCCTGCTCCGGCGTCTGGCAACTGACCTGTACGCTCCGATCGGCCAGCGCGCTGAGCCACGCGGCATTTTCCTGGGCTTTTGTGAGCTTATTACCGCGCACCAAAAGCAGGAGATCGTCATGCAGTAACTGAGTGAGGTGGGCCAGCTGCTCGTTGATGGCGGCGTTTGGACCGTTTTCCGGCAGCAACAGCAACAGCGTCTGTCGACTGGCGAACAGACTCATCGCCTGACACTGTGAAAACAGCGCATTCCAGTCGGTGCTGTTGTCGAGCGAAAAGGTATGGTGTTCTTCGAACCCCTGCGCTGCCGCTGCCTGACGAATGGCGTCCTGGCTTTCCTGCAACAAAAGAGGGTCGTTACCGAGTAATAAATACGCCGCGCGCAGCCCTTCGGAGAGCTGCGCGCGGAGTTGTTCAGGGTACAACCGAATCATCAGTTACCCAGCGTGGTTGAAACGCGTGAGGAAGAAGCCGCAGGTGTGGCCGCGGTATTTTCAGTTTTTTCTTCTTCCTGAACAGAGCGGACATCAGCGATTTTTACGCTGGACAGCTTACGAATCAGCTGTTCAGCCGCTTTGTCATACATTTCGTTGATGATCATCTGCTGTTCGTTATCCTTCGCCAGCGCCATCTGCGGGTTGTCGAAGAATGAACGGTACACTTTGGTGTTGATCGGGTAAATACCGTGTTCCGGGATCAGCACCGAGGCGTTAACGTTCATGACCATCTGATACTCAGCCGTCTGACCGTCCTGGAAGACCGACGCCGTATCCTGAGAAATACTGACGGCGCCCAGACGTAACGATGGGACATCTTTACGCATTGAGCCTTTTTCCAGCAGCTCAACATCGTTCAGGCGCAACTGATTACGCACCGCACGACTCAGTGGGCCGTTAGGATCACCGGAGTCGAGGATCATGGTTTTCATGGTGTCCGGAACCTGCGTAGTGCTACGCAGATGCCAGCCACACCCGGCGGTGGTTAACACCGCCAGAGATAACAACACTGTTGCCAGATATCGCACGCTTCCTCCCGCGCTTAGCCAACGACCAGATTGAGAAGTTTACCCGGTACGTAAATCACTTTACGCACGGTCACGCCCTCAAGATATTTTGCGACCAGATGTTCCTGACCCGCACGTTCACGAACCTGTTCTTCGGTCGCATCCACCGGAACGGTGATTTTGCCACGCACTTTGCCGTTGACCTGCACCACGACGAGGGTGGAGTCTTCAACCATCGCGGCGTCGTCAGCCACCGGCCACGGCGCATTGTCGATATCGCCTTCGCCTTTCAGCGACTGCCACAGCGTAAAGCAGACGTGCGGAGTGAACGGGTTAAGCATACGCACAACCGCCAACAGCGCTTCCTGCATCAGGGCGCGGTCCTGTTCGTCTTCCTGCGGCGCTTTCGCCAGCTTATTCATCAGTTCCATGATCGCGGCGATAGCGGTGTTGAAGGTCTGACGACGACCAATATCATCGGTCACTTTGGCGATCGTTTTGTGTACGTCGCGACGCAATGCTTTTTGATCTTCACTCAGCGCGGCAACGTTCAGCGGCGCAGCGTCGCCACGTGAAGTATGCTCGTAAACCAGTTTCCAGACGCGTTTCAGGAAGCGGTTTGCCCCTTCAACGCCGGATTCCTGCCATTCGAGGGTCATATCCGCCGGGGAGGCGAACATCATGAACAGACGTACGGTGTCGGCGCCGTAACGCTCAACCATCACCTGCGGGTCGATACCGTTGTTTTTCGACTTCGACATTTTGCTCATGCCGGTGTACACCAGTTCATGGCCTGCCGCGTCTTTCGCTTTCACGATACGGCCTTTCTCGTCACGCTCAACAATGGCATCTACCGGAGAAACCCAGTTACGCTCGCCGTTTTCGCCGACATAATAGAACGCATCCGCCAGCACCATGCCCTGACACAGCAACTGTTTCGCCGGTTCGTCAGAGTTCACCATGCCCGCGTCGCGCATCAGCTTATGGAAGAAGCGGAAGTAGAGCAGATGCATGATGGCGTGTTCAATACCGCCGATGTAAATATCCACAGGCAGCCAGTAGTTGGCGGCTTTGGAATCCAGCATGCCTTCCTGATACTGCGGGCAGGTGTAGCGCGCGTAATACCAGGAGGACTCCATAAAGGTGTCGAAGGTGTCGGTTTCACGCAGCGCTGGCTGACCGTTAACGGTGGTTTTCGCCCACTGAGGATCGGCTTTGATCGGGCTGGTGATGCCGTCCATGACCACGTCTTCCGGCAGGATCACCGGCAGTTGATCTTCCGGGGTTGGCATGACGGTGCCGTCTTCCAGGGTGACCATTGGGATCGGCGCGCCCCAGTAGCGCTGACGGGAAACGCCCCAGTCGCGCAGACGGTAGTTCACTTTGCGCTCGCCCACGCCTTGCGCCGCCAGTTTGTCGGCAATCGCGTTGAAGGCGTCTTCAAAGGCCAGACCGTCGAATTCGCCGGAGTTAAACAGCACGCCTTTTTCGGTCAGCGCCTGTTCGGACAGATCCGGTTCGGAACCGTCGGCGGCAAGAATGACGGGTTTGATGGTTAAACCGTATTTGGTGGCAAATTCGTAGTCGCGCTGATCGTGACCCGGAACCGCCATGACCGCGCCGGTGCCGTATTCCATCAGCACGAAGTTCGCCGCCCAGACCGGGATCGCTTCGCCGGTTAACGGATGTACCGCTTTAAAGCCGGTATCGACGCCTTTCTTCTCCATGGTCGCCATGTCGGCTTCCGCGACTTTGGTATTGCGGCATTCGTCGATAAAGGCAGCCAGTTCCGGGTTGTTCGCCGCGGCTTTCTGCGCCAGCGGGTGACCGGCGGCAACGGCCAGGTAAGTGGCGCCCATAAAGGTATCCGGGCGGGTGGTGTAAACGGTCAGCGTATCTTCATAACCGGTCACATCAAAGGTGATTTCCACGCCTTCAGAACGGCCAATCCAGTTGCGCTGCATCGTTTTGACGGTGTCAGGCCAGTGATCGAGCTTGTCCAGATCGTTCAGCAGTTCGTCCGCATAAGCGGTAATTTTGATAAACCACTGCGGGATCTCTTTACGCTCAACTTTGGTGTCGCAGCGCCAGCAGCAGCCGTCGATCACCTGTTCGTTAGCGAGCACGGTCTGATCGTTCGGGCACCAGTTCACCGCAGAGGTCTTTTTGTAAACCAGACCTTTTTTATACAGCTCGGTAAAGAATTTCTGTTCCCAGCGATAGTATTCGGGGGTGCAGGTCGCCAGTTCACGGCTCCAGTCGTAGCCGAAGCCCAGCATTTTAAGCTGGTTTTTCATATAGGCGATGTTGTCGTAAGTCCACGGTGCCGGCGCGGTGTTGTTTTTCACCGCTGCGCCTTCCGCAGGCAGGCCGAAAGCGTCCCAACCGATAGGCTGCAACACGTTTTTGCCGAGCATGCGCTGGTAACGGGCGATCACGTCACCGATGGTGTAGTTACGCACGTGGCCCATGTGTAGTCGGCCAGAAGGATAGGGAAGCATAGACAGGCAGTAATACTTCTCTTTGCTCTCGTCTTCGGTTACTTCAAATGTGCGCTTCTCATCCCAGTGAAGCTGTACTTTGGATTCTATCTCTTCCGGGCGGTATTGCTCTTGCATGGCAGCCAGTGGTCCTGTTTTCAATACAGCTACAAACGTAGCTTTAGAGGTGGTGTTTTAGATCCGCATAGCATAGCCCAAACGCCCGCGTCAAAACAGTCTTTCGCAGGGTTAATCCGCGCATTGATTTACTCACTCTGCGGGCGATCTTACAAAGCAGTGTGCAAATAACGTCTATTATTATAGACAGTTAACGACCCAGGAGGCGAAACGATGAACAAGGTTGCTCAATATTACCGTGAACTGGTGGCGTCATTAAGCGAACGCCTGCGTAACGGCGAACGCGATATCGACCTGCTGGTGGAACAGGCGCGGCAGCGGGTATTGCAGGCAGGGGAGTTAACGCGAACCGAGGCGGACGAACTGATCCGCGCGGTCAGACGCGACCTGGAAGAGTTCGCCATGAGCTACGAAGAGAGCCTCGAGGAGGAGTCCGACAGCGTCTTTATGCGGGTAATTAAAGAGAGCCTGTGGCAGGAACTGGCGGATATTACCGACAAAACCCAGCTGGAATGGCGTGAGGTGTTCCAGGATCTCAGCCATCACGGGGTTTATCACAGCGGCGAGGTGGTGGGGTTAGGCAACCTGGTGTGTGAAAAATGCCATTTCCATTTAGCCGTGTATACGCCAGACGTACTGCCGCTGTGTCCAAAATGCGGTCACGATCAGTTTCAGCGCAGACCGTTCGAGCCGTGATTCGCACTGCCGGATGGCGGTGTCGCCATCCGGCAAATATTACGCGTAAGCCGTCAGGCGTTCAGCCAGAAGATCCACAAACCCTTCGCGATCGACATCCACCATCACGGTGGCGTTCGGTCTATTGCCCGTCAGGAAATAGTAATCCACGACTGTCATTCCCTGCGTGTACTTACCCTGCGTTTCGACGCCGACCCAGCGCTCCACGGTGGTAAACAGCTCCGGCTTCAGCAGCCAGGCGATGGTACAGGGGTCATGCAGCGGCGCGCCGGTGAATCCCCATTTTTCATCTTTATGATACTCGAGGAAGAAATCGAGTAGTTCAGCGACGATGGTCGCGATCGGGTTGCCGATGGCGCGAAAACGTTCGGTATCATCAGCATGGATCTGCGCTTTGTGCGTGACGTCCAGTCCCGCCATCACGACCGGAATGCCCGACTGGAAGACGATTTCCGCCGCTTCCGGGTCGACAAAAATATTAAACTCGGCGGCGGGCGTCCAGTTACCCAGCGCCATCGCGCCGCCCATGATCACTATTCGCGCAATGTTGGCGTGCAGTTCCGGGTGGCTATTCAGTAATAGCGCAACGTTGGTCTGCGGACCGGTCGAGACGATGGTGACCGGTTGTGGACTTTCGCGCAGGGTTTTCGCCATTAACTCGACGGCGGTGCAGGGCTGCGGCGCAAAAGCCGGTTCCGGCAGCGCCGGACCGTCCAGCCCGCTTTCGCCATGAACGTTATCGGCGATGATCAGCTCGCGCATTAATGGCTTCACCGCCCCGCCCGCGACCGGAATATCGGTACGCTTCAGCAACGTCAGCATACGCAGCACGTTACGCAGCGTTTTCTCTGGCGTCTGGTTGCCGGCGGAGGCGGTAATGGCTTTAACATCAAGTTCTGGTGAGGCGAGGGCGAAAACCATTGCGATAGCGTCGTCATGACCCGGATCGCAATCAAACAAAATCGGAAGTGCCATTGTTGCTCCTTGTAAGCGCTACTTTTGCGGCAAGGGTAACGCCGGGTTGAAAAGGATTCGAGGAGCGAAACAAGAAAGCGTGAGATGGCGCGCACTCTGCCGTGCGCGCCGTCAGGATCAATGCAGGATTTTCGCAAGGAAGTCTTTTGCGCGTTCGGATTGCGGGTTAGCGAAGAACGCTTCTTTTGGCGAGTCTTCGACAATTTTCCCTTCGTCCATAAAAATCACCCGGTTCGCCACTTTACGCGCAAAGCCCATTTCGTGCGTGACCACCATCATGGTCATCCCTTCGTTGGCCAGCTCAACCATGACGTCCAGCACTTCGTTGATCATCTCCGGGTCGAGTGCCGACGTGGGTTCGTCAAACAGCATCGCGATCGGATCCATGCACAGCGCGCGGGCAATCGCCACACGCTGCTGTTGGCCGCCGGAAAGCTGCGCCGGATACTTGTTGGCGTGGGCGGCAAGGCCGACGCGCTCCAGCAGTTTCTGCGCTTTTTCACGGGCAGGGGCTTTATCGCGCTTAAGCACTTTGACCTGCGCCAGCGTCAGGTTTTCGATGATCGACAGATGTGGAAATAACTCAAAGTGCTGGAACACCATGCCGACGCGCGAGCGCAGCTTCGCCAGATCCGTTTTCTTGTCGTTGACCATTATACCGTTGACGGTAATTTCGCCTTTTTGCACGGGTTCCAGGCCGTTAACGGTTTTAATCAGCGTTGACTTACCGGAACCCGAGGGACCGCAGACCACCACCACTTCGCCTTTTTTTACTTCCGTGGAGCAGTCGGTCAACACCTGAAAGTGACCATACCATTTCGAAACATTTTTCAGGGTAATCATTAAACTGTCCTTTTCTTCAAATAGCTGACCAACAACGACGCGCTCAGGCTGATAACAAAGTAGACGGCGCCAGCAAACAGGATCATTTCAACCTGCGTGCCGTCACGCTCGCCAATCGTGGACGCGGTGCGGAAGAAGTCCGCAAGGCTTAAAACGTAAACAAGGGAGGTGTCCTGGAAGAGGACGATGCCCTGCGTGAGCAGCAGCGGTACCATCGCGCGAAACGCCTGCGGCAGAATGATGAGCTTCATCGACTGCCAGTGGGTCATCCCCAGCGCCAGCGCAGCGCTTGACTGTCCGCGGGAAATACTCTGGATACCGGCGCGGATAATCTCGGAGTAATACGCCGCTTCGAACATCGAAAAAGCCACCATCGCCGAGATCAGACGGATATCGGTTTTCGGCGACAGGCCCAGCACATCCTGCAGTAGCCCCGGCACAATCAGGTAGAACCACAGCAGTACCATCACCAGCGGGATGGAGCGGAAAACGTTAACGTAGGCTTTGGCAAACCAGGCGATCGGCGCAAAGCTTGAGAGGCGCATTACCGCGAGCAGCGTGCCCCAGACAATCCCCACAACCACCGCTGTCAGGGTGATTTTCAGCGTAATCAGCAGGCCGTCCAGCAGATACGGCAGGGAAGGGACAATGGAACTCCAGTCAAATTCGTACATTATTTGCCTCCCATATTGCCAGGCAGGCGGACTTTCCGTTCCACCAGGTTCATCACCAGCATGATGAAGGCATTAATTAATACGTATGCCAGGGTAATGGCGGTAAAGGATTCCCAGGCGTGGGCGGAGTAATCGAGCAGCTTGCCCGCCTGCGCCGCCATATCGACCAGACCGATGGTGGAGGCGATGGCCGAGTTTTTCACCAGGTTCATCATCTCTGAGGTCATCGGCGGTACGATCACCCGGTAAGCGTTAGGCAGCAGCACGTAACGATACGCCTGCGGCAGCGTCAGTCCCATGGCCAGCGCCGCATTCTTTTGCCCGCGCGGCAGCGACTGAATTGCCGCGCGTACCTGCTCACAAACGCGGGCGGCGGTAAACAGCCCCAGACAGATCATTGACGACAGGAAGAACTGAATGTTGGGATCCAGTTCTGCCTTAAACCACATGCCGAGATCTTCCGGCAGCAGTTCCGGCACGACCAGATACCAGGTAAAGAACTGCACGATCAGCGGAACGTTACGGAACAGTTCCACGTAAAGCGTGCCGATACCGGAAAGAAAACGGTTTGGCACAGTGCGAAGAATGCCGAATAACGAGCCGACGAGAAAAGCAATGATCCAGGCGGTGATGGATAACGCCACGGTGACCTGAAAGCCACTCCAGAGCCAGCCGAGATAGGTGGTGTTGCCGAAGGGGGCTTCCTGTAAAAAAATACCCCAGTTCCAGTCTATTGACATACATCTACTCCGAAAAAAAAGGGTAGCAGCGCTACCCTCGAAGATTGTTGATCAGCGTGTTTCGGTTTTCAGGCCTGATGGGGAACGACCATCAGGCGTATAGTCTGTCCGTGCTGACCAGCAATCGAGAGGGCAAGGAGATCTCGCCCTATTTCATTGTTGTTAGTTAAGTGCTTTGTCGTTTGGCTCTTTGAACAGGGCCTTCATTTCGTCAGAGAGTTCGAAATTCATGTTCAGGTTCTTGGGCGGGATAGGGTTTTTAAACCATTTATCAAACCATTTTGCCGCTTCGCCAGAGGTTTGCGCCTGGGCGATGGTCTCATCCATCAATTTTTTGAAATCCGGATCGTTTTTACGCAGCATGCAGCCGTAAGCTTCTTCGGACTGCGCTGTGCCGACGATTTCCCAGTTGTCCGGTTTCTTCGCCTTCGCGCGTTCGCCCGCCAGCAGGGCATCATCCATCATGAACGCGACTGCGCGACCGCTTTCCAGCGTGCGGAAGGAGTCACCGTGGTCTTTGGCGCTGATGATGCGCATATTCATTTTTTGCTCGTCGTTCAGCTTGTGCAGCAGAATCTCCGAGGTGGTACCGGAAGTCACCACCACCGCTTTGCCCTTCAGATCCGGGAAGTCTTTAATGTCGCCGCCTTTTTTCGCCAGCAAGCGGGTACCGACGACAAAGATGGTGTTAGAGAATGCGGCCTGCTTCTGGCGCTCAACGTTGTTGGTGGTAGAGCCGCACTCAAAATCGAAAGTGCCGTTTTGCAGCAGCGGAATACGGTTCTGGGAGGTAATCGGAATCAGCTTCACCTGCAGGTCAGGCTTATTCAGCTTCTTCTTCACCGCTTCAACGATGGCGTTGGAGTAGTCCTGAGAATAACCCACCACTTTCTGCTGATTGTCATAATACGAGAACGGTACGGATGACTCACGGTGACCCACGACAATGACGCCGTTTTTGGCGATCTTGTCCAGCGTGCTGCCCGCAGCAGGCGCGGCGTCTTCCGCGTGCGCCACACTGGCAGACAGCCCCATAACCAGCATTGCTGTGGCTAGCTTACGTAATTGCATATCCAACTCCTTTATCGTCTGCGCCATCGGCGCATTGATACCCATTGTGATGTTGTTATCGTCTGCAACTTGCGCGTGCAGTGTTGTACCTGTTTGTTAACATTTAGTTTGGCTGAATGTAAAGATATTGCTGCGTTATTGTTTATTTTTGCGAAGTGCGCCGCACCATCCGGAGGCAAAAATCTTTCATTGCACTGTTTCGGTGCTACCGATGAACCGCGTTGGTGCGTCCCGGTTGCACGTTGGGCTTAAAACAGGTTTGCCTTGTATTACAAAGCAATAGACGTGCCAGAATGGAATAGCAGGAGAAAGGAAACGCCGGAGACGGGCCAGGGCCGCCATCCGGCGAGATTACGCGGGAGGGTTACTTCCGGCGTTGACGCAAGCTCATTAGCAGTGCGCCAAAACCAAACAGGGCGGTTATCGCCCACAGCGGCCAGTTGCCGGTACGGGCATACGGCGTTAAGCCTGTGGTCGGCGTCACGGTGGTGGTCAGCACCTGACGCGTAAACTGAGGGATCATCGCCTGGACATCGCCCTGCGGGCCAATTACCGCGGTTATCCCGTTGTTGGTGCTACGCAGCAGCGGTCTTGCCAGCTCCAGCGAACGCATCCGCGCCATCTGGAAGTGCTGCCACGGGCCAATCGACTTGCCGAACCATGCGTCGTTAGAGATGGTCAGCAGGTAGTCGGTGTCCGGACGGAAGTTATCCCGCACCTGTTCGCCCAGAATGATCTCGTAGCAAATGGCCGCCGTCAGGGCGAAGCCATGGGCGTGCAACTGCGGCTGGATATACGGACCGCGGCTGAATGAGGACATCGGCAGATCAAAAAAGGGCGCTAACGGACGCAGGATCGACTCCAGCGGCACAAATTCGCCAAACGGCACGAGGTGGTTTTTGTTGTAGCGATTGCCTGAGTCGTAGCTGTAAGGATTGTCTTTACCCAGCGTAATAATCGTGTTGTAGGTGTCGTAACGGTTTTGCTTGTTCAGGCGCGCGTCAACGATGCCGGTAATGAGCGTACTGTTTTTTGAACGTAACAAATCGTCCATCATGCCGAGAAAGCGCTGCTGGTTAATTTCCAGATCCGGAATTGCGGATTCCGGCCAGATGATCAGCTGCGATTTCCCCATCAGCGGTTGGGTGGCATCAAGGTAGATTTTCAGCGTATTGATCAGTTGGCTTTCGTCCCACTTCAGCGACTGCGGGATATCCCCCTGCACCAGAGAAACCCGGGTCGCCCTTTCGGGTTCCGGCGTATACCACTGGATGTATCGCAGCGGGAAAGGCAGCGCAAACAGTACCGCCGCCACCGCCAGCGGGCGCCAGTTTCGGCTGACGAGGGCCAGCACCAGCAGGCCGCTCGTCATCATCAGCATAAAATTGATCGCCTCGACGCCCATTACCGGCGCCAGCCCCTTCAGCGGGCCGTCAATCTGGCTGTAGCCAAACTGCAGCCACGGGAAGCCGGTCAGAACCCAGCCGCGCAGGAACTCGGTGATTTGCCAGACCACTGGCGCGGCAATCGCCACGCGCAGCCAGCGGGTTTCCGGCCACAGGCGCGCCAGGATCCCGGCAAACAGGCCGGTATACAAAGAAAGGTAAGCGGCGAGCAGCACCACGAGAAAGACGTTGACCGGACCAGGCATCCCGCCAAACTGCGCGATGCTGACGTACACCCAGTTGATACCGGTGCCGAACAATCCCAGCCCCCAGAAGTAGCCGACAGCGGCGGACTGGAGCGGACGTCGGTTTAAGGTTAACGCCTGCAGGCCCATAAGCGAAATTATCGCCGCGGGCCAGATGTCATACGGAGAAAATGCCAGCGTCCCGCTGGCCCCGAATAATAACGCCAGCAGCAGGCGAATGCGCTGGCGTTCAAGTAAAGAGGCAAATGCCATTGAGTTCTTCTTCCCGTTCGGTTTTATTCGTCCAGTTTTGGCTGGGGGGAGTCATCCGGAATTCTGACATGAACCTGAATAATACGGCGGCTGTCGGCCATGGCCACTTTGAACTGGTAACCATCAATGTCAATGGTTTCACCGCGGGCGGGCAGGTGACCAAACGCCTGCATCACCAGGCCGCCGATGGTATCGACCTCTTCATCGCTAAAGTGGGTGCCGAAAGCTTCATTAAAATCTTCAATCGGCGCGAGCGCGCGGACGGTCCAGGTGTGGCGGCTGAGTTGGCGGAAGTCGATATCGTCTTCTTCGTCATACTCGTCTTCGATTTCACCTACGATCAGTTCAAGGATGTCTTCAATGGTCACCAGACCAGAGACGCCGCCGAACTCGTCGATGACGATAGCCATATGATAACGCTGTGAGCGGAACTCCTTGAGCATCCGGTCAACGCGTTTGCTCTCCGGGACGACAACGGCCTGGCGTAACACTTTTTCCATGCTGAAGGCTTCGGCGTCGCTGCGCATAAACGGCAGCAAATCCTTCGCCATCAGAATCCCTTCAATGTGATCTTTGTCTTCGCTGATCACCGGAAAACGCGAGTGGGCGGACTCGATAATGACATCGAGGCATTCGTCCAGCGTCTGGTTGCGTTTCAGGGTAATCATCTGGGAGCGGGGGATCATGATGTCGCGAACGCGCTGGTCCGCAATATCCATTACCCCTTCGAGCATGTCGCGCGTATCTTCATCGATCAGCTCGTTTTGCCCGGAATCACGGATCAGCGCCAGCAGTTCATCACGGTTTTTCGGTTCACCATGGAAAAGTTGGCTCAGTAACAGGGAGAAAAATCCCTTCTTGTTGCTTAACGTGTCACTACTGTGTGAATTGTCGTCGCTCATGGCGTCGTATGGGTTCTCATGTTAGTTAATCGAACGCGCGTCAGGCGTAAACTCAGCCGCTGACGGCATTTATCGCCTGATGGCGCTACGCGTCTCAGGCCTGCAAAATGAAGGAGTGCTACTCCTTCTCGGCAATGTACGGATCCTCATAGCCCAGAGCAAGCATAATCTCTGTTTCGAGGGCTTCCATTTCCTCGGCCTCATCGTCTTCGATGTGGTCGTAGCCGAGTAAATGCAAACTGCCGTGTACCACCATATGCGCCCAATGGGCTTCCAGCGGCTTGCCCTGTTCCTGCGCTTCCTGTTCAACCACCTGACGGCAGATAACCAGATCGCCCAGCAACGGCATCTCAATACCCGGCGGCGCGTCAAACGGAAAGGAGAGCACATTGGTCGGCTTATCTTTTCCTCGGTAGGTCAGGTTGAGATCGTGGCTTTCCGCGGTATCGACCAGGCGAATCGTCACTTCTGATTCTTCCTGAAACTGCGGGATTACCGCATTCAGCCATGTCTGAAACTGGACTTCGTCCGGCAGGCCCGCGTTGTTTTCACACGCCAGCTGTAAATCAAGGATCACCGGATTCATTTCTGCTCTTGCTCCTGCGCTTCACGCTTGCGCTCCGCCGCCAGTTCGGCTTTGCGTTTTTGTTCCGCTTCTTCCCAGGCCTCATAAGCGTTCACGATGCGCGCGACCACCGGATGGCGCACTACGTCTTCGCTGTGGAAGAAGTTGAAGCTGATCTCTTCGACGTTCGCCAGCACTTCAATCGCGTGACGCAGCCCGGACTTCGTGTTGCGCGGCAGGTCAATCTGTGTGATATCGCCAGTGATCACCGCTTTTGAGTTAAAGCCGATACGGGTCAGAAACATCTTCATCTGTTCGATGGTGGTGTTCTGGCTTTCATCAAGAATAATGAACGCGTCATTCAGGGTGCGTCCGCGCATATAGGCCAGCGGCGCGACTTCAATCACGTTGCGCTCGATCAGCTTTTCCACTTTCTCAAAGCCGAGCATTTCAAACAGCGCGTCATACAGCGGGCGCAGATACGGATCGACCTTCTGACTGAGATCGCCCGGCAGGAAGCCGAGTTTCTCACCCGCTTCAACCGCTGGGCGGGTCAACAGAATGCGACGAATTTCCTGACGTTCCAGCGCATCGACCGCCGCCGCGACCGCCAGATAGGTTTTACCGGTACCCGCCGGACCGACGCCGAAGGTGATGTCGTGGTCGAGAATATTGGCGATGTACTGCGCCTGGTTCGGCGTGCGAGGTTTAATGACGCCGCGTTTGGTTTTAATGTTCACCGCTTTGCCGTATTCCGGCACGCTTTCGGCGCTCTGCTCAAGCACGCGCGCCTCTTTAATGGCGAGATGAATCTGTTCCGGTTCGATGTCCTGAATCTGGCCGCGCATCGGCGCGGTATCAACATACAGACTGCGCAAAATATCTGCCGCAGCGGTAACGCAAATTGGGCGACCGGTCAGTTTAAAGTGGTTGTCACGGCGGTTAATCTCGATGCCGAGACGGCGTTCCAGCTGTTTGATGTTGTCGTCAAACGGGCCGCAAAGGCTCAGCAGGCGGGCATTGTCTGCGGGCTCAAGGGTAATTTCGCGAGTGTCTGTGTTCAAACTGTTCCTCTTATGCATAGGTAGCCGGAAGATGAACGTTCACCGGCTGATAAGGAAATTATTCACGCCAGTGGATAAAGGCGCAAGCATTGCAGTAGAAATGGGGGCGGCGAGAAGAATTACAAGGCCCGCCAGCGTAGCGGGCCTGAAGGCGTTAAGGCTGGTAGAACCCGACGCCAATATCGTTTTCTTTACGGGTGCGGGCAATGACCGATTCCGGCGTTTCGGCGATACGCAGGCCCATTTCGTCTTCGGTACGTACCACTTTACCGCGCAGGGAGTTGGTCCAGACGTCGGTGATTTCCACGTCGACAAACTTACCGATCATATCCGGCGTGCCTTCAAAGTTGACCACGCGGTTATTTTCAGTACGACCGGACAGTTCCATGATGCTCTTACGCGACGTGCCTTCGACCAGAATGCGCTGAACGGTGCCGAGCATACGGCGGCTCCAGGCCATTGCCTGCTGGTTAATGCGATCCTGAAGAATATACAGTCGTTGCTTTTTCTCTTCTTCCGGCACGTCATCCACCATGTCGGCTGCCGGGGTACCCGGACGCGCAGAGAAGATAAAGCTGTAGCTCATGTCAAAATTGACGTCGGCAATCAGTTTCATGGTCTGCTCGAAATCCTGAGTGGTTTCCCCCGGGAAGCCGACGATAAAATCGGAGCTGATTTGAATATCCGGGCGCGCCGCGCGCAGTTTACGGATAATCGCTTTGTATTCCAGCGCCGTGTGGGTGCGTCCCATCAGGTTAAGTACGCGATCCGCGCCGCTCTGCACCGGCAGGTGCAGGAAGCTCACCAGTTCCGGCGTATCACGGTAAACCTCAATGATGTCGTCGGTAAACTCGATCGGATGGCTGGTCGTAAAACGAATGCGATCGATACCGTCGATGGCGGCGACCAGACGCAGCAGGTCGGCGAAAGATCCGGTTGTGCCGTCGTAGTTCTCACCGCGCCAGGCGTTAACGTTCTGACCGAGCAGGTTCACTTCACGCACGCCCTGAGCCGCCAGTTGGGCAATTTCGAACAGGATGTCATCGCACGGACGGCTGACCTCTTCACCACGGGTGTACGGCACCACGCAGTAGGTACAATATTTGTTGCAGCCTTCCATAATAGAAACGAAAGCGGTCGGCCCTTCCGCGCGCGGTTCCGGCAGACGGTCAAATTTCTCGATTTCCGGGAAGCTGATGTCCACCACCGGGCTGCGATCGCCACGAACGGAGTTGATCATCTCCGGCAGACGGTGCAGCGTCTGCGGGCCAAAAATAATGTCGACATAGTGAGCGCGTTGACGGATATGTTCGCCTTCCTGAGACGCTACGCAGCCGCCGACGCCGATAATCAGATCGGGGTTTTTCTCTTTCAGCAGCTTCCAGCGGCCTAACTGGTGGAAGACTTTTTCCTGAGCCTTCTCGCGGATAGAGCAGGTATTCAGCAGCAGCACATCCGCTTCTTCCGCCACGTCGGTCAGTTGATACCCGTGAGTGGCATCCAGCAGATCGGCCATCTTCGATGAATCGTATTCGTTCATCTGACAGCCCCAGGTTTTAATATGGAGTTTTTTGGTCATCGACTTGCTCTTGCGAAATAGTGGCTGAATTGCAGGGCGCATAGTGTAATGCTTTGCCGCGGTTGTGACCAGTATGACCGTTATCAGCCTCAAGGGGTAAAAAATCCTGTAAACTTATCTGATTCACGTAACAGGATGAATGACCATGACAAATCAACCAACGGAAGTGGCCATTGTCGGCGGAGGAATGGTCGGCGGCGCGCTGGCGCTGGGACTGGCGCAGAACGGATTTACGGTCACGGTGATTGAACACGCCGCGCCAGCGCCCTTTGCGGCGGACAGCCGGCCCGACGTGCGTATTTCCGCGATCAGCGCCGCGTCTGTTTCGCTGTTGAAAAGCCTGGGCGTCTGGGATGCGGTACAAGGGATGCGCAGCCATCCTTATCGTCGGCTGGAAACCTGGGAATGGGAAAATGCCCACGTTGTTTTTGACGCTGCGGAACTGAAGCTTCCGCTGCTGGGCTATATGGTCGAGAACACTGTTTTGCAGCAGGCGCTGTGGCAGGCGCTGGAGGCGCATCCGAACGTTACCCTGCGAGTCCCTGCGTCGCTTGCGGCGCTACATCGTCATCACGACAGTCAGGTACTGGAGCTGGCAGATGGCGAGCAGATTATGGCGAAGCTGGTGGTCGGCGCTGACGGCGCGAATTCACAGGTGCGCCAACTGGCTGGCATTGGCATTCACGCCTGGCAGTATGCGCAGTCGTGCATGCTGATCAGCGTTCAGTGCGAACAGGCGCCGGGGGACAGCACCTGGCAGCAGTTTACGCCGGATGGCCCGCGCGCCTTTCTGCCGCTCTTTGATCGCTGGGCGTCGCTGGTGTGGTATGACGCGCCAGCGCGTATTCGCCAGTTGCAGACCCTGAGCATGCCGCAGTTGCAGGCGGAAATCGTAAAACATTTCCCGGCGCGGCTGGGGCCGGTGACGCCGCTGGCCGCAGGTGCGTTCCCGCTGACCCGTCGACACGCGTTGCAGTATGTTCAGCCGGGCCTGGCGCTGGTGGGCGATGCGGCACATACCATTCATCCGCTGGCCGGGCAGGGGGTGAACCTCGGCTATCGCGATGTCGATGCGCTGATCGATGTGCTGGTAAATGCGCGCAGCTATGGGGAACGTTGGGCCAGCCAGCCGGTGTTGAAGCGCTACCAAATGCGGCGCATGGCGGATAACTTTATGATGCAGAGTGGCATGGATCTGTTTTACGCTGGATTCAGTAATAACCTGCCGCCGCTGCGTATGCTGCGCAACCTCGGCCTGATGGCTGCTGAACGTGCGGGTGTCGTTAAACGCCAGGCGCTGAAGTATGCGTTAGGGTTGTAACACGCGCTTAAAGTAGCCGCTCGAACAGCGTTACTCTGTTGTTTCCTTCGAATAAAAATCCCTGATACCAGACGCTTCCGCTGCTGGTCGTCAGGGGTTCACAGCGCCAACGATGGGTGGCGATGCGATATAGCATATAGGCGCTTCTCCCTGACATCGATAGCATATACACAAGTATGAGCAGGGCGACGATGTCTGTTGCGGCATTTTCTGCTGTCAGGAGATATTCGCGTGCCAATATCGCGATACAGACCCCCTGTAAAATTAGCTTCCCAAGAAAGCTGAAGGTATAAAATTGCTGAATACGTTTTTTCGACCAGAAACAGGGGTTTTTAATAACCACCCGCTGTTCATGCGCCGGTAAGCCATGAATGTAGGTGATATTGTGGGTCTTCTCCGTCAGCGTGAGCGCTACTCCCGTTTCGTTGAGCTGGTGCAGGCGCATTGATATGCCGATGGGAAAGAGTAAACCGACCAGAATGAGGTAGGTTAGCAACGCGGAAAGGTCAAAGAAAGTTAGCACGACGGCGAAAACAAAAAGGAACAGCGTTGCCGTCCGGGTAAATATAAACGGAAAAATCTGGTAGTTCATCGTAACGTCCCTTTATCTGCCGCGGCTTAATCTAGCGACAGAGGCAGAACATGTATACGGCTGGCTGGGACTTTCGGAATTCATAAAAGCAAAAAGCTCGCCGAAGCGAGCTTTTTTAACGTGGCTGGGGTACGAGGATTCGAACCTCGGAATGCCGGAATCAGAATCCGGTGCCTTACCGCTTGGCGATACCCCAATTGGCGTACTTCTTACGTTCGTTAGCGGAACGTCTGAAAAATGTGGCTGGGGTACGAGGATTCGAACCTCGGAATGCCGGAATCAGAATCCGGTGCCTTACCGCTTGGCGATACCCCAACAAATTTTTCTGAATCTGCCGAATCAATCGACATTTCGTAAGATGGTGGCTACGACGGGATTCGAACCTGTGACCCCATCATTATGAGTGATGTGCTCTAACCAACTGAGCTACGTAGCCCTCTTTTTTCGCGTTACCTTATCGGCGTTGCGGGGCGCATTATGCGTATTGAGCCTTGAAGCGTCAACCTCTTTTTCATCGAAAACAGCGTGAATGTGACTGTTTGGTTAGGTTGCGAACAGCGTGACGCAA
This sequence comes from Citrobacter sp. Cs237, assembly GCF_030332325.1. NCBI lineage: Bacteria > Pseudomonadati > Pseudomonadota > Gammaproteobacteria > Enterobacterales > Enterobacteriaceae > Citrobacter > Citrobacter sp. Cs237. Next base: position 281,868 of record NZ_JAOWIB010000108.1, on the reverse strand, counting down.
TAATCGGCAATTATTGGTTATGAAACACTTTATGGGCAAGATTTTAGAACAAAAAAAGGGCCCTTGCGGACCCATTTCATCATGCAGATTTATTTGTATGCCGACTGATGTACGCCGACCGCGCGTCCGGAAGGATCGTTCATGGTTTTGAACGCTTCATCCCATTCGATCGCTTTGGCGGAAGAGCAGGCGACAGACGGGCCGCCCGGCACGCATTCCGCGGCGCTCGGGAGCGGGAACAGTTCTTCAAAGATCTCACGATACAGATACGCTTCTTTCGAGCCTGGCGTGTTGTAAGGGAAGCGGAAGCTGGCGGTTTCCAGTTGCTGGTCGGTTACCTGCTGCGCCGCCACTTCTTTCAGGGTGTCGATCCAGCTGTAGCCCACGCCATCGGAGAATTGCTCTTTCTGACGCCATGCGACGCTTGCCGGCAGGTAAGATTCGAAACATTCACGCAGGATATGTTTTTCCATCTTGCCGTTGCCGCACATCTTATCTTCCGGATTGATACGCATGGCCACATCGAGAAATTTCTTGTCGAGGAACGGGACGCGGGCTTCCACGCCCCAGGCTGACATCGCTTTGTTGGCGCGCGCGCAGTCAAACATATGTAGCGCCTGCAGTTTACGTACCGTTTCTTCGTGCAGTTCTTTGGCGTTTGGCGCTTTATGGAAGTAAAGATAGCCGCCGAACACTTCGTCAGATCCCTCGCCGGACAGCACCATTTTGATGCCCATCGCTTTGATTTTACGCGACATTAAGTACATTGGCGTTGACGCGCGAATCGTGGTCACATCGTACGTTTCGATGTGATAAATTACATCGCGGATCGCATCTAACCCTTCCTGCACGGTGAAGTGAATCTCATGGTGCACCGTGCCCAGATGGTTCGCGACTTCCTGCGCGGCTTTCAGATCCGGAGAACCTTCCAGACCGACAGCGAAGGAGTGTAGCTGCGGCCACCAGGCTTCGGATCTTTCCTGATCTTCCACGCGACGCGCGGCGAACTTTTTGGTGATAGCGGAAATCACTGAAGAATCCAGACCGCCGGAGAGCAACACGCCGTACGGCACATCTGACATCAGATGGCTTTTTACCGAGTCTTCCAGCGCCTGGCGCAGTTCCGCTTTGTCGGTAACGTTATCTTTTACCGCATCGTACTCGAACCAGTCGCGCTGATAGTACTGACGAATCTCACCGTCCTGGCTCCATAAATAGCTGCCCGCCGGAAACTCTTTAATCGTGCGGCAAACCGGCACCAACGCTTTCATTTCCGAAGCAACATACAGGTTACCGTGTTCGTCATAACCCATATACAGCGGGATAATCCCGATGTGGTCGCGACCAATCAGATACGCGTCTTTCTCGGTATCGTACAGGGCGAAAGCGAACATTCCTTGCAGATCGTCAAGAAATTCAGGGCCTTTTTCCTGGTACAGCGCGAGGATAACTTCGCAGTCGGAGCCGGTCTGGAACGCATAGCGATCGCCATATTCCGCACGCAGCGCCTGATGGTTGTAGATTTCGCCGTTGACAGCCAATACGTGGGTTTTCTTTTCGTTATACAGTGGCTGAGCGCCCGCGTTGACGTCGACAATGGACAGACGTTCATGCGCGAGGATGGCCTTGTCGCAGGCAAAAATACCGGACCAGTCCGGGCCGCGATGGCGCATCAGGCGTGACAGCTCGAGCGCCTTTTTCCGCAGTTCCCCTGCATCTGACTTAATATCGAATACGCCAAAAATTGAACACATAACCTTCTCCGTTACCCTGTCTGAATACATTTTGTGTGTGCTTGATTTAAAAAATGCCGCAAAGGAGAGCAGGGCGCAATACTTTTGCCGGGTAAAAAAGAAAAAACGCAACAGCGATTATGGAATGATGAAAAAAGAGTACGTAATGAACGGATTTATTAATGAATCGACAATTTTTAGGTGATTTTATTAGATGCGGCGTGGCTTGACCGTAGGCCTGATAAGCGAAACGTCATCAGGCAACGGTTGGCGTTAAATAACGTCGATCTCGGCGACGGAGGGGTAAATCCAGCTCGGACGGAACGGCATACTGTCAATATCATCAAGCGTAGAAACGCCGGAAAGCACCAGGATGGTTTCAAGTCCCGCCTGGAATCCGGCAAGAATGTCGGTGCGCAGATTGTCACCGACAATCACCGTCTCTTCCGAGTGCGCCTGCATTTTGTTCAGCGCGGCGCGAATGATCCACGGGCTGGGTTTGCCGACGTAGAACGGCTTACGTCCGGAAATTTTCTCAATACCGGCGCACAGGGCGCCGCAGGCCGGGTAAAAACCGCGACCGTGGGTGTCCGGATTGGTGGCGATAAAGCGTGCGCCGTTCGCCACAAAGTATGCCGCTTTATGCATCATGTCCCAGTTATAGGAACGGGTTTCGCCCACAATCACAAAATCCGGGTTGACGTCGGTGATGGTGAACCCGGCTTTATACAGTTCATGGATCAGCGCCCCTTCGCCCACCACGTAAGCCTTTTTCCCTTCCTGACGACGCAGGAAGTCGGCGGTGGCCATGGCTGAGGTATAAAACACGCTGTCAGGGACATTGACGCCGGCGGTGGCGAAGCGGTTCGCCAGATCCTGCCCGGTTTGCGACGGGTAATTGGTCAACAGCACCAGCGGCAGACCTTTTCCAATAATGCCGGTCAGAAATTCTGCTGCGCCGGGGACGGCGACGTTATCGTGCATCAGCACGCCATCGATATCACAAATGACATTTTTAATGGTCATGAACTACCCAGGGAAATGGTTATGAATCCGATACTATAAAAGCGCATCAGTTTTCCAGCAAATGCTGGAGCAAAATGCCGTTCAGCATGGCGCGCTTCACAAGGGCGAATGCGCCGATAGCGGAGCGGTGATCCAGCGTAGAGCGCACCACTGGCAGATTCTGGCGAAACGCCTTCAGCGCCTGCGTATTGATGCAACTTTCGATTGCGGGCAACAGGACTTTATCCGCTTCGGTAATTTCACCGGCAATCACAATCTTCTGCGGATTAAACAGGTTAATGGCAATGGCGATAGTTTTGCCCAAATGTCGCCCTACGTGCTCGATCACTTCCGAGGCCAGGCTGTCGCCTTTATTTGCCGCTTTACAGATGGTTTTGATGTTGCAGTCATTTAGCGAAACACGGCTCTGATAGCCCTGTTTGAGCAGGTTTTGCACACGGTGTTCGATCGCGGCGTTAGCCGCAATGGTCTCCAGACAGCCGAAGTTGCCGCAGTGGCAACGCTCGCCCAGCGGCTCAACCTGAATGTGGCCGATCTCGCCGACGTTGCCGTTACGGCCAATGAAAATTCGGCCATTAGAGATGATCCCGGCGCCGGTGCCGCGGTGCACGCGCACCAGAATGGAGTCTTCACAGTCCTGGCTTGCGCCGAAATAGTGCTCTGCCAGCGCGAGGCTGCGGATGTCGTGACCGACAAAACAGGTAACGCGAAAAAGGGTTTCCAGCGCATCGACCAGTCCCCAGTTTTCAACCTGAATATGCGGCATGTAATGAATCATGCCGCTTTCCGGATCGACAAGGCCCGGCAGGATCACCGAAATGGCGATCAGTTCGCGAATTTTGCGCTGGTTGCCGTCAATAAAGGCTGAAATTGCATTGAGCAACGCATGTTCCAGCGTCTCCTGAGTACGTTCGGGCAGCGGGTAATGCTCCTCCGCCAACACTTTACTGCTGAGATCGAACAGGGTAATGGTCGCGTCATGGCGTCCCAGACGTACGCCGATGGCGTGGAAACCGCGGGTTTCGGTAACAATAGAGATCGCGCGGCGGCCCCCGGTGGAGGCCTGCTGATCGACTTCTTTGATCAGCCCGCGTTCAATCAGTTGACGCGTAATTTTGGTTACGCTGGCGGGAGCAAGCTGGCTTTGTTCGGCAATCTGAATCCGCGAGATTGGTCCATGCTGGTCAATCAGGCGGTAAACGGCCGCGCTGTTAAGCTGTTTTACGAGATCAACATTACCTATTTGAGCTTGTCCGCCTGGTGTCATACTTTCTCTTACTCAGTAACGACCTCGTTACCATTAACGATGGTCTTGATGATTTTAAAGTCGTGGGTAAACGCGGTCAGGTTCGCCACTTTACCCGGCGCGATGCTGCCGAGCTGTTTTTCTACGCCAATCGCGCGCGCCGGATAGAGCGTCGCCATGCGCAGCACTTCGTCGAGCGCAATGCCGCAGTGCTCAACCAGGTTACGCACGCCTTCGATCATGGTTAACGATGAACCGCTTAGCGTACCGTTTTCATCCACACACAATCCATTGCGGTAGTATATTGTTTTACCAGCAAAAATGAACTGTTCAATATTCGCACCTGCGGGCGCTGTCGCATCCGTTACCAGACACAGCTTATCGCCTTTAAGACGTTTGGCGTTGCGGATATTGGCGTAGTCAACGTGCAGGCCGTCGGCAATCACGCCGCAATAAATGTCCGCATCGTCGAGAACAGCCCCCGCCAGACCCGGTTCACGGCCGGTAATGTACGGCATAGCGTTAAACAGGTGCGTGGCAAAGCGGATACCTGCGCGGAAACCGGCTTTGGCTTCTTTAAGCGTGGCGTTAGAGTGTCCGGCAGAAACCACGATGCCGGCATTCGCCAGTTTGCTGATGACTTCAGCAGGCACCATTTCCGGCGCCAGCGTAACTTTGGTGATGACGTCGGCATTATCGCACAGGTAGTCCACCAGCGCAGCGTCCGGCTGACGAACAAAGTTCGGGTTGTGGGTGCCTTTTTTAACCAGATTCAGCCACGGGCCTTCCAGATGAAGACCCAGCGCCTGGTTCGGGTGTTTCGCCAGGTATTCACGCATAACGCGAATGCCTTGCTTCATCAGTTCGTCGCTGGTGGTGATCAGCGTTGGCAGATAGTTAGTGCAGCCCGATTTCTCGTTGGCTTTCTGCATGATTTCCAGCGTTTCAACGGTAACGGCGTCTGCGGTATCGTTGAACTGTACGCCGCCGCAGCCATTAAGCTGAACGTCGATAAAACCGGGGGAAAGAATGGCCCCGTTCAGTGAACGTTGTTCGATCCCGTGCGGCAGTTCCGCCACCGGACAAACGCTGTCAATCAGGCCATTGGCGACAACAATCGCATGGTCATCAAGAATTTCGTGGCCGGTAAAGATCCGACCCTGGGTTAAAGCATACATTCCGACCCCCGATTTCAAAAATATGCCGCCCTGAACGCAGTGGCAGGGCGGAGACAACATTACAGACCTTTAATATTTTCGGCTTCTAACTCGTTGAAATATTTCAGCGTCTTAACTTTCAGTTCCATCGTTGACGGCTCATCGCAGACCACCACGGCTTTCGGGTGCAGCTGCAGGCAACTGATGGTCCACATGTGGTTGACGTTGCCTTCAACGGCGGCCTGCAGAGCCTGGGCTTTCTGATGGCCCAGCACCAGAATCATCACTTCTTCGGCATCCAGCAAAGTCCCCACGCCAACGGTCAGCGCATATTTAGGCACCTGATCCACATCACCGTCGAAGAAACGGGAGTTTGCCACGCGCGTATCGTGGGTCAGGGTTTTAATGCGGGTACGGGAAGCCAGGGAAGAAGCCGGTTCGTTAAATGCGATATGACCGTCGTTACCGACGCCGCCCATAAACAGGTGGATTTTACCGTAAGAACGGATTTTTTCTTCATATTGACGGCATTCCGCGTCAATATCTGGCGCGTTACCATTGAGCAGGTTGATGTTTTCTGCTGGAATATCAACGTGATCAAAGAAATTACGGTGCATGAAGCTGTGGTAGCTTTCCGGATGTTCCTTTGGCAGGCCGACATATTCGTCCATATTGAACGTCACCACATGTTTGAAGCTGACCTGGCCCGCTTTGTGCATTTCCACTAAGGCTTTGTAAGCGGTCATTGGCGTGCCGCCCGTCGGCAGACCCAGCACAAACGGACGATCGGCTGTCGGTTTGAACGCATTGATACGGTTAACGATATGGCGGGCAGCCCATTTGCCGACTTGTTCAGCGGTAGTCAGGGGAATCAGTCTCATTCTTCACCTCAGAAAGTAAATGTAAGCCGTTGGCGGATTGCGCGTCTGTGCACCTTAAAGCGTAACCTGGTCTGTCGCGATTGGAGTCAATCCGTCTTGATTTTTTGAATGATAAAATAAGTTTTCAAAGTTAGCCAGTGACAGGGAGAGATAATAACGATATTTGGTGACTGTACTCACAAAAAACACGCTTTTAATTTGCGATACGAATTAAATTTTCACACACTCTTGCAGGAGATGATCTAACAACGTATTTGCCGGAACATCACGCTGAGAAGTTGAGCTACACACATAAAAATACGGCCTGAATGGCCATATCGGGGTCTCGTAGGGGGAATAAGATGAACATTCTAGGTTTTTTCCAGCGACTGGGTAGGGCGTTACAGCTCCCTATCGCGGTGCTGCCGGTGGCGGCGCTGTTGCTGCGATTCGGCCAACCAGATTTACTGAACGTCGCCTTTATCGCGCAGGCGGGTGGGGCGATTTTTGATAACCTCGCGCTGATCTTCGCCATCGGTGTGGCATCCAGTTGGTCCAAAGACAGCGCGGGTGCGGCAGCGCTGGCAGGGGCGGTCGGTTATTTCGTACTGACTAAAGCGATGGTCACCATCAACCCGGAAATCAACATGGGTGTGCTGGCGGGTATCATTACCGGCCTGGTGGGCGGCGCTGTCTACAACCGTTGGGCGGATATCAAGCTGCCTGATTTCCTGAGCTTCTTCGGCGGCAAACGCTTTGTGCCGATTGCTACGGGCTTTTTCTGCCTGGTGCTGGCGGCGATTTTCGGCTACGTCTGGCCGCCGGTTCAGCATGCTATTCATGCTGGCGGTGAATGGATCGTGTCCGCAGGCGCGCTCGGCTCCGGTATTTTTGGTTTCATCAACCGTCTGCTGATCCCAACCGGTCTGCATCAGGTGCTGAACACCATCGCCTGGTTCCAGATTGGTGAATTCACCAACGCTGCCGGTACCGTTTTCCACGGCGATATCAACCGCTTCTACGCGGGTGACGGCACTGCCGGGATGTTCATGTCCGGCTTCTTCCCGATCATGATGTTTGGTCTGCCGGGCGCGGCACTGGCGATGTACTTCGCTGCCCCGAAAGCGCGTCGTCCGATGGTAGGCGGTATGCTGCTGTCCGTCGCCATCACCGCGTTCCTGACCGGCGTGACTGAGCCGCTGGAATTCCTGTTTATGTTCCTTGCGCCGCTGCTGTATCTCCTGCACGCGATTCTGACCGGCATCAGCCTGTTTATCGCCACGCTATTGGGGATCCACGCGGGCTTCTCGTTCTCTGCGGGCGCTATCGACTACGTGTTGATGTACAGCCTGCCCGCGGCGAGCCAGAACGTCTGGATGCTGCTGGTTATGGGGCTGGCGTTCTTCGTCATTTACTTCCTGTTGTTCAGCGCGGTTATTCGTATGTTTAACCTGAAAACGCCGGGCCGCGAAGATAAAGAAGACGAGGTGGTGACTGAAGAAGCGAACAGCAATACGGAAGAAGGTCTGACGCAACTGGCGACCAGCTACATCGCAGCGGTCGGCGGTACGGATAACCTGAAAGCCATTGATGCCTGTATCACCCGTCTGCGTCTGACCGTTGGCGACTCCGCCAGGGTGAGCGATGCAATGTGTAAACGCCTGGGCGCGTCCGGCGTGGTGAAACTGAACAAACAAACCATTCAGGTTATTGTCGGGGCGAAAGCAGAATCCATTGGCGACGCGATGAAAAAAGTCGTTGCGCGTGGTCCGGTTGCCGCAGCTTCGGCGGATGCCGCGCCTGCTGCAACAGCAACCCCGGCCCAGAAGCCGCAGGCGGTACCCAATGCGGTGACCATTGCTGAACTGGTTTCCCCGATTACCGGTGACGTGGTGGCGTTAGATCAGGTGCCTGACGAGGCGTTCGCCAGCAAAGCGGTCGGTGACGGCGTGGCGGTTAAACCAACGGATAAAATCGTGGTTTCTCCGGCAGCGGGAACCATCGTGAAAATCTTCAATACCAACCACGCATTCTGCCTGGAAACAGAGAAAGGCGCGGAAATCGTGGTCCACATGGGGATCGATACCGTTGCGCTGAACGGCCAGGGCTTTAAACGCCTGGTTGAAGAAGGGGCTGAAGTGACCGCAGGCCAGCCGATCCTGGAAATGGATCTGGACTATCTGAACGCGAACGCGCGCTCCATGATAAGTCCGGTGGTGTGCAGCAACATCGACGACTTCAGCGCGCTGGTGGTGAAAGCCGAAGGTCACGTCGTGGCGGGTCAAACCCCACTGTATGAAATCAAAGGTAAATAAAAAGGTCCGGGTCGGATAAGGCGAAAACCGGGTTCCGACAACATCACAGCGACCTTAAGCGGCGAAGGCAAACCTTCGCCGCTTTTTTTTGCAGCAAATGGTCCCCATATTTTCGTTTGAGACGTATTTTGCGTAACTAAAGGTTGTCAGTCTGTCCGGCTTATAAGATCATATGCCGTTATACGTTGTTTACGCTTTGAGGAATCCACGATGAGTGAGGCTGAAGCCCGCCCGAGTAACTTTATTCGTCAGATCATCGATGAAGATCTGGCCAGTGGTAAGCACACCACGGTACATACCCGTTTTCCGCCGGAGCCAAATGGCTATCTGCACATTGGCCACGCGAAATCCATTTGCCTGAACTTTGGCATCGCGCAAGATTATCAGGGCCAGTGCAACCTGCGTTTCGATGACACTAACCCGGTAAAAGAAGATATCGAGTACGTTGATTCGATCAAAAACGACGTTGAGTGGTTAGGTTTTCACTGGTCTGGCGAGGTTCGCTACTCCTCCGATTACTTCGATCAGCTGCATGCCTACGCGGTTGAGCTGATCACCAAAGGTCTGGCTTACGTTGATGAACTGACGCCAGAGCAGATCCGCGAATACCGCGGCACCCTGACTCAGCCGGGTAAGAACAGCCCGTTCCGCGATCGCAGCGTGGACGAAAACCTCGCGCTGTTCGAAAAAATGCGTACCGGTGGTTTCGAAGAAGGCAAAGCTTGCCTGCGCGCGAAAATCGACATGGCGTCGCCGTTCATCGTGATGCGCGATCCGGTGCTGTACCGTATTAAGTTCGCGGAGCATCACCAGACCGGCACCAAGTGGTGCATCTATCCGATGTACGACTTCACCCACTGCATCAGCGATGCGCTGGAAGGTATTACCCACTCGCTGTGTACGCTGGAATTCCAGGACAACCGTCGCCTGTACGACTGGGTGCTGGACAACATCACGATTCCGGTTCACCCGCGTCAGTATGAATTCTCGCGCCTGAATCTGGAATACACCGTGATGTCCAAGCGTAAGCTGAACCTGCTGGTGACCGACAAGCATGTGGAAGGTTGGGACGACCCGCGTATGCCGACCATTTCCGGTCTTCGCCGCCGTGGTTATACCGCCGCCGCGATTCGCGAGTTTTGCAAACGTATCGGCGTGACCAAGCAGGACAACACCATTGAGATGGCGTCGCTCGAATCCTGCATTCGCGAAGATCTTAATGAAAACGCGCCGCGCGCGATGGCGGTAATCGATCCGGTGAAACTGGTGATCGAAAACTACCCGCAGGGCGAGAGCGAACAGGTCACGATGCCGAATCATCCGAACAAACCGGAAATGGGCAGTCGTCAAGTGCCGTTCAGCGGCGAGATCTGGATTGACCGCGCGGACTTCCGTGAAGAAGCGAACAAGCAGTACAAGCGTCTGGTCATGGGGAAAGAAGTACGCCTGCGTAACGCCTACGTCATCAAAGCCGAGCGCGTGGAAAAAGACGCCGAAGGCACTATCACCACCATCTTCTGTACCTACGACGCCGACACCCTTAGCAAAGATCCGGCAGATGGCCGTAAAGTGAAGGGCGTGATTCACTGGGTGAGCGCGGCGCACGCGCTGCCGGTTGAAATTCGTCTCTACGATCGTCTGTTCAGCGTGCCGAACCCTGGCGCGGCGGAAGATTTCCTGTCCGTAATGAACCCGGAATCGCTGGTCATCAAACAGGGTTATGCCGAACCATCGCTGAAAGAGGCGGTCGCCGGTAAAGCGTTCCAGTTTGAGCGCGAAGGGTACTTCTGTCTGGACAGCCGTTATGCTACCGCCGAGAAACTGGTCTTTAACCGTACCGTCGGCCTGCGTGACACCTGGGCGAAAGTCGGCGAATAAGTCGCAACTTGTCTCTCAAACGCCGCGTTCAGCGGCGTTTTTTTTGCCCTCAACTCTCTTTTTTCGAAGCGAATTAATTATCGTTTCTTAAATATTCTGCTTAACAAATCTTTTTACATAACAAATTGATTTCATCAATGCTTATCGTGATGTAACCGATTTCATCTTTCTGGAAAACAAGTAATTTTTTCTGATCTTCCGCTTTTTTGATCAAATGAATGAAATGTAACAGAACGCGATGAAATATGTGCGGTTGCTCATACTCTTACATTCTCGTTACAGAAAGGTATTGATAATTCGCGTCGCGAAAAATAGTCTATTCATTGTAGTCAGCGAGGTCTTTCTCAATGCTACTTTTCACTTTTATTTTTTGGCTGTTTGCCGTTGGCGACAGCACTTTAAAACGTCAAAGAGGATTAACACATGCGTACGTTCAGTGGCAAACGTAGTGCGCTGGCGCTGGCTATCGCCGGTATCACAGCAATGTCGGGCTTGGTTGTTGTTCCACACGCTCATGCCGAAGGTTTTTTTGATGACTCCACCCTGACGGGCGGGATCTATTACTGGCAGCGCGAGCGCGATCGTAAAGACGTTACCGACGAAGACAAATATAAAACGAACCTTTCTCATGCGACCTGGAACGCCAACCTGGATTTCCAGTCCGGCTACGCGGCTGATATGTTTGGACTCGATATCGCGGCCTTCACCGCTATCGAAATGGCGGAAAACGGCGACAGCGGTCACCCCAACGAAATTGCCTTCTCGAAAAAGAATAAAGGCTACGACGAAGATTACTCGGGCGATAAAAGCGGAGTAAGCCTGTATAAAGCGGCGGCGAAATTTAAGTATGGCCCCGCCTGGGCGCGCGCGGGGTATATTCAGCCAACCGGACAAACGCTGTTAGCACCGCACTGGAGCTTTATGCCGGGCACCTATCAGGGTGCCGAAGCCGGGGCGAACTTTGACTACGGCGATGCGGGCGCGCTGAGCTTCTCCTATATGTGGGCCAACGAATACAAAGCGCCGTGGCACACCGAGGTCGACAAATTCTATCAGGCCGATAAAAAGACTAAGGTCGATTACCTCCATTCCGTCGGCGCGAAATATGATTTCAAAAACGACCTGGTGCTGGAAGCGGCATTTGGACAGTCTGAAGGCTATGTCGATCAGTACTTCGCGAAAGCCAGCTATAAGTTTGATTTAGGCGGCAACCCGCTGACTACCAGCTACCAGTTCTACGGTGCGCGTGACAAAGTGGATGACCGTAGCACAAACGATATTTACGACGGTACGGCCTGGCTGCAGGCGTTAACCTTCGGCTACAAGGTCGCGGAAGTGGTTGACCTGCGTCTGGAAGGCACCTGGGTGAAAGCGGAAGGGCAGCAGGGTTACTTCCTGCAGCGTATGACCCCGACTTATGCCTCCTCCAACGGTCGTCTGGATATCTGGTGGGATAACCGTTCTGACTTCAACGCCAACGGCGAAAAAGCGGTCTTCTTCGGCGCGATGTATGACCTGAAAAACTGGAACCTGCCAGGTTGGGCAGTGGGGGCGTCTTATGTGTATGCCTGGGATGCGAAGCCGTCCACCTGGCAGAGCAATCCTGATGCGTACTACGACAAAAACCGCACTATCGAGGAATCATCTTACAGCCTGGATGCGGTCTATACCCTGCAGGACGGACGCGCCAAAGGCACCATGTTTAAACTGCACTTCACTGAGTATGACAACCACTCCAACATCCCAAGCTGGGGCGGTGGTTACGGCAACATCTTCCAGGATGAGCGTGACGTGAAATTTATCGTCATTGCCCCGTTCACCATCTTCTAATGCCCATACGCGGCGGGCCATGCGCCTGCCGCACCGTTGAGGACTGTGCTATGAAAAAACTGATACTCATCGCCGTGATGGCTTCGGGACTGGTGGCCTGCACAACGACGACGGCGCCAAAAGAAGACAGCCGTCTGAAAGAGGCTTACAGCGCCTGCATCAATACGGCGCAGGGATCGCCAGAAAAAATCGAAGCCTGCCAGAGCGTTTTAGCGGTGCTGAAGAAAGAGAAACAGCACGAGCAGTTTACCCGTCAGGAAAGCGTTCGCGTACTGGATTACCAGCAGTGCATACAGGCGACGCGTACCGGTAACGATCAGGCGGTAAAAGCCGATTGTGATAAGATCTGGCAGGAAATCCGCAGCAACAATAGCGCCAAATAACCCAGGGGGCGGAGAGGGTCTCCGCCCCTGTTTTCTGGCTTAATTCTCCACGGGGTGGTAACTGCGGCTCAGGCGAACAAACAGCATAGCCGTCGCGGCGAAACCACATAGCGCTGCGCACATCAGCCACCATCCTGGCGAACTTTTATCACCGGTCATCTCAACCAACGCGGTAGAAATTGCGGGAGTCAGCCCCCCAAAAATGGCCGTCGCAAGGCTGAACGCCAGCGAAAACCCCACCGTTCGTACGTAGACCGGCATCACTTCGGTCAGCGCGGCGACCATCGCGCCGTTATACATGCCAAAAAAGAACGAGAACCACAGTAGCACCAGGGTCATACGGGTGAAATCCGGCGCGGCGGTCAGCCAGTGCATCACCGGCCAGGTCGTGATGAGCGCAAGCAGAGTAATCCCCATCAACACCGGACGACGGCCGATTTTATCGGAGATCGCGCCGCCAATAGGCAGCCAGATAAAGTTAGAAATCCCGACCAGCATGGTGACTATCAGGCTGTCACGCGCGCTCAGATGCAGAACGGCACGGCCGTAGGTGGGCGTATAAACGGTAATAAAATAAAAAGTGGTGGTGGTCATTGCCACCAACAGCGTACCAGCGGTGACGATGCGCCAGTTTTTCGCAATGGTGGTCAGTATTTCCCGGGTATCGGGGCGGTGCTTACGCTGGATAAAGGCTTCGGTTTCTTGTAGCGAACGGCGCAGTACAAAAATGAGCGGAATGATCATGCAGCCAATAAAGAACGGAATGCGCCAGCCCCATTCAGAGATTTCATCGTGCCCGAGCGTGACGTTCAGACCGTAGCCGATCAGCGCAGCCACCACAATCGCCACCTGTTGGCTGGCCGACTGCCAGCTGGTATAGAAACCTTTATTGCCCGGCGTGGCGATCTCTGAAAGATAAACGGAAACGCCGCCCAGCTCCACGCCGGCGGAAAATCCCTGCAACAGTCGGCCCAGCAGCACCAGCACTGGCGCCAGTACGCCAATGGTCTGGTAGCCAGGCACGAGGGCGATCAGCAGCGTACCGCAACCCATGATCGCCAGCGTTACCATTAACCCTTTACGGCGGCCAATTCTGTCGATATACGAACCCAGCACAATCGCCCCGACGGGACGCATCAAAAAGCCGGAGCCGAAGACGGCAAACGTGAGCATTAAAGAGGCGAATTCACTTTCTGCCGGGAAAAACGTTTTCGCAATATAAGTGGCGTAAAAACCAAACAGAAAAAAGTCGAACTGCTCAAGAAAATTACCGCTGGTTACCCGCAGTATTGCGCCGAACGTGCCGGCGCGCGATGGTTGTTGGCTCATGGGATTGCTCTCCACTGTCTTATCGTAATAGTTATTGAGGTAAGATGTTGCGGGTCAGTCGCCTGCGACCCCCGCCTGTTTTCCGCGCCGCTTCTCGATAGCCCATTTGAGTAACGAAGCGCAGCGGTAAAATCCGTGGGCAAATTTTCCGTACGGGAGGGTTAAAAAGAGCGCCATTACCACGCCAAGATGGACAGCAAGCAGAACGCCCATCCACGTGGAATCCCTCCCTGCCAGCAGTCCCAACCCTGTCAGGCTGGTCAACAGCAACAGCAAAATAAAACCGCGATCCATCGGTTTTTGTCGCGCGTCACCGTGCAGCGGCGAGCGCTTTACGTTCAGCCACAGCAAACCCGCAGGACCGATAATCAGACCTACCCCCCCGAGGGTGCCGAGAAGCACCGGCACGCTGAAAAACGGATAAGGGGCTTCCCACCCGGCAAAATAGTGATAGCCGGTCGCCACCACGGTGGCGGCGAAGCAGAGCATAAAACCGTAGAAGGTCAAGTGATGGAAGCGACGGCGCAGCAATGTAAAGGCATCATCGGCTTCGTTACACCCTTTGCCGTGTCCGCCGTCGAGGTACTTCAGCGTCAGGGCATTGTGCGTCGCTTCGGCAATTTCCACGGGCTGCGGCGCGCCGGGGGAGATCTCACGCCAGAAGCGGATCACGCCAGCCATCAACAACCCCATCGCCAGAATAAAGACGGAACCAAACATCCAGGCCAGCAGGTTATGCGGGAATATCTGGTAGAAGTCGCCAGCCAGCGGCGGGTGCAGCAAGGAGCCTTTCAGACTCATCGCCAACAACAGGAAGAAAATCAGCGCAAAGACCAGCGTTAGCGCGACGGTCATGCCCGCCCGGCGATACAACGCGCCAAACGCGGCGGGCCGGGCATAATGCTGATAGGTTTCGAGGCGCACTTCCGCCATCGCTTTCGGTACGTTAATGGCGAACTCATGAGGGGGCGCGTACTGACAGGCGTGCAGACAGGCGCCGCAGTTATGGCACAGGTTAGCCAGGTAGTTGATGTCCGCTTTGCCGAACTCAAGACGGTGAGTCATCGCCGGAAAGACGGCGCAAAAGCCTTCGCAGTAGCGGCAGGCGTTACAAACCTGCATCACCCGTTCCACTTCGGCTTCCGGTTCGGTAATGATTTGTGCCTCAATAATTAATTTCTCAAGCTGCTTCATGGTGCGCCTCCTTACGTGCGGCCTGGGCGGCTTCTTTACCAGCAATGCAGCCAAACGTGGTGCCAATCGACATGCCAACGCCAGCGGTATAGCCTTTGCCCAGCACATTGCCCGCCATCATTTCTCCGGCGACAAACAGGGTACGGCTGGGTTTTCCGGCGAAATGCACCGCCGCGCGTTCGTTCACTTTCAGGCCGAGGTAGGTAAACGTGATCCCTGGCCGCAGGGCGTAGCCGTAATAAGGCGGCGTATCGAGAGGGCGTGCCCAGTGCGTTTTCGGCGGCGTTAACCCGCTGGTGGCGCAGTTATCCAGGACGGTGTGATCAAAGTGTCCAGGCTGGCAGGCCTGGTTGTATTGCCTGACGGTAGCGCTAAAACGTTGTGCATCCAGCCCCAGTTGGCAGGCCAGCTCTTCCAGCGTATTGGCCTGCGCGCCGGGGAATACCGGTGGCATAAAGTGACCAATGGCTTTGCTGTCGATAATGGAATAACCAATTTGCCCCGGCTGTTGGGCGACCAGGCGCCCCCAGATGGCATAGCGTTTCGGCCAGAAATCTTCGCCTTCGTCATAAAAACGCGCTGCGTCGCGGTTGACCACCACGCCTAAAGAGACGCAGTCCACTCGCGTGCAGATCCCGCCGTCATACAGTGGCGCGCGGGCATCAATCGCCACGCAGTGCGACTGGGATGGATCGCCAATGATGTCGGCGCCGGCATCGATCATAAATTTAAGCAGGACACCCTGATTAAAGCGGGTGCCGCGGATGAGAAAATTATCGGCGGGCCATTCCCCACGCGCGTTTTGTCCCCAGGCTTCACGTAGCCATTCGCGATTGGACTCGAAACCGCCAGCGGCGAGTACACAGGTTCTGGCCTCGATGCGTTCATCGCCCGCCAGCGCGGCGACAAACTCGCCGTCATGTAACTCCAGCGCCTGTACCGGCGTGTTATAGCGGATGGTGACGCCGAGCGCCTCCGCGCTGCGATAATAGGCGTTGACCAGCGCCTTGCCGCCGCCCATGAAAAAGGCGTTCGTACGCGCAACGTGCAGTGCGCCTGATAACGGTGGCTGAAAATTCACACCGTGTTTGCGCATCCAGTCACGGCACTGCGAAGAGGTGCGGATCACCAGCCGAGCCAGCGCTTCGTTGGTATTGCCTTCCGTTACCCGCCAGAGATCCTGCCAGTACTCCTCTTCGGGATAACGGTCGACCAGCACATCCTGCGGCGCATCATGCATACAGCGCAAATTACGGGTGTGCTGTGAATTGCCACCGCGCCATTCGCGCGGCGCCGCTTCCAGCAGCAGCACCGACGCACCGGCCTCCCGGGCGGTTAAGGCGGCACACAGCGCGGCATTGCCGCCGCCAATCACCAGAACATCAACCATCGTAGACTCCATTACGCTTTAACAAATGTTAAATTTGTAATGAAAATGTATACGCATGGGTTGTGTGGGCGCTATGAGGTACTGCTAAAACCTTCTTTAGTTAACGTAAAGGGTGGCGCCTGGCCAGCGGTCAGCCTCAACCAGTTCACGCATCACTTTACCCAGCACGACGCGAGCTGCCAGCCCCGCCGGGGTCAGCTCGTCATCCGATAAACTGACCAAAAAGTTGGGACGGCTGAGGACCGGATTATGGACGCCGATCACGCGCAGGTCGTCCTGGTCCAGTCGGGAAATCGCCGCGCCAGGTTGTAGGGTGGCGCCCAGACCGTCGCGGACCGCCCGCATCAGTAGCGTCAGACCGTCAATTTCCGCAACGATATCAACCTGCAGCGCGTGCTCTTGTGCGATAGCCTCCAGTCTGCCGCGCAGACCGTGGCCCTGACTGGGCATTACGAGGGGAATATTCGCCAGTTGAGCAGGCATGATGTTGTCTTCAGGGAATATAGCCAGCAGGGGGTGGGGGCCGATCAGAAACAGCCGCTCTTCCAGAACCGGCTTCGCGCTCCAGCGCAGGATCTTCTCTTTCTGAAAGACGACCGCTAAATCAAGCTGGCGGGTGTTAATCATCCGCTCAAGATTGCCGGAGAGACTCTCCACGACGTGCAGCCGCACGTCAGCGTAGCTTTCCCGCATGGCGTTAATAAACGGAATGCCCAACACCGATGCCGTACTGGGCGCCATACCGACGCTAACGTGGCCGGATAACCGCGCCTCACGCGCAGCAAGAATGGCGTCGTCGGCATGCCGTAGCGCCAGTTGCGCCTGAGAATAAAAGGCCAACCCCGCGTTAGTGGGCGTGACGCCGCGCGACGTTCGTTGCAGCAGGCGGATGGCGAGTTCGCTTTCCAGACGTGTCATTTGTTGGCTCAGCGCCGAGACGCCAATGTCGAGATCCAGCGCGGCGCTACCCATGCTGCCGGTTTCAACAATACGAACAAAATAACGTAACTGGCGAAGTTCCATTTCGATTCTCCGGACAGGTCAGGGAAGGGAATTTTTACATTAAAGCAACACGGGCGGGGAGGGAAGGAAAACGGCGGGATCGCGCCCACAAAAAAGCCAGCCCGCAGGCTGGCTTTCATCAAGCGTAAAATTATTTGCCGTCGTGCGCGTGTTCGTCTTCGCGGCAGTCGCCTTCGGCGCAATGGCCATAGAGATAGAGGCTGTGGTTCGTTAAACGAATACCGTGCTTCGCCGCAATCTCACGCTGACGGGCTTCAATCGAATCATCACTAAATTCAATCACTTTGCCACAATCGAGGCAAATAAGGTGATCGTGATGATGCTGCTGGGTCAGCTCAAAAACGGATTTGCCGCCTTCAAAATTGTGGCGGGTTACGATACCGGCGTCATCAAACTGGTTCAGCACGCGATAGACGGTCGCCAGACCAATTTCTTCACCCATGTCGATCAGTCGTTTGTATAAATCTTCCGCACTGACGTGATGGTTATCCGGTTCCTGAAGCACTTCCAGAATCTTTAAACGTGGAAGCGTTACTTTCAGGCCAGCCTTCTTTAATGCGGTATTGTTGTCAGTCATGCGGAATCTGTCCTGTTGCTAAACGATTCACTTCATACGAGAAGTGACAGAAATTGCATTCGAGATAATGCCTCTCATTATAGGACTGCCATCCTTAAATGAAAACTGCAAGCCTCGGGCAAATGTTAATAAAAACGTGGTATTGCCTGGAAATGAGAGCGCCACCTAATAACTCCCGCACATTGTACAGGGATGGGCAAGAAAGTTACAAATTTGTAGCAATTATTTTGATTGGTTTTGTCTATTGATGCGGCGCAAATGGTCTTTGCGCCGCACGGTCATCAGGCGTTGATGATTTCATCCAGGTGCAGTTCTTCAGAAATCTGCTTAACCCATTTCTCAACGCGCTCGGCGGTCAGTTCTGGCTGGCGATCTTCGTCAATGGCCAGACCGACAAAGTGATCGTCATCGGCCAGGCCTTTCGACGCTTCAAAATGATAACCCGCGGTCGGCCAGTGACCGACGATGGTCGCGCCACGCGGCTCAATGATGTCGCGGATAGTGCCTAACGCGTCGCAGAAATATTCCGCGTAATCTTCCTGGTCGCCGCAGCCGAACAGCGCCACCAGCTTACCGTTGAAATCAATCTCTTCCAGAGTCGGGAAGAAGTCGTCCCAGTCACACTGCGCTTCGCCATAGTACCAGGTCGGGATACCAAGCAGCAGGATGTCATAGCCTTCAAGATCTTCTTTGCTGCTTTTTGCAATGTCATGCACGTCGGCAACATCTTTACCAAGCTGTTTTTGAATCATTTTTGCGATATTTTCGGTGTTCCCGGTGTCGCTGCCGAAAAAAATGCCAGTGATTGCCATGAGTAAAGTAACCTCTTGAAACTTATTGAAATGGTGGGGGCAAATTGCCCACAGATAAGGGCAATCATAGCAGAACAGTCAGGTATGCGGAAATAGCAAACGCACGCGAGTGCACTCCCTGCTACATGATAGTGATAAATTGTGCGGGTTTCAGACTGAACCCTGGCGTCGCAACGTCGCCAGTTGGCTCATCAGGATTTCTTCGATCAGCTCGCTGCGGCTGATGTCGCGCGATTCCGCCAGTTCATTCAGGGCGTCGACGGCTTCCGCGTTGAGCTTAAGTTCAACACGTTTCAGGCCACGAACTTTGTCGCGTTTAAGCTGGTTGCGCTTGTTAATGCGCAGCTGTTCATCGCGTGAAAGCGGATTGGTTTTAGGTCGTCCCGGGCGACGCTCGTGCGCGAACAGATCTAATGTCGTACGGTCCGTTTGTTCTTTGGCCATGATTTTGGTGACTTCGGGGAAACAATCAGCCAGGCCTCTGCCCGGATGGATAGCGCGCCATCATACATCAGCGGATGGGGCACGCCAACGTTCGCGCGCGCAATCGCGCGCGGACGCTGAGTTTTTAATCAGTTTGCGCTGTCGTTCAGATAACGACGAATGGCGCGCAGCACTGCGTCAGGTTTTTCGGCATGAACCCAGTGGCCTGCGCCCGCGATGACATGCGCGCGCGCCTGTGGGAATTGCGCGAGCAGGTCGTCGCGATACGCCTCGGTGACGTAAGGGGAGTTGCCGCCAGGGATAAACAGCGCCGGGCGATCCCAGGCTGGAATCGGCTCCCAGCCGACAATATGCGGATACTGATCCCACAGCGCCGGCACGTTAAAGCGCCATTCGCCGTCAACGTACGACTTCAGCAGAAACTGAATCACGCCCTCTTCTCTGAGATGGTCGCGCATGACGGCAGCCGCCTCCTTGCGCGTCGTGGCCTGAGACGCCGTCACGGCGTTGATCGCCGCGAAAATCTCATCGTGGCGTCGTACCTTATAATCTACCGGGGCGATGTCGATCGCCACCAGACGATCGATGCGTTCCGGGGCCAGCGCGGTCAGGGCCATCACCGCCTTGCCGCCCATCGAGTGGCCAATAAACGTGGCTTTTTCGATCTGCTGCGCATCCAGAGTGTCGAGCAGATCCTGCGCCATCGCCGGATATGTCATCAGCGGATCGCGGGGCGAGAGGCCGTGGTTACGCATATCGACCTGGAGGATATCGTGATCGCTGACCAGCTCGCGGGCCAGCACGCCGAGATTGTCCAGGCTGCCAAACAGACCGTGAACGAGGACGATGGGAGAATTATTGTGCAGGTTTTGTGCAGTTTGCGCTCGGATATTCAATTTCATGGCAAAGTTCTTTTTTTCGCTCTGTCGGGTTAGGGTATTATGTTGACCATTCTGCCACTGGGCTGCAACTGATACGGTTTACTCCGAGTTTTTTGTTCAGCCAGGTTTGACGCTATCCGCTGTTGGGATTTGCTCCTATAATTCCAACGATTTGTATTCAGATCAGTTATGACACCGCACTGGATTAAGATGAAAACGATTGAAGTTGATGATGAACTCTACAGCTATATTGCCAGCCACACCAAGCATATCGGCGAGAGCGCGTCCGACATTTTACGGCGTATGTTGAAGTTTTCCGCCGCATCGCAGCCCGTCGCGTCGGCGACAAAAGAGGCACGCGCCGCGCAGCCTGTGAGCGCAGAAGTGAAACCCGTCAATCCCGTCAAAGACAAAGTGCGCGCTATGCGTGAGCTGCTGCTGTCCGATGAATATGCGGAACAGAAAAAAGCGGTGAATCGCTTTATGCTGGTGCTGTCTACACTTTACTCACTGGATCACCAGGCGTTTGCCGATGCCACCGACTCGCTGCATGGCCGCACTCGCGTCTATTTCGCGGCGGATGAACAGACGCTGCTGAAAAACGGCAATCAGACCAAGCCGAAACATGTGCCTGGCACGCCGTACTGGGTGATCACGAACACCAACACCGGCCGTAAATGCAGCATGGTCGAACACATCATGCAGTCAATGCAATTCCCGGCGGAATTGATTGAGAAGGTTTGCGGAACAATTTAATGCTTGCATAAAAGGACCAGGCAATGGCAATCCACAACCGTGCAGGTCAACCTGCGCAACAAAGTGATTTGATTAACGTCGCCCAACTGACGGCGCAATATTATGTACTGAAACCCGAGGCAGGGAATGCCGAGCACGCGGTGAAGTTCGGTACCTCCGGACACCGCGGCAGTGCAGGTCGCCATAGCTTCAACGAGCCGCACATTCTGGCGATTGCCCAGGCTATCGCCGAAGAACGTGCGAAAAACGGTATCACCGGCCCTTGCTATGTGGGGAAAGATACCCACGCGCTGTCCGAACCGGCGTTTATCTCGGTGCTGGAAGTGCTGGCGGCCAACGGTGTCGACGTGATTGTTCAGGAGAACAACGGTTTTACCCCGACGCCTGCGGTGTCGAACGCTATCCTGGTTCACAATAAAAAAGGGGGGGCGCTGGCGGACGGTATTGTCATCACGCCGTCTCACAACCCGCCGGAAGACGGCGGCATCAAATACAACCCGCCGAACGGCGGCCCGGCAGATACCAACGTCACGAAAGTGGTGGAAGACCGCGCAAATGCGCTGCTGGCCGACGGTCTGAAGGGCGTGAAGCGCATTTCTCTCGATGCGGCGATGGCGTCTGGTCACGTCAAAGAGCAGGATCTGGTGCAGCCGTTTGTGGAAGGGCTGGCGGAAATTGTTGATATGGCCGCCATTCAGAAAGCGCGCCTGACGCTGGGCGTCGATCCGCTGGGCGGTTCCGGTATTGAATACTGGAAGCGTATTGCGGAGCACTACAAGCTCAACCTGACCCTCGTGAACGATCAGGTGGATCAGACCTTCCGCTTTATGCACCTGGACAAAGACGGCGCGATCCGCATGGACTGCTCCTCAGAGTGCGCGATGGCTGGCCTGCTGGCGCTACGTGATAAGTTTGATCTGGCGTTTGCCAACGACCCGGACTATGACCGTCACGGTATCGTCACACCGGCGGGGCTGATGAACCCGAACCACTATCTGGCGGTCGCTATCAATTATCTGTTCCAGCACCGTCCGCAGTGGGGCAAAGAGGTGGCGGTGGGTAAAACCCTGGTTTCCTCGGCAATGATTGACCGCGTGGTCAACGATCTGGGCCGCAAACTGGTCGAAGTGCCGGTGGGCTTCAAATGGTTTGTTGATGGCCTGTTTGACGGTAGCTTTGGCTTTGGCGGTGAAGAAAGCGCGGGCGCATCGTTCCTGCGTTTCGACGGTACGCCGTGGTCCACCGATAAAGACGGGATCATCATGTGCCTGCTGGCGGCGGAAATTACCGCCGTCACCGGTAAAAACCCGCAGGAACACTACAACGAACTGGCGGCGCGTTTCGGCGCGCCAAGCTATAACCGCCTGCAGGCGGGCGCAACCTCTGCGCAAAAAGCTGCGTTGTCGAAGCTGTCGCCGGAAATGGTCAGCGCCAGCACGCTGGCAGGTGATCCGATCACCGCGCGCCTGACCGCGGCGCCGGGCAACGGCGCGGCGATCGGCGGTCTGAAAGTGATGACGGAAAACGGCTGGTTTGCCGCGCGTCCATCCGGTACGGAAGACGCCTATAAAATCTATTGCGAAAGTTTCCTCGGCGAAGAACATCGCAAGCAGATCGAAAAAGAAGCGGTTGAAATCGTCAGCGAAGTGCTGAAAAACGCCTGATGCGTCAGGCGTTACCGACAAATGAAAAGGCGCCGTAAGGCGCCTTTTTTGTCTCAGGATGGGGGCTAACTTACCCGTGCTTATTCTTCAGCTCAAAGCGCGGCGATACCAGTCCGTATAGCGTCCAGCCGAGGAAGGTGACAATCGAGCCATACAGCATCGCTTCCTCCCCCGACGAGTAGAGCGCGTAGAAGCTGTACATCGCGCCAACAAACGCCACGAAGTTTGCCATTTTCGCTTTCGCTGGCGGGACGTTCGCCACCCGCTGAATAATCACCAGCGCGGCCATCGACAGGATATACGGAATAATATTGGTGACCACCGCCAGGTTGACCAGCACATTAAACTGGCTGTTCAGCGACGGGCTAATGGTCATCAGCGAGAGTCCGCTCTGAATAATCACGATAGTCAGCATCCCTTGTACCGGCGCATCGACCTTAGTCACCCGCGAGAAAATTTTCGGGAAATAGCCTTCATCGGCAGAGGATTTAAACACCTGAGCGATGGTGAACTGCCAGCCCAACAGGGAACCGCAGCAGGACATGATCATCAGCGCCATGATCACTTTCCCCACTTCCGGCGTGAACATCTGGGCAAACGCCAGACCAAACGGGGCCGTGGAGTTGGCCAGGTCCATGTTCGGCACAATCCCGGCAATCACGTTGGTGGAGACGATGTAAATCACCGCTGCGCCAAGCGTACCGCCAAGAACCGCTATCGGCACGTTGCGTTCAGGGTTATCCACCACTTCCGCGTTAGCACAGGCGGACTCCAGGCCGAGGAAAGCCCACAGCGTCATGGCGATAGACGACCCGACGGCGGTAAAGAACGGCACGTGATGCGGGTTCCATGAGTTCGCGTACAGCGTCGGACTGAACCAGAACCAGCCGATGATGCACAGGCCAACCACCGGAATGATCACCCCCCAGACGGTAATACTGCTGATCTGCCCGGTAATCCGCGCGCCGCCGAAGTTGGCAACCGTACAGATCCACAGAACGCCGATGGTGGCGAGGCCAATCTGCACCGGCGTGAGCGTCGCGCCGAACAGCTCGGTCCCGTAGCCCACCGCGGAAATGGCAATCGCCACGTTGGCGATTAACAGCGACACCCCATAGGTATAGTTGGCCATAAAGTTACCGGACTTGCCAAATGCATACTCCGCGTAGCCGCCCATGCCGCCAGATTTGCGGCTGAACATCCCGCACTTGGCGAACGCCCAGGCCAGCGCCATGGATCCGACAGCGGTGACCAGCCAGGAGATAATCGAGATGGTGCCGACCTCCGCCAGCTTGGTCGGCAGCATGATGATCCCGGAGCCCATCATGTTGACCATCGTCAGAATGGTAAGCTGCATCACGCCCATTTTGTTGGCTTTGGCTTTACTCATAATGTTTCTCCTTTCAGCAGACCGTCATGCTCTTGTCGCGCTTTGATCACGTAGCACCACACCTGCTTACGACCATCACATTCTTCGATGTAGACCCCCTGCAGCTCCGGCGCAAAGCCCGGCAGCAGGTTGATCCCTTCTTTCAGCGCGCTGAAATAGCGCAGCACCGCGCCGCCCCAGACTTCGCCGGGCACGACGCACAGCACCCCCGGCGGGTAAGGCAACGCGCCTTCCGCGGCAATACGGCCTTCGGCTTCCGGCAGCGGCACCAGTTCCACCTCGCCGCGCAGATAGGCGTAATTTGCCTCCTGCGGATTCATGCTGACGCGTGGGAAATGCGCTTTACGGAACATCTCTTTTTGCAACTGCTTAACGTTGTGGCGCGCGTACAGGTCGTGCATCTCCTGACACAGCTGGCGCAGGCTGTATCCGGCATAGCGTGCTTCATGCTGCTTGTAGATGGAGGGCAGCACGTCGGCCAGCGGCGCGTCGGACGTCAGCAGTTTTTCGAAACGCACCAGCAGTGCGACAAGCTGCTGCAATTTCGCCATGTCTTCTGCCGGGGTCAGCAGAAACAGGATCGAGTTGAGATCGCATTTTTCAGGTACGACGCCGTTTTCGCGCAGGAAGTTGGCGAGAATGGTGGCCGGAACGCCAAAGTCGTCATATTCGCCGGTCCGCGCATTAATGCCCGGGGTGGTTAACAGTAGCTTGCAGGGGTCGACAAAATACTGATGCTCTGCGTAGCCTTCGAACGCGTGCCAGCTTTCGCCGGGTACAAAGTGGAAGAAACGCAGATCGCTGGCGATGGTCGCCGTTGGCCAGGCATGCCACGGTTTCCCGTCCACCGTTTCCGGGACAAACGGACGGATATACTGACAGTTCTCAAGGATCAGCTTGCGGGCGTCGATGCCGTTCGCCACGCAGTCCATCCACATATTGCGGCCGCTGGCGCCCTCGTGCATTTTGGCGTTGATATCCAGCGCTGCGAACAGCGGATAAAACGGGCTGGTGGAGGCATGCATCATAAAGGCGTTATTCATGCGCTTATGCGGCACGTAACGTGACTGCCCCTTGATATGACTGTCTTTTTTATGGATCTGCGAGGTCTGGGAGAAGCCAGCCTGTTGTTTATGCACCGACTGGGTCACCAGAATGCCCGGATCGTTTTCGTTCAGTTCCAGCAGCAGCGGTGAGCAGTCCGCCATCATCGGAATAAACTGTTCATAGCCGACCCACGCGGAGTCAAACAGAATGTAGTCGCACAGATGACCAATCTTATCCACCACCTGACGGGCGTTATAAATGGTGCCGTCGTAGGTACCCAACTGAATCACCGCCAGGCGGAACGGACGCGCATCGCGGGCGCGCTGAGGCGCGACTTCGCCGATCAGTTCCCGCAGATAACGCTCTTCAAAGCAGTGGGCGTCGATCCCACCGATAAAACCATACGGGTTACGCGCGGTCTCCAGATATACCGGGGTGGCGCCCGCCTGCAATAATGCGCCGTGATGGTTTGACTTGTGGTTGTTACGATCGAACAACACCAGGTCACCCGGCGTCAGCAGCGCGTTGAGCACCACTTTGTTCGATGATGACGTTCCATTCAGCACAAAATAAGTTTTATCGGCGTTAAACACTTTTGCCGCGTGCTGCTGGGCGACGCACGGCGCGCCTTCGTGGATCAGCAGGTCGCCCATCGCCACGTCAGCGTTGCACAGATCGGCGCGGAAAAGCGTTTCGCCAAAATACTCAACGAACTGGTTGCCAGCAGGATGGCGACGGAAAAACTCGCCGCCCTGGTGTCCGGGGCAGTCAAAGGCGCTGTTACCCTGGTTAACGTAATCGACCAGCGCACGGAAGAACGGCGGACGTAACTGCGTTTCATAGTGGCTCGCCGCGGTTTCCAGTTGCCGACCATAATAGGCGCTACGGGCTTCATGGCACTCGAAAACACCCGAGATACGCGGCAGGAATTCCGCCGGGACGCGCTCTTCATTTTCGGTCGCGACAAACACCGGGATACCGTAGCCGGTGGCGTCAATTTCTTCGAGTTTACCTCGTTCAATATCATTGACCGATAACACGACCGCCGCCACGTCAATAAAATGGGTTTCATCCACATTTACAATATTACGCTGCGTTGAGAAGCAGTCGGGGCAGGAACGGCTTACGGCAATTTTTAATTCAGACATGTTCATCTCTTTATTTCAGGTAATAGCAGGTCCTCAATTTCTCAAATGAGAAACTGATAGCGCCGGAATAAAAGCAAAGTCCATCCCCTGATAAATAAAATCAGTGAATTGCTTTTTTTAGGATGCAAAAAACCTTACCTGTCCGGTTACAGGCAAATTCAGGTTTACGCAGTGTGAGCACTTGGAGATACAGGCGCAGGCCTGTGATACAGCGAGTCAGGAAGACCTGTATGCTGACGTGCCCATAGTCGAACGACTAACGGGCGTTAAAGAAATGAAAGTCAAAACTATTACGGTGGGCAAACATCATAATATGTGTTGTTCGCCTGATATGGGGCATTAAGCGGTTATTGTTTTCCATTTTGGTTACCTTTCCTTTATCAGTAGAAGGTGAGGGTATTTTATCCAGGAAAACAGTCCGATCCGTGAAGGAGATCAACAAAAAACGATCATTCGCAAAATATTTAGTCGTTTTTTATGCATGATGGCAGATAAGATATCAAAATGTGTTTTATATGTTATATATTTGTATTTTGTTATTTTTGTGAGAATAAACTTATGCCGCCATAATTATTATTATGGCAGTGCGGTATATTAAAAATTAATTTTTAGAATTATTTAAAAATAATGAATAACCATTCATGGCATAAAACGATAGCCAATGCCGGTTTCGGTGATGAAATGCCGGGGACGGGCCGGATCCTGCTCCAGCTTTTGCCGCAGGTGACCCATATAAATACGCAGATAGTGGCTATGTTCGACCGCGTTCGGCCCCCAAACCTGATTCAATAGCTGCCGTTGCGTTAACACTTTTCCCGGATTGTTGAGCATGACGGCCAGCAGGCGGAACTCAATCGGCGTAAGGTGAATTTCACTTTCGCCGCGATGAATCAGATGCGCGGCGAGATCCACCACGATGTCGGAAAAGCGGACAACCGGATCAGGGGAAGGGGTTGCGGCATGACGGCGCAGGGCCACGCGCAGACGCGCCTGCAGTTCGCCAATACCAAAAGGTTTACTCAGATAGTCATCCGCGCCCGCGTCAAGGGCGGCAATTTTATCGTTCTCTTCGCTGCGGGCAGAAAGTACGATCACCGGGACGGCGCTCCACTGCCGCAGATCGCGGATGAAATCGATGCCGTCGCCATCCGGCAGGCCAAGATCGAGAATAATAAGATCCGGTTTCCGCGTGGCTGCCTCCAGCAGTCCACGCTGCAGGGTTTCCGCTTCGAATACACGCAGTCCGTCGCCTTCCAGCGCGCTGCGCAGAAAACGGCGGATGGCCTGTTCATCTTCTACAATCAGAACGTTTGTCACATATCCTCATGAAAATCATCAAGTTCTGGTGGGGCTTCTTGCTTCAGTGTAACACGAAAACAGGCGCCGCCCTGCGGGCGATTATAGACGGCAATGGCGCCGCCGTGCACTTCAACAATCGCCCGACAGATCGCCAGTCCCAGCCCGACGCCGGGTACCGCGGTCTCTTTATTACCTCTGGCGAATTTGTCGAAGATCGGCTGCTGCTGTTCCTCGGGGATCCCCGGTCCGTTGTCCCACACGTCAAGCAGCAGTTGGTCGCCTTCGACATGGGCGTCAATGCCGATCTCCGCTTGCGGTCCGGCATACTTAATGGCGTTTTCCAGCAGATTGATCAGGACCCGTTCAAACAGCGGGCCATCAACATGGATCAACGTCAGCGGGGCTGGCAGGGAGAGATTGATCGGGTGAAGTAACCCCGGCTCCAGCATTTTCAGCGCGCTGCCCACCACTTCTTCCAGCGTCAGCCACTCTTTTTTCAGGTTAAAGCCGCCTGACTGAATGCGCGCCATATCCAGCAGATTATTCACCAACCGGGTAGTATTCAGCACATGCTGGCGAATTTCACTGGCCTGCTTCGCGTGCGCGGAGCCTTCGCTGGCCAGATCGAGGGTGAGAATTTCCGCCTGGCCAAACAGCACCGTCAGCGGAGTGCGCAGATCGTGAGAGAGCGCAGCGAGCAGGGCGTTACGCAGGCTTTCCCGCTCGCTGGTCAGACGCGCCTGTTCTTCACTGGCGGTGAGCGTCAGGCGCTCAAGGGCGTTCGCCACCAGCAGCGTAAAGGTTTCCAGCAGGCGCTGTTGTTCAGGGATCATCAGTTGTCGCAGGTTTCCCGGCTCGACGATCGCCAGCCCGTACGTTTTGTCCGCGCTGCGCAATGGCAGGATCTGGTACGGCACGCCGGGAAGGGTATCGGTGCCCGCGCCAGCCGGTTGGCCCTTGTCAAAGCTCCAGCGGGCGATCGCATCGTCCCAGGGCGTCATGCCCCTGGCGTGGGTCAGCGGCGTCAGACTGCCTTGCGCATCCGGTAACAGAATCTGGCTGCGGGCGTGAAACGTGGAAGCGATAAATTGCTCGCTGGTGACGGCAATATCTTTCTCGCTGCGATCCATCGCCAGCGCTTTCGACATTTCATACAGATGACGGGTGCGTTGTTCCCGATAACGCGCCACGCGCGCCTGGTAGCGCACCCCAGCGGTGAGATTCCCCACCACCAGACCCACCGTGAGCATCACCCCGAAGGTCAACAGATACTGAACGTCGGATACTGCGAGCGTGCCGCGCGGGGCAATAAAGAACAGGTCAAAGCTGACCACGCTGATCACGGTAGAAAATACCGACGGCCAGCGGCCATAAAAAAGAGAGATCACCACCACGCCCAGCAGATACAGCATCACCAGGTTGGCGGCGTCGAAGGCCGCCAGCCACTGGCTGGCAATGAATGTCGTCAGCGCGCAAAGGGCGACGGCGACCAGACAGCCCTGAATTTGCACCCGCCATTTGTCCTTAAAACTGCGGGTATCCGGCAGGGCGGAGAGTGGGCGTAGCGGCGACTCGTCCAGCGCGACAATCATAACGTCCAGTTCCGGCGCGCGTTTCGCCAGCCGGTCCGCGAAAGACGCTTTGTGCCACCAGCGCCGTCCGGGGGGGCGTCCCAGCACGATTTTGCCCAGGTTATGCTCGCGGGCATAGCGAACCACCGCTTTCTCTTCACGGGGATCGGAAAGGGTGGCCGTTTCCGCCCCCAGCTCCTGCGCCAGCCTCAGAGCGCTGAGAATGTCCCGCCGCTGCTTTTCCGGTAAACGGTGCAGGGCGGGCGTCTCGACGTACACCGCATGCCAGACGCTGCCCAGCCGGGACGCCAGACGCGCGGCGGTGCGCACCAGCTTTTCGCTGCCGGTATTGTGTCCAATGCACAGCAGAATGGCGTCGCGTGTGTGCCAGACTTTTTCCTCGCCGGGGCGTCCCCGCCAGGCGCGCATTTGATCGTCCACCCGGTCGGCGGTGCGCCGCAGGGCCAGTTCGCGCAGGGCGATGAGATTGCCTTTGCGGAAGAAATGTTCAATGGCGCGTTCGGCCTGACCGGCGATATACACTTTGCCTTCCTTCAGGCGCTGGCGAAGATCGTCAGGCGGCAGGTCGACCAGCACCACTTCGTCGGCGGCGTCAAAGAAAGGATCCGGAACGGTTTCGCGCACCTGGATACCGGTGACACCGCTGACGACATCATTGAGACTTTCCAGGTGCTGGACATTCACGGTGGTGAACACATCGATACCGGCTTCAAGCAGTTCTTCAATGTCCTGCCAGCGTCGCGGATGACGTGAGCCAGGCGCGTTGCTGTGCGCCAGTTCGTCCATCAGTATCAGCGCCGGACGGCGGGCGAGGGCGGCGTCGAGATCGAACTCGCTGATGTGACGCCCGCGATGCGCCTGGCGTTTCAGCGGTAGAATCGCCAGCCCCTCCAGCAGGGCGGCGGTCTCTTTGCGTCCGTGGGTTTCCACCACCCCAATCAGAACATCCAGCCCCTGGGCGCGCAAACGTTGCGCTTCGGCCAGCATTGCCCAGGTTTTCCCGACGCCCGCGCAGGCGCCGAAGAAAATTTTCAGTTTTCCCCGGTGCGGCGCCGCCGTCTGCTCCAGCAGACGATCGGGATCCGGGCGGAGCGGTTCTTCATTAACCATCAGAGCTTATCCAGCGCTAAATTCAGTTCCACGAGATTGACCACTGGCTGGCCGAGGTAGCCAATCGGCGGCGTTTGGGTATAGTTTGCGACCAGTTGCCTCACCGTTTCAACGCGCAAATTGCGCGCGTTGGCGACGCGCGGGATCTGCCAGGCGACGGCGGCCGGACTCAGGTTGTTATCCAGACCGCTGGCGGACGCCGTGACCAGTTCAACCGGCACCGTAGCGCTGGCCTGCGGGTTGGCGGCGCGCAGGGCGGCTATCCGTTGCTGGATCTGCTGATCCAGCTCAGGGTTGCTGACGGCAAGGTTGCTGCCGCCAGACGCCATCGGATTATAAGGCATGTCGGCGGTAGCGGAAGGGCGACCGTGGAAATATCCTTCCGCCGTAAAGTTTTGCCCGATAAGCCTGGAGCCGCGCACAATGTTATTGTCAATAATCAGCGAGCCGTTGGCCTGCGGCGCAAACCACCACTGTCCCAGTGTGGTGGTCAGCAGCGGGTAAACCCCGCCGGTCAACAGCATCAGAAAAATCAGCGTCGACAAGAATGGACGTAGTTGATTCATATATCCCTCACACCAGACCCAGCAGGGTCAGCAGAACATCAATGATTTTGATTCCGATAAACGGCACCAGCAGACCGCCGAGGCCGTAAATCCACAGGTTGCGGCGCAGCATCGCAGAGGCGGAGAGCGGTTTGTAGCGCACGCCTCTAAGCGCCAGGGGGATCAAAAAGACAATGATCAACGCATTAAAAATGACCGCGCTAAGAATCGCGGAATCCGGCGAATGCAAACGCATAATATTCAGTGCATTAAGCTGCGGGTACGTTGCGGCAAAGGCAGCCGGAATAATCGCGAAGTATTTCGCCACGTCGTTAGCGATACTGAAAGTTGTCAGGGAACCGCGTGTCATCAGCATCTGTTTGCCGATATGCACCACTTCAATCAGCTTGGTGGGGTTAGAATCGAGATCGACCATATTACCCGCTTCTTTCGCCGCCTGGGTGCCGGAGTTCATCGCCACCGCGACGTCAGCCTGAGCCAGCGCTGGCGCGTCGTTGGTGCCGTCCCCGGTCATCGCCACCAGGCGTCCTTCCGCCTGATACTGGCGAATCAGCGCCAGCTTGGCTTCCGGCGTGGCTTCGGCGAGGAAGTCATCCACCCCCGCCTCGGCGGCGATGGCGGCGGCGGTCAGACGGTTGTCGCCGGTGATCATCACCGTTTTAATGCCCATTTTGCGCAGTTGGGCGAAACGTTCTTTTATGCCGCCTTTGACAATATCTTTAAGCGCGATAACCCCCAGTACGCGTGCGCCTTCCACGACCACCAGCGGCGTGGCGCCCAGGCGGGCGACGCTGTCCACTTTTTGCTCGACATCAGGCGGGAACTGCCCGCCGTTAGCCTCGACGTGGCGGCGAATCGCATCCACCGATCCTTTACGGATCATCCGGTTATCGATGTTAATACCGCTCATCCTGCTCTGGGCAGTGAACGGGACGAAAGTGGCATGCAGCGACTGCACGTCGCGCTCGCGCAGATTAAAACGCTGCTTGGCGAGGATAACGATACTGCGGCCTTCCGGCGTTTCGTCCGCTAACGAAGAAAGCTGCGCCGCGTCCGCCAGCGTGCGTTCATCCACGCCGCTGGCGGGCAGAAACTGTGACGCCTGACGGTTGCCGAGGGTGATGGTGCCGGTTTTATCCAGCAACAAGACATCCACATCGCCCGCTGCTTCCACTGCACGTCCGCTGGTGGCGATAACGTTCGCGCCGAGCATCCGGCTCATGCCGGCCACGCCGATCGCGGAGAGCAATCCGCCGATGGTGGTCGGGATCAGGCACACCAGCAGCGCCACCAGTACGGTCACGCTCACCGGATGGCCGCCCCAGGCGGAAAACGGCCACAGCGTTGCCGTTGCCAGCAAAAAGACGAGGGTAAGGGCAATCAGCAGGATGGTCAGGGCGATTTCGTTTGGCGTCTTACGACGCTGCGCGCCTTCGACCATGGCGATCATCCGGTCGAGGAAGGTTTCGCCTGGATTGACGCTGCATTCGATTACCAGCCAGTCGGAGAGGATACGCGTCCCGCCCGTGACCGAGGCGAAGTCGCCGCCGGATTCACGGATCACCGGCGCAGACTCGCCGGTAATGGCGCTCTCATCCACCGACGCGCCGCCTTCAATGACTTCGCCATCGCAGGGAATGATATCGCCGGCTTCCACGAGGACGATATCGCCTTTACGCAGTTGGTCCGCCGCCACACGATCGCTTTGCGCGCCGTATTTCGGCTCGCGCAGTTTGCGGGCGAAGGCGGTTTTTTTCACCCCTTTCAGGCTGTTGGCTTGGGCTTTACTGCGTCCTTCCGCCAGCGCTTCGGCAAAATTAGCGAACAGCACGGTGATCCATAACCACAGGGCGATCGCGCCGGTAAACCGCGCGCTGCCAGGCATCTGCCCGCCAGCCATCGCGATGGCTATCAGGGTAGTCAGCAGGCTGCCGATCCAGACGATAAACATCACCGGATTGCGCCACTGGGTATGGGGGCTTAATTTTTTCACGGCGTCCATCAGCGCCTGAGCGACCAATGACGGTTCGAAAAGCGCCTGTTGTTTGCGACTCATAGTCATGTGCTCCGTGCTCAGCGTAAGGAAAGGTGTTCAGCCACTGGGCCAAGCGCCAGTGCAGGAATAAAGGTCAGCGCGCCGACTAACAGTACGGTGCCAATCAGCAGCCCGACAAACAGCGCGTCGTGAGTCGCCAGCGTACCCGGGCTGGCAGGCTGGCGCTGTTTCACCGCCAGCGAACCGGCAATCGCCAGGACCGGAATAATCACCCCGAAGCGACCGACAAACATGCAGAAGGCCAGCAGACAGTTCCAGAACGGTGAGTTCGCGCTCAGACCGGCAAAGGCGCTGCCGTTGTTATTGGCTGCCGAGGAGACCGCATACAACACTTCGCTAAAGCCGTGAGGGCCGGGGTTAAGCATGCCGCTGCGTCCCGCCTCGGTCATCATCGCCAGCGCGCTGCCGAGCAGGACCAGCGCGGGGGTAACGAGAATCGCCAGCGCGGTCATTTTCATTTCGCGCACGTCGATCTTTTTACCGAGATACTCCGGCGTGCGGCCAATCATCAGGCCGGCAATGAATACCGCCAGCATCACGAACAGCAGCATACCGTAGAGGCCTGAGCCGACGCCGCCGAACACCACTTCACCGATCTGCATCAACCACATGGGCACCATCCCGCCCAGCGCAGTAAAGGAGTCATGCATGGCAATGACCGCTCCGCAGGACGCGGCGGTGGTGACCACGGCAAACAGACTGCTGACCAGAATGCCAAAGCGGCTCTCTTTCCCCTCCATATTCAGGCTGCTGTCGGCGCCGTATTGCAGCAGATGCGGGTTACCCTGCACCTCCGCCCACATCACTACCGCCACGCAGACGATAAAAATCAGCGACATTGCCCACAGCAGCATTCGCCCCTGGCGGCGATCGCCTGCCGCGTCGCCAAACGCAAAGCACAGGGCCGCCGGAATCAAAAAGATCGCCAGCATCTGCACCAGATTGGTCAGCGCGGTCGGGTTTTCAAACGGATGCGCCGAGTTAGCGTTAAAGAAGCCGCCGCCGTTGGTACCCAGCATTTTTATCGCTTCCTGAGAGGCGACGGGTCCCATTGGCAGGGACTGTTGCACCCCTTCGAGGGTGGTGAACGGCTGATACGGCAGCAGGTTTTGCAGCGCCCCTTGCTGAATAAAGAACAGCGCGATGAGTAACGCGAGGGGGAACAGGATCCACACGGTAATACGTACCAGATCGACCCAGGCATTACCCAGGGTGCTGGCGCTCTGACGGACAAATCCGCGTATCAGCGCGAACACGACGGCAATCCCGGTGGCCGCTGACAAGAAGTTTTGCACTGTCAGGCCGACCATCTGGCTGAAATAGCTAAGGGTCGTTTCTCCGCCGTAAGCCTGCCAGTTGGTATTGGTGACAAAACTTACTGCCGTATTGAGCGCCAGATGCCATGAAAGGCCCGGCAACTGCTGCGGATTTAACGGCAAGCGCTGTTGACACATCAGCATGACGAACAGCGCCGCCAGCCCCAACACATTCAGCGCGAGAATAGCCAGCACATACTGCCGGGCGTTCATTTCCCGTTGGGAAATCCCCAGCGCCCGCCAGAGCAGGCGCTCAATGCCTGCTGTGCCCGGAAGCGGCGTATCGTTAATCAAACGCGCCAGTCCGACTCCCAGGGGTCTGGCAAGTAAGAACAGCATCGCTAAGAACGTGGCAATAAGTAGAAATCCCTGCGCAGCCATCAGAATGCCTCCGCGTTGATTAACGCATAAACCAGATAACCTAATAATAAGAAAATCAGTACGATACCGATTATCACGCCTGCACTCACAGTGCACCTCCAGTGGCATAATGGTGATAATCAAAGGGTAAATATCTGCCTGCAAAGATTTCGCAAAAATTGGCGGGTAAGGTGTAAAAAAAGTATAAAAATGGCAGAGACCATTATTTAACTAATGATTAGTATTAATTTAACTTTTATGTAACTTAATTACGTAATGAACGTAAATAAAGCCTAAACCGCTAAAAATAAGTGGTCGGATGAGTAGTAAAATTACAGGCAAGGCGGTACAATTTTCATCAGATAACCAAATTCATTTTCACGGTGCAATTCACCGAAGATATAAAAGGGGAGAAAGTATGGGACTCTATAAAGATTATCCCGCGCATGTTGTGTTCTTACGCCGTACTTTCGCCGTGTTGGCGGGAGTCCTGGCGCTGCCGGTCATGCTGTTCTGGAAAGATCGCGCCCGTTTTTACAGCTACCTGCACCGCGTCTGGTCGAAAACCAGCGACAAGCCGGTGTGGATGGACCAGGCAGAAAAAGCGACCTGCGATTTTTACTGATCATTGACCGACAAAAAAACCGCCAACAGTCATGTGGCGGTTTTTTTATGTCTGCGACTACACTTAGCGCCTAAAGGACCCGGCTGTAAGGACATAAAAATCATTATCGTGAAACGTACCGCGTTATTTTAACAGGAGTTCTATGCCCACCCATCTGGTCTGGTTCCGCCGCGATCTCCGTCTGCATGACAATCTCGCGCTTGCCGCCGCCTGTCGCCATCGTAATGCGCACGTGCTGGCGCTCTTTATCTCCACGCCCCGCCAATGGGCAGATCACACTCTGTCGCCGCGTCAGGCGGGGGTGATCCGTGCGCAACTCGAAGGGTTGCAGGCCTCCCTCGCGGAGAAGGGCATCCCGCTGCTCACCGCCGAAGCGGACGACTTTACCGCCAGCGTCGAAACGGTAAAAGCGGTCTGCAGGCAGCATGATGTCAGCCATCTTTTTTACAACTATCAGTATGAGGTCAACGAACGCGAACGGGATGCGGCGGTAGAAAAAGCGCTGCCTGAGGTGGTATGTGAAGGGTTTGACGACAGCGTGATTCTGCCGCCGGGATCGGTGATGACCGGCAATCAGGAAATGTATAAAGTTTTTACCCCGTTTAAAAATGCCTGGCTTAAGCGCTTGAAAGAGGCCATGCCTGAATGTGTGGCGGCGCCAGCCGCGCGAGAAAATTCGCCCCTGGCGCAGCGGCGTCAAAAAATCGTGTTTACCTATCCGCAGCAGGAGGCAGACACCACGCTTTTCCCGGTGGACGAAAAAACGGTGATAGCCCGACTGCGCCAGTTTTGCCAGCAGGGGGCGGGTGAATACGCACAGCAGCGGGATTTTCCCGCTATCGACGGCACCAGCCGTTTATCTGCCGCTCTGGCGACGGGAGGGTTATCGCCGCGCCAGTGTCTGCACCGCCTGCTCGCCGAACAGCCTGACGCACTGGACGGCGGGCCGGGCAGCGTCTGGCTGAACGAGCTTATCTGGCGAGAGTTTTATCGGCATCTGATGACCTGGAACCCTGCGCTGTGTAAATACCGCCCATTTATCGGCTGGACGGAAAAGGTAGCCTGGCAGGATAACGCGGCGCATTTCAGCGCCTGGCAGACGGGGCAAACCGGCTTTCCGATTGTTGATGCGGCTATGCGCCAGCTTAATGCTACCGGCTGGATGCATAACCGTCTGCGAATGATTACCGCCAGTTTCCTGGTGAAAGACCTGCTGATCGACTGGCGCAAGGGCGAGCGCTATTTCATGTCGCAGCTTATTGATGGCGATCTCGCCGCCAATAACGGCGGCTGGCAGTGGGCGGCCTCCACAGGTACTGACGCCGCACCCTATTTTCGTATTTTTAACCCAACAACGCAGGGGGAAAAATTCGATCGCGACGGTAGGTTTATTCGTCAGTGGCTCCCGGAACTGCGCGACGTGCCTGGAAACGCGATTCACGAACCGTGGAAATGGGCAAAAAAAGCAGGCGTCACGCTTAACTACCCGCAGCCCATCGTCGATCATAAACAGGCCCGCGTGGCGACGCTTGCCGCCTATGAAGCGGCAAGAAAAGGCGCGTAAGGTCATTTATGTCACCCGGTAGCCTGGAAGGACATAGCCAGGGGCTACAGGATGGTTTATTGCAGGGACGTCAGCAGGGAAAAAAGAAGGTCAGCGGGAGGCGGCGCTACGCATTGCCCACACCATGCAGGCACAGGGAAGCGAGCGTGGCTGGGTGCTGCGGGTAACCGGCCTTAACGAAGACGATCGGGTCACGGCGCCCAGCCACTCATGTCCGTTAACTCAGGACTCAATCGCCAGCGGGCGGTTTCTGAATTTAAGCGACTGATACAGCCAGATCAACAGTACCAGCCCGACGCAGGCCAGCGCACCCCAGGTGATGTCACTGAACACATCGATATAAGCATTGATGGAATAGTTGATCGCGCCGCTGGCGTCAAACGCGCTCTGGGACGTTTGATCGGCAATGACGCCCGCCAGATAGTTGGCAATCGCGCCGGAAAGCAGCATATATATGCCGGTTAATACGCCAGTTACCCCAGGGATTTCAATACGTGTAATCTGCGACATCGCCACCGGGTCGATAAACAGTTCTGCAAAGCCCATCACCGCCAGACCGAGGATCATCAGCGGCATGGAAGAGTGGCCATAGGCTGCGGACCAACGGGCGCTGAGGGTCAGAATGCAGAATCCGGCGCTCATCAGACCGAGGCCGAGAGCGAATTTGCCCCAGATGCGTACGCTGCGGCGACCCCCCATACTCTCTTTTACCCGCCAGGCCAGCACCACGCCGCAGAGCATCACGGCAAAGGCGTTTACCGACTGGAACATGGCGGTAGGAACCGAATAGCCGAAAATATCGCGGTTTACGAAGCGATCGATATACAGGCTGATGGAGCTGCCGCCCTGCTGGGCAAAGGCCCAGAACAGCAGGCTAAAGACGGTGAGGGTCACGATCAGGCCCAGCTCTTTACGCTGCTTCTGGTTTTCTGCCTGACGATAAATTTTACTCAGCACCGCCAGACCGATGACGGTGGCGGCAATCAGCGCGTAAACCGACCAGTCCTGCCAGAACAGAACGGTAATGACCAGCGGCGCGGCAACCAACAGGACCAGCAGCCAGCCCCAGTTGGGCAGGAGAAACGGCCGGGCGCACAGCGCGGCTTTGTTCACCCCTTTGGTGTGCGCGAAGTGGCGATTGCCGCAAAGGAAGATGATCAACCCGGCGATCATGCCGATGGCCGCCAGCGCGAAGCCCATCGCCCAACTGTATTCTTCCTGGACATACCCGCAGGCGATCGGTGCGACGATCGAACCCACATTGCCCGCCGCGTATAGCAGCGAAAACCCACCGTCACGGCGTGGATCGTCCGGCTGGTACAACTCACCCAGCAGACAACTGATGTTCGACTTGAACAAGCCATAGCCGCAAACAATGATTGCCAGCGACAAATAAAGGAAGGTGGGGGCAATTTCGCTGGCGCCGAGGACCAGATGCCCGACCGCCATCAGAAAAGCGCCAAGCATTACCGCCATGCGGTTACCGAGCACTTTATCAGCGAGATAACCGCCAAGAATCGGCGTGACATAGACCAGCGAACAATAAGCGCTGAATAACGCATAGGCGTGGGTATCGTCGTATTTAAGCTGGTTGGTGAGATAGAGGATCAGCAGGGCGCGCATGCCGTAAAAACTGAAGTATTCCCAGATTTGCAGCGCGACGACGTAGTAAATCGCCCGCGGTTGAGATGATGCTTTATTCATTGTGATACCAGAATAGCTTGCGCGCCCAGCGGATAAAACGCCGCGCGGCGGGGGTTCCTTAACGTTACAATGTCGATACAGAGAGGATTATTTTTGCAATAT
The DNA here is from genome assembly GCF_030332325.1 of Citrobacter sp. Cs237. Taxonomy (NCBI): domain Bacteria; kingdom Pseudomonadati; phylum Pseudomonadota; class Gammaproteobacteria; order Enterobacterales; family Enterobacteriaceae; genus Citrobacter; species Citrobacter sp. Cs237. The sequence continues at coordinate 243,491 of NZ_JAOWIB010000108.1, read as the reverse complement.
GCTGTCTGATTGCATAAATATACATGAATTCGCTCACGGAAGGGCGCGCTTTTCTCGCTAAAAAACGACGGGATTGTTTCTTAATGTGTCAGTGAATTGGCTATCGACGAACGGACGCCCGAAGGCTATTTTAACGTATCGCATAGACGAACAAGGGAGCGATGATGAAAAACACCGAACTGGAACAACTGATCAACGAGAAACTCAACAGCGCGGCGATAAGCGATTACGCGCCTAACGGTTTACAGGTTGAAGGCAAAGCGACGGTGCAAACAATCGTCACCGGCGTCACGGCCAGCCAGGCATTGCTGGATGAAGCGGTACGCCTGCAGGCTGATGCGGTCATCGTTCACCATGGCTACTTCTGGAAAGGCGAATCCCCGGTGATTCGCGGCATGAAGCGTAACCGCCTGAAAACGCTGCTGGCAAATGATATCAACCTCTACGGCTGGCACCTGCCGCTGGACGCGCATCCTGAACTGGGCAACAACGCGCAGCTTGCCGCCCTGCTTGGCATCAACGTGATGGGGGAGATCGAACTCTTGGTGCCCTGGGGCGAACTGTCGATGCCAGTGCCTGGACTGGAACTGGCCTCATGGATTGAAGCGCGTCTTGGGCGTAAACCGTTATGGTGCGGCGATACCGGGCCGGAGACGGTCACCCGCGTCGCCTGGTGCACCGGCGGCGGACAAAGTTTTATCGACAGCGCCGCCCGCTTTGGCGTAGACGCGTTCATTACGGGCGAAGTCTCTGAACAAACCATTCATTCGGCGCGCGAGCAGGGGCTGCATTTTTACGCCGCCGGGCATCATGCCACCGAACGCGGCGGTATTCGCGCCCTCAGCGACTGGTTGAATGAAAATACCGATCTGGATGTGACGTTTATTGACATACCGAATCCCGCGTAAAAAAGACGAAGAGGAACGCAAGTGCAACGAGCGCGCTGTTATCTGTTAGGCGAAACGGCGGTGGTACTGGAGCTGGAACCCCCCGTGACACTGGCGAGCCAGAAACGTATCTGGCGACTGACCCAGCGTCTGGTCGACATGCCAAATGTGGTTGAAGCTATCCCAGGGATGAACAATATCACGGTGATCCTACGGGAGCCGCAAACCCTGGCGCTGGATGCCATTGAGCGTTTGCAGCGCTGGTGGGAAGAAAGCGAGGCGCTGGAGCCCGACTCGCGCAATATTGATATCCCGGTGGTTTACGGCGGCGCGGGCGGTCCCGATCTCGCTCTGGTGGCTCGTCACAGTGGGCTGAGCGAAAAGCAGGTGGTCGAACTACACGCGTCGGTTGAGTACGTGGTCTGGTTTTTAGGTTTTCAACCCGGTTTTCCCTATCTTGGAAGCTTACCGGAACCGTTGCATACGCCCAGACGCGCCGAACCGCGCCTGATCGTTCCGGCAGGTTCTGTCGGGATCGGTGGATCGCAGACGGGCATTTATCCGCTCGCGACGCCGGGCGGCTGGCAGCTCATCGGACACACGCCGCGGAAACTGTTCGACCCGACGCAGGATGAACCGGTCCTGCTGCGTCCCGGCGACAACGTGCGCTTTATCCCGCAGAAGGAGGGGGTATGTTGAAGATTATTCGCGCGGGAATGTACGCTTCGGTACAGGATGGTGGCCGTCACGGTTTTCGCCAGTCCGGTATCAGCCACTGCGGCGCGCTGGATCGACCCGCCATGCATATCGCCAATTTGCTGGTCGGCAACGACGCCAACGCGCCCCTGCTGGAAATTACGCTCGGACAGTTGGTGGTCGAATTTGAGGCCGACGGCTGGTTTGCCCTGACCGGCGCAGGATGCGAAGCGAAACTGGATGAGCACCCGGTCTGGACAGGCTGGCGACTGCCGGTAAAAGCGGGTCAGCGTCTGGCGTTAAAGCGTCCGCAACACGGTATGCGCAGCTACCTGGCGGTGGCCGGAGGCATTGCCGTACCTGAAGTCATGGGGTCGTGCAGTACGGACCTGAAAGTCGGGATTGGCGGTTTCGAAGGGCGTCTGCTCCGGGACGGCGACCGCCTCGCCATTGGCGCACCGGCGCGGCAATTCCTCGGCGCCCAGGGGGTAAAACAGCTGCTGTGGGGAAACCGGCTTCGCGCACTGCCGGGGCCGGAATATCACGAGTTTGATACGGCATCGCAGGCGTCGTTCTGGCGTTCGCCGTGGTACCTCAGTCCGCAAAGTAACCGGATGGGCTACCGGCTGCAGGGACAGCCGCTAAAACGCACCACCGAACGTGAACTGCTGTCCCACGGTTTGCTGCCCGGGGTGGTGCAGGTGCCGCACAACGGTCAGCCGATTGTATTAATGAACGACGCCCAGACCACCGGCGGCTATCCGCGAATCGCCTGTATTATCGAAGCGGATATGTACCATCTGGCGCAGATCCCGCTCGGTCAGCCGATTCATTTTGTCCAGTGTTCGCTGGAAGACGCGCTGAAAGCGCGCCAGGACCAGCGGCGCTATCTTGAACAACTGACATGGCGGTTGAGCAATGAACATTGATTTGAATGCGGACCTCGGCGAAGGCTGCGCAAGCGATGCGGAACTGTTAACGCTGGTCTCTTCGGCCAATATTGCCTGCGGGTTTCATGCCGGGGATGCGCAAACCATGCTGTCGAGTGTGCGAAATGCGCTGAAAAACGGCGTCGCCATTGGCGCGCACCCCAGCTTTCCCGACCGGGAAAACTTTGGCCGTACGGCAATGACCCTGCCGCCGGAAACCGTCTACGCGCAGACGCTGTATCAGGTCGGCGCGCTGGCGGCGATCGCGAAAGCGGAGGGCGGCGTTCTGCGTCACGTCAAGCCGCATGGGATGCTCTACAACCAGGCGGCGAAAGACCCGCAGCTTGCGGACGCGATCGCGAAAGCGGTACATGCCTGCGACCCCGCGCTGGTTCTGGTCGGACTGGCGGGCAGCGAACTGATCCGTGCGGGTGAGCGTTACGGACTTGTCACCCGTCAGGAAGTATTCGCCGACCGCGGCTACCAGCCTGACGGTTCGCTGGTGCCGCGTAGCCAGCCGGGAGCGCTGATCGACGACGAGGAACAGTCGCTGGCGCAAACGCTGGGGATGGTGGAAAGCGGCCGCGTGCAGAGTGTGACCGGCGCGTGGGCCAGCGTGGTCGCCCAGACAGTGTGCATTCATGGTGACGGCGAGCACGCACTCGCTTTTGCCCGACGTCTGCGCGAAGCGTTTACGACGCGCGGTATTCACATTACAGCTTAAACAATGACGTCGTCCCAAAGAGGACGACGCGCTGACGTACGACACAACAAAAACACAACAGACAAGGAATGGATTATGGGAGATGCTATCACTCTCTGGCCACTGATGGGCATTGCCGTCATTGTGGTCGGGTTTCTTTTACGCTTTAACCCGGTGCTGGTGGTCATTGTGGCCGGGATCGTCACCGGACTGGCGGCGCAGATGCCGATCGCCACGATCCTCGAAAAACTGGGAGAAGGCTTTCTCAATACCCGCAATCTGCCGTTTATTCTGTTGATCCCGCTTGCGGTGATCGGTCTGCTGGAGCGTCACGGTCTCAAAGAACGCGCCCAGACGTGGATCGCGAAAATTCGCAGCGCCACCGCGGGTCGTCTGTTGGTGGTGTACCTCTTTATCCGTGAAGTGACGGCGGCGCTGGGGCTGACCAGCCTCGGCGGCCATCCGCAGATGGTGCGTCCTCTGCTGGCGCCGATGGCGGAAGGCGCGGCGGAGAAGAATTACGGCCAGTTGCCTGGCGCGGTACGCTATCGCCTGCGGGCGATGTCGGCGGCGACCGATAACGTTGGGTTGTTCTTTGGCGAAGATATCTTCGTTGCGTTCGGCGCGATCATCTTCATGCACAACTTTATGCTGGAATCCGGCGGGATCCAGACCGAACCGCTGCACATTGCGCTGTGGGGGATCCCCACGGCGATCTGCGCGTTTCTGATCCACGGCGCGCGCCTGTGGCGGCTCGATAACTATCTGCAACGTGAGATGGCGAAAGCCAGTGCGGCGAACGCGGGTAAAGGAGATGCGCAATGAATTTTCAGCAAAGCTACCTCTACTGGCTGGCAGGCGTTATTCTGTTGATTGTCGCTCTGATGTCCTGGCGGGACAAAGCCAACCCGCGACGGCTGACGACGGGATTATTCTGGGGCGTCTACGGTCTGCTGTTTTTACTGGGCGACTGGACCTATCAGTTAGTGGGCGACAAGCGCGCGGTGAATATCGCCGTTGGCATTGCCGTGGTGTTGATGGCGCTGATTGCCGGATTTGGCGGCGTAAAGCTCGGCAGCTATCATCAGCGTACCCGTGAGCAACGTGAAGAGAGCGCGACGCGTCTCGGCAACCGCCTGTTTTATCCGGCGCTGGCGATTCCGGTAGTGACGGTGATCGGCGTGCTGATGTTCAACCATATTCCCGGTTTACAGGAAGGGCTGTTCGGGCCAGGTAACCACGCTACCCTGGTCACGCTGTTTTCCATGACCGCAGGTTCGCTGATCGGCCTCGGCATGGCGATCAAAATGACGCACGAGAAGGTCCATCAGCCGATTCAGGAAGCGCGGCGTTTGCTCGACTCCATCGGCTGGGCGTTTATTCTGCCGCAGATCCTCGCGACGCTGGGACTGTTGTTCACCGCCGCAGGCGTGGGCAGCGGCATTTCGTATCTGACTCAGGAATACCTCGCCGTTGACAGCCGCTTTATCGCGGTGGCGGTGTATACCCTCGGGATGGCGCTGTTGACGATGGTGATGGGCAACGCCTTTGCCGCTTTCCCGATCGTGACGGCAGGGATTGGCATTCCGATTCTGGTGCTCCAGCACGGCGGCAATCCGGCGGTGATGGCGGCGATTGGCATGTTTTCCGGCTACTGCGGTACGCTTATGACGCCGATGGCGGCAAACTTCAACATTGTTCCTGCCGCGTTGCTGGAGCTGCCGGATAAAAACGCGGTGATTAAAGCGCAGGTGCCGACCGGCGTGTTGCTGCTTATCGTCAACGTGTTCCTGATGTATTTCCTGATGTTCCTGTAAGGAGGAAGGATGAAAACGGTATTGATCACCGGTTTTGAGCCGTTTGGCGGCGAACAGATTAACCCCTCCTGGGAAGTGGTGTCGCGCCTCGACAACGCAATTATCCGCGGATGTCGCGTGGTTGCGCGCCAGTTACCCTGCGTATTTGGCGAATCGCTCAGCGTACTGAATGCGGCGATTGACGCGCTCTCTCCGGCGCTAGTGCTGGCGGTAGGTCAGGCCGGGGGGCGTTCGGATATCACCGTTGAGCGCGTGGCGATCAACGTCGATGATGCCCGCATTGCGGATAATAAAGGCCAGCAGCCAGTGGATATGCCGATAGTGATCGACGGTCCGGCGGCCTGGTTTAGCACGCTGCCGATCAAAGCGATGGTGAGCGCGATGCGTGAGGCGGGCGTGCCGGCGTCGGTATCGCAAACTGCCGGCACCTTTGTCTGCAACCATGTCATGTACGGGCTGCTGCATAAATTAAGCGGCCTGTCGGAGGTGAAGGGCGGATTTATTCATATCCCTTATCTACCGCAGCAGGCGGCGGCGCATCCGGGCGCGCCCAGCATGGCGGCGGAAACGGTGCGTCAGGCACTGGAAATCGCCATTGAGACCGCACTACAGGTCGAAAAGGATCTTGTGGTGACGGGCGGCGCAACCCACTAACACTATCGATAAGGACAGTATCATGCCTGAAGGCCCGGAGATCCGCCGCGCGGCGGATACCCTGGAGGCGGCGATCAAAGGTAAACCGTTGACGGACGTCTGGTTTGCCTTTGCGCAGTTAAAACCCTTTGAATCACAGCTACAAGGGCAGCGAGTGACGGAAATGGAAACGCGCGGTAAAGCGCTGTTGACCCATTTTTCCGACGGCCTGACGTTGTACAGCCACAATCAGCTTTACGGCGTGTGGCGAGTGGTGGACAGCGGTGAAGCGCCGCAGACCACCCGCGTGCTGCGCGTGCGGCTGCAAACGGCGGATAAAGCCATTCTGCTCTACAGCGCCTCGGATATTGAGATGCTGACGCCGGAGCAACTTACTACCCATCCCTTTTTACAGCGCGTTGGCCCGGATGTGCTCGATCCGCGTCTGACGGCTGAAGCGGTAAAAGAACGTCTGCTTTCGCCCCGTTTTCGCAATCGACAATTTGCCGGGCTGCTACTGGATCAGGCATTTCTCGCCGGGCTGGGTAACTACCTGCGCGTCGAGATCCTCTGGCAGGTGGGACTAAACGGCAGTCACAAAGCGAACGCGTTGAATGCGAAACAACTCGACGCGTTATCCCACGCGCTGCTGGATATTCCGCGCCTGTCCTATACCACGCGTGGGCGGGTGGATGAGAATAAACACCATGGCGCGCTGTTTCGCTTTCATGTGTTCCACCGTGACGGTGAAACGTGCGAGCGCTGTGGCGGGATCATTGAAAAAACCACGCTTTCGTCGCGCCCATTTTACTGGTGTCCGCACTGTCAAAAATAGCGAGCAGTCTGGCCACGCGACGTTTTTCAGCGCTGTGATGGCCGTTTTGGCGCGTAGGTGGAAATAAAACGCGCCACCGCCGGGCCGGTCAGCAAGATGCTGAACAGGCGCAGGGTTTGCATCGCCATGATCAGCGCCATATCGGCGTTGCTGCCAGCGGCGATCACCGCCACGGTGTCCAGCCCGCCGGGGCTGGTGGCGAGATAGGCGGTCATAAAATCAATTTGCATGTAGTGCGCGAGGCCCCATGCCATTGCCGCGCAAATCGCCATCAGGGAAAAGATGGAGGCGAGTATTTGCGGCAGGGGGCGCAGCGCCATGAAAAACACCTGTTTATCGAAGCCCAGACCGATGCGCCAGCCAATCGCCATATAGGCAATCGCCAGCAGCCACTCCGGCAGTTCAATCACCATCGTCCCGCTGGTATGCAGCAACGCGCCTGCCAGCATCGGCAGCAACATCGTACCGGACGGGATCCGCAACAGCCGTCCGGCAAGACCCGCAATGGCCGCCAACAGCAGGGTAGACAGTAAGTTAACGCTCAGCGGCGGAAACCATTCCACCTGCTGGCTGACGGCCTCTGCGCTGTCGCCCAGAATCAGGCGGGTGACCAGCACCGCCGCCCCCGCAACGAACAGCACGCGTAAATACTGCATAAATGCCACCAGACGGATGTCCGCGCCATAGTCCTGCGCCATGGCGACCATCGCCGCCGCGCCGCCGGGCGAAGAGCCCCACGCGCCGGTGTTGCCCGGCAGCGAACTGTAGCGGACCAGCAGCCAGCCCACTACCGCGCTGGAAAGCAGCGTAACCAACAGCACCGCCAGGACCATCGGCCAGTGAAGGGCAAGCGTGGTGAGGATGGAGCCGGTAAGGTTTTGCGCAATCATGCAGCCGAGGATCGCCTGGGCGGCGAGGAAGGCGCTACGGGGCAGTTTCAGGGGCATCCCGCGCAGACTAAACACAATGCCTGCCAGCATCGGGCCGAGCAACAGCGCCGCCGGGAGATGAACGTACAGGAACAGCAGGGAAAGAAGTAACGACAAGACAAATAAGGCGCCCCACTGCAAAGATGGCATTCCCTGCTCCTGAATAACGTTTAGCGAAATCTCAGGAAATCATAGAGAAAGTGTGAGCAGATTAAAATAACGCGGGTCAATAAAAGAGGGGATGGTGCGGTTAACAGGCCATCCGGCAGGGAGGGAGAGCCGGAGCGCGCTGGCACGCATCCGGCGTGGGGGACGCCGGATGCGTAAAGCATTAACGCTTAATGTCAGACTTAAAATCACGCTGATCGTAGCCGGTATACAGCTGACGAGGACGGGCGATTTTCATGCCTTCGCTGTGCATTTCATTCCAGTGCGCAATCCAGCCGACGGTACGTGCCATCGCGAAGATCACGGTGAACATAGAGGACGGAATCCCCATCGCTTTCAGAATGATACCGGAGTAGAAGTCCACGTTCGGGTAGAGCTTCTTCTCAATGAAGTACGGGTCGTTCAGCGCGATGTGTTCCAGCTCCATGGCCACTTCCAGCAGGTCATCTTTCGTGCCCAGCTCTTTCAGCACTTCATGGCAGGTTTCACGCATTACGGTGGCGCGCGGGTCGTAGTTTTTGTACACGCGGTGGCCGAAGCCCATCAGGCGGAAAGAGTCGTTTTTATCTTTCGCGCGACGAACAAATTCCGGAATGTGTTTAACTGAGCTGATTTCTTCCAGCATTTTCAGGGCCGCTTCGTTTGCGCCGCCGTGTGCCGGTCCCCACAGGGAAGCGATGCCCGCCGCGATACAGGCAAAGGGGTTGGCGCCGGAAGAACCTGCGGTACGAACGGTGGAGGTGGACGCGTTCTGCTCGTGGTCAGCGTGCAGGATCAGGATACGGTCCATTGCACGTTCCAGCACCGGGTTCACTTCATACGTTTCGCACGGCGTAGAGAACATCATATTCAGGAAGTTACCGGAATAGGAGAGGTCGTTACGCGGGTAAACGAATGGCTGACCGATCGAATACTTGTAACACATCGCTGCCATCGTCGGCATTTTGGAGAGCAAACGGAAGGCCGCGATTTCGCGGTGGCGCGGATTGTTCACGTCCAGCGAGTCGTGATAGAACGCCGCCAGCGCGCCGGTGATCCCGCACATTACCGCCATGGGATGTGAGTCGCGGCGGAAGGCGTGGAACAGGCGGGTGATCTGCTCGTGGATCATGGTATGACGGGTCACCGTGGTTCTGAACTCGTCGTATTCAGCCTGCGTTGGTTTTTCGCCGTACAGCAGGATGTAGCACACTTCCAGGTAGGTGGAGTCGGTGGCCAGCTGATCGATCGGGAAGCCGCGGTGTAACAAAATCCCTTCATCGCCGTCGATGAACGTAATTTTGGATTCGCAGGATGCGGTAGAGGTGAAACCCGGATCAAAAGTGAACATGCCTTTTGAACCCAGACTACGAATATCAATAACGTCCTGACCCAGCGTGCCCTTCAGCACGTCCAGTTCGATAGCAGCATCACCATTGAGGGTGAGTTTTGCCTTTGTATCAGCCATTTACGGTCTCCTTAGCGCCTTATTGCTTGAGACTGCACAGGTGAGATCTGTCTTCTACACATCGTCCTTCACGCGTGCCGCGTTGACGCAGCGGGAATGAGTTTGTGTAAACATAAAATTAACTGTTACCGGTTTGTTATTCGGCTCGCCGCTCTGCGTGAGAGGAGAAAACCAGGGTACAGAGCAATGGGCGCTTGCAGGTAAATCAGTTAACTCATGGTGAAATAGCAACAAATCAACAACTTAGCAATCCGAATTATTCAACCTGTCTATCACTATTAACTGTACTGAAGGGATCGGTCAATATCTTCTTACTGTTACATAACTTATTTGCAGGTTAAAGAGTGACCCCATAACTTTTACGCATTATATGCTTTTTCTGGTGTTGTTTGTAACAACTTTGTTTAATGATTGTCAAATCAGATGATTAAAAATTAAAAAAATGTTGTTATCGTGACGTAGGTCACTGTTCGCGATAAAACCCGACAAACTATATGTAGGTTAATTGTAATGATTTTGTGAACGTCCTATACTGCCGCCAGGTCTCCGGAATACCCTGCAATCCCGAGCCACCCAGCGTTGTAACGTGTCGTTTTAGCATCTGGAAGCAGTGTTTTACATGACGCGCAGTTATAGAAAGGACGCTGTCTGACCCGCACGCAGACCGGAGGAAGGAAATCCCGTCGTCTTTCAGGCTACAGGTGGATGAGCCTCTGTACCCGAAGTCTAAAGGGAATAATAAGAACAGCATGTGGGCGTTATTCATGATAAGAAATGTGAAAAAACAAAGACCTGTCAATCTGGATCTGCAAACGATCCGGTTCCCAATCACGGCGATAGCGTCCATTCTCCATCGCGTTTCCGGCGTGATCACCTTCGTGGCGGTCGGGATTCTGTTGTGGTTATTGGGTACCAGCCTCTCTTCCCCGGAAGGATTCCAGCAGGCGTCCGCCATCATGGGGAGCTTCTTCGTTAAATTTATCATGTGGGGCATTCTCACCGCGCTGGCGTACCACGTGGTGGGCGGCGTGCGTCACATGTTAATGGATTTTGGCTATCTGGAAGAAACATTCGAAGCGGGTCAACGCTCGGCCAAAATCTCTTTCGTTATCACTGTCGTGCTTTCACTTCTCGCAGGAGTCCTCGTATGGTAAGCAATGCCTCCGCATTAGGACGCAATGGCGTACATGACTTCATCCTGGTCCGCGCTACCGCTATCGTTCTGACGTTATACATCATCTACATGGTGGGGTTCTTCGCCACGAGCGGCGACCTGACCTGGGAAGTCTGGACCGGTTTCTTCTCATCGGCCTTCACCAAAGTCTTCACTCTGCTGGCCCTTTTTTCCATCTTGATTCATGCCTGGATCGGCATGTGGCAGGTGTTGACCGACTACGTTAAACCGCTGGCCGTTCGTTTAGGTCTGCAACTGGCTATCGTCGTTGCGCTGGTGGTTTACGTCATTTATGGATTTGTTGTGGTGTGGGGTGTGTAATGAAATTGCCAGTCAGAGAATTTGATGCAGTGGTCATAGGCGCAGGCGGCGCGGGTATGCGTGCGGCGCTGCAAATTTCCCAGAGCGGACAAACCTGTGCGCTGCTCTCTAAAGTCTTTCCAACCCGTTCCCATACCGTTTCCGCGCAGGGCGGCATTACCGTCGCGCTCGGTAATACCCATGAGGATAACTGGGAATGGCACATGTACGACACCGTCAAAGGGTCGGACTACATTGGTGACCAGGACGCGATTGAATATATGTGCAAGACCGGACCGGAAGCGATTCTGGAGCTGGAGCACATGGGGCTGCCTTTTTCCCGTCTTGATGACGGTCGTATCTATCAGCGTCCGTTTGGCGGCCAGTCGAAAAACTTCGGCGGCGAGCAGGCGGCACGTACCGCAGCGGCAGCTGACCGTACCGGCCATGCGCTGCTGCACACGCTGTATCAGCAGAACCTGAAAAACCACACCACCATTTTCTCCGAGTGGTATGCGCTGGATCTGGTGAAGAACGCCGACGGCGCGATCGTGGGTTGTACCGCGCTGTGCATTGAAACCGGTGAAGTGGTTTACTTCAAAGCCCGCGCCACGGTGCTGGCGACCGGCGGCGCAGGCCGTATTTATCAATCCACCACCAACGCCCATATTAATACCGGCGACGGCGTGGGCATGGCGATTCGCGCAGGCGTGCCGGTGCAGGACATGGAAATGTGGCAGTTCCACCCGACCGGTATCGCCGGTGCGGGCGTACTGGTCACCGAAGGTTGCCGCGGCGAAGGCGGCTATCTGCTGAACAAACACGGCGAACGCTTCATGGAGCGTTATGCGCCGAATGCGAAAGACCTGGCGGGTCGCGACGTGGTGGCGCGTTCCATCATGATTGAAATTCGCGAAGGTCGCGGCTGCGACGGTCCGTGGGGGCCGCATGCCAAGCTGAAACTTGATCATCTGGGGAAAGAGGTTCTGGAGTCCCGTCTGCCGGGTATTCTCGAACTTTCCCGTACCTTTGCCCACGTCGACCCGGTGAAAGAGCCGATTCCGGTTATCCCGACTTGCCACTACATGATGGGCGGAATCCCGACCAAAGTGACCGGCCAGGCGCTGACCGTAAACGAGCAGGGCGAAGACGTGGTGATTCCGGGCCTGTTTGCGGTGGGCGAAATCGCCTGCGTCTCCGTACACGGCGCCAACCGTCTGGGCGGCAACTCGCTGCTGGATCTGGTGGTGTTTGGCCGTGCGGCGGGTCTGCATCTGCAGGAGTCTATCGCGGAGCAGGGCGCACTGCGCGATGCGACCGACGACGAAATCGACGCCTCACTGGCGCGCCTGAACCGCTGGAACAATAACCGCGACGGTGAAGATCCGGTCGTGATTCGCAAAGCGCTGCAGGAATGTATGCAGCACAACTTCTCGGTATTCCGTGAAGGCGACGCGATGGCGAAAGGGCTGGAACAACTGAAGGCGATCCGCGAGCGGCTGAAAAACGCCCGTCTGGACGATACTTCCAGCGAGTTCAACACTCAGCGCGTTGAGTGCCTGGAGCTGGATAACCTGATGGAAACTGCCTACGCCACGGCGGTTTCAGCAAACTTCCGTACCGAAAGTCGCGGCGCGCATAGCCGCTTCGACTTCCCGGAGCGTGATGATGAAAACTGGCTGTGCCATTCCCTGTATCTGCCAGAGACGGAGTCCATGACGCGACGTCAGGTCAATATGGAACCGAAACTGCGCCCGGCATTCCCGCCGAAGATTCGTACTTACTAATGCGGAGACAGGACAATGAAACTCGAGTTTTCAATTTATCGCTATAACCCGGATGTTGATGACGCTCCGCGCATGCAGGATTACACCCTGGAAGGCGAAGAAGGGCGCGATATGATGCTGCTGGATGCGCTGATGCAGCTGAAAGAAAAAGATCCGAGCCTCTCTTTCCGTCGCTCCTGCCGTGAAGGGGTCTGCGGGTCTGACGGACTGAACATGAACGGCAAAAACGGCCTGGCGTGCATCACGCCCATTTCGGCGCTGAATCAGCCGGGTAAGAAAATTGTCATCCGTCCACTGCCAGGGTTACCGGTGATCCGCGATTTGGTGGTAGACATGGGGCAATTCTACGCACAATATGAGAAGATTAAGCCTTACTTGTTGAATAATGGGCAAAATCCTCCGGCGCGCGAGCATTTGCAGATGCCCGAGCAGCGGGAAAAACTCGATGGGCTGTATGAATGTATTTTGTGTGCGTGCTGCTCAACGTCTTGCCCGTCTTTCTGGTGGAACCCGGATAAGTTCATCGGCCCGGCCGGTCTGTTAGCGGCATACCGCTTCCTGATCGACAGCCGCGATACCGAAACCGACAGCCGCCTGGAAGGGATGAGCGATGCATTCAGCGTATTCCGCTGTCACAGCATCATGAACTGCGTCAGTGTGTGTCCTAAGGGGCTAAACCCGACGCGCGCCATCGGCCATATTAAGTCGATGCTGTTGCAGCGCAGTGCATAACGTGTAAACGCCGGGGAAGCGATTCCCCGGTGATGCAGGAAATCTTTAAAAACCGCTACATTGCAGTACCCGTCATCGAGGCGTACAGGACGAGACAAGGCAGCCAACGACGTCGCAGCCTGAACGCAGAAGATGAATGGCAGTTTTTAAAGGTTCCTTCGCGGGCCAGTAAGAGCTCGCAGGTGAACCCCGGCACGTACACTCGGTGTGCGTGGTAGTTTCTACGGCGAAAGTAAGCATAAAAATGCTTAAGGGATCACGATGCAGAACAGCGCTTTGAAAGCCTGGCTGGACTCTTCTTACCTCTCTGGCGCAAACCAGAGCTGGATAGAACAGCTCTATGAAGACTTCTTAACCGATCCTGACTCTGTGGACGCGAACTGGCGTTCCACGTTCCAGCAGTTGCCTGGTACAGGGGTCAAACCGGATCAATTCCATTCAAAAACGCGTGATTATTTCCGTCGTCTGGCGAAGGATGCCTCACGTTACTCTTCTTCGATTTCCGACCCTGACACCAATGTGAAGCAGGTTAAAGTCCTGCAGCTCATTAACGCTTATCGTTTCCGCGGTCACCAGCATGCGAATCTCGATCCGCTGGGACTGTGGAAGCAAGAAACCGTGGCGGATCTGGATCCTTCCTTCCACGATCTGACCGAGGCCGACTTCCAGGAAAGCTTTAACGTAGGTTCTTTTGCTGGCGGCAAAGAGACGATGAAGCTGGGCGAGTTGCTCTCCGCCCTCAAACAAACTTACTGCGGCCCGATCGGCGCCGAGTACATGCACATCACCAGCACCGAAGAAAAACGCTGGCTGCAACAGCGTATCGAATCCGGACGCGCGGCGTTTAGCGCCGATGAGAAAAAACGTTTCCTGAGCGAACTGACCGCGGCGGAAGGCCTGGAACGTTATCTGGGCGCGAAGTTCCCTGGCGCGAAACGCTTCTCGCTGGAAGGCGGCGACGCGTTAATCCCGATGCTGAAAGAGATGATCCGCCATGCGGGCAACAGCGGCACCCGTGAAGTGGTGCTGGGAATGGCCCACCGTGGTCGTCTGAACGTGCTGGTCAACGTGCTGGGTAAAAAACCGCAGGATCTGTTCGACGAATTTGCGGGCAAACATAAAGAACACCTCGGTACCGGTGACGTGAAGTACCACATGGGCTTCTCGTCCGATATTGAAACCGAAGGCGGCCTGGTCCACCTGGCGCTGGCGTTTAACCCGTCGCACCTGGAGATCGTCAGCCCGGTGGTTATCGGTTCCGTACGGGCGCGTCTGGACAGGCTCGACGAGCCGAGCAGCAACAAAGTGCTGCCGATCACCATTCACGGTGACGCCGCGGTGACCGGGCAGGGCGTGGTTCAGGAAACCCTGAACATGTCGAAAGCGCGGGGATACGAAGTGGGCGGGACCGTTCGCATCGTTATCAACAACCAGGTGGGCTTCACCACCTCTAATCCGCTGGATGCCCGATCCACGCCGTACTGCACCGACATCGGTAAAATGGTGCAGGCGCCGATCTTCCACGTCAATGCGGACGATCCGGAAGCAGTGGCGTTTGTCACCCGTCTGGCGCTGGACTTCCGTAACACCTTTAAACGTGATGTCTTCATCGACCTGGTATGCTACCGCCGTCACGGCCATAACGAAGCCGACGAGCCGAGCGCAACCCAGCCGCTGATGTACCAGAAAATCAAAAAACACCCGACCCCGCGTAAGATCTACGCCGACAAACTGGAAGCCGACAACGTCGCCACGCTGGAAGACGCGACCGAAATGGTCAACCTTTACCGTGACGCGCTGGACGCCGGCGAATGCGTGGTGAAAGAGTGGCGTCCGATGAACATGCACTCCTTTACCTGGTCGCCGTACCTCAACCACGAGTGGGACGAAGCATACCCGAACAAGGTGGAGATGAAGCGTCTGCAGGAGCTGGCGAAACGCATCAGTACGGTGCCGGAAGCGGTTGAGATGCAGTCCCGCGTGGCCAAAATTTACGCTGACCGCCAGGCGATGGCGGCGGGCGAGAAACTGTTCGACTGGGGCGGCGCGGAAAATCTGGCTTACGCCACGCTGGTTGATGAAGGTATCCCGGTACGCCTGTCCGGCGAAGACTCCGGTCGCGGCACCTTCTTCCACCGCCACGCGGTGATTCATAATCAGTCTAACGGTTCAACCTACACCCCGCTGCAGCATGTGCATAACGGCCAGGGCAGCTTCCGGGTATGGGACTCCGTTCTGTCTGAAGAAGCGGTACTGGCGTTTGAATACGGTTACGCCACGGCGGAACCGCGTACCCTGACGATCTGGGAAGCGCAGTTCGGTGACTTCGCCAACGGCGCGCAGGTGGTGATTGACCAGTTCATCTCCTCCGGCGAACAGAAGTGGGGCCGCATGTGTGGCCTGGTGATGCTGCTGCCGCACGGTTACGAAGGCCAGGGGCCGGAGCACTCCTCCGCGCGACTGGAGCGTTATCTGCAGCTTTGCGCCGAGCAGAACATGCAGGTTTGCGTGCCGTCCACCCCGGCTCAGGTGTACCACATGCTGCGTCGTCAGGCGCTGCGCGGTATGCGTCGTCCGTTGGTGGTCATGTCGCCGAAATCGCTGCTGCGTCATCCACTGGCGGTTTCCAGCCTGGATGAGCTGGCCAACGGCACCTTCCTGCCGGCCATTGGCGAAATTGATGATATCGATCCGAAAGGCGTGAAGCGCGTGGTGATGTGTTCTGGTAAGGTTTATTACGACCTGCTGGAACAGCGCCGTAAGAACGATCAGAAAGATGTTGCCATTGTGCGCATCGAACAGCTTTATCCGTTCCCGCATCAGGCGATGCAGGACGTGCTGAAACAGTACGCTCACGTACATGATTTTGTCTGGTGTCAGGAAGAGCCGCTCAACCAGGGCGCCTGGTACTGCAGCCAGCATCATTTCCGTGAAGTGATTCCATTTGGGTCCGCCCTGCGTTATGCAGGTCGCCCGGCCTCCGCCTCTCCGGCGGTAGGGTATATGTCCGTTCACCAGAAGCAGCAACAAGATCTGGTTAATGACGCGCTGAACGTCGATTAAATAAAGGATAAATAATGAGTAGCGTAGATATTCTTGTTCCCGACCTGCCTGAGTCCGTAGCGGACGCGACCGTCGCCACCTGGCACAAAAAACCAGGCGATGCCGTGGTTCGTGACGAAGTGCTGGTCGAAATCGAAACTGACAAAGTGGTACTGGAAGTACCGGCATCAGCGGACGGCATTCTGGATGCGGTTCTGGAAGACGAAGGCACTACCGTGACCTCTCGCCAGATCCTGGGTCGCCTGCGTGAAGGCAACAGCGCCGGTAAAGAAACCAGCGCGAAATCCGAAGAGAAAGCGTCCACCCCGGCGCAGCGCCAGCAGGCGTCTCTGGAAGAGCAAAACAACGATGCGCTCAGCCCGGCGATCCGTCGCCTGCTGGCCGAACACAACCTGAATGCCAGCGCCATTAAAGGCACCGGCGTCGGTGGCCGCATCACCCGTGAAGATGTAGAAAAACATCTGGCGAAAGCGCCGGCGAAAGAAGCGTCCAACGCACCCGCTGCGGCTGCGGCGGCACAGCCAGCGCTTGGCGCTCGCAGTGAAAAACGCGTCCCGATGACCCGACTGCGCAAGCGCGTGGCCGAGCGTCTGCTGGAAGCGAAAAACTCCACCGCGATGCTGACCACCTTCAACGAAGTCAACATGAAGCCAATCAT
Source organism: Citrobacter sp. Cs237 (assembly GCF_030332325.1). Taxonomy (NCBI): domain Bacteria; kingdom Pseudomonadati; phylum Pseudomonadota; class Gammaproteobacteria; order Enterobacterales; family Enterobacteriaceae; genus Citrobacter; species Citrobacter sp. Cs237. Next base: position 226,733 of record NZ_JAOWIB010000108.1, on the reverse strand, counting down.
GGATCTGCGTAAGCAGTACGGCGAAGCGTTCGAGAAACGTCACGGTATCCGTCTGGGTTTCATGTCCTTCTATGTGAAGGCGGTGGTTGAAGCGCTGAAGCGTTATCCGGAAGTGAATGCGTCTATCGACGGCGACGACGTGGTGTATCACAACTATTTCGACGTGAGCATGGCGGTGTCTACGCCGCGTGGCCTGGTGACGCCCGTCCTGCGTGACGTGGATACGTTGGGCATGGCTGACATCGAGAAGAAAATTAAAGAGCTGGCCGTCAAAGGCCGTGACGGCAAGCTGACGGTAGAAGACCTGACCGGCGGTAACTTTACCATCACCAACGGTGGTGTGTTCGGTTCCCTGATGTCCACCCCGATCATCAACCCGCCGCAGAGCGCGATCCTCGGGATGCACGCCATTAAAGATCGTCCGATGGCGGTGGAGGGCAAGGTTGAAATCCTGCCGATGATGTACCTGGCGCTGTCTTACGATCACCGCCTGATCGACGGCCGCGAATCCGTGGGCTTCCTGGTGGCGATTAAAGAGCTGCTGGAAGATCCAACGCGTCTGCTGCTGGACGTATAGTCATTTTTTAGCGTCACCTGCCCCGTAGGCCGGATTAAGCGTAGCGCCGTCCGGCAAAGATACCGCTCTGGTCTACGGGTTTAAAGATAACGATTACCTGAAGGATGGACAGAACACATGAACTTACATGAATATCAGGCAAAACAACTTTTTGCCCGCTATGGCTTACCGGCGCCGGTGGGTTATGCCTGTACTACTCCGCGCCAGGCTGAAGAAGCGGCATCGAAAATCGGTGCCGGTCCGTGGGTAGTAAAATGTCAGGTTCACGCTGGTGGCCGTGGTAAAGCGGGCGGTGTGAAGGTCGTTAACAGCAAAGAAGAGATTCGCGCGTTTGCTGAACACTGGCTGGGCAAACGCCTGGTGACCTACCAGACAGATGCGAACGGCCAGCCGGTTAACCAGATTCTGGTTGAAGCGGCGACCGATATCGACAAAGAACTGTATCTGGGCGCGGTTGTTGACCGCAGCTCCCGTCGCGTGGTCTTTATGGCCTCTACCGAAGGCGGCGTGGAAATTGAAAAAGTGGCGGAAGAAACCCCGCACCTGATCCATAAAGTGGCGCTCGATCCGCTGACCGGACCGATGCCGTATCAGGGACGCGAGCTGGCGTTCAAACTGGGTCTGGAAGGCAAACTGGTGCAGCAGTTCACCCGGATCTTCATGGGCCTGGCGACCATTTTCCTGGAGCGCGATCTGGCGTTGATCGAAATTAACCCGCTGGTTATCACCAAACAAGGCGATCTGATCTGCCTCGACGGCAAGCTGGGCGCTGACGGCAATGCGCTGTTCCGCCAGCCGGATCTGCGCGAAATGCGCGACCAGTCGCAGGAAGATCCGCGCGAAGCGCAGGCTGCGCAGTGGGAACTGAACTACGTGGCGCTGGACGGCAATATCGGCTGTATGGTGAACGGCGCGGGTCTGGCGATGGGCACCATGGACATCGTTAAGCTGCACGGCGGCGAACCGGCGAACTTCCTCGACGTGGGCGGCGGCGCGACCAAAGAGCGCGTGACCGAAGCGTTCAAAATTATTCTCTCTGACGACAACGTGAAAGCCGTGCTGGTTAACATCTTCGGCGGTATTGTCCGTTGCGACCTGATCGCAGACGGTATTATCGGCGCGGTGGAAGAAGTGGGCGTTAACGTGCCGGTGGTTGTGCGTCTGGAAGGCAACAACGCCGAACTCGGCGCGAAGAAACTGGCTGACAGCGGCCTGAATATTATTGCAGCGAAAAGTCTGACGGATGCAGCTCAGCAGGTTGTTGCCGCAGTGGAGGGGAAATAATGTCTGTTTTAATCGATAAAAACACCAAGGTTATCTGTCAGGGCTTCACCGGTAGCCAGGGGACGTTCCACTCCGAACAGGCGATCGCTTACGGTACGCAAATGGTAGGCGGCGTCACGCCAGGTAAAGGCGGCACCACCCATCTGGGCCTGCCGGTGTTTAACACCGTGCGTGAAGCGGTAGAAGCAACAGGCGCGACTGCCTCTGTGATCTACGTTCCGGCTCCGTTCTGTAAAGATTCCATTCTGGAAGCGATCGACGCGGGCATTAAGCTGATTATCACCATCACCGAAGGTATCCCGACGCTGGATATGCTGACCGTGAAGGTGAAGCTGGACGAAGCGGGCGTGCGCATGATCGGGCCGAACTGCCCGGGCGTGATCACCCCAGGCGAATGCAAGATCGGCATCATGCCGGGCCACATCCATAAGCCGGGTAAAGTGGGTATCGTTTCCCGTTCCGGTACGCTGACCTATGAAGCGGTTAAGCAGACCACCGATTACGGCTTCGGCCAGTCCACCTGCGTGGGCATCGGCGGCGACCCGATCCCGGGCTCTAACTTCATCGACATCCTGAAGCTGTTCCAGGAAGATCCGCAGACCGAAGCGATCGTGATGATCGGTGAGATCGGCGGCAGCGCGGAAGAAGAAGCGGCTGCTTACATCAAAGATCATGTCACCAAGCCGGTTGTGGGCTATATCGCCGGTGTGACCGCGCCGAAAGGTAAGCGTATGGGTCACGCAGGCGCCATTATCGCCGGGGGTAAAGGCACGGCGGATGAGAAATTCGCTGCGCTGGAAGCCGCAGGCGTGAAAACGGTTCGCAGCCTGGCCGATATCGGCGAAGCGCTGAAAGCTGTCATTAAGTAAAAGCAATAAAACAGCCTAACCCCTGCATTTACCCGTGATGCAGGGGAAAGGGCTGGTCCATTTTCGACATGGTTGGCCATCTGATGATGGCCTTTTTTTTGCCTGTCTGTTTGCCGGATGGCGCTGGCGTTTATCCGCCTACGGGGAGTGTTGACTTGCCAGGTTATGCGCTTTCCGCCAGTGTTTTCAGCCAACGGATCCCGCTTTCCGGAGAGGTCATCACCGGGACGGGCGGCGACGGAAGCTGTTGCAGAACGCGCGCCATCGACGCTTGCGCCAGCATAACCACATCAGCCTGTTTATACGCGCTGTGCAATCCTTCGCTGACGATGCGATCGTGGGTTTCCATATCGCCCGCCAGCAGGGCATGGAAGGCCTCTTCCATCAATATCGGCGTCACGGTGCATTGCTTACCACTGGCCTGTACTTTGCGCTGCACATACTCCAGCGTCGGTTTCATGGTCGTGGCGACGGTGGCCAGCACGGCAATATTCTCACCCAGGCTAATGGCTTGTTCCACCATCGCGCAGTCGATACGCGCAAGCTGCAGCGGCGTCATAAACTGACACTGTTCAACCGCCGTGCCAATGGACGAACAGGCGGTGATGAGAATCTCACAATCCGCTTTTTCGGCTATGTGGACGTAGTCGGCAATGCGTGCCGCAATGTTCGGTGTCACGCCTCCGGCCTTCATCACCTGCTTAATCATCGACTCTTCGACCAGGTGCATTACGTCCGCTTCTGGCATGATGTCGCCGATCAGTTGCTGCATCATGGCGAGCGTGGCGGAACTGGTGTGAAGCATAGCGATCTTTTTCATTCTGCGATCTCCTTGAGCAAACATTCGGCAACGGCCATGGCCGCATCGTGATCTTCCTGGGCGGACAGTCCACCAATCGCAACGGCCCCCACGCATTTACCGTTGTGAAGAATCGGTACGCCGCCGGGCAGGGCGGTAAATCGTGGGTCAGCAAAGTAGCTGATATCCAGTGACTCATCTTGCAGACGTTGCAAAAACGCCTGAGTTGTGCAACCTAAACGGCTGCTGGTGCGTGCTTTGCGCTGCGTCAGCTCAATGGTCAACAGTTTGGCGTTATCCATACGGGCAAAGCTCAGTAACTCGCCGTGAGCGTCGCATACCGCCACGCTGAGCGGACGTTGCGCATAACGGGTGTCGGTGAGATCGAGCGCGCTGTCTACCGCACGTCGTGCCTGTTGCAGGGTTAAAGTCATCATGGTGAGTTATCCTTTTGACAGAGGTTCTGATACCGGCTGAGCAGGCGAACACTCGCTCTGGGCCTGCGCCTGTCGGGCATCCTTTTTGCGCCAGTAGTTAGCCAGCAGCGAGCCGCTGACGTTGCCAAGCGGCGTCATGACCGCAGAGGCGAGACCAACGGTGGCCAGTTTTCCCATCGCGGCGGCAAGACCTGATGCCATCCCGCCGTTTTGCAGGCCGACTTCGAAGGCTACCGTCCGGGCGGACTGAACATCCATGCGGAAGATCCAGCGGCTCATCAAATAGCCAATCAGGAAGCCGCCGAGGTTGTGCATCAGCATGGCGAAGCAGAGCAAGAAACCGACCTGAACCAGGTTGTCGCGCCCGGCCGCCGCTGCCGTAGTGGTGAAGAAAATGATGCCCATCATCGAGATGGTCGGCATGATCTTCTTGACGCCGGCCACGCGTCCATACAGCCAGTTATAGAACAGCGCCCAGATGATCCCGCCTGCCACAAAGTTCAGCACCACTGCATACATTTGCGCGTCGGCGCTGGCGCTGCCAAACAGCGTGTTCCAGCCGCCGGCAAGCATATACAGCAGCCAGATGGCGCTGATCCCGGCCAGCGTTTGCACGGTACGACGCCCCTGCACGCCGGCATAGGTTTTCAGGTAGTCATGTAAAATCGCCGCGCCAATCGGGATCAACACGATTTTCACGACGTCCATCACCATCGCCGTAAGCTGGATGTCGATCATTGAACCCGCCAGCAGATTCACCCACAGCGGGGTCATGACCGTCGCCGCCAGCGTCGAGACGGCGGCGATCGAGACCGCCAGCGCCAGGTTGGCGTTGGCGATATACACCATGACGGTGGAGGAGAGCCCGCTGGGACAGGAACCAATCAGCAGAATCCCCACCGCCACTTCCGGCGGAAAGTCAAAGATCAGCGTGATGCTCAGGCCGAGCAGAGGCATGATGACGAAATGACAGAAGGTGCCGATAAACACCGCCCAGGGCATTTTAGCGACGTCGATAAAGTCCTGAATCGTGAGTTTGGTGCCCATACTGAACATGGTCGCCTGGATCACTAAAAAGACGATCCATTTATGGGTGATGTTGAATCCGCCCCAGACGATCAGATCGGTTGACCAGGTCATCGCCGCGACAAAGCCGGCAATGATCCACAGGGTAAACTGGTAGCTGCGAAGATTTGTCCAGTAGCCCGCGCCTGCCGCGAAGCCTGTCGTCAGCATCACCAGCCCCGGCTGCCAGAGGGCGGGAGACTGCATCAGCGCGCCAATTGCCGCCAGGGCGCCACCGACGATGCAGACGCCCAGTCCGGTTTTGTGAATAACGGTTGTGATAGTCATGGTGAAATGTCCTTTCTCTCGCTATTACTGCCGTGGTGGAATAGCTAACATTTGCCGCGCAATATCCGGCGTGGCGACCTTTTTATCCATACTGCGAATAAGCGTGGCGAGTTTTGCAACCTGCTGATAATTATGCTGAGCTTTCTCTTCGGCGCTTAAATAATAGCTGTCTTCAAAACCAATTCTTACTTCACTGGCGCCCATGCCGACCGCTGCCGCAATAATATCGAAATTCTTGCGGCCAAAATGGGTAATTCCCCATAAGGCGTCGCGAGGGATCATACTGCGCAAGGCAATTAACGCATCAACTGTCGCGGGTGAACTTCCACGGTGTCCGAGGACGATATTAAATAACATCGGTTTCTTGAACGGTATTTTTTCTTCCAGCGCCAGAATGTTATTAATCATGCCAATTTCGAAAACTTCAAATTCAGGAATAATGGAACGTTGGGTTATTTGTTGCGAACAATATTCGACGTCCGGTCCGGGATTAAAGTATACGGCATCGCCGAGGTTAACGGAGCCGACGTTCAGCGACGCCATTTCGACACCGGGACAGTCCAGTGGCGCGCAGCGCTCGGCAATCGACATGGCGGAGACGCCACCGGTTGAGGCCTGAATAATCAGGTCGGAATGGCGCATGACGTGGTCGATCGTCGCCTGAAAATCGGTGGTGTCCGGCGTCAGGCGACCCTGCTTATCGCGAACGTGTAAATGCACGATGGCTGCACCATGTTCGACGCTTGCCAGTATTTCCTGCGCCAGTTCTTCAGGTATAACTCTGGGGCAATCCGCGGCAACGGGTGCCAGCGAAATAATAACAGTATCCGACATGTGTTCCTCCGGTTTTCCGGTACAGAGATATTAAAATTATAAGTACGGTGTTATCCAACGTAACGATTCGGGCCCTGGTGTTGACGGTTTATATTCACAACCTATCCAGCCCTGATAGCCTGTTTGCTTAATAAATTCAAAAAGCCATGTTTCATTTAATTCTCCCGTTCCCGGTTCATGGCGACCGGGTACAGAAGCAATCTGAAAGTGTTTAATGAACGGTAAATAATGTTCAATAAGATGCGTAACATTACCGTGTATTTTTTGGCAGTGGTAAATATCAAACTGTAAGCCGATATTTTTTCTGTTCACTTCGCGAATAAGACGTTCAGCCAGTGGAAAGCTATCGACAAAATAACCAGGCATATCGTCCGGGTTCAACGGTTCAATCAACACGTCGATATCGGCCCCGACCATGACGTCGCAGGCGATACGCAGTCGGTCGGTTAATTGCTCATACTGGGCGTTGGCGGAAAGTCCAGCCACGCGCAATCCGGCCATGACGTGCACCTTGCGACAGCCCAGTGCCGTGGCGTAATCGCGGGCAATCAGCAGACTACGATGAAATTCCTCGTCACTGCCTGGCAGGGAGGCCAGTCCGCGTTCACCGGCTTGCCAGTTACCCGCCGGCGCATTCATCAACGCCACCGGCAGGCCGGTTTCCCGTTGCGCCGCCAGCAGCACCTCCAGCGGATGCTGCCACAGAAACAGCCCTTCAACGCCGTGAAAACCCGCCGCCTTTGCGGACTGAAAGCGCTCCGCAATGGGACGTTCGCAAAACAGCCAGTCGAGGTTAGCCGCTAACTTCAGCATGATGCGTTCCCTCCCGGCAATCCACCAGGTGTAGTTTCACGCCCTGGCTGGCAATAGTATCCTGCGCTACGTCGGGCAACCGGTTGTCCGAAATAATGTCGGTCAGTTGATCCAGCGAGCAGATGTGGAACATTCCGTATTTGCCAAATTTACTGCTGTCGCAGACCAGCACCCGACGGCGGGAGACGGTGAGCACCGCCTCTTTCACCGAGGCTTTGCCTTCACTGGGGGTCGACATTCCACGTTCGGTATCCCACGAGGACGAACTGAGAAACGCCACGTCGATGTTTATCGTGCGCAGAAAACTGGCGGCGCTTTTCCCAAGGCATGAGCGGTTGCGCTGATCCACCAGTCCGCCGGTGTGATACAGCGTGATGTGCGGCATATCCATCAGGTAGTGGCTGATGGAAAAATCGTTCGTCACCACCGTCAGGTTGAAGCAGTGGCTGGCGGCGACGGCTTTCGCCACTTCAAACAACGACGTTCCCGCATCGAGATACAGCGTTTGCCCTGGCTCTATCAGCATCGCGGCAAGTTGCCCCATCCGTCGCTTCACGTCATGATGCAGCTCAGCCTTTTCCCGCCACGGTAGCTCCGATTTCAGCAGATTGTTGAGTTTCACCCCGCCATTGATCGAGATGACTTTGCCTTCTTCCTCCAGCAACTGAATATCGCGGCGCACGGTCATGTGCGACACGCTCATCAGATCCGCCAGCTCATTAAACGAGGCAACGTTTTTTTCATGCACGTAGCGGTAGATAAAATCACGTCGTTGTTCGGGGATCATCCTCTCACCTCATGCTCGCCGGGATTGTTCGAGTTCAGCTACTGCTTCCGCCGTTAGCGGCACGTAGCCGAGTGGTTTTAAGGTCAGCCAGATGCGGGCGCTGTCTTCCAGCTCTTCGGCATTAAACACCGCCTCACGAAGTGAGCGACCACTGACTACCGGACCGTGATTTGCCAGGAGCGCGGCAGTATGGTCCGCCGCAATCTCGCTGAGTGCGCTGGCAATACCCTCATGACCGGGTTTGAAATAGGGCAACAGAGGCAACTGCCCGACGCGCATTACGTAGTACGGCGTTAACGGCGGCAGACAATTTTCCGGTGTGCTGCATGGCAGACAGGAAAGGGCGGTCAGCCATGGCGAATGCAGATGAACCACCGCGCCGCAGGCCGGACGATGACGGTACCAGGCCAGGTGCATGGGCACTTCTTTTGACGGTTTATCGCCACTGAGGTAAACGCCGTTGGCATCCAGTTTACTGAGCGTCGCGGCGTTCAGCTCGCCCAAACAGGAGTTGGTCGGCGTGACCAGATAGCCGCCGTCCGGCAGTCTTACGCTCAGGTTGCCCGAACCACCGCTGCTGAAGCCGCGCATAAACAGAGAACGACCGTAATGCACCAGCTGTTCGCGGAGTTGTTGTTCGTTAAGCTGACTCATAATGAAGACTCCTGCGCGGTGAAAAAGAAGTCTTCGTCACCGAAGTTGCCTGACTTCAGCGCCAGCGCGAGCGGCGGCTCGGCGGAGAACACCCATGGCACGCCGGGCGCGATGGCTTTGCCGACCGTCAGTCTCGTCACCTGTAACGCCTCCACTACGGTGCCGGACGTTTCACCACCGGCGACGATAAAACCGGTTACGCCCGCGGCCTGCAGTTTGGCCGTCAGTCTGGCAAAAGTTTGCTCAATCGCCCGGCTGGCGCGCTGCTCGCCGTACTCCTGTTGAATACGTTTCAGCGCTTCCGGCGGCTGGGTTGCGTAAATCAATGGAGCGAGCGCGTCATCGACATGAGTCATTGTCCACAGCGACAGCTCGTCACTGTAACGCTCTGCGTCTGTCAGGCAGCGCGCTACGTCGAGTAGAAGGGAAGCGGCCTGTGCTTTATAGCGATTCACCTGGCGGTTACTCATGGTGGAACAACTTCCGGAAAAAACCACCGTTTTGGCCGGCAGCGGGAAGGGATGTACCGCTTCCCGCCCACGCTGTGACGCAGCGCAAGCGGCCAGTGCGCCACCCAGGCCGGAACCGCCCGCCAGCAGCGGTGTATGACGTAAGGCCTGAGCGAGGGTCTGCAGATCGGCTTCGCTAAAGGTATCCGCGATTACGTGACGTACACCTTCAGACTGGCAGCGTTCCAGCGCGTGAGTGACCGCTTCCACACCTTTCTGAATCGTGCGGAGGTCAATGCGCCCGACAGCGCTGGCAGTTTGCGCTGTGAGCAGGCGAATCAGGTTCGCATCGGTCATCGGGTTGAGCGGATGTTTCTCCATGCCGGATTCATTCAGTAATACGCCATTCACAAACAGATAACCGTGAATCACCGTACGTCCGTTTTGCGGCAGGGCTGGGCAGTGAACGATGTACGGCGCGTGCATCGCTTCCATCAGCGCATCGCTGACCGGACCGATATTCCCGGCGGGGGTGGAATCAAAAGTGGAGCAATATTTAAAGTAAATCTGCCGCGCACCTGCTGTGTTGTGCAGCCATTGCCAGCAGCGTAATGATTGATCGATGGCCTGGTCAGCCGGTAGAGAACGGCTTTTCAGCGAGATGACAATCGCGTCGACCTCTTCATTCCAGGGCAGGGCGGCGTCTGGCATCCCGGGCAGCAGCGCGACCCTCCAGCCTTGCTCAGCCATAAAACTTGCTATATCCGTTGCGCCAGTAAAGTCGTCGGCGATAACACCTGTCGTGACGGGCATACATCCACTCCGTTCAGATTATCTTGTCATTGAACCTATTATTCAGGAGGGCGTTTCACATTCACATGATGATTCTCACAAATAAGCACATCATAAAATTGTATGTGATTTTTATAACTAATTGAAAATAATATATAAAGTGATGAGTGATATTGAAATGAAGCTCACAGGGAGATGTGAAGATTCGTTAATCTTTGGGAAAAGTTGTCACAGCAGTCGGTGGTCTGGTTTCGAGGGCGCGGGGACGCTCTTGCAATTTGATCATAATCACCTGAATAAATAAGATTATTTTTTGCGGTCAGGGTCATTTTTTCACCTGGACAAATTAAGCATAGTAGCGACGTTATCCAGACCACTGACGGAGCGTAACGTGCCTCAGCATATTCAGGACGATGTCTTACACACTTTTTACTCACTGGCAGAGGTGTTTTCTAAGGCGACCGGACTCGCCGCCGTGGTGGTAGACATAAATGGTCTGGAAATCTCTGCCTGTCATAATTTTAATTCGTTCTGTTCATTACTGCGCGCCAATCTGCAATACCAAAAACTTGTCAGAAACGTGATAAATATTGTGCTTTTGAAGGGGTAAAAGAAGAAAAAATCAGAATACTCTGCTGTCATGCCGGGTTGAGTTTTTTCTCTATGGCGTTAATTCGTCAGGGGCATCTGCTGGGATTTATTATTTGCGATCAGGCGTGCGCAAAGTATCCGGAATATAAAACTATTGTCATCGATGACGATCGGCAGTGGGCTTTCGATCCTAAAATTAAATCAGCCTGGAATCAGATCGCGATTGTAGAAAATAATCATCTGGTGGCAGCGGCAAACCTGCTCAGCTTTATTATTAACAATCTCAATCCGGTTCAGCGTAAAACGGTGGACACCGCTGATGCGCAGTAGAACGACCTGCGTCTGTCAGCAATGGAACTTTCTCGCCACGAAAAGAAACGGGTCGCCGCACATGTCTGTTTTAGCGCCAACTACTTTAGCCGTTTCTTTAAGAAACGGCAGGGAGCGAATTTTAAAACCTGGGTGAGCCAGAAAAAATGCAGTGGGCGAGTGAGTTGCTGTGCGATCCGTAGAACTCTATCGACAGCATCGCCCGGAAACTTCAGTATGCGCAGACGAGCTATTTGTGTCGGGTGTTCCGGGCGGCTCACCAGACGTCTCCGCAGTTATTCCGTCATGAACACCTTTCGCTGTAGGCGCGTTCCATCACCTCTGGAATAAAAGAGAGTCGGTCGCTCAGACGGACAACATCACCAACCACAATCAGTGCCGGTGGCACAATATTCGCTTCCTGCGCTTTCGTGAGTAATGTACCGAGCGTACAGGTTAAGCGCCGCTGATTGTCCCGGGTAACTGACATCACAATCGCCGCGGGCGTGTCCGGTGATTTGCCTCCCATTAGCAGTTCTTCACAAATAAATGGCAGGTTTGCGATCCCCATAACAATCACCAGCGTGCCGTTGAGCTTCGCCAACTGCCGCCAGTCCTGCTGCTGATTACCTTCGCGGGTATGTCCTGTCACAACATGAAAACCCGATGCCAGATCGCGGTGAGTGACTGGGATCCCGGCGCAGGCCAGCCCGCCAATGGCGGAACTGATCCCCGGCACCACTTCGAAGTCAATGCCTTCTTCGACCAGACATTCCACCTCTTCGGCACCGCGGCCAAACACGTAAGGATCGCCACCTTTCAGGCGCACAACGTTCCGATGTGCTCGCGCATGCTGGATAAGCAGGGCATTGATCTCCTCCTGAGGAACACTATGATAGCCCGGACTTTTGCCAACGTTGATGCAGGTACAGCTCGCTGAGCACCACTCAAGCATTTTAGGATTGACCAGCCGATCGTAAATGATGACATCAGCCTGTTGAATACACTGCAGGGCTTTAAGGGTCAGTAAGCTGATATCACCAGGGCCTGCACCAACCAGCCAGACTTTTCCGGAGTTTTTCATATGTCGTCCTTAATTATTGTCGGGAAAAACGGTAAAAAGAGTAAAAGCAGATAAAAAAACGTCATCGTTTGCTTATCGTTTAGTGAGCTGAATTCTCCTGAAATAATAAGTAAATAATATTGATTAAACCCGCAAAGTTTTTTCGCCAATAAACAAGTTATCTTGAAAAATTATTAAGAACTTATTGGCGCTATTTGTCGCATAATAACCTTATTTAAATTGTGTTTATGGCCAGTTTTGCGTATTATTGGTTATTATTTGTTCGACTCCTGTGTGAATAAACCATGGAGTGGATCAATGACATACAGGTAGGAAATAAAATATAACTCTTAGGCCAATCGGGAGTCGGTTGCATTTATTTTTTATAAATTAAACTATTTTTGTACGCGGCATATGGAAGACGTTATGAGAGGAAAGATACCAAAGACTGAATTACTGGTGACGTTTGAAGTGGTGGCACGTCATGAAAGTTATACGCGTGCGGCGGAGGAGTTAGCATTAACGCAAAGTGCAGTATTTCGCCAGGTGAATGCACTTGAGGATTTTCTGCATACTGCATTATTTAATCATGCCAAAAAGCGGATTTTTTTAAACGAGGCCGGGAAGCATTATTTGAGCATTGTTAAGGAAACGCTCAATAAACTTGAGCGTGATACTAATACCATTATGACCTGGCAGCCCACGGTCGAAGTCATTGAACTGGCGGTCAACCCGACCTTCAGCACCCATTGGCTGATCCCCAATCTGCGTGAATTCAACAAACTTAACCCCGATATTATCGTTAATATTCACTCGCTGGCGAACATGGGCGATTTCCTCAACCGTGAATATGATGCGGCCATTATGCGTGAAGACTTCTGTTCGCCGTGGTCAGAAGTGGAGTATCTGTTCGAAGAGGAGATCCTCCCGGTTTGTAGCGGCAGTCTGCTGTCACAGCCTAACCAGAAATTGGCGGTTGAAGAGTTGCTCAATGAGTTTCCCTTGCTGCATCAAAGTACGCGAATTAACGGCTGGCAGGAGTGGTTTGCCCTGTCAGATGTCAGTAGCCCACGGGTCAACAAAGGCCCGCGTTTTGATCTGCTGTCGATGCTGATCGCCGCGGTGCGATCGAATTTGGGGGTTGCGCTGCTCCCACGGTTTGCGATCCAGCACGATCTGGATAACGGTGACATGGTGATCCCTTGCGATGTGCCCATGCGCACGGGTAATCGTTTCATCATGACCTGGCGGGAAGAAAAAGCGGAATCCCGTCATTTACAGGTTTTCCGCGAGTGGCTGTTACAAAAATCGGTGGTATCTCACCTGGAACGCTGACGGCGGATGACGGGCAAACGGGAAGCCGGATAAGCGCATGCGCCATCCGGCAACGATGTGACTACCAGTCAATGCCCACCTGCGCCTGAATACCGCTGTCAAAAGCATGCTTCACCGGGCGCATTTCACTGACCGTATCCGCAAGATCCAGCAGCCGCGCGTGGCAGCCGCGACCGGTGACGATCACGCTCTGCTGCGCCGGACGCGCCGTTATGGCGGCGATCACCGCGTCGGTATCAAGATAGTGATACGCCAGCATATATGTGAGTTCATCCAGCACCACCAGATCGTACTGCGGGTCGGCCAGCATCCGCTGCGCTTCTGTCCAGACGACAAGCGCCGCCGCGATATCCGCCTCGCGGTTTTGCGTTTCCCAGGTAAACCCGGTACCCATAATGTGGAATTCGACGCCCAGCGGATGCAGGGTGTTGTATTCGCCATTGTCCCACTGGCCTTTGATAAACTGCGCGACGCCAACGGTTTTACCGTGGCCGACAGCGCGCGTGACGGTGCCGAACGCGGCGGTGGATTTCCCTTTACCGTTGCCGGTAAAAACAATCAGGATCCCTTTTTTCCCGGTGGCCGCGGCGACCCGGGCCTCGACCTGTTCTTTCAGCTTTTGCTGGCGCTGGCGATGCCGCGCATCGTTGGCTCGCGTTTCCATAGACGCTCCTTAGTGCCCCGCCGGGCAGGTTGCGCACCGGTGCTGCTGCTCAAACTGACTGAAGAAGTTATTTCCTTTGTCGTCAACCAGCACGAAAGCGGGCAGGTTTTCAACCTCCATCATCCAGACCGCTTCCATTCCCAGTTCCGGATATTCAAGACAGCGCAGGCTTTTCACGTATTGCTGCGCCAGCAGAGCTGCGGCACCGCCAATGCTGCCGAGATTAAAGCCGCCGTGTTTGTGGCAGGCGTCAGTAACCTGCTGGCTGCGGTTGCCTTTGGACAGCATGATCAGGCTACCGCCCGCCGCCTGGAAAGCGTCGACATAGCCGTCCATGCGCCCGCCGGTGGTTGGCCCGAGCGAGCCGCAGGCCATATTGTCCGGCGTTCTGGCCGGACCGGCGTAGTAGACAATGTGGTTACACAGGTACGCTGGCAGCGGTTCGCCGCTGTCGAGTCGTGCTTTGATTCTGGCGTGCGCAATATCGCGGGCAACCACGATCGGACCGCTTAAGGAGAGGCGGGTACCGACGGGCAGTCGGGACAGATCGTGCAGAATTTCTCGCAGGGGACGGTTCAGCTCCAGCTTCACGGTCTGTGCGCTGTTCTCCACGCGACAGGACTCAGGAATAAACTTGCCCGGATGATGTTCCAGTTTTTCCAGCCAGATACCGTGTTTGTTAATTTTTGCTTTGATATTACGGTCCGCCGAGCAGGAAAGGGCCATCGCGATCGGACAGGAGCCGCCATGGCGCGGCAGACGGATAACGCGAATATCATGAGCGAAATATTTACCGCCGAACTGCGCGCCAATACCAAATTCACGGCTGGCGTTGAGCAGGGTCGTTTCCAGCGCCGTATCGCGGAACGCCTGCCCCAGTTCGTTACCGTGAGTGGGCAGATTGTCGTAATACTTCGTCGAGGCCAGCTTCGCGACCTTCAGCGCCTGATCCGCTGACAGACCGCCGACCACAAAAGCGATGTGGTACGGCGGACAGGCGGCGGTACCGAGTGATTTCATTTTTTCTATCAGGAAGGCGGTCAGTTTTTCCGGTTGCAGAAGCGATTTGGTTTCCTGGAACAGTGCGGCTTTGTTGGCCGAACCGCCGCCTTTGTTGACGAAAAGGAAATGGTATTCGCTGCCCGGCGTGGCGTTGATATCGATCTGTGCGGGCAGGTTGGTCTCGGTATTCACTTCGCGATACATATCCAGCGGCGCGTTTTGGGAATAGCGCAGGTTATGCTCCTGAAAGGTGGTGTAAATGCCTTTGCTCAGCGCTTCGGCGTCATCGCCGCCGGTCCAGATCCGTTGCCCTTTGCTGGCGACTACCGTCGCGGTGCCGGTATCCTGACAGTTTGGCAGTACGCCTTTCGCCGAGACCTCGGCATTACGTAGCAGTTGTAGCGCGACGTATTTATCGTTACTGCTGGCCTGCGGGTCGTGCAGAATGCTGGCAATCTGTTTCAGATGGCTGGCGCGCAGGAAGAATGACGCTTCATAAAATGCCTGCTGCGCCAGCAGCGTTAACGCCTCCGGCGCCACTTTGATCACTTCCTCACCGTCAAGCTCGCTTACCGTAATATGCTGATTACTGAGTAGTTCATATTCTGTGCTTTCTTTGCTTTGTACAAAGAGTTCCTGCCAGACAAAGGGTTTAGACATAGGACTTCTCACCTTTCTGTTTTTTTGCCGGATGGCGGCGTTTGAACTGTAAAAAATGAACGAGTCGTAGGCGGATAAGCGCAAGCGCCATCCGCTACGGGGTTTAACGTGTCATAAAAAGATTGGCCTGCGTGGCGTCAGCAACATAGTGGATGGTTTGCTGTGCGCGAACGCTGTTACCCGCTTCATCCAGCGGCGGCGAATAGACGGCAATGGCGTATTGTCCCGGTACGACCGCAACCATGCCGCCGCCCACCCCGGATTTCGCCGGGATACCGACGGTATAAAGCCATTTGCCGCTGCCGTCATACAGTCCGGCAATCGCCATTTCCGCCAGCACCTGCGGTACATAGCGTGCATTCAGAAGCTGCTTGCCGTTGAAGGGGGATTTACCGTTATTGGCAAGCACCGCGCCCATTTTGGCGAGCTGTTCAACGGTGACATCCACCGAACACTGGCGGGTATAAATCTCAACGGCCTCGTCGGTATCGCCGTAGAGGCTGCCGTATGACGCCATCAACGCTGCCAGTGCCTGATTGTGCTGGTTGGTTTCCATTTCCGAGGTGAATACCGGTTCATTGACGGTGAGGGTTGCATCGGCCCAGGCATTGAGGTTGTTGAGAATTTTGTTCCAGCGGTCCGTTTTGTCTTTCGCGTCAATCAGGCTCACGGTGCTGATAGCGCCCGCGTTGACCAATGGATTCTCCGGCGCGCCTTTGGTCAGCTCAACAGCAAGGCCGGAGTTGAAGGGCAGGCCAGTCGCGTTGGCACCGAGTTTCTCCAGCACCACGTGCGGGCCATGCTGTTCCATGGCCAGTGCCAGCGTGAACACTTTGCTGAGCGATTCCATCGGAAACGCTTTTTTCACATCGCCCGTCTGGTAAATTTTACCGTCCACCGTGGCGAGGGTAATGGCGAAATTAGCGGGGCTGTAGGTTGCCAGCGCAGGAATGTAGTCGGCGACTTTTCCGTCTGCGTTACTTTTGAATTTCTGGTGCGCCTGTTCAATCAGCGCGGCATAGTCCGGCGCAGGCTGTGCCAGCACAGGGGCGTTGAAATACAGGCTGGCGATAATGATAGCTGAGCCAAAAAGTTTCACGTTCATGGTGCAATCTCGCTCGACAAATTACGCCGGAAGACGGCGTTGCGCCTTATCCGGCCTGGAAAAATGTGCGATTCGCAGGCCGGATAAGCAGTGGCGTCATCCGGCATTGTTGCGCGCTCAGGACATGGCCACTTCTGACGGCTCAGTCGCTGGACGTTCCTGCTCGGGGGCCTTAACCGGCGCGGGCGCGGTGCCGCGACAGCCTTCACCGAAGTGCTCGCCTTCCCAGCGGCCAACGATCGCCGCGCCCATTGCGTTACTCATCACGTTGGTGGCGGAGCGGCCCATATCGAGGAACGGATCGACGCCCATCAGCAGGATCAGCCCCGCTTCAGGGATGTGGAACTGGTTGAGGGTGGCGGCAATCACCACCATCGAGGCGCGTGGAACGCCCGCCATGCCTTTAGACGTGAGCATCAGGATCAATAGCATGGTGATTTGTTCGCCCATGCTCAGCTCAATGTTGCACGCCTGGGCGATAAACACAGTGGCAAACGAGCAGTAGGCCATGGAACCGACAAGGTTAAAGGAGTAACCAATCGGCAGGACGAAGCTGGCAATTTTGGACGAGACGCCGAATTTTTCCAGTTTGTTCAGCGTGCCGGGGAAGGCGGCCTCTGAGCTGGAGGTGGTAAAGGCCAGCAGCGCCGGTTCGAGGATGGATTTGGTCAGGCGGCCAATGCACGGACCGACAAGCATTGCCGACAAGCCAATCAGGATTGCCCACAGCATCCCCAGCGTCAGGTAGAACTCGCCCATAAAGATCCCGGCGCTCACCATGACGCCCAGTCCGCGTTCGGCAATCAGGCCGGAGATCGCGGCGAAAACCGTCAACGGAGCGAACAGCATGACATAGCCGGTCAGTTTAAGCATCACGTGAACCAGCGAGTCGAGCACTTTGACGATCGGTTCCGCTTTTTCGCCTATCGCCGCGAGGCTACAGCCGAGGAAAATGGAGAACACCACGATTTGCAGGATCTCGTTACGCGCCATCGCATCCACGATACTGGTGGGCACCGCATGGGAAATAAACACCTTCAGGGTAAACGGTTCTGACTGGACGGCGGCTACGGCGCCCGCGTCGTGGGCGACAAAGTTAATGCCTGCCCCCGGCTGGAACAGGTTGACGATCACCAGACCCAGCGCAATTGACAGCAGCGAAGCGCAAATAAACAGAAAAAAGGTTTTTGAAAAGATACGTCCGAGCGTCTTTGCGTCGCCCATTTTGGCGATACCCACCACCAGCGTTGAAATAACCAGTGGCGCGATAATCATTTTAACCATGCGCAGAAATATGGTGGTAAAAATAGAAATTTCCTGCGCATAGGTTTTTGCAGTATCGGCTGATGCCATATTATTAATAGCCACCCCGGCAATCATGCCGAGAATCAGGCCTAATATGATCATTTTGGTCAGACTTATTTTTTTCATTTTCACTCCATCGGATACGGATAAGGGTTGGCGGCAGCAGGAGAAGGGGCGTCCGCACCGCAGCAGCAGCCGGACGCCAACCTGTTGTGACCAACCATTTAAATAAACTGGAATACAGTGATACAGCGAAACCCTGTACGCCGGTGGATGTTATTGTTATTAATTACTCAAGGTCGAATGTAATATTTAACAGCGGGGCATGTTGCTGTGCGCCATAAACATCATTGTCGCCAACATTGCCGGAAATAATATCGCGAGGCATGACGATTTTTACTGCATTCGCCGGGTCAAACCAGACAATGCGATGAATAAAGTCAGGCGCCACGTTATACAGGCCGGCAATTAACTGTGGCGTTAATTGCTCTGAACGTTTAACCCGCTGATAGTCTTCACGTGTTTTAAATAAAATATCTAACACCAGTTCGTACGGCCCGGCATTTTTAGAGCGAATCACCTGAGCCAGGGTGCAAATAGGGTATTTCATGCCGTTACTCCTTCTGGCGTCACCTGCTCGAGGCGGAAGTCAAAACGCAGATCGTCGCTCGCTTCAATCAGATGATAGACCGAGAACTCATACACCGGCCCGCTCTGGATATCGGAAGGCGAGAACGGGAAGGCGAGGTTGCCCGCGGTGGCGATCCGGTTTTCATAGCCGTAGTGGAGCAGGGTAGAGCGCACCAGCGAACAGACGCTGTTGGCGATATCCTGGGTCGGCGCCACCACATCCAGCAGAATGCCCAGCTCATGCCCGGCGGTGTTGACCGGCTCATGGTTGCCCATCACGCCGTTTTTGCCGTACAGGTGAAACGTCATGCGAATGCTGTCGTCATTTAGCGAGAGGTTTTGCGCCACGCTGGCTTTCACGTCTTCCAGAATGGTATCAATTCCGGCAATCATGATCGGATCGCGCGTGCCGGCGATGGTCAGGCAGCGGAATCCTACCTGGCGCGCCCCTTCCAGCTTCAGCGCATACGGCGTGGTTTCGTGACGTGAACCGCTAACGTACACCTCGCCATCGTTGACCGCTTTAAAATGACAGCCTTTCAGATTCAGCACCCCGCCAGGCCCCGGCAGGCTGTAAGGATCGGACTTCTCATACAGGGTGTGCGCCGCGGCTGAGGTTTCGGTGAACTTCCGCTTCGGGTTGAACGTTTTCAGGGTGAAGCCGTTGTCGTCAATGATCCCCATCGCACAGTCGGAACCGGACCCCGGCGTGGCGGCAATCGCCGCGCATTCAAGGATTTTCCCGCAATGCAGCGCCAGGCCTTCATCGAATCCCTGCATAATGGGCAGGGCTGCGAAGCACGCCGGATCGTAAGCACGTCCCCCCAGCACGACCTGCGCACCGGCGGCGAGCGCACGCTGGAAGGGCTCTACGCCCATTTGCGCCACGATGTAGGTGCTCTCTTCAATCGCCTCATGGGTGAGTTCGGGAACGAAATCCAGCGCGGTGATCTTGCCGTTGTCCAGCGCCGCATGCACGATCGCTTTATCGACATCCGCAGGGATCAGCGCCAGCGAGAATGACAGGTTTTCTTCCTGCGCGATCTCGAGAATTATCTGGCGGCACCATTCCAGATGCGGCGCCGCGCCGGACCCCCCGGCGGTGCCAATCACCACCGGGATGTTGTTTTTCACGCCAGCGACGATCATATAGCGCAGATCGCGCTTCACGCCGGCCCTGTCGGTAAACGGTTTACCCGCCCCCAGGTAGTGGGGGCCAGGATCGGAAGAACCCGCGTCAACGGCGATCAGATCCGGTGACGCTTCCATAGCTTTGCGAAAACTGTCTTCCGGGAAGCCATAACCGAGAATGGCCGTCGGTGATAAGATCTTAAAAGTACGGGCCATCAGTTAATCCTTAGTCTGTAACAGCGCGATAGTGCGGTTCATTTCGTTAAACACAATGTTAAGACCTTCATCGAAGCCCATGCCCGGCTTGATCAGCATGCGCATTGGCCGCGCGGCGAGCGCCACGTGAACGCAGGTACGGGCGCTGATTTCGGTTTCGTTACAGGTGCCGCCCTGGTAGGCTTCCATGCCGTGTTTGTTGCAGTACAGCACCGCGTCAACGATGTTGTGAATGCCGCCGAGATCCGGGGTTTTGATCTGTACCATGTGGCAACTGCCGGCATCGGTGAAGTCCACAATGTCCTGGTAGGTGTTACACCATTCGTCCGCGACAATTTTTACCCCTGAGCCCAGACGGGTCAGCTCTTTGGTGATGGCGGTCAGCATGCGGATCTGATCCGGCTTGTTACCTGCATCCACCGGGCCTTCAATGTACAGCGGCAGCCCCTGCGCCTCTTTTTCAAGGCTGGCGATGTACGCAGCGCAGCGTACAGGATCCATATCGAAAATCAGGCCGATAGTGCCGTAAACGTCAATGTGCAGCGTCGGGTGATAGCGCGGGCTGGTGCGCAGGGTCAGGATGCGATCCGACAGCCAGCGCACGTACTCACGCAGTTTTTCACCGTGGAAGCCAAGTTTTTCTTCGACGTTGTTGATCAACGCGTGAGGCAGGACGTCAACGCCTTTCAGGATCATCTTGTCGACGGCGATATAGCGGTCATCGCCGCTTTGTCCGAATAAGGGAATGGCTTCCGGGACGCACGGCAGTTGCCATTCGTCACATACCACTTCCGTTTTCAGGCGACCGGAGGCCAGCGCCGTGGCGTCAAGCAGCGCCTGGGACAGGCCGTAACGTACGGCGGTATGCAGCAGCTTACCGTCGATACGCAGCTTGTCGAAGAAGCGGGCGTTGGGCAGAAACGCGTCCACATCACGGCCTTCCAGCAGCGGTTTAATATGATCGTTAAGGAACGGAATAAAATGCTCTGCGAGGAACAGCGGGTCGCGGCCACCCGCGCCGGAGTACTGCACGGCGGCGCAGTCGCCAACCGCCACCGCGCCATTTTCCAGAATCAACTGGACCGATACGCATTCGCCCGCCTGACGCACGGCGCTAAAGCCTGGCGTAACCGGCGCGCCGGTGTAAATAAACCCGTCATGACCCGCGCCGTTTTTGATCGCCTGCTGATCGTCGAAATAAAAAGAGGAGTAGCCAGCGGTGAAAAGGGCCTTTTTGATTTTCATTATGGTCTTCCTATTAATTGACTGTGGGATACCGCGTTGATGTCATCAACAACCATCTGGAATGAGGGTTTACGTCCTTCAAAGCGCGCGCGCTCGGCAACATAGTCATGGTGCAGCGCGAGAATGTCTTTCGGTAGCGGCACCGCGCCGGCTTCGAGTACACGGATCGCGCCGCTGTTATCGCGTACCGGCAGGATTTTGCCCGCGTTACAGGCGGCAGGCGCGAACGGCACATCCAGCACCCCGGCTTCGAAGGCCAGCACCGTTCCGCGCGCCACGTCGCCGTTGCCCAGTTCAAAGACTTTCTTCAACACCGCGCGCACTTCGCTCTTAATCAGCTCGACTTCCTGCTCGACCGCTTTACACGGCGGGAATTTCTGGTCGCTGACCATGTTGAGCATCTGGCGGGACGCCTTCAGCCCCTGCACGTTCGCCGCTGCGGTAGGAATTCCAAAGGCTTCGTGCGGGCTTTTGGTGATGACTTTGGTGGCGCCAGCCATACCCGCCACCGCCGCTCCCCAGGAGATAATGGCGAACGCTTTCGATTCATCTTCCGGGAAGCCGCCCATCCACTGATGGAACACGGTGCTCAACTCATAGTCATCGAAACCGTAGTTCTGGAAGTATTCGTGGGATAGCTCGCGCAACGACTGGATCGCCGCAACATCCTGGGTCAGACTGCCGACCTGTCCGTAACCCACGGTAATGGATTTCACTCCCTGTTCCAGCGCCAGTAAGCCTTCGATAATCGCTACGGCGTGGGACATAAACGGAGGGATCAATGTGCCGGTCAACGGGCCGAACGGCTCGCGGTTAATGCGTATGCCGTGTTCCTCGTACAGCCCCATCAGGCGGTCGCAGTACTGCCAGTCGCGGATCGATTTTTCCAGCGTGACGCGCTTGGCGTAAGGAATGTTGTAAGAGATGCCGCCACCTTCGTAGCTGGTGAAGCCGCTGGCCATTGCGATTTCCGCCAGCAGGCGGGCATCCGGCGTACCGTGGCGTACCTGAATCGGCTTTTCCAGCGCTTCGGTCATCCGGCGGCAGGCCGCTACGCCGTGGTTTACCACCGGTAAGCCATTAAGTTTTGAGGTGCCGGCTTCGATCGATTTTTGAATGCCGATCGCCGCTTCTTCATAGCGGTTCAGACGGGTGTAGGCATCAATGGTGCTGGGCAGAAGATCGCACTCCGTTTGCAACGTTTTCAGCAGCGCAATGTGTTCGTCCATTAACGCCACGCCCGCGCGCGGCTGGCTCAGGGTTTTTCCCTGCTGATCGGCTTTTAGCAGGGCATGAGAGAAGCGTTTTTTCTCCGGGATGGTCTGCTGGTACTTCACGCCATCTTCAAATTGTTCGACATCTTTACCGGTTGACCACGTCTGCAACACCTGGTGCCGTTCGGTCATAAACTCGTCATGGGTCAGTTTTTTATTTCGAAGTTCCATTCGTCGCTGCCTTTGGGATTAGAGGGTTAAACAGTGAATGCTGGTGCGTGCCGCGGCCTGGGGATCGATCCTGGCGACGTTCGCCAGCAGCGGGAGCAGACCTTTTGCATCGCGGTAATAGTCAAACTGGGTGGGAAGAAGAATGCGCCTGCCGTCGTCGTCCAGTTCGCGGTACTTAAGCCAGTGATGAATGTCGAACTGACTGGCGCGCGACAGCCAGCCGCCGGATCCCACCACTTTACGCACCGTGGTCAGATCGCGTCCCATCTGGAGATCGACGTTGCCCACGCAGGTGCAGACCTGTTTTTTCGTGCCGGCATGCCGTTCTGCGGCATAGCCGACGCACAGTCCGGCTAACAGGCTGTCGAAATAACGCTCCTCCTCCCCCTGCGGCAGGTAGTCCGGATGGGCCACCAGATGACGCAGATAGCCAAAGAAGGCCTCCTGGCGCTGCGGCTGCCGGGCAAAAACGACGTTGACCAGATCCCGGGTGCTCTCACCCACCACCACCGCGGAGACGCGCATGCCCAGATCGCCTTCCACCGTGCGTTTAACAAATGGCTCCGGGACGCCATGCAGGACGGTGTCAGGGGAGAGCGTGTTGGCGCTGGCGGAGTAGACGTCGGTGGTGGCGCCGCCCATGTCGATCAGCATGAACTCCTTCCACGCGCTGTCGACATCGCTGATCGCTTTCACCAGTTCATACACGGTCCACGGCGTCGGCATTGGCTCTTCACCTGTTTCGCCGACAATCACATCCAGCCCTTTTCCTTTGACGATGCGTGACAGGAACACGTCGCAAATCGCTTTGCGCGCGGCATACGGGTTTGGGTGATCGAGATCCGGCAGAATATTGTCCACCGTGATGAGATCTTTATGGCCCAGAATCGCCTGGATCTCGTCCTGAATGTCGCGGTTACCCGCGTAGATGATGGCGCAGTCCAGACGCGAGTTCGCCAGCGCGTGGGCATTAGCCAGACCGTAGCTCTCTTCACCGCCGTCAGTTCCACCGGTAAACAGCAGGATGTCAGGCGGCGAGGCTTCCAGCGCCTGAATGTCGTGGCGGTTGAGCTTGTAGGCGTAGTACTGCGCGATTTTCGCCCCCGCAGAGTGGGCGGTGACTTTCGCGGATTCCAGGGTGATTGAAGGCACCAGCCCCATCGCCGCGACGGCCAGCCCGCCTTTGGCGGAAGAGGAATATTTCAGCGTCACATCGCCGCTGTTGAGCAGCGGGCGCGCATCGTCCACGTTCAGAACCTGGTTAAGGCTGGCAAAGAAACCTTCTGCCAGATGGTGAGTCGTGGTCGGCGTCAGAACATGATTGACCAGTGTGAGTGCGTCGCCCTCCCTGGCAAAGAGAGCTGCTTTGGTCCACGTCGAGCCGATGTCGACAGAGACGATTTGCATCAGATGGCCTCTTCCAGACAGCGCTGCGCGACGCCGTGGCGCTGGTTAATATCGGCGGCCATTAACCGGCACACATCTTCCAGGTCATGGCTTGGCGCGAAGACACGGTTAAAGCCCATGTCTTTGAATTTCGCTTCCACATCGGCAAAGTCATGTTTACCGACAACCAGATTTCCGCCCACATAAAGCAGAATCTCGCCAATACCGCGTTCGATGCAGCGTTCGCGTAGCCCCAGACAGTCAATGTCACCGTGGCCATAAATAGAGGAAACGACAATGGCGTCGGCGCCGGTTTCGATGGCGGCGTCAATATATTCATCCTGGCTTACCATAACGCCCAGATTGATTACGCGAAAATCATGGGCAGTAAAAACACGGTCCAGAACTTTATTGCCTACTGCATGGCAGTCAGCACCAATGACGCCAATAACAAGAGTTGATTTCTTCATGGGTAATCCTCTCCAGGACTCAGGGTAAAAATAAAAATGATGATATATGGCGCCCTCTGGGGGGGCGGCCTTTAATAGTGAGGGAGTGTCCTGGGGCGGCGTTATCGATGCAATTGATCTATTTTCAAAAAATCATGCGTAAAACGGCGATACTGGATGCTGATAAAATTTAACCATAAATATCAGGTGGTTAAATTTTATTTCCGAGTGGGAATATATTTATATAACCATAATGGTGAAAAACGAAATGTCACCTTTGTGATCTGAATCTTATTTATAATCAGCAACAAAAATATTCATGAAAAATAATGAAAGCGAGAGAATTGTGAGTAAGGTAACGGAATTTAAAAAGTGCTTGAGATACGGCATTTATTGGTTGTTAATAAAAATAAACAAATGCTAATGATTTGTTTTTTATCGCCGTATAACGTGTTTTATCGCGCAGCGCATCACTTTTATTTATCGCCTGTGGCGCAAGGGAAATTTTAACGCTGCTTACGACGGGCGATCAGGGTAAATTTATAATCGTCGGTATTGAACGCATTTCGACTGTATTCAAATATCCGGCCATCTTTCAAATATCCGCGCGAGACTTTTTCCAGAATCGGCTTGCCGGGATCGATAGCCAACAGTCGGCTCATCTCCTCGGTGGGCATCACCGGGATCAGCTCCTGCTCGCTTCGGTCGATCACCATTTGCTTCACCTCTTCGATGAAATGGTACTTCGATTTTTCCATGACTTCCCAGGTCAGATCCGGGAACAGGGCCAGCGGCATCCAGGTTTCTTCCAGCGTTACCGGTTTTTGCTTGATAAAGCGCACCCGCTTGACGTGCCAGACGCGGCTGCCCTGGGCAAGCTGGAGCTGTTCCTGCAAAAAGTCATCTGCCGGGATCACTTCAAAGACCCGTACTTCACTGTGAGTGTCGACGTTACGGTCAGCGAGCTTCTCATAGAAGCTGGTTAACTGATAGATGTCGTAATTAACCCGCTCCGCTTTCACATAGGTGCCGCTACCCTGGATGCTTTCGACAATATGCTGTTCCGTAAGCTGCCTGAGCGCCTGGCGCACCGTGACGCGGCTGACGTTAAACGTTGCCTGCAGCGCGGATTCCGTCGGCAGGGCGTCGCCTGGCTTCAACTCACCTCGCTGAATTTGCTCAAGGATACGGTCTGCGATCTGGCGGTATAGCGGCTTTCGGCTCATGGTTTTCCGGGAAGGTTAATACGAATTCGCTCATTATGCCTGACATCCCGGCGCTGTAAATAATACAAATTTAATACAAATTATCGCGCAATAGTGAAAATGATCACATAAATGTATTATTTCGTCTGGCACAATTCTTCGCGCATAAAACCACCACAGGGTGAGGAACATGATGAACCTGACAACGTTAACCCACCGCGATGCGCTGTGCCTGAATGCCCGCTTCGCCAGTCGTGACGAGGCAATCACCGCATTAGCGCAACGGCTAACGGCGTTGGGTAAGATTGCCGATCCCCAGGCGTTTTTAACGGAGGTCTTTTCCCGCGAAAGTCTCGGTCCCACCGCGCTGGGCGAAGGGCTGGCAGTACCGCACGGTAAAACGTCCGCTGTGAAGGAGGCCGCGTTCGCGGTGGCGACCCTCAGCGAACCACTGGAGTGGGACGGTGTCGATGGACCCGAACCGGTGGAACTGATCTTTCTGCTCGCCATCCCGCAGAATGAAGCGGGCAGTACGCATATGCACTTGCTGACCGCGCTTACCACCCGTCTGGTGGACGACGAGACGCGGGCACGGGTGATGGCTGCCGAAAGCGCAGACGCGTTGCTGGCGGCGCTGGACGACGAGGTTCATGCTGCATTCACACCGCCGCTGGCGCAGGCGCCAACGCTGGTCTGCGTGACCGCCTGTCCGGCGGGGATTGCGCATACCTATATGGCCGCGGAGTATCTGGAAAAAGCGGGTCGTAAGTTGGGCGTGAATGTGTATGTCGAAAAGCAGGGCGCTAACGGCATTGAAGGCAGGCTGACGGCGGACCAACTGAATGCGGCTACGGCGTGTATTTTCGCCGCTGAGGTGGCCATAAAAGAGAGTGAACGCTTTGCCGGACTGCCGACGCTTACGGTACCGGTCGCGGAGCCGATTCGCCATGCGGAGCAACTGATCCAGCAGGCGCTGGCGCTACCGCAGCGTGAAACGTGCGCGCTTCAGCAGGATGCGCCGCCTGCGAAGGGGCTAAAAACCGAACTCAAACAGGCGCTGCTGAGCGGCATTTCATTCGCCGTGCCGCTGATCGTCGCGGGCGGCACCGTCCTTGCCGTCGCGGTACTGCTGGCGCAGATGCTGGGGCTGCAACACCTTTTCGATCAGGAAAACTCCTGGCTGTGGATGTACCGTAAACTGGGCGGCGGAATGCTTGGCATTCTCATGGTGCCGGTACTGGCGGCCTATACCGCCTATTCGCTGGCGGATAAACCCGCGCTGGCGCCGGGCTTCGCCGCCGGACTGGCCGCTAATATGATCGGTTCCGGCTTTCTTGGCGCGGTAGCGGGCGGGCTTATCGCCGGATACCTGATGCGCTGGGTGAAAAATCATCTCCGGCTGAGCAGTAAGTTCAACGGGTTTTTAACCTTCTATTTGTACCCGGTCATCGGCACGCTCGGCGCGGGCAGCCTGATGCTGTTCGTGGTTGGCGAGCCGGTGGCGTGGATCAACAACGCGCTGACGGCCTGGCTGAATGGCTTAAGCGGCGCCAATGCGCTGTTGCTTGGCGCTATCCTCGGCTTTATGTGCTCCTTCGACCTGGGCGGGCCGGTGAATAAAGCTGCCTACGCCTTCTGCCTGGGCGCAATGGCCAACGGCGTTTACGGGCCTTACGCCATTTTTGCCTCCGTCAAAATGGTTTCAGCCTTTACGGTAACGGCCTCCACGCTACTCTCGCCACGTTTGTTTAAAGAGTTTGAAATCGAAACCGGTAAATCTACCTGGCTACTGGGGCTGGCGGGGATCACCGAAGGGGCTATCCCGATGGCGATAGAAGATCCGCTGCGGGTCATTAGCGCTTTTGTCCTCGGGTCGGTGGTCACCGGGGCGATCGTTGGCGCCATGAATATTGGGCTGTCGACGCCCGGCGCAGGGATTTTCTCCCTCTTTTTACTCCATGATGGCGGATTAGGCGGCGTCATGGCGGCGGCAGGCTGGTTTGGCGCGGCGCTGGCGGGAACGTTGATTTCCACGCTGATTCTGCTGCTCTGGCGTCGTCAGGCGGTGAAGCAGGGCAAGTACGTCACCGACCGCGTGCCGGTAAACACTCACTAACAGGAAACGACGATGAAAGCAGTCTCTCGTGTTCACATCACCCCGCATATGCACTGGGATCGTGAGTGGTATTTCACCACCGAAGAATCACGCATTTTGCTGGTCAATAATATGGAGGAGATCCTTACCCGTCTGGAGCAGGATGCCGAATACAAATATTACGTGCTGGACGGGCAGACGGCGATACTGGAGGACTACTTCGCGGTGGTGCCGGAAAATAAAGAGCGGGTCAGACGACTGGTTCAGGCCGGGAAGCTGATTATCGGCCCGTGGTATACCCAGACGGATACCACTCTTGTTTCCGGTGAATCGATTGTGCGTAACCTGATGTATGGGATGCGTGACTGTCTGGCCTTTGGCGAGCCGATGAAAATTGGCTATCTGCCGGACTCGTTTGGCATGTCCGGCCAGCTTCCGCATATTTACAACGGCTTTGGCATCACCCGCACCCTGTTCTGGCGCGGTTGTTCAGAACGCCACGGCACCGATAAAACCGAGTTTCTGTGGCAGAGTCGCGATGGCAGCGAAGTGGTGGCGCAGGTGCTGCCGCTGGGCTACGCGATTGGTAAGTACTTACCGGAGGACGAAGCCGGATTACGTAAACGGCTCGACGGTTATTTCGAGGTGCTGGAAAAGGCATCGGTAACAAAAGAGATCCTGCTGCCTAACGGTCACGACCAGATGCCGCTTCAGCAAAATATCTTTGCGGTGATGGATAAGTTGCGGGAAATTTATCCCCAACGGACTTTTGTCATGAGTCGTTTCGAGGAGGTCTTTGAACGCACAGAGGCCCATCGCGAGCAATTAGCCACCCTGAAGGGCGAATTTATCGACGGCAAATACATGCGCGTACACCGCACCATAGGCTCGACGCGGATGGACATCAAAATCGCTCACGCGCGGATCGAAAATAAGATCGTCAATCTTCTCGAACCGCTGGCGACGCTGGCATGGACGCTGGGTTTTGATTACCACCACGGTCTGCTGGAAAAAATGTGGAAGGAGATATTAAAGAATCACGCCCACGACAGCATCGGCTGTTGCTGTAGTGACCCGGTGCACCGCGAAATTGCGGCGCGATTTATGCTGGCGGAAGACATGGCCGACAACCTGATCCGTTTTTATCTGCGTAAAGTGGTGGACAACATGCCCCACAGCGACGCCGACAAACTGGTGCTGTTTAACCTGATGCCGTGGCCGCGTGAAGAGGTCATTAATACCACCCTTCGCCTGCGCGCCAGCCAGTTCAGCCTGCGTGATGACCGAGGGAACGCTGTGCCTTATTTCATTCGTGAGGAGCGAGAGCTGGACCCGGGGCTGATCGACCGTCAAATCGTTCACTACGGCAACTACGACCCGTTTATGGAGTACGACATCCAGATTCATCAGATCGTCCCGTCGATGGGGTACCGCACCCTGTACATTGATGCCAATGTCCCTGGACATCAGCTTGCCGCGAAAACGACCCCGGAAACGTTGCTGGAGAACGCTTTCTGGCAAATTTCGCTCAATGAAGACGGCACGCTGCGCCTGTATGATAAAGACAGCGGCGTCTGTTATGACCGGGTGCTGGAGCTGGAAGAAGGTTCTGACGATGGCGATGAATATGATTATTCGCCAGCAAGAGAAGAGTGGCGGCTGACGTCGGCCGGTGTGCAACCCCACTGCGAGATCCGCCATGAGGCGTGGCAGAGCCAGGCGCTGATCCGTTATGACCTGGCGGTTCCGCGTGATCTCGCTGAACGCGCCCTGCGCCAGCGCAGCGGCAGGGTAGGGGTGGAGATTGCGGTGACGCTTTCCCATAACAGCAGACGAATTGATGTCGGAATAACACTGGACAACCAGGCCGACGATCATCGGGTGCGGGTATTAATTCCAACGCCTTTTACTACCGATCAGGTGTTGGCGGATACCCAGTTTGGCTCTGTGACGCGTCCGGTAGAGGACGACGCGATGACCAACTGGCGGGAAGAAGGGTGGAAAGAGGCGCCTGTGCCGGTATGGAATCTGCTCAATTATGCTGCGTTACAGGAAGGGCGTAACGGGTTGGCGGTCTTTACGGAAGGTTTGCGCGAATTTGAGGTGACGGGCGAGGAGAAAAAAACTTTCGCCATTACGCTCTTGCGCGGCGTGGGGCTACTGGGTAAAGAGGATTTACTGCTGCGCCCAGGGCGTCCTTCCGGCATCAAAATGCCGGTACCGGATTCACAACTGCGGGGAACCCTGCATTGTCGGCTAAGTCTGTTTAGCTTTAGCGGTACGCCGTTCTCTGCGGGTGTGGCGCAACAGGCGCGGGCGTGGCTGACGCCGGTACAGTGTTACAATAAAATTCCGTGGGACGCGATGAAGCTCAACAAGGCCCGTTTTACGGTACCTGAGCGTTACAGTTTACTGACCATGCCGCCCGTCGGCTGCCAGATAAGCGCGCTAAAGAAAGCGGAAGACGGCGAAGCGCTGATTTTGCGCCTGTTTAATCCGTCGGACAGCACGTCGAGTGATACCACCGTCACCTTTACCCGGACGGTGGCAAACTGCGCGGAAGTGATGATGAGCGAGCAGGTCGTTTCGGCTCACGAGCGGGACGATAACCTTCCCGGGACGTTTTTACCCGGGCAATCGCGGACCTTCCGCTACCAGTTTGTCTGAAATGTCAGCAATCGAAACAACGCCACGCTTAGCGTGGCGTTGTTATTTTCACAATAATAACGTTGTGGTGTTAATTCAAATTAACCTTAAAGTAAAATTAATGTGAATGATGAAAGGCGGGCTTTTCAGACGCGACGAAAATGATACCCGGACTTCGAAAAATAGCCCCTCAGCAAACCCTGGCAGAACGGCCTGCCACGTTAATTAAAACACCGTCTTTTTATATAAGAATTTTATTGGCGTAACTCTGCAATCAATCAAAGACACACATGTGCAACATGTTTTTTACTTCGGTCACCGCATCTAAACATGGTTAACATAAAAGGGCGTTTTTGATTTAAATCAATGTTTAATGATTGGAAAAAGATAAGGAAACGCGATAAATTGTCGCCGATCAAATTGATGGAAAAGTGAGAAATTCGCTATAAATTGATCACTGTCGAAAAACGCAAATCTTCCTCAATAAAAACCTGTTTATTGTAAGGATTTTGCGGCGTAATATAATTGCGGGATCAATTTGAGTTTTTTATTAACATGTTTGTAACCTTTCACCCATTCTGTTTCCTTTTACGGAAAAAGGATACCGGTGAAGGCGCGCAAACAAATTTGTATTGGGGCATGCGTGTGACCCTTTCTAACGGGGTTCACTCTCGGAGTCTTCATGCGATGAGCAAGGAGTCATGATGTTAGATATAGTCGAACTGTCGCGCTTACAGTTTGCCTTGACCGCGATGTACCACTTCCTCTTTGTGCCACTGACGCTCGGTATGGCGTTTTTGCTGGCCATTATGGAAACGGTCTACGTCCTTTCCGGCAAACAGATTTATAAAGATATGACTAAGTTCTGGGGCAAGTTGTTTGGTATCAACTTTGCTCTGGGTGTGGCAACAGGGCTGACCATGGAGTTCCAGTTCGGGACAAACTGGTCTTACTATTCCCACTACGTTGGGGATATCTTCGGTGCGCCGCTGGCGATCGAAGGTCTGATGGCCTTCTTCCTCGAATCCACCTTTGTAGGTCTGTTCTTCTTTGGCTGGGATCGTCTGGGCAAAGTCCAGCACATGGCTGTTACCTGGCTGGTGGCATTAGGCTCTAACCTTTCTGCGCTGTGGATCCTGGTCGCTAACGGCTGGATGCAGAACCCTATCGCGTCGGATTTCAACTTTGAAACCATGCGCATGGAAATGGTGAGCTTCTCTGAACTGGTGCTCAACCCGGTTGCACAGGTGAAATTCGTTCATACCGTGGCGTCGGGTTATGTCACGGGTGCGATGTTCATCCTCGGTATCAGCGCTTACTATCTGCTGAAAGGCCGCGACATTGCCTTCGCTAAACGCTCCTTTGCCATTGCCGCCAGCTTCGGGATGGCCGCTGTATTGTCTGTTATCGTTCTGGGTGATGAGTCCGGTTACGAAATGGGCGACGTGCAGAAAACCAAACTCGCCGCCATCGAAGCCGAGTGGGAGACCCAGTCTGCACCGGCTGCCTTTACCCTGTTCGGTATTCCGGATCAGGATTCGCAGGAAAACAAATTTGCGATCCAGATCCCTTACGCGCTGGGTATTATCGCTACCCGCTCCGTCGATACGCCGGTGATCGGTCTGAAAGACCTGATGGTCCAGCACGAAGAACGTATCCGCAACGGGATGAAAGCGTATGAACTGCTCGAGCAACTGCGCGCCGGTTCTACCGACCAGACCGTTCGCGATCAGTTCAACAGCATGAAGAAAGACCTGGGCTACGGTCTGCTGCTGAAACGCTATACTCCGAACGTCTCCGACGCGACGGAAGCGCAGATCCAGCAGGCGACGAAAGATTCTATTCCTCGCGTTGCGCCGCTGTATTTCGCGTTCCGTATCATGGTGGCATGCGGCTTCCTGCTGCTGGCGATCATCGCGCTGTCCTTCTGGAGCGTTATCCGTAACCGCATCGGCGAGAAAAAATGGCTGCTGCGCGCTGCGCTGTATGGTATTCCACTGCCGTGGATCGCCGTAGAAGCGGGCTGGTTTGTTGCGGAATATGGCCGTCAGCCATGGGCTATCGGCGAAGTGCTGCCCACCGCCGTGGCGAACTCGTCGCTGACGGTAGGCGATTTGCTGTTCTCCATGTTCTTGATTTGCGGCCTGTACACCCTGTTCCTGGTGGCAGAACTGTTCCTGATGTTCAAGTTTGCACGCCTTGGCCCAAGCAGCCTGAAAACCGGTCGCTATCACTTTGAGCAGTCCACCGTGGCTTCTCAGCCGGCACGCTAAGACAGGAGTCGTCAAATGATCGATTATGAAGTACTACGTTTTATCTGGTGGCTGCTGGTTGGCGTTCTGCTGATTGGTTTTGCGGTTACCGATGGCTTCGACATGGGGGTGGGCATGCTCACCCGTTTCCTCGGTCGTAACGACACCGAGCGTCGAATTATGATTAACTCCATCGCCCCGCACTGGGACGGTAACCAGGTGTGGCTGATCACCGCCGGCGGCGCGCTGTTCGCCGCCTGGCCGATGGTCTATGCCGCCGCGTTCTCCGGTTTCTATGTGGCGATGATCCTCGTGCTGGCATCGTTATTCTTCCGTCCGGTCGGTTTTGACTACCGTTCCAAGATTGAAGATCCGCGCTGGCGCAACATGTGGGACTGGGGCGTGTTCATCGGTAGCTTTGTGCCGCCGCTGGTGATTGGCGTGGCGTTTGGTAACCTGTTGCAGGGCGTACCGTTCCATGTCGACGAGTATCTGCGTCTCTACTACACCGGTAACTTCTTCCAGTTGCTGAACCCGTTCGGTCTGCTGGCAGGCGTGATCAGCGTTGGGATGATCATCACCCAGGGCGCGACCTACCTGCAAATGCGTACCGTGGGCGAACTGCATCTGCGTGCCCGCGCGACCTCACAGATCGCCGCGCTGGTCACGCTGGTCTGCTTCGCGCTGGCGGGTGTCTGGGTGATGTACGGTATCGACGGTTATGTGGTGACCTCTGCTATCGATCACCATGCCGCGTCTAACCCACTGACCAAAGAAGTGACTCGTGAAGCGGGCGCATGGCTGGTGAACTTTAACAACGCACCGATCCTGTGGTTGATTCCGGCGCTGGGCGTGGTACTGCCGCTGCTGACGATCCTGACCTCGCGGATGGAAAAAGGGGCATGGGCGTTCCTGTTCTCTTCTCTGACGCTGGCCTGCATCATCCTGACCGCGGGCATCGCGATGTTCCCGTTCGTGATGCCTTCCAGCACCATGATGAATGCGAGCCTGACGATGTGGGATGCGACGTCCAGCCAGATGACGCTGAACCTGATGACCTGGGTTGCTGTGGTATTTGTGCCGATCATCCTGATCTACACCAGTTGGTGTTACTGGAAAATGTTCGGTCGTATTACCAAAGAACACATTGAAAGCAACACCCACTCTCTGTACTAAGTAAGGAGCAATTGTATGTGGTATTTCGCCTGGATTCTGGGAACGCTTCTTGCCTGTGCATTTGGGATCATCACCGCGCTGGCCCTTGAGCACGTCGAGGCAAGCAAAAACGGTCAAGAAGAACACTGATGAAACTTATCGCGATGCTGTATGCGATAATGGACAAGCGCCCGTTACGGGCGCTTTCTTTCGTCATGGCGCTGGTGTTAGCAGGATGTATGTTTTGGGATCCCTCCCGCTTCGCGGCAAAGACCAGTACGCTGGAAATCTGGCACGGTTTACTGCTGATGTGGGCCGTCTGCGCAGGCATCATACATGGCGTTGGTTTTCGCCCTCGCGCCGTGCACTGGCAAGGGATCTTCTCCCCTCTGCTGGCCGACATAGTCCTTATCGTGGGGCTGTTTTTCTTCTTCTTTTGAATAAGAAACATCCTGAAAGAACGATGGGCTTGCATAAGCCCATATATTTTTACTCTCCCTTAACTTCCCCCCATTCCCAAGCCCTGATAGCGCGCGTATAGTAGCAACGTTTAAAAGTTCTCTCTTTTGTTGCATTACCGGGATGTAAAGTGAATACAACGCGATATACAACAGCATTCTTGATGCGTCGCGAGGGCAATGACGCGAGTCACCAGACACTTGCAAACGTAAGTGACGGAGATGAGCGGATGGCGCCGACAACGAGGCCGCAGGAATGAATAAGTATATATTTCGATGGCCGGTTCGTGTCTATTATGAAGACACTGACGCCGGTGGGGTGGTTTACCACGCCAGCTATGTCGCTTTTTATGAAAGAGCGCGTACAGAGATGCTGCGTCATCACCACTTTAGTCAGCAGGTTTTGCTGGCAGAGCGAGTGGCCTTCGTGGTGCGTAAAATGACGCTGGAATACTATGCGCCTGCGCGACTCGACGACATGCTCGAAGTTCAGTCTGAAATTACGTCAATGCGTGGTACCTCAATGGTGTTCACGCAACGCATTGTCAACGCAGAAAACACGGTGCTCAATGAAGCAGAAGTGCTGATTGTTTGCGTTGATCCACTCAAAATGAAGCCTCGTGCGCTTCCCAAGTCCATTGTCGCGGAGTTTAAGCAGTGACTGACATGAATATCCTTGATTTGTTCCTGAAGGCTAGCCTTCTGGTTAAACTTATCATGTTGATTTTGATTGGTTTTTCAATCGCATCCTGGGCCATCATCATCCAGCGGACCCGTATTCTCAACGCTGCTGCGCGTGAAGCCGAAGCGTTTGAAGACAAATTCTGGTCCGGGATCGAACTGTCTCGCCTGTATCAGGAAAGCCAGGGCCGCCGCGATAGTCTGGCGGGGTCGGAACAAATCTTCTATAGCGGGTTCAAAGAGTTTGCCCGCCTGCATCGGGCTAACAGCCATGCACCGGAAGCGATCGTTGAAGGCGCCTCCCGGGCGATGCGCATCTCAATGAACCGCGAGCTTGAGAATCTTGAGACGCACATTCCGTTCCTCGGCACCGTTGGTTCTATCAGCCCGTATATCGGTCTGTTTGGTACCGTGTGGGGGATTATGCATGCGTTTATCGCCCTGGGGGCGGTAAAACAGGCCACCCTGCAGATGGTCGCGCCGGGGATCGCGGAAGCGCTGATCGCGACGGCGATTGGTCTCTTTGCGGCGATCCCTGCGGTTATGGCCTACAACCGCCTGAACCAGCGTGTGAACAAGCTGGAATTGAATTACGACAACTTTATGGAAGAGTTTACCGCGATTCTGCACCGTCAGGCGTTTACCGTTAGCGAGAGCAACAAGGGGTAAACCATGGCGAGATCGCGTGGACGGGGTCGTCGCGACCTGAAGTCCGAAATCAACATCGTACCGTTGCTCGACGTGCTGCTGGTGCTGCTGCTGATCTTTATGGCGACAGCGCCGATCATTACCCAGAGCGTGGAAGTCGATCTGCCGGACGCCACGGAGTCGCAGGCGGTGAGCAGTAACGACAATCCGCCGGTGATTATTGAAGTGTCCGGGGTAGGGCAGTACAGCGTGGTAGTGGAAAAAGATCGTATGGATCAACTGCCGCCGGAACAGGTTGTTGCGGAAGCGAAAAGCCGCCTGGAATCCAATCCGAAAACGGTCTTCTTAATCGGTGGCGCGAAAGACGTGCCTTACGATGAAATAATTAAAGCGCTGAACTTGTTACACAGCGCGGGTGTGAAGTCGGTCGGCTTAATGACCCAGCCTATCTGATCATCCGCTTCTCTGGCGTGAAAAGAGCGTGTAACAGGCGAACAGTTTTTGGGAACCGAGAGTGTCAAAGGCAACCGAACAAAACGACAAGCTCAAGCGGGCGATAATTATTTCAGCGGTGCTGCATGTCATCTTATTTGCAGTGCTGATCTGGAGTTCGTTCGATGAGCATATAGAGGCTTCAGCCGGCGGCGGCGGTGGTTCTTCCATCGATGCCGTGATGGTTGATCCTGGCGCCGTGGTTCAGCAGTACGAACGTCAGCAGCAGCAACAGTCCAGCGCGCAGCGTGCTAAAGAGCAGCGTGAAAAACTGGCGCAACAGCAGGCGGAAGAGCTTCGCGAGAAGCAGGCTGCGGAACAGGAACGGCTTAAGCAGATTGAAAAAGAGCGCTTAGCGGCGCAGGAACAGCAAAAGCAGGCCGAGGCTGAGGCGAAGAAAGCGCAGGAGCAGCAGAAACAGGCTGAGGAAGCCGCGAAGAAAGCTGCCGCCGACGCAAAAGCGAAAGCGGACGCGCAGGCGAAAGAAGCGGCGGAGGCGGCGAAAAAGGCCGCTGCTGACGCGAAGAAGAAAGCCGAAGCCGAGGCGGCGAAAGCGGCCGCGGATGCGAAGAAAAAGGCGGAAGCGGAGGCTGCTAAGCAGGCTCAGGCCGACGCGGAGAAGAAAGCGGCCGCAGAAAAAGCCGCTGCAGCCAAAGCGGCAGCCGCTGAAAAAGCGGCGGCCGAGAAGAAAGCCGCCGCCGAAAAGGCCGCCGCAGAGAAAAAAGCCGCTGCGGAGAAAGCGGCTGCCGATAAGAAAGCGGCAGCGGCTAAAAAAGCGGCCGCAGAAAAAGCCGCTGCGGAAAAGGCCGCGGCAGCAGCAGGCGTGGACGATCTGCTGGGCGACTTAAGCTCCGGTAAGAATGCGCCGAAAACCGGCGGTGGGGCGAAAGGGAACAACGCTTCTCCGGCGGGGAGTGGTAATACTAAAAATAATGGCGCATCAGGCGCGGATATCAGTAACTATGCCGGGCAGATCAAATCTGCTATCGAGAGCAAGTTTTATGACGCATCGTCCTATACAGGCAAGACCTGTACGCTGCGGATAAAACTCGCGCCGGACGGCCTGCTGCTGGATATTCAGTCTGAAGGTGGCGATCCGGCGCTTTGTCAGGCAGCGCTTGCGGCGGCCCGACAGGCGAAGATTCCAAAACCGCCAAGCCAGGCAGTGTATGAAGTGTTTAAAAACGCGCCTCTGGACTTTAAACCGTAAGCTAAACTTTCCCCGTCACCGCGGGGAAAACAAACGTCGGCAGTCCCTGGGTTTCGGTAGTTTTGTGTATTTGAGTTTGTTAACATTCTGCTAAATTATCGTGGGCTTTCCGTCCAGATAAGGGAGATATGATGAAGCAGGCATTACGAGTAGCATTTGGTTTTCTGATGCTGTGGGCGGCGGTGCTGCACGCAGAAGTCCGTATCGAGATCACCCAGGGGGTGGACTCGGCGCGCCCGATTGGCGTTGTGCCATTCCAGTGGGCGGGGCCGGGGGCGGCGCCTGAAGATATCGGCGGCATCGTTGGCGCAGACTTGCGTAACAGCGGGAAATTTAACCCATTAGATCGCTCCCGTCTGCCGCAGCAGCCGGGTACCGCGCAGGAGGTTCAGCCTGCGGCATGGTCTGCGCTGGGTATCGACGCGGTGGTTGTCGGTCAGGTAACGCCGAATCCGGACGGTTCCTATAATGTCGCCTATCAACTGGTTGACACTGGCGGCGCGCCGGGTACTGTACTGGCCCAGAACTCTTACAAAGTGAATAAGCAGTGGTTGCGCTATGCGGGCCATACCGCCAGTGATGAAGTGTTCGAAAAGCTGACCGGCATTAAGGGCGCTTTCCGTACCCGTATCGCTTACGTTGTGCAGACAAACGGCGGTCAGTTCCCGTATGAGCTGCGCGTCTCTGACTACGATGGTTACAACCAGTTCGTGGTTCACCGTTCCCCGCAGCCGCTGATGTCTCCGGCGTGGTCTCCGGATGGCTCGAAACTGGCTTATGTCACCTTTGAAAGCGGTCGTTCTGCGCTGGTTATTCAGACATTATCTAACGGTGCGGTGCGTCAGGTTGCCTCTTTCCCGCGTCACAACGGTGCGCCTGCGTTCTCTCCGGACGGCAGCAAACTGGCGTTTGCCCTGTCAAAAACCGGTAGTCTGAACCTGTACGTGATGGATATCGGCTCCGGTCAGATCCGTCAGGTAACCGATGGTCGCAGCAACAACACGGAACCGACCTGGTTCCCGGACAGCCAGAACCTGGCCTTTACCTCTGACCAGGCCGGACGTCCACAGGTGTATAAAGTTAACGTCAACGGCGGTGCTCCGCAGCGTATTACCTGGGAAGGTTCACAAAACCAGGATGCTGATGTCAGCAGCGACGGGAAATTTATGGTAATGGTAAGCACGACTAACGGTCAGCAGCACATTGCCAAACAAGATCTGGTAGCGGGTGGCGTACAGGTTCTGTCGTCAACGTTCCTGGACGAAACGCCAAGTCTGGCACCTAACGGCACTATGGTTATCTACAGCTCTTCTCAGGGGATGGGATCCGTGCTGAATTTGGTTTCTACAGATGGGCGTTTCAAAGCGCGTCTTCCGGCAACTGATGGACAGGTTAAATTCCCTGCCTGGTCGCCGTATCTGTGATAATAAATAATTGATTAATAAAGGAATCATTGAAATGCAACTGAACAAAGTGCTGAAAGGGCTGATGATTGCTCTGCCTGTTATGGCTATTGCGGCATGTTCTTCCAACAAGAACGCCAGCAATGACGGCAGCGAAGGCATGCTGGGTGCCGGCACTGGTATGGATGCAAACGGCAGCGGCGGCAACATGTCCTCCGAAGAGCAGGCGCGTCTGCAAATGCAACAGCTCCAGCAGAACAACATCGTTTACTTCGATCTGGACAAGTACGATATCCGTTCTGACTTCGCTGCGATGCTGGATGCGCACGCAAACTTCCTGCGTAGCAACCCGTCTTACAAAGTCACCGTAGAAGGTCACGCGGACGAACGTGGTACGCCTGAGTACAACATCTCCCTGGGTGAACGTCGTGCGAACGCTGTTAAGATGTACCTGCAGGGTAAAGGCGTTTCTGCTGACCAGATCTCCATCGTTTCTTACGGTAAAGAAAAACCTGCAGTACTGGGTCATGACGAAGCGGCGTATGCCAAAAACCGTCGTGCCGTACTGGTTTACTAAGAGAATTGCATGAGCAGTAACTTCAGACATCATGTGTTGAGTCTGTCGTTACTGGTTGGCATAGCGGCCCCCTGGGCCGCTTTTGCTCAAGCGCCAATCAGTAGTGTCGGCTCAGGCTCGGTCGAAGACCGTGTCACTCAACTCGAGCGTATTTCGAATGCTCACAGCCAGCTTTTAACCCAACTCCAGCAACAACTCTCTGATAATCAGGCCGATATCGATTCCCTGCGTGGTCAAATTCAGGAAAGCCAATATCAACTGAATCAGGTCGTTGAACGCCAGAAGCAGATCCTGCTGCAGATTGACAGTCTGAACAGCGGTGGCGCAGCCGCGCAGTCCGCGGGCGGCGCTCAGGGGGGGACGGCGACGGGCGCAGCGACGGCAGCACCGGATGCAGGGGCGGCAGCCACTGGCGCGCCGGTCCAGAGCGGTGACGCCAATACCGACTATAATGCGGCAATTGCGCTGGTGCAGGATAAATCCCGCCAGGATGACGCGATTGCGGCATTCCAGAATTTCATCAAGAAATACCCGGATTCAACCTATCAGCCGAATGCCAACTACTGGCTCGGTCAGTTGAATTACAACAAGGGTAAAAAAGATGATGCCGCGTTTTATTTCGCCTCGGTGGTGAAGAACTACCCGAAGTCGCCTAAAGCCGCTGACGCGATGTATAAAGTCGGTGTGATCATGCAGGACAAAGGTGATACTGCGAAAGCGAAAGCGGTTTATCAGCAGGTTATCAGCAAATACCCAGGTACTGATGGGGCGAAACAGGCGCAAAAACGTCTCGGCGCGATGTAATGCACACCATACGACCAGAAATCGAATTATTTCTGGTCGTGTCGTGCGATTCATAAGCAGTTGAGTGATCTACATCGAAATTTTAGTTGCGCTGAAATCTGAAATCAGTAATATATGCCGCCGTTGCCACGGGATATCAAACAAACCGAAAGCAGCGCAAAAGTGGGTCGTTAGCTCAGTTGGTAGAGCAGTTGACTTTTAATCAATTGGTCGCAGGTTCGAATCCTGCACGACCCACCAATCGTTACGGTGGAAAGCGATAATTAAACGTGAAGGATAACGTTGCGTCAGCAACGGCGCCGTAGGGCGAGGCAAAGCCGAGTCATCCTGCACGACCCATCAGTAAGACAGTAGTATCCAGCGAAGTATCGGGTGATTAGCT
Source organism: Citrobacter sp. Cs237 (assembly GCF_030332325.1). Lineage (NCBI taxonomy): Bacteria > Pseudomonadati > Pseudomonadota > Gammaproteobacteria > Enterobacterales > Enterobacteriaceae > Citrobacter > Citrobacter sp. Cs237. The sequence goes on along the minus strand of NZ_JAOWIB010000108.1, from coordinate 186,541 downwards.
CAGCTGGGAGAGCACCTCCCTTACAAGGAGGGGGTCGGCGGTTCGATCCCGTCATCACCCACCACTCGGGTCGTTAGCTCAGTTGGTAGAGCAGTTGACTTTTAATCAATTGGTCGCAGGTTCGAATCCTGCACGACCCACCAGTTTAACATCGAACTCAGATGTTAAACGTGTAGGATAACGTTGCGACAGCAACGGCGCCATAGGGCGAGGCGAAGCCAAAACATCCTGCACGATAACCCATGTTGAATGGGTACCGAGTCAAAATCTTCAGGCGACACCCTAAAGGGTCGTTAGCTCAGTTGGTAGAGCAGTTGACTTTTAATCAATTGGTCGCAGGTTCGAATCCTGCACGACCCACCATTTTAACGGTGGAAACGGGTAGAAAGCGTGAAGGATAACGTTGCGACAGCAACGGCCCAAAGGGCGAGGCGAAGCCGAGTCATCCTGCACGACCCACCAGTCTGAATGATTAAGCAGTAAATTCCGCAAGGGGTCGTTAGCTCAGTTGGTAGAGCAGTTGACTTTTAATCAATTGGTCGCAGGTTCGAATCCTGCACGACCCACCAATGTAAAAAGGCGCCCTAAAGGCGCCTTTTTGCTATGTGCAGAATGTAATGATTCGAACGCAGTGAGACAACGGAGCCGCTTGCAGCGACGGCCCGAAGGGCGAGGCGAAGCCGGATCGGATCGCCGTCACCCTTCGGCAAAACGGTGCGCAATAGGTGTGACTTTCGTTACGCAATCCGCTATCTTGTTTAGCATATAAAACAAATATGGCCGATTTCGGCGTCCTGTACGCTCTGTATCGGTTATTTCGTTAAGCGAGAAAAACGAGAAAGCAAGATGAGCGTAATGTTTGATCCAGAAGCAGCGATTTATCCGTTTCCGCCAAAACCTGTCCCGTTGAGCGTTGACGAAAAACAATTCTATCGCGACAAAATCAAGCGTCTGCTGAAAGCGCGTGATGCAGTGATGGTCGCGCACTATTACACCGATCCGGAAATCCAGCAACTGGCGGAAGAGACCGGCGGTTGCATATCAGACTCCCTTGAGATGGCGCGCTTTGGCGCAAAGCATCCTGCGTCCACCCTGCTGGTGGCAGGAGTACGCTTTATGGGCGAAACCGCCAAAATCCTCAGCCCGGAAAAAACCATTTTGATGCCGACGCTGCAGGCCGAATGTTCGCTCGATCTCGGCTGTCCTGTCGAGGAATTTAACGCATTTTGCGATGCCCATCCGGATCGCACCGTGGTGGTCTACGCTAACACCTCCGCTGCGGTCAAAGCGCGTGCCGATTGGGTCGTGACCTCCAGCATTGCGGTTGAACTCATTGAGCATCTGGATAGTTTGGGCGAAAAAATCATCTGGGCGCCGGATCGCCATCTTGGTCGCTATGTGCAAAAACAGACTGGCGCCGACGTATTATGCTGGCAGGGCGCGTGCATCGTCCATGATGAGTTTAAAACCCAGGCGTTGGCCCGCATGAAGGGGCTTTACCCTGAAGCGGCAATCCTCGTCCACCCGGAATCCCCACAATCGATTGTCGACATGGCCGACGCCGTCGGCTCCACCAGCCAACTTATCAACGCGGCGAAAACGCTACCGCACAAGCAACTTATCGTCGCTACCGATCGCGGTATTTTCTACAAAATGCAGCAGGCCGTTCCGGGCAAAGAGTTGCTGGAAGCGCCCACCGCTGGCGAAGGGGCAACCTGCCGCAGCTGCGCGCACTGTCCGTGGATGGCGATGAACGGCCTTAAGGCGATTGCTGAAGGGCTGGAGCAGGGCGGACAAGCCCATGAGATTCAGGTTGATACGGCGCTGCGAGAAGGGGCATTATTGCCGTTAAACCGCATGCTGGATTTTGCGGCTACACTACGTGCGTAAATAATAAAAACGCTCTGGGGGAAAGATGGACTTTTTTAGTACGCAGAACATCCTGGCACATATTCCGATCGGCGCCGGTGGTTACGATCTTTCATGGATTGAGGCGGTAGGCACCATCGCCGGACTGTTGTGCATTGGTCTTGCCAGCATGGAAAAGATCAGCAATTACGTTTTCGGGCTGATCAACGTGACGTTATTTGCCATCATTTTCTTTCAGATCCAACTCTATGCCAGCCTGCTGCTACAACTCTTTTTCTTTGCGGCGAATATCTACGGCTGGTATGCGTGGTCGCGGCAGAATACCCAGAATGAGGCGGAACTGAAAATCCGCTGGCTACCGTTACCGAAAGCGCTGGGCTGGCTGGCCGTTTGTGTGGTGGCGATTGGTCTGATGACGGTGTTTATCGATCCGGTGTTTGCTTTTTTGACCCGCGTCGCGGTGACCCTAATGCAGACGCTGGGGCTACAGGTGGTCATGCCCAATCTTCAGCCGGATGCCTTCCCGTTCTGGGATTCCTGCATGATGGTACTGTCGATTGTGGCGATGATACTGATGACGCGAAAATACGTCGAGAACTGGCTGTTATGGGTGGTGATCAACGTTATTAGCGTCGTGATCTTCGCGCTTCAGGGCGTATACGCCATGTCGCTGGAGTATCTGATCCTGACTTTTATTGCGCTCAACGGCAGTCGGATGTGGATTAACAGCGCACGCGAACGAGGCTCACGCGCGCTGTCTCATTAATGGTGATGATGTGTATGGCCGGACGCTGTCTCATTCAGATGGCAGTCCGGTCCTTCACAACGCTGGTACTCCATCTGAATGGTGGCGTGCGCAATCTGGTAGTGATGCACGAGAAAATGCTGAATGCGCGCCAGCAGGGCGTCATGATCGTGCGGTGGGATCACCTGCGCATGGAGCGTCATTACCGGTTTTTCACCCACCATCCAGACGTGGACGTGATGCACATTTCGCACCTCCGGGATTTCACGGCTGAGATGGCGTTTCAGCGCGGTGATATCCAGCGACACGGGCGCGCCCTCAAGCAACTCATTCACGCTGTCTTTCAACAGACGCCATGCGCTACGCAGGACTAACAGCGAGACCAGAATTGATAAAATGGGGTCAGCAGGCGTCCAACCCGTCCAGATAATTATCAGCGCGGCGACAATCGCCCCCACTGAACCCAGCAAATCCCCCATAACATGCAGAGCGGCGGCCCGCACGTTAAGGTTTTTCTCCTCACTGCCGCGATGCAGGATCCAGAACGCAAGGATATTCGCCAGCAAACCTGCCACGGCGATGGACATCATCATGCCGCCCGCTACCGGACGTGGCGTATAGAAGCGCTCAATCGCTTCCCAGACGATTAAAATAGTGATAACCACTAACGCAATCGCATTGACGAATGCGGCCAGCGTGGTGAGTCTCAGCCAGCCAAACGTATGACGTAACGTCGGCGGGCGGCGGGCAAACTGAACGGCCAGCAGGGCAAACAGCAATGCGGCGGCGTCAGTTAACATATGCCCGGCGTCCGCCAGCAGCGCCAGCGAGCCGGAAAGAATCCCGCCAACGACCTCCAGCAGCATAAAACCCGCGGTGACGCAAAACGCGAGCAGTAACCGACGTGCGTTATTATCTTCAGGCAGATGAGGGGTTGAATGAGAGTGAGCGTGCGCCATGAATGTCATCCCTTTATGAATTCTCTGTTAACTGTATGACATCATACCGTTTTTGGTCGAATTAAATTAAAAAGGAGAGCCTTAGCTCTCCTGTTATCAGCCAGTTTTACCGTTACTGAGTGGTGCCATCCGTTTTGGTATCCACGTTGTTACTGGTGCCGTCGCCAGTTTCCACTTTCTTATTCACATCCGGACAGCGACCATCTTTACACATGGTGTTTTTATGCACCTCGTCTTTGGTCATCCCATCCTGGGTTGCAGACATCCCGGTGGACTGCTGGGCGCCGCTGGTATTGGTGTTCGTGTTACCGGTATTGATGTTTGTGCCGTCGAGGTTATTCGGCGCGACGTTTTGTTTCGCATCCGGCGCGACCTGACCGGCTTCTGCGGCGGCGTTGGCCTGTCCGTTGTTCGTCTGGGCGCCGGTATCCGCAGCAAGCGCTGCGCCGCTGGCAAGGCTGAGTGTGGCAGTAAGAAACAGTGAAGCCAATTTTGTCATTTGCATAAGATGCTCCTGTTATGGTTCAGATGTCGGATAACGTCTTCCAACAGTGCATATGCCATGAAAGGACCAGGCAATGGTTTAAGATCCCATCCGGGCGTAATGGCCCAGTAGAGAATCTTGAAAAAATTAAAAAACTAAGCAGTTACAATTAAAAATTGTAGGTTAGATCTCGTTTTTCGCTACTTTCTGGTGTTTTTTTGCGGATTTCCAGGATTAATCCGTTCGAAGTGTAAAATCGCGTTTACACTTTCTGACTGACGATATAGATTGGAGGGATTGCATTCATTTATATAAGTATGGCAACACTGGACGAATCATGAATTATCAGAACGACGATTTACGCATCAAAGAGATCAACGAGTTATTACCCCCTGTCGCACTGCTGGAAAAGTTCCCCGCTACTGAAAATGCCGCAAATACTGTGGCCCATGCGCGTAAGGCGATTCACAAAATTTTAAAAGGCAACGACGACCGCCTGCTGGTCGTGATTGGTCCTTGCTCAATTCATGATCCGGTTGCCGCAAAAGAATACGCGGGCCGCCTGTTGGCGCTGCGTGAAGCGTTGAAAGACGAACTGGAAATCGTGATGCGCGTCTATTTCGAAAAGCCGCGCACCACCGTTGGCTGGAAAGGGCTGATCAACGATCCGCACATGGATAACAGCTTCCAGATCAATGATGGTCTGCGCATTGCGCGTAAGCTGCTGCTGGATATCAACGACAGCGGTCTGCCTGCGGCGGGTGAGTTTCTGGACATGATTACCCCACAATATCTGGCGGACCTGATGAGCTGGGGGGCGATTGGCGCGCGTACCACGGAATCTCAGGTACATCGCGAACTGGCTTCTGGCCTTTCCTGCCCGGTAGGCTTCAAAAACGGCACCGATGGCACCATCAAGGTCGCTATTGACGCCATCAATGCCGCAGGCGCGCCGCACTGCTTCCTGTCTGTCACCAAGTGGGGCCACTCGGCGATCGTCAATACCAGCGGCAACGGTGACTGCCATATCATCCTGCGCGGCGGAAAAGAGCCAAACTACAGCGCCACGCACGTCGCGGCAGTGAAGGAAGGGCTGGCGAAAGCCGGTCTGCCCGCGCAAATCATGATCGATTTCAGCCATGCGAATTCCTGCAAGCAGTTTAAAAAGCAGATGGACGTTGGCGCTGACGTGTGCCAGCAGATCGCGGGCGGCGAGAAAGCGATCATGGGGGTGATGATCGAAAGCCACCTGGTAGAGGGCAATCAGAACCCGGACAGCGGTGAACCGCTGGTGTACGGCAAGAGTATTACCGATGCCTGCATTAGCTGGGAAGACACTGACGCCATTCTGCGCCAGCTCGCGGAAGCAGTAAAAGCACGGCGCGGGTAATCTTTCTCCTGTAAAAAAGCCGACTCAGTGAGTCGGCTTTTTCGTCTGTCGAGGTGGCTTAAGCGCCTTATCCGGCCCGGAAAGATCAACGATCCACAGGCCCGACAAGCGTAGCGACAGCAGACAGGCTTACTTCGCTTTACCCTGGTTTGCGACGGCGGCGGCTTTTGCGGCGATCTCGTCAGCATTACCCAGATAGTAGTGTTTGATCGGCTTGAAGTTTTCGTCGAACTCGTAAACCAGCGGCACGCCGGTCGGGATATTCAGTTCGAGGATCTCATCTTCGCTCATGTTATCGAGGTATTTCACCAGCGCACGAAGGGAGTTACCGTGAGCGGCGATAATCACGCGCTCGCCGCTCTTCATTCGCGGCAGAATGGTTTCGTTCCAGTAAGGGATAACGCGATCGATGGTGAGCGCCAGGCTTTCGGTCAGCGGCAGCTCTTTTTCGGTCAGTTTTGCGTAACGCGGATCGTGACCCGGGTAGCGCTCGTCGTCTTTAGTCAGTTCCGGCGGGGTGACCGCGAAGCCGCGACGCCACTGTTTCACCTGCTCGTCGCCGTACTTCTCGGCGGTTTCCGCTTTGTTCAGACCCTGCAACGCGCCGTAGTGACGTTCGTTCAGTTTCCAGGATTTTTCAACCGGCAGCCAGGCCTGATCCAGTTCATCCAGCACGTTCCACAGGGTGTGGATGGCACGTTTCAGCACAGAGGTATAAGCAAAATCAAAGCTATAGCCTTCAGCTTTCAGCAGCTTACCCGCCGCTTTCGCTTCGCCCACGCCTTTCTCGGACAGATCGACATCGTACCAACCGGTAAAGCGGTTTTCGTTGTTCCACTGACTTTCGCCGTGGCGTACCAGCACCAGCTTCGTTACAGCCATATACTTACTCCTTAATACCGTTTAATGATAATAATTCTCATTATATTGCCGTTATTGATCAACAGCAACGCTTACGCATAACCATAGCGAAAATCAGACGGCAGTGTAAGGTTCTTGTGAACTCTGCGTTGCGATTTTGTCGTTGAGTGGCGGGGAATTAACCAGGCGAGGAGAAAGTAGGCCCGATGCGCTTTTGGCATCGGGCAATTTCAGCGAAACCGTCAGGACGGAATAAACCGATATTCCGTCACGCTGGCATATTCGTCGCCAGGACGCAGGAAGCAGTCCGGCTGTGGCCATTCCGGATGGTTCGGGCTGTCGGGCAGAAACTCGCTTTCCAGCGCCAGCCCCTGGTAATCCGCATACGGCACCGGACCGCGTGATGAGGTGCCAGCCAAATAGTTGCCAGAGTAAAACTGCAGCGCCGGAGCAGAGGTGTAAACCTCCATCTGCAATTTCTCATCCGCAGACCACAGACGGGCTGCGGGGGTACGGGCATCACCATTGGCCTGAAGCAGGAAGGCGTGATCGTAGCCTTTCACCTTGCGCTGATCGTCATCGGCAAGAAATTCGCTGGCAATGACTTTTGCGTGGCGAAAATCAAACGACGTACCGGCGACGGATTTTAGTCCGTCACGCGGGATCCCGCCTTCATCGACCGGCAGATACTGCTCCGCCAGGAGTTGCAGCTTATGCTGGCGCACGTCGGTCTGGTCGCCATCAAGGTTAAAGTAAACGTGGTTGGTCAGGTTGACCGGACAGGTCTTATCCACCGTGGCGCGATAGGTGATAGAGATGCGGTTATCGTCGGTCAGACGATACTGCGCCGTCGCGCCAAGATTGCCCGGATAGCCCTGGTCGCCATCATCTGAAGTTAACGCGAACAGCACCTGGCGTTCGTTTTGATTCACAATCTGCCAGCGGCGTTTATCAAACCCTTCCGGTCCGCCGTGCAGTTGGTTGACGCCCTGACTTGGCTGTAAGGTCACGGTTTCGCCGTTAAAAACATAGCGGCTGTCGGCGATACGGTTAGCGTAGCGACCGATTGACGCGCCAAGAAAGGCCGTCTGATCCTGATAGTGTTCCGGGCTGGCGCATCCCAGCAGCGCTTCACGCACGCTGCCGTCGGAAAGGGGAATGCGCGCGGAAAGTAAGGTAGCACCCCAGTCCATCAGCGTGACCACCATCCCTGCGCTATTGCGCAGGGTTAACAGGCGGTACGGCTGACCATCGGGTGCCAGTGCGGGTGTTTCATTCAGCACTGTCCTGCTCCTTGTGAGGGTTTGCAAACGTAAAATGTTTCTTTAATGCCGGTTTTCGCTTCGTACTGTTCTGCGACAGCCTGTTGAACGGCCGGTACCAGCGTCTCCGGGATCAGCGCCACGACGCAGCCGCCAAAGCCGCCGCCGGTCATTCGCACGCCGCCGTTCTCGCCGATAGTCTTTTTGACGATCTCCACCAGAGTATCGATCTGCGGTACGGTGATTTCGAAATCGTCACGCATGGAGGCATGAGATTGCGCCATCAGTTCACCCATACGCTTAAGGTCGCCTTTCTCCAGCGCGCTTGCCGCTTCAACAGTACGTGCGTTTTCAGTTAACACGTGACGCACGCGTTTGGCAACCAGCGGATCGAGTTCAGCGGCGACAGCGTTAAAGGCGTCGAGGCTGACGTCGCGCAGCGCAGGCTGCTGGAAGAATCGCGCGCCCGTTTCGCACTGCTCGCGACGGGTGTTGTACTCGCTGCCGACCAGCGTACGTTTGAAGTTACTGTTGATGATCACAATCGCCACGCCTTCAGGCATGGAAACCGCTTTAGTGCCGAGTGAGCGACAGTCGATCAGCAGCGCGTGATCTTTTTTACCCAGCGCGGAGATTAGCTGATCCATAATGCCGCAGTTGCAGCCGACAAACTGGTTTTCCGCTTCCTGGCCGTTCAGCGCGATCTGCGCGCCGTCCAGCGGCAGGTGGTAAAGCTGCTGGAACACGGTGCCGACCGCCACTTCCAGCGACGCGGATGAACTTAAACCTGCCCCCTGGGGCACATTACCGCTGATAACCAGATCTGCGCCGCCGAAGCTGGCGTCGCGTTTTTGCAGATGTTTTACTACGCCCCGCACATAGTTTGACCACTGCTGGCTGTCATGGGTGACAATCGGCGCGTCAAGCGAAAACACATCCATCTGGTTTTCGTAGTCAGCGGCAATCACCCGAACCTGACGGTCGTCGCGCGCGGCGCAGCTAATGACCGTCTGGTAGTCGATGGCGCAGGGTAGCACGAAGCCGTCGTTATAATCGGTATGCTCGCCGATAAGGTTAACGCGGCCTGGCGCCTGAATCGTGTGGGTGGCAGGGTAGCCGAATTTTTCAGCAAACAGAGAGAGTGTGTTCTCTTTCAGACTCATTTTTATACTCCGGATTCGCGAAAGTGGATGTCGCTGACCGCACGCAGGCGCTCTGCCGCTTGTTCGGCAGTGAGATCGCGCTGGGTTTCCGCCAGCATTTCGTAACCGACCATAAATTTGCGAACGGTCGCGGAACGCAGCAACGGCGGATAAAAGTGCGCATGCAACTGCCAGTGGTCGTTCTGTTCACCGTTAAACGGCGCGCCATGCCAGCCCATGGAGTAGGGGAAGGAGCAGGTAAACAGGTTGTCGTAACGACTGGTCAGTTTTTTGAGAGCCAGCGCCAAATCGGCGCGCTGGTCGTCGGTCAAGTCGGTAATGCGCAGGACATGGGTTTTGGGCAGCAGCAGGGTTTCGAACGGCCAGGCGGCCCAGTAAGGCACCACGGCCAACCAGTGTTCGGTTTCCACCACGGTACGGCTGCCGTCTGCCCGTTCACGCCGCACGTAGTCGAGGAGCATCGGCGAGCCCTGTTCGGCGAAATACGTTTTTTGCCGCTGATCTTCGCGTTCCGCTTCGTTAGGCAGAAAGCTGTTCGCCCAAATCTGTCCGTGCGGATGCGGATTAGAGCAGCCCATGGCCGCGCCTTTGTTCTCGAAAACCTGCACCCAGGGATACGTTTTGCCAAGCTCGGCGGTTTGCGTCTGCCAGGTTTTCACAATTTCCGTTAGCGCCGGCACGCTCAGTTCCGGCAGGGTTTTGCTGTGATCGGGCGAGAAACAAATGACGCGGCTGGTGCCGCGCGCGCTCTGGCAGCGCATCAGCGGATCGTGGTTTTCCGGCGCGTCGGGCGTATCGGTCATCAGCGCGGCGAAATCGTTGGTGAAAACGTAAGTGCCGGTGTAATCGGGGTTTTTATCGCCAGTGACGCGGGTGTTACCGGCGCACAGGAAGCAGTCCGGATCGTGAGAAGGCAGCGTCTCGTCTGCGGGCTTTTCCTGCGCGCCCTGCCAGGGGCGCTTGGCACGATGCGGTGAAACCAGAATCCACTGTCCGGTTAGCGGGTTAAAACGGCGATGTGGATGATCGACAGGGTTAAATGGGGTCATGATTCGTCCTTAATCCGGGTATCCCTGCGGATGGCGAGACTGCCAGTGCCAGGTGTCCTGCGCCATTTCGTCGAGGGTGCGCGTAACGCGCCAGTTCAGTTCGCGATCTGCTTTGCTGGCGTCTGCCCAGTAAGCAGGAAGATCGCCATCGCGGCGCGGCGCAAAATGGTAGTTAACGGGTTTGCCGCAGGCTTTACTGAACGCGTTGACCACGTCCAGGACGCTACTGCCGATGCCCGCGCCGAGGTTATAAATATGTACGCCCTGAATACCCGCCAGCTTTTCCATCGCCGCGACGTGACCGTCGGCCAAATCCATGACGTGAATGTAGTCGCGTACGCCGGTACCGTCTTCGGTCGGATAGTCGTTGCCAAAAATGGCGAGGGAGTCGCGACGACCGACGGCCACCTGCGCAATGTAAGGCATCAGGTTATTCGGGATGCCCTGCGGGTCTTCCCCCATATCGCCTGATGGGTGCGCGCCGACCGGGTTAAAGTAGCGCAGCAGGGCGATGCTCCATTCCGGCTGCGCTTTTTGCAGATCGGTCAGGATCTGTTCGACCATCAGTTTGCTTTTCCCGTAGGGACTTTGCGGGGTGCCGGTCGGGAAGCTTTCAACATAAGGAATTTTCGGCTGGTCGCCGTAGACGGTGGCGGAGGAGCTAAAGATAATGTTTTTGACGTTGGCGGCGCGCATGGCGCTAATCAGCCGCAGGGTGCCGTTAACGTTATTGTCATAATACTCCAGCGGTTTGGCGACGGATTCCCCCACCGCTTTCAGACCGGCGAAGTGGATGACGGTATCAATCGCGTGGTCGTGGAGGATCTCGGTCATCAGCGCTTCATTGCGGATGTCGCCTTCGACAAAGGTCGGGTGTTTTCCGCCAAGACGTTCGATCACGGGAAGGACGCTGCGCTTACTGTTACAGAGGTTGTCAAGGATGATGACGTCGTGACCGTTTTTCAATAACTGCACGCACGTATGACTGCCAATGTAACCGCTACCACCGGTAACCAAAACTCTCATAATTCGCTCCGTTAAGCTTATGGTATGGAATAACCATAGCATAACAAAGATGCGAAAAGTGTGACACGGAATAAAATAGTGGAATCGTTTACACTAACCGTTTTTCACCGTTTGTAGTCAGGTATACGATTGTAAATCAAAAACTTTGGCAGGGATTGCGGCCTTTGTCCGAAAAAAAGGGCGCTTTCGCGCCCACGGATGAAAACTAGCGCAATCGGGTCTGCTGATACACGTAGCGATCGCCCTCGGGAACAAACGCCAGCCGATGAGTGATACAGGCAGGGGCATCTTCCGCATGATGTGACACAAAGAGCAACTGGGTATCGCCTTCGCTAATCAGCACATCCACAAAACGGCGAATCAGCTGGCGGTTAAGCGGATCCAGACCCTGTAACGGTTCGTCGAGGATCAGTAACGTTGGGTGTTTTACCAGCGCGCGGGTAATCAGCGCCAGCCGCTGCTGACCCCAGGAAAGACTATGGAAAGGCGCGTCAGCAGTTTTTTTATCGATGCCGAGGATATCCAGCCACTGTTGCGCCAGCTTCTGTTGGCGGTCAGAAACGGCCTGATAGATGCCGATAGAGTCAAAGTAGCCAGAGAGGATGACATTACGCACCGTGGTGCTGACGCGATAATCAAGGTGCAGGCTGCTGCTGACATAGCCAATATGCTTCTTGATGTCCCAGATGGTTTCACCGCTGCCGCGACGGCGACCAAACAGCGTAAGGTCATTACTGTAACCCTGTGGGTGATCGCCGGTGATAAGACTCAGCAGCGTTGATTTTCCCGCGCCGTTGGGGCCGACAATCTGCCAGTGCTCACCGGGGTTAACCTGCCAGTTCAGATGATGCAGGATAGGACGATCGTTATACGAAACCACGCCGTCACGAAGGACAATACGCGCGTCATTTGCGGCCAGAAGATGCCGCGCCGCGGGTTCGTCGGGTTCCGGCAGGCTGACGCCTTCCAGACGTTCGCTATGGGCGAGCTGAGCGATGAGCGCCTGCTGTAACAGCGCGTCTTTCGCGCCGGTTTCGGTGAGTGCGCAGTCGGCCACTACCCCGGCACACTGGATAAAATCAGGCATTTCATCGAAGCGGTTCAGTACCAGCACCAGCGTGATGCCGGATTGATGCAGCGTCTCAAGTAGCCCCGACAACTGCTGGCGTGAGGCGACGTCCAGCCCGTCAAACGGTTCATCGAGGATCAATAAATCCGGCTCGGACATCAGCGCCTGGCAAAGCAGGGTTTTACGCGTTTCGCCAGTGGAAAGGTACTTGAAGCGGCGCGCAAGAAGATGAGAGATGCCGAATTGCAGCGCCAGTTCCTCGCAGCGGGACCGGTTTTTCACCTCGTCCTGAATGATCTCTGCGGTCGTGCGGCCGGTGTCGTCTTCACCGGGGCTGAGCATGTCGGTGTTATTGCGCTGCCATTCGTCGCTGACCAGCTTTTGTAGCTGTTCGAAGGAGAGGCGAGTGATACGGGTAAACTGACAATGGCGTTCGCCTCTGAGCAGCGGGAGTTCTCCCGCCAGCGCGCGTGCCAGCGCCGACTTCCCGCTTCCGTTCGCGCCAACAAACGCCCAACTTTCGCCCGCGGTTAACGAAGCGGAATCAAGCTGAAGCGTTTTTGTGTCGCTCAGGCGAAACGTGCCTTGCGAAATTTGCAACGATGACATTTTGTATCCCATTTTTTGCAGCGATGAATAACAGGGATACGTTGTCCGGACAGGAATGTCAATGCGTTTTGCGCGAGCGCTGACGGTAGCCGAAATGCAAAGAAGAATGCCTGAACGGGTTCTCAGCACAACGTGGCGATGATGACGTTATCGGCATCAAAAAAGGCCGTCACGCTGTCGCCCTGGGCAAGCGTTGCGGTGTTTTCTAGCGGCACCGTCGCGCACAACGATTGACCGTCCGCCAGCGTCATCAATACTTCGCACTGCTCTGCGCCGCGTTCAATATGACTAATCGTCCCTTTAAGCTGATTATCTGCCGTCTGCGCGACGGCGTCGTCCTGGGTGAGGCCCACCCACGGCGCTTTCAGTAACACCAGCACCTCTTTGCCTTCGTTAAGCCCCAGACGTTCGCCGCTTTGCGCGGTAATCGCGACTTTTAGCCGCGTTTCGCCATCCGCCAGCAAAACGTCTACATGCTGCTGCACCCGATCGTGGTCGCGGCCGGTAATGGTGCCAAACCACTGGTTGCGCGCGCTGGTTTGTAAGGAAAAGCGTGAAATGGCGGCCAGCAGACTGTCGAGGGGAAGCGCATCGTCGTCGCTCAGAACATCAAACGCCTTTTGCTGTATCTGCGCCAGTAAGTCGTAGAGTTGGATCAGGCGCTGTCCGTAGCGGGTTAATACCGCGCCGCCGCCGCCCTTGCCGCCGGTGGCGCGTTCGACCAGCGTCTGCTCGCTGAGCTGGTTCATCTCGTTAATGGCGTCCCAGGCGCTTTTATAGCTAATGCCCGCGTCTTTCGCACCCTGACTAATGGAGCCGGAAAGCGCAATATGCTTAAGCAGAGAAATGCGTCGAGGGTCGGCAAACAGTTTTTGCTGCAGTTTAAGGGTAAGAAGGATTTCGGCTTGCATAACACGATCCTGGCAAAAGGACTATTGTGACGGAAAACCCCGCCTGCGCATAGACGACCGCACAAAAGGGGAGTGCTTTTCTCGATGATGCGGTTAGAATACTTAAAGAACTGAATCAGGAGATGACCATGTTAGAGTTATTGAAAAGTCTGGTATTCGCCGTGATCATGGTGCCCGTGGTAATGGCCATTATCCTGGGGCTGATTTACGGTCTGGGTGAAGTGTTTAACATTTTCTCCGGCATCGGCCAGAAAGATCAGTCCAGACAAAACCGTTAATTTCCCGACGCCCGCTCTGCCGGGCGTTTTTCTTTGCTCAAGTTCCCGTATTTCCTGCCGATAGTTTTCCTGATTCCTCCCGAATGGGTAGTAATAACCGCTGGGAAATTGCCGGAATTATCGTTATATTGTCCGCTACATAACGATACGCACAGGAGCTTTCAATGGCACGTTCATGGCTACGTCTGGTTGCCGGGGCAACACTTTCTCTTACTCTTGCCGGGCAGGCGCTGGCAGGTGAGGGCAAAATCACCGTTTTTGCAGCGGCTTCGCTGACCAACGCGATGCAGGATATCGCGGCCGTTTATAAAAAAGAAAAAAACGTTGAGGTGGTTTCCTCTTTCGCATCCTCTTCTACCCTGGCGCGACAAATCGAAGCGGGCGCTCCGGCAGATGTGTTTATTTCCGCCGACCAGAAATGGATGGATTACGCGGTAGACAAAAAAGCGATAGATACCGCGTCACGCCAGACGCTGTTGGGGAACAGCCTGGTTGTCGTCGCGCCCAAAGCAAGCGAACAAAAAGATTTTACTGTCGACAACAAAACCAACTGGACCCGCCTGCTTGACGGCGGACGTCTGGCCGTAGGCGATCCGGAACATGTTCCGGCCGGCATTTACGCGAAAGAAGCGCTGCAAAAACTGGGCGCCTGGGATACGCTAGCGCCGAAACTGGCGCCTGCGGAAGACGTGCGCGGCGCGCTGGCGCTGGTGGAGCGTAACGAAGCGCCGCTGGGGATCGTTTACGGTTCCGATGCCGTCGCCAGTAAAGGCGTGAAAGTGGTGGCCACGTTCCCGGAAGCGTCACATCAGAAAGTGGAATACCCCATCGCCATAGTGGATGGACATAAAAACGCAACGGTCAGCGCCTTTTGTGATTACCTGAAAGGGCCGCAGGCGTCAGCTATTTTTAAACGTTACGGATTTACGACGAAGTAATGATACTGAGCGATCCCGAATGGCAGGCCGTACTTCTGAGCCTGAAAGTGTCATCCCTGGCCGTACTCTTCAGTCTGCCGTTTGGGATTTTCTTTGCCTGGCTGCTGGTGCGCTGTCGGTTCCCGGGCAAAGCATTGTTGGACAGCCTGTTGCATCTGCCGCTGGTCTTACCGCCGGTGGTAGTGGGATACCTGCTGTTGGTCTCGATGGGCCGTCGCGGAATTATCGGCCAGTGGTTGTATGACAGCTTCGGCATCACCTTTGCCTTTAGCTGGCGCGGCGCGGTGCTGGCGGCGGCAGTGATGTCGTTTCCCCTGATGGTGCGCGCTATCCGGCTGGCGCTGGAAGGGGTGGATACCCGACTGGAGCAGGCTGCCCGTACACTCGGCGCCGGGCGCTGGCGCGTCTTTTTCACTATTACTTTACCGCTTACGTTGCCGGGGATTATTGTGGGTACGGTGCTGGCGTTTGCTCGCTCGCTCGGCGAGTTTGGCGCGACCATTACCTTTGTTTCCAACATTCCCGGCGAAACGCGCACCCTTCCTTCGGCGATGTACACGCTGATCCAGACGCCCGGTGGGGAAAGCGCGGCGGCGCGGCTTTGCGTGATCTCCATCGTGCTGGCGTTGATTTCATTGCTGATCTCCGAATGGCTGGCGCGCATCAGCCGCACGCGGACGGGGCAATAATCATGCTGGAACTCAATTTCACCCAGACGTTGGGCACTCACCGCCTGACGATTAATGAAACGCTGCCCGCCAGCGGCATCACCGCCATTTTTGGCGTCTCCGGCGCGGGAAAAACCTCCTTAATCAACGCCATCAGCGGACTGACGACGCCGCAGACCGGCCGTATTATGCTTAATGGGCGGGTGCTGAACGACAGTGAGCGCCGCATCTGCCTGACGCCGGAAAAGCGCCGGGTGGGCTATGTGTTTCAGGATGCGCGGCTGTTTCCGCATTATAAAGTGCGCGGCAACCTGCGTTACGGCATGGCAAAAAGCATGGCCGGACAGTTCGACAAGCTGGTGGCGTTATTAGGTATCGAATCGTTGCTCGACCGTTTGCCGGGCGACCTCTCCGGCGGTGAAAAACAGCGGGTGGCGATAGGCCGGGCGCTACTGACCGCCCCGGAACTGCTGCTGCTTGACGAGCCGTTAGCCTCTCTGGACATTCCTCGAAAGCGTGAACTGCTGCCGTATCTACAACGACTGGCGCAGGAAATTAACATCCCGATGCTGTACGTCAGCCATTCACTGGATGAGATCCTTCATCTCGCGGATAACGTAATGGTGCTGGAAGACGGCCAGGTGAAAGCGTTTGGCGCGCTGGAGGAGGTCTGGGGAAGCAGCGTAATGCACCCGTGGCTGCCGAAAGAACAGCAGAGCAGTGTGCTCAAGGTCAGCGTGCTGGAACACCATCCACACTATGCGATGACCGCGCTGGCGCTGGGAGACCAGCATGTGTGGGTTAATAAGCTGGATGAACCGTTACACCGTACGTTGCGCATTCGCATTCAGGCGTCGGATGTATCGCTGGTACTGCAACCACCGCAGCAGACCAGTATCCGCAACGTTCTGCGGGCGAAGGTGATCAACTGTCTTGACGATTGCGGCCAGGTGGAAGTGCAGCTTGAAGTAGGCGGTAAAACGCTATGGGCGCGTATCAGCCCGTGGGCCAGAGATGAACTGGCTATCAAGCCTGGTCTCTGGCTGTACGCGCAAATCAAGAGCGTGTCGATTACCGCCTGATCACAGCAGGTGAGTGTAAATAAATTTGGCGATGCTGTCGGTCGTGTTATCGCCAATCACCACGTTGGCGCGGGCTTTCACCGCGTCATCGGCATTGCCCATCGCCACCCCGGTCCCGGCCGCCTCCAGCATGCTGATGTCATTGTAGTTGTCGCCAAAGGCAATCACGTTCGCCATCGAACCGCCCTGAGACTCGATCCATCGCGTCAGGCGATTCCCTTTACTGTTGCCTTTGCGGGCTATATCGACCTGATCGTGCCATGACCATTCGCATTCCAGTCCCAGCGCTTGCTCAACCTGTTTACCAAACTGCTGCAGTTTAGGAATATCTTCATCGGTCAGGGCAAATTTCCATACCGCGTTGACGTCATGGGCGGCCTGGGCCAGCGAAGGCACCTGCGTGAAGACCGGACGCTGCTCCGGCGGCAGCGTCTGCGCCCAGTTCGACGTGCGGATCACGTGTCCGGTCGGGCGTTCATACAGCATGGCGTTGTCGACATACATCAGGCCGTGGATCTGATGTTCATCCAGCATATCTATCAGTTGCAGTGCCTGGTTAACCGGCAGCGGGTCGGATTCAAGCACACTTTTTGCATGATAATCATACAAATAGGTGCCGTTACAGCAAATTGCAGGTGTATCCAGCTTCAGTGCCTGATAAAAAGGATGAATCGCAACGTGATGGCGCCCGGTGACGATGATAAGTTGATAGCCTGCGTCCTTTGCCCGGGAGAGCGCTTCGAGCGATGAAGGGAGCAAGGTCTTTTGCGGGGTCAGTAAGGTTCCATCCAAATCCAGGGCAATCACGCGTGCAGTCATAACGTTATCCAGATAAATGTTGAAAAATGCGTCTGCCGGAATGGTACACCGGGACGGGAAGCGGACAAATTAATTCAGCATTTACTGACAAAACCGTCTACGTTGGTAAATTGCAGCAGTTGCCAAAAGCCAAGGAGTATTCATGAAGCAAACAGTTTATACCGCCAGCCCAGAGAGTCAGCAGATCCATGTCTGGCGTCTGCAACACGACGGTGCATTGAGCCTGGTTCAGGTCGTCGACGTTCCGGGGCAGGTTCAGCCGATGGTGGTCAGCCCGGATAAACGTTTTCTGTACGTGGGCGTGCGACCTGAGTTCCGCGTACTGGCTTATCGGATTGCGCCGGATGATGGCGCGCTGACCTTCGCCGCTGAATCCGCGCTGCCGGGCAGCCCGACGCACATTTCCACCGATCATCAGGGGCGTTTCGTTTTTGTCGGCTCGTACAATGCCGGAAACGTCAGCGTCACGCGTCTGGAGGACGGGTTGCCGGTCGGGCTGGTAGACGTAGTGGAGGGGCTGGAGGGGTGCCACTCGGCTAATATTTCACCCGACAACCGCACCCTGTGGGTACCTGCGCTGAAGCAGGATCGCATCTGCCTGTTCACCCTGAGCGATGATGGCAAACTGGTGGCGCAGGAACCGGCGGAAGTGACCACCGTTGAAGGGGCGGGGCCGCGCCATATGGCGTTCCATCCAAACCAGCAGTACGCCTATTGTGTTAACGAACTGAACAGTTCCGTAGACGTCTGGGAGCTGAAAGATCCGCATGGCAAGATCGAATGCGTACAAACGCTGGATATGATGCCCGCTGATTTCGCCGATACGCGTTGGGCGGCGGACATTCATATTACGCCGGACGGACGTCATCTGTATGCCTGCGACCGGACCGCCAGCCTGATTACGGTGTTCAGCGTTTCCGAAGACGGCAGCGTGCTGAGCAAAGAGGGCTTCCAGCCGACCGAAACCCAGCCTCGCGGCTTCAACGTCGATCACAGCGGAAAATACCTGATTGCCGCCGGACAGAAATCGCACCATATCGCGGTGTATGAGATTTCCGGCGTGCAGGGATTATTAACGGAGAAAGGGCGTTATGCGGTTGGCCAGGGGCCGATGTGGGTCGTGGTTAACGCGTTTTAAGCCACGTAAACGGGCCGGGAAGGACTTTCCTGGCCGAATAAACGCGACAATGCGGAGTGTCGGGCGCTGCCGCCAACCGGCGGGGCGCTCACTCCGAAACCGGACGCCACAGCAGGTCGCTCTGGTCGGTCCATAATTTCAGCAGCAGGTTAAAAAAGCGCTCCGCAGGCGGCGAAAGAACCGCGTCTTTACGGCGAATGATGCCCAGCGTGCGGCGGATGACCGGTTCGACCAGCGGAATGCCGAGCAGCGTCGGGTGCGGCGTCTGCGGCATCGCCAGCCCCGGCAGCGCCGACACGCCAAGCCCCGCTTCGACCAGGCCGAGCGAGGTGGACAGATGGCGAACCTCATAAAACCACTCCAGCTTCCAGGGCTTATCCGCCAGCTGTTGCTCTATCAGCAGGCGGTTTCCGCTCGACGAGCGCACACCGATCAGCGTGTGATTCACCAGTTCCTGCCATTCAACCAGTTGTCTGCTGGCGAGGGGATGATCGCGCCGACATGCCAGGACGAACGGTTCGTTCACCAGCGGGGTAAAGTCTATCGATGAATTTGTGATGTTGTTCATGTTTATGCCGAAGTCAGCCTCATTGCAAAGAACGGACTCCATGCAATTATGCGTGCCCTGTTCCATAATGCGCACATTAATATTGGGGTATAACTCATTAAATTTCCCTATGGCCTGCGGTAAAAAATAGAACACCGCCGTTGGAATACAGGACAGGGTGATTCTGCCTCGCTGATGTGAATTCATTTCTCGAATATTAAACAGCATTTCATCAAGCTTTTTAATTATCTCCCGCGCTTCCGGTAACAGCATTTTGCCCGCTTTTGTTAACGTAACTTTACGCGTTGTCCGTTCAAAAAGAATTACCTGTAAATCTTCTTCCATCTTTTTTATTCTGCGTGTTAATGCAGGTTGCGTAATATTAAGTAATTTTGCAGCATTGTTAAAAGATTCTGACTCTGCCAGCGTGACAAACGCTTTCATACTTGATAGTTGGTGTTTCATTGCCACTCCACAAATAAAAAAGCTGGCGTCGCCAGCCCGGGAACAGGCCTCAGTTTACCTTTGGTCCACGCAGGATGATTAATAAATAAAAGTCACTAATAGGAAAATCAAAGTCATTAGCCAGGCCGTTTTTCACGTGTAATTCTGTTTTGCGTAATAATTATTGAGGACACTGACGTGAAAAAAATACCCTGCGTAATGATGCGTGGAGGAACCTCGCGCGGCGCATTTTTACGGGCTGAGGATCTGCCTGAGGATACGGCTCAACGCGACGCGGTATTAATATCGATTATGGGATCGGGCAATGAACTGGAGATAGACGGTATCGGTGGGGGAAATCCCCTGACCAGCAAGGTTGCCATCGTCAGCCGCTCCGCCGCCCCAGATGCCGATATCGATTATCTCTTTGCCCAGGTGCTGGTCCATGAGCAGCGCGTCGACACCACGCCAAACTGCGGCAACATGCTCTGCGCCGTCGGCGCGTTCGCTATAGAGCAAGGGCTGACTGCCGCCACTTCCCCTGTCACCCGGGTACGTATCCGCAACGTGAATACCCATACCCTTATTGAAGCGGACGTACAGACACCGAACGGCGCGGTGAATTATGAAGGAACGGTCAAAATCGACGGCGTACCGGGAACCGCGGCCCCCGTCGCGCTGACTTTCCTCAATGCCGCCGGGGCGAAAACCGGCAGGCTTTTCCCGACCGGTCAGCCGCTTAACTATTTTGACGCGGTGCCAACCACCTGTATCGATATGGCGATGCCGGTAGTGATGATTCCCGCCGACTATTTAGGTAAAACCGGCTATGAAACGGCGGCGGAACTGGACGGCGATGCGCAGCTTCTGGCGCGAATCGAGTCTATTCGTCTGCAGGCGGGGCTGGCGATGGGTCTGGGCGATGTCGCGAATAAGGTGATTCCGAAACCAGTATTAATTTCTCCACCACAAAAAGGCGGCACCCTGAATGTGCGTTATTTCATGCCGCACGCCTGCCATAAAGCGCTGGCGATAACCGGCGCGATTGCTATCGCCAGCAGTTGCGCGATTGCCGGTACCGTAACCCGTCAGATCATTCCGTTCCCCGGCAACGGCAAAATTACCCTCGAGCATCCGGGCGGCAGCCTCGATATTCAGTTAAGCAATCAAAGTGACGACCCAACAACGCTTCGCGCTTCCGTTATTCGCACCGCAAGGAAAATATTTTCCGGAGACGTTTATCTTCCGTAAGTGCCAAAAACACATTTCGTTGTGATTAAGGAATGTCGAACAGACAGCTGTCTATTTCTGCACAGATCCATCAGGACATAAAAATGAATGTGAAATCATTATGGAAGCTAATAACGATATTAGCGATCCCTTGCGTAATAGGTTTACTGCCTGCGCCTGCCGGTTTAAGCGAGCTGGCCTGGGTGCTGTTTGGCATTTATCTGGCGGCGATCGTCGGGCTGGTCATTAAACCTTTCCCGGAGCCGGTCGTGTTATTGATGGCCGTTGCGGCATCAATGGTGGTGGTCGGCAATTTAGGCGCCGGTCAGTTTAAGACCAGCAGCGTGCTGAGCGGTTATGCCTCCGGCACGACGTGGCTGGTGTTCTCCGCCTTTACCCTGAGCGCCGCTTTTGTCACTACCGGGCTGGGTAAACGCATCGCCTACATCCTGATCGGTAAAATCGGCAACACCACGCTGGGGTTGGGCTACGTCACCGTTTTTCTCGACCTGGTGCTCGCCCCGGCGACCCCGTCAAATACGGCGCGGGCAGGGGGGATTGTCCTGCCCATTATCAACAGCGTGGCGGTGGCGCTGGGATCGGAACCTGATAAAAGTCCGCGTCGCGTCGGGCATTACCTGATGATGACGGTGTATATGGTGACCAAGACCACCAGCTATATGTTTTTTACCGCGATGGCGGGAAATATTCTGGCGCTAAAAATGATCAACGACATCTGTCATCTGCAGATCAGCTGGGGCGGATGGGCGCTGGCAGCCTTGCTGCCAGGAATGGTGATGCTGCTGTTAGCGCCGCTGGTTATCTATTTCATGTACCCGCCGGAAATTAAGAAAGTAGATAATAAAACCATCGCCCGGGCGGGACTGGAGAATTTAGGGCCGATGAAAGTGCGCGAAAAAATGCTGCTGAGCATTTTCGTACTTGCCCTGCTGGGATGGATCTTCAGTAAAAGTCTCGGTATTGATGAATCCACAGTCGCTATCGTGGTAATGGGGGCGATGCTTCTGCTGGGCGTGGTGAGCTGGGACGACGTGGTCAAAAATAAAGGCGGCTGGAATACCTTAATCTGGTACGGCGGCATTATTGGTCTGAGTTCTTTATTATCGAAAGTGAAATTTTTCGACTGGCTGGCCGAGCTGTTCAAAAATAATATTTCCTTTGATAACCATAGCAATATCGCATTTTTTATCATTCTGTTTCTCAGCATTATCGTGCGTTATTTCTTTGCCTCCGGCAGCGCCTATATTGTGGCGATGATGCCGGTCTTCGCAATGCTGGCAAACGTCTCTGGCGCGCCATTAATGTTAACCGCGCTGGCGCTGCTTTTTTCCAACTCCTATGGCGGCATGGTAACCCATTACGGCGGCGCTGCTGGCCCGGTTATTTTCGGCGTGGGATATAACGACATTAAATCGTGGTGGCTGGTCGGCGCCATGCTGACATTCATCACTTTCCTGGTTCATATCACGCTGGGCGTCTGGTGGTGGAACCTGCTTATCGGCTGGAACATGCTGTAATCACTCATAGCGGTACGGAGTTTGTAATGATTAAGTTATATGAGAAAGGGATCTATCTCAGCGACAATAACGAGATAATTGCTGAAGAACACTATTCCGGCGCAGTCAGTAAAGACGATGCTAAAAAAGGCACTATCGCCTGGTCGATCCTGGCGGCGCATAATACCTCCGGCGACATGCGCAAACTGAAAATTAAATTTGATGCGCTCACCTCTCATGATATTACCTTTGTCGGCATTATTCAGACGGCAAAAGCCTCCGGTATGGAGCGGTTTCCACTGCCCTATGTCCTGACCAACTGCCATAACTCACTGTGCGCCGTCGGGGGGACGATAAACGGCGACGATCACCTGTTTGGCCTGTCGGCGGCGCAGCGTTATGGCGGTATTTTTGTGCCGCCGCACATCGCGGTCATCCATCAGTACATGCGCGAAATGATGGCCGGCGGCGGGAAGATGATCCTCGGTTCAGACAGCCATACCCGCTATGGCGCGCTGGGGACGATGGCCATTGGTGAAGGGGGCGGCGAACTGGTTAAGCAGCTGCTGAATGATACCTGGGACTGCGATTATCCGGGCGTGGTGGCGGTCTGGCTGACCGGTAAACCGGCGCCGGGCGTCGGCCCGCAGGACGTGGCGCTGGCGATTATTGGCGCGGTGTTCAAAAACGGCTACGTTAAAAATAAAGTGATGGAGTTTGTCGGGCCGGGCATCCGCAACCTCTCCACGGATTTCCGTAACAGCGTCGACGTCATGACCACGGAAACGACCTGTCTCAGCTCCGTCTGGCAGACCGATGAAGAAATTCAGCAATGGCTGGCCCTGCACGGACGCGAAGAGGCCTATCGCCCGCTGGCGCCGCAGCCGCTTGCCTATTACGACGGCTGCATCTCAGTGGATCTGAGCGCTATCAGGCCAATGATCGCCTTGCCTTTCCATCCGAGCAATGTCTATGAAATAGCAACGTTGCAGGAAAACTTAAGCGATATTCTGCACCAGGTTGAAGTTGACGCGCAGCGCATTGCGCAAGGGAAGGCCGGACTTTCGCTGCTCGATAAAGTCGATAACGGTCGTCTGAAGGTGCAGCAGGGGATCATTGCCGGCTGTTCCGGCGGCAACTATGAGAATGTGGTGGCTGCCGCCAACGCGCTGCGCGGACATTCATGCGGGGACAACGCCTTCTCGCTGTCCGTTTATCCCTCCTCACAGCCAGTATTTATGGCGCTGGCGAAGCAGGGGATGGTCAGCGATCTGATGGGCGCTGGCGCGATTATCCGCACCGCCTTCTGCGGTCCCTGTTTTGGTGCGGGCGATACGCCGGTGAATAACGGACTCAGCATTCGTCATACCACGCGTAACTTCCCCAACCGCGAGGGATCGAAGCCGGGCAACGGTCAGATGTCCGCCGTCGCGCTGATGGATGCGCGTTCCGTGGCCGCCACTGCGGCGAACGGCGGCGTGCTTACCGCCGCAACGGAGCTGGACTGCTGGGATAACGTACCGGCCTACCGCTTCGATCCTGCGCCCTACCAGAATCGCGTCTATCAGGGCTTTGTGAAAGGCGCCACCGCACAGCCACTGATCTACGGGCCGAATATCAAAGACTGGCCGGAAATGGGCGCGCTGACCGATAATATTCTGCTGAAGGTGTGCGCGAAAATCCTCGACGACGTCACCACCACCGATGAGCTTATTCCGTCCGGCGAAACCTCTTCTTATCGTTCAAATCCGGTGGGACTGGCGGAATTTACCCTGTCGCGCCGCGACCCGGAATATGTGGGCAGAAGCAAAACGGTCGCCGCGCTGGAGAAACAGCGGCGGGCGGGAGAGACGGACGAACTGACTTCGGTATTTGCGGGTATACGGCAAATCGCCGGTCAGGAGCGGGTGGTTGCGGCTGAAACCGGTATTGGCAGCGTAATTTATGCCGTGAAGCCCGGCGATGGCTCTGCGCGCGAGCAGGCGGCAAGCTGTCAGCGCGTGATTGGCGGGCTGGCGAATGTTGCGCAGGAATATGCCACCAAACGCTACCGCTCAAATGTGATTAACTGGGGAATGCTGCCGCTGCAAATGGCGGAAGCGCCGTCGTTTGAAGTGGACGACTATATTTATATCCCCGGCATACGCGCGGCGCTGGAGCGCTGCGGCGAAAAAATGACGGCATGGGTAATTCGTGATGGCGCGCCGGTGGGCGAAATCAGTCTGTATATGGAAAGTCTCACCGCCGAGGAGGGTGAAATCATTAAGGCGGGCAGCCTGATTAATTTCAACCGGGCGCGTCTGACGCCATGATGTGAAAACGGGTCGTCACGGTAAGGTGACGACCCGCAGGTCTGCTATGCGTAGCGTCATCAGGCCGGTATTATCCGGCCTGCGTTTTTACTGCTTCGGCTCTGCCACCACTTTACTGCCCACGCCGCGGTTATTGTATTCCCACATGCGGTTAAAGTTGGTGTCGTTCAGGTTACGCTGAATCTCGCCTTTATCATCCTGCGCCCCGGTGTTACCGGCGAACGGACGTTTAGAGATCACCGCGTCAGCCCACGGCGTCGCGCGATTAAAGCCTTCGTTGATCACGCTGTCGCGGATCACCACCTGACCATTGGTATTGCTGTCGACATCCAGCGAACGGCCTAACTGCGCCACGCCGTCACCGGCGGCGGTAAAGCGGCTGTTGGTCGCCAGGAAGCCGTAATAGATGTTAGATAAGGTTGCCGGTGCGAAGACATATGCTTCCTGCTGGGTACGAGAGTTGACCACGCGGAAATCGGTGTTATCAAACACCACCGCGCCACGCCCGGAAACGATATCCACGTCGCCTTCGATATAGCTATTGGTCACCAGCGTACGGGGTTGACGATCGTTGACCAGGCGGTTTTGCACGCCGCTGTTGGTGACAAAGAATGTGTTCTGGCGACCCAGAATATTCACATTGTTGATCTGCACTTTGTCGCCATCGCTGCGAAGCGCCACGGCAGGGTGATTACCCGCGTCCACGCTGTCGCCGAGATTGTTCTCAACGGTCAGGTTTTGCAACTGCAGGCCGTTGTTCTGCGACCACAATATCGCGGAACACATCATGCCAATGGTCGCGCCGCGTTTGCTCTGGCAGTTATCGAACATATACCAGGCTGGTTTACCGGGCATGTATTTGCCTCCCGGATTGACGACGCGGCGCCAGTCGGCAGTGCTCATCTCACCGTCAATCGCCGCGCCAATTTTGACGTCCAGCGGTTTCTCGCCGGTACCGTAAAGCGTCAGGCTGCCCGGCGCGGCAGGAATGTACACGGTGCCCTGGTAGTCGCCCGGCATAATCGCAATGTACTGACGTTTATTCGTACGGGTTGTGATCGCCGCATCGACCGCCGCCTGGATAGTGGTGTGCGTCACGCCCTGGGTTCCTGCCGGCCCCACCACAAAGTCAGGCTGCGCCGGCAGGGTAATTGCCGACGGCGTCCACGGCGCGGTGTTTGGCGTCAGCGACGAAAAATACGTTTTCGCGACAAAATTCTGCGCTTCACTGGCCGATAAAATCGGGCGCGAGGCGGTCCCCGGCGCGGTTTGATCGGAAGGGATTTGGTCTGGTGGCGTAGAGCTACAGGCGGTCAGCGTCACGCCAAAAGCCAGTGCCAGCGCCAGACGGGAAACTGATGATGTGTTCACGAGTTGCTCCGGGCTAATTAAGTGTCCATTGAAGCCTGCTTTTTTATACTAAGTTGAACGAAACGGGAAGGTGAAAAGGCAAAAAGTTGTTTTTTAACTCAGCATTAGCGGATTCTTCGCGTTTTGAAGTCACAATTAAGTAACATTTTTAATCCGGAAGATTGACTTCCCCGCGGCGATCTCAAATAAATGTCTATACAACCTAAGACAAGTGGAGAAAGCATGTCGCAACTGTTACCCGGGGATAAGGTCTGGCGAAATCTCCGTCTCGCTACGCTGGATCCGCACATCGACGCCCCGTATGGGATACTTGAACATCATGCACTGATTATTCGCGGCGAAAAAATCCTGTCTGTTATTCCTGAAGCCGAATTGCCGACCCGCCATGCCAATACCGCCAATCTTGAGGGCCGACTGGTTACCCCCGGTCTGATTGACTGCCACACGCATCTGATTTTTGGCGGCAACCGCGCCAGTGAATGGGAGCAGCGGTTGAACGGCGTCTCGTATCAGCAGATCAGCGCTCAGGGCGGCGGCATTAACGCCACGGTGTCAGCGACCCGGACGGCGACAGAAGATGTGCTTTACCGCGTCGCCAGAGACAGAATGCAGCGTTTAGCCCGTGAAGGGGTAACGCTACTGGAAATAAAATCCGGCTACGGACTGGATATCGCCAGCGAAGAAAAGATGCTGCGCGTGGCTGCCCGGCTGGCGGCCGACGGAATGATGGAGATCAGCCCTACGCTGCTGGCGACGCACGCCACCCCGCAGGAATTTCGCGACGATCCTGACGGCTATATCGA
The DNA here is from genome assembly GCF_030332325.1 of Citrobacter sp. Cs237. Taxonomy (NCBI): domain Bacteria; kingdom Pseudomonadati; phylum Pseudomonadota; class Gammaproteobacteria; order Enterobacterales; family Enterobacteriaceae; genus Citrobacter; species Citrobacter sp. Cs237. The sequence goes on along the minus strand of NZ_JAOWIB010000108.1, from coordinate 159,997 downwards.
CCTTGTCTGCGACGTCATTTTGCCGCAGCTATGGCAAAAAGGGCTGTTTGAAGCGGTCGATCTGTTCTGCGAAAGCGTTGGCTTTACGCTTGCGCAAAGCGAACGGGTGCTTCGCGCGGCGCAGGCGCTGGGTATACCGGTAAAAGGGCACGTGGAGCAGTTGTCTCCGCTCGGCGGCGCGCAGTTGGTCAGCCGCTATCGTGGACTGTCTGCCGATCATATTGAGTATCTGGACGAGGCGGGCGTGGCGGCGATGCACCGAAGCGGCACTGTCGGCGTGCTGCTGCCGGGGGCGTTTTATTTCCTGAAAGAGAAACAGACTCCTCCCGTTGGACTGCTTCGCCGCTACGGCGTGCCGATGGCGGTGGCGAGCGACTTTAATCCCGGCACCAGCCCGTTTATCAGCTTGCACCTGGCGATGAATATGGCCTGCGTGCAGTTTGGCCTGACGCCGGAAGAAGCCTGGGCGGGGGTCACGCGTCACGCCGCGCGCGCGCTGGGTCGCCAGTCGACGCACGGTCAACTTACGGCCGGCTATAGGGCGGATTTCGCGATCTGGGACGCGGAACATCCGGTAGAGATCGTGTACGAACCGGGGCGCAACCCGCTGTTTCAACGCGTCTTTCGGGGGGATATCGTATGACGCAATGGCAACCTGTTTCCACTGCGCTGTGGCAGGGACGTGATGATCGCGCGGAGGCGGCGAATGCGCTGCGTCTGTGTCAGACCATCGAAATAAGCCGGACGTTTTCGCCCGGGCATTATCGTGACCGGATTGCGCTGCTGGGCTTTGCCTGTGATGAAGGCGTTAAGCGTAACCACGGACGCCCCGGCGCCGCTGGCGCCCCGGACGCGCTGCGTAAAGCGCTGGCGAATCTCGCCTGCCACGCCGGACATGAGCGACTGGTGGATATGGGCAATATTCTGGCGCCAGGCGCGGATCTGGAAGGGGCGCAACAGGCGTTAAGGGATGCGGTACATCGCTGCCAGCAGGCAGGTGTGCGCACCTTTGTACTCGGTGGGGGGCATGAGACGGCGTTCGGGCATGGCGCGGGTGTTTATGATGCTTTTGCGGCTGAACGCATCGGAATTATCAATCTTGACGCTCACCTGGATCTGCGTTTCGCCGGACGCCCCAGTTCTGGTACGCCGTTTCGCCAACTGGCGCAACTGTGCGACCAGCAGCAGCGTGGGTTTCACTATGCCTGCTTTGGCGTCAGCCGGGCGGCAAATACCCAGGCGCTGTGGGATGAGGCGCAAACCCGCCGGGTGACGGTAGTTGAAGATCTCTATTGCGATGACGCGCAGGCGACGCTTGCGGCGTTTATCGGACGGGTCGATAAAATTTATCTCACCGTCGATCTCGACGTGCTTCCCGGCGCGGCGATGCCTGCGGTTTCAGCACCCGCCGCGCTGGGAGTACCGCTGTCGACCCTGCTGCGGCTGATTGAGCCGATTTGTCGCAGCGGCAAGCTTCAGGCGGTGGATATGGTTGAATTTAATCCGCGCTTTGATAATGATGGCAGCGCGGCGCGCGTTGCGGCGCGGCTTGGCTGGCAGATCGTTTACTGGTGGCAATAAGCCATTAGCGACGGCTTCCGTCAACCCTGGTTTGATGAAAAGGTAAATGTACGCATGAATGTCCTTCGACCCCGCGCGACACCCGCGCCGTATTATGAAACGGTAAAACGGGCGATCAGCGAGAAGATCGCCAGCGGCGTCTGGCAGCCGCACGATCGCATTCCGTCTGAAGCGGCGCTGGTGACGCAATACGGCTACAGCCGGATGACCATTAACCGCGCACTGCGCGAGCTGACCGACGAAGGGCTGTTGGTGCGGTTACAAGGGGTTGGAACCTTTGTCGCCGAGCCAAAAGGTCAGTCGGCGCTGTTCGAGATTCGTAGCATCGCGGATGAAATCACTGCCCGTTCGCATCAGCACCGTTGCGACGTGCGGGTGCTGGAAAGAAGCCCCGCGAATGCCCTACAGGCGGCTGCGCTGAAGATCAACGAAGGCAGCGATATTTTTCATTCCGTGATGGTGCACTTCGAAAATGAATTGCCGGTACAAATTGAAGATCGCATCGTCAATGCACAGGTGGTGCCCGACTATCTGGCGCAGGATTACAGCCAGACCACGCCGCACGCTTATCTGTCGTTGATCGCCCCGCTCACGGAAGGGGAGCACATTGTGGAAGCGGTTCGTGCCAGCGCCGAAGAGTCTGCGTTATTAACCATCAACGAAACCGAACCCTGCCTGTTGATCCGCCGCACCACCTGGTCCGCCACGCAAATCGTCTCCCACGCGCGGCTGCTTTTCCCCGGTTCCCGTTACCGCTTGCAGGGCCATTTCTCTTCCTGACCCTGCGTCCTGGAAAGCGTGATTGCTGACGCAATATGATAAAAATGTTTCTTTTCTGTTAAATTCAGCCTTGTTATGTCTTGTATAGACAAGTATATGTTTATGCCATAGCTGAATCATTCCCTACGTCGGTATCGTCAGGTCCGGCCCTTCAGGAGAGGCAGTGTTATGTCATATAGCAAATACCGTCAGCAGACGATCCGCGCGCCGCGGGGAACCACCTTAACGGCCAAAAGTTGGTTAAGCGAAGCGCCGCTGCGTATGTTAATGAACAACCTGGATCCGGATGTTGCCGAAAATCCCTATGCGCTGGTGGTCTACGGCGGCATTGGTCGGGCGGCCCGCAACTGGGACTGTTTTGACGCCATTGTTAAGGCGCTGACTGCGCTGGAGGACGATGAAACCCTGCTGGTGCAGTCCGGTAAGCCGGTCGGCGTATTTAAGACCCACCGCAACGCGCCGCGCGTGCTGATCGCCAATTCCAATCTGGTCCCTCACTGGGCCACCTGGGAACATTTTAACGAACTGGATGCGAAAGGGCTGGCGATGTACGGCCAGATGACCGCCGGGAGCTGGATCTACATAGGCAGTCAGGGAATTGTGCAGGGCACGTATGAAACGTTTGTCGAAGCGGGGCGCCAACATTATCACGGCGAGTTGCGCGGACGCTGGGTGCTGACGGCGGGACTCGGCGGCATGGGCGGCGCGCAGCCGTTAGCGGCGACGCTGGCGGGGGCCTGTTCCCTGAACATTGAATGCCAGCAGAGTCGTATCGATTTTCGCCTGCGCACCCGCTATGTTGATGAGCAGGCGACCTCGCTGGACGACGCGCTGGCGCGCATCGAAAACTACACCCGTGAAGGCCGCGCGGTGTCTGTCGCCCTGTGCGCTAACGCCGCGGACGTGCTGCCCGAGCTGGTAAAACGCGGCGTGCGTCCGGATCTGGTGACTGACCAGACCAGCGCCCACGATCCGCTGCACGGCTATCTGCCTTCCGGCTGGGACTGGCAGACATACCAGCAGAAGGCGGTTTCCGATCCGCAGGAAACCGTCGAAGCCGCAAAGCGCTCTATGGCGAAGCACGTGCAGGCCATGCTGGCATTTCACAGGATGGGGGTGCCCACGTTTGATTACGGCAACAATATTCGTCAGATGGCGAAAGAGATGGGCGTGGACAACGCCTTTGATTTTCCCGGTTTTGTACCCGCCTATATTCGTCCGCTGTTCTGCCGCGGCATCGGCCCGTTCCGTTGGGTGGCGCTCTCCGGCGATCCTGAGGATATTTATAAAACCGACGCCAAAGTGAAAGAGATCGTCGCGGACGATGCGCACCTGCATCGCTGGCTGGACATGGCCCGCGAGCGGATCCGCTTTCAGGGGCTTCCGGCGCGCATCTGTTGGGTCGGGCTGTCGTTACGTCAAAAGATCGGACTGGCGTTTAACGACATGGTGCGTCGCGGCGAACTTTCCGCGCCGATTGTCATTGGTCGCGACCACCTGGACTCCGGCTCCGTTGCCAGTCCGAACCGTGAAACGGAAGCGATGCGCGACGGCTCCGACGCGGTGTCCGACTGGCCGCTGCTTAACGCGTTACTCAATACCGCCAGTGGCGCGACCTGGGTGTCGCTGCATCACGGCGGCGGCGTCGGCATGGGCTTCTCGCAGCATGCCGGGATGGTGATTGTGTGCGACGGCAGCGATGACGCCGCGGAGCGAATCGCCCGCGTGCTGCACAACGATCCGGCGACCGGCGTGATGCGCCATGCCGACGCGGGTTATGAGATCGCCATTGAGTGCGCCGCTGAACACCAGCTTAATCTGCCGATGGTTGCGGCAACCCAGGAGAAACGCTGATATGAACACCTTGACCTTAACACCGGGGCAGCTCACTTTTTCGCAGCTTTGTGATGTCTGGCGGCAGCCGGTCAGGCTGACGCTTGATGCCAGCGCCATCGACGGCATTCACGCCAGCGTCGCCTGCGTGAACAAGATTGTGGCGGAGGGGCGCACGGCCTACGGCATTAATACCGGCTTTGGCCTGCTGGCCCAGACGCGGATCGCCGATCACGATCTGCAAAATCTTCAGCGCGCGCTGGTGCTGTCACATGCCGCAGGGGTTGGCGAAGCGCTGGATGATGCGATGGTGCGCCTGATCATGGTGCTGAAGATCAACAGCCTGGCGCGCGGGTTTTCCGGTATCCGTCTGTGCGTGATCGAGGCGCTGATCGCGCTGGTAAACGCCGAGGTCTATCCGCTGATCCCGGCGAAAGGCTCGGTGGGCGCATCGGGGGATTTAGCGCCGCTGGCGCACCTGTCGCTTACTCTGCTCGGCGAGGGAAAAGCGCGCGTTCAGGGGGAATGGCTACCGGCCAAAGAGGCGCTGAAAAAAGCCGGGCTGGCGCCGCTGACCCTGGCGGCGAAAGAGGGATTAGCGCTGCTCAATGGCACTCAGGCGTCAACGGCGTTCGCGCTGCGCGGCCTGTTTGAAGCCCAGGAACTGTTTGCCTCCGCCGTGGTTTGCGGCGCATTAACCACTGAAGCGGTGCTGGGATCGCGCCGTCCGTTTGACGCGCGGATCCATGCCGCACGGGGGCAGCCTGGACAAATTGACGCGGCGGCGCTGTACCGTCATGTGCTAACGGAAACCAGCGCGCTGTCGCAGTCGCACCATAACTGCGACAAAGTGCAGGATCCGTATTCACTGCGTTGTCAGCCGCAGGTGATGGGCGCGTGTCTGACCCAGATGCGCCAGGTGAGAGAGGTTTTGCTGATCGAAGCCAACGCGGTGTCCGATAACCCGCTGGTTTTTGCGCAGGAGGGTGATGTCATCTCCGGCGGTAATTTTCACGCCGAACCGGTGGCGATGGCGGCAGACAACCTGGCGCTGGCGATTGCCGAAATCGGCGCGCTCGCTGAGCGTCGAATTGCGTTGATGATGGATAAACACATGTCGCAACTGCCGCCGTTCCTGGTAAAAAATGGCGGCGTGAACTCCGGCTTTATGATTGCCCAGGTGACGGCGGCGGCGCTGGCCAGCGAGAACAAGGCGCTGGCGCATCCGCACAGCGTTGACAGTCTGCCAACCTCAGCGAATCAGGAAGATCATGTGTCGATGGCGCCGGCGGCAGGGCGCAGGCTGTGGGAGATGGCGGCCAATACCCGCGGCGTGTTGGCGGTCGAGTGGCTGGCGGCCTGTCAGGGGATCGATCTGCGCGACGGACTGACGTCCAGTCCGCTGCTTGAGCAGGCGCGCGCAACGTTACGCGAGCAGGTTGCCCACTATACCGACGACCGTTTCTTTGCCCCGGACATAGAATGCGCGACCGAACTGCTGGCGCAGGGAGCGCTGCTGCGTTTAGTGCCGGACTTTCTGTAAGGAGTACCGGATGGCGGCACGTTAGCGTCGCCATCCGTTATCAGGTTAACTGAACATGGCGGTGATCGACGCGCTGGCGAGCGCGTGGAAATGGACGTTAAAGCCGACCATCGCGCCGCTGGCCTCTTCATCGACCTCGATACGATCCACGTCCAGCGCATGAACTGTAAAGATATAGCGGTGCGTTTCGCCTTTCGGCGGCGCCGCGCCGCCGTAGCCCGCTTTACCGAAATCGGTGCGGGTCTGCACCACGCCGTCCGGTAGCGCCACCAGACCGGAGCCGAAACCCTGGGTCAGAACGCGGGTGTCGGCGGGTAAATTCGCTACGCCCCAGTGCCACCAGCCGGAGCCGGTGGGCGCATCGGGGTCGAAACAGGTCACGACAAAACTTTTCGTTCCTGCCGGAACGTCATCCCAGGCCAGATGCGGCGAAATATTATCGCCGTCGTAACCCATGCCGTTAAAAACGTGACGCAGCGGAAGCTTATCGCCGTCGCGGAAATCGTTACTGATGAGTTTCATGCTGATTCCTCCCTTAACCAAAAAGTTTAGCCAGAAACGTTTTAGTTTACCGCCAATTAAACGCGAAAAAATGTTTCTTCGCGCACAGCTTCGTTAACCGCCTGCGTCAGACAACGCAGTTGCTCCGGCTGGATAATGTACGGCGGCATCAGGTAGATGAGTTTGCCGAACGGACGCACCCAGACGCCCCGCTGGACAAAGAATTTTTGCAGCGCCGCCATATTGACCGGATGAGTGGTTTCCACCACGCCGATCGCGCCGAGCACGCGCACGTCCGCGACCCATGGCGAATCTGCCGCCGCGGCCAGTTCGGCACGCAGTTGCGCTTCAATGGCCGCCACCTGCTGCTGCCAGTCGCCGGATGCCAGCAACGTCAGGCTGGCGTTTGCCGCCGCGCAGGCCAGCGGGTTAGCCATAAATGTCGGGCCGTGCATAAAACACCCGGCGTCGCCGTTGCTGATAGTGTCGGCGATCTGGCGGGTGGCGAGGGTGGCGGAAAGGGTCATCGTGCCGCCGGTGAGCGCTTTACCCAGACAGAGAATATCCGGCGATACCCCGGCGTGCTCGCAGGCAAACAGTTTGCCGGTGCGGCCAAAACCGGTGGCGATCTCGTCGGCGATCAGCAGAATGCCTTCCCGGTCACACATCTTACGGATGCGCTGCAGCCACTGGGGATTGTACATGCGCATTCCGCCCGCGCCCTGGACGATGGGTTCGAGGATCACTGCGGCGATCTCATGCCGGTGTGCGGCCATCAGGCGGGCGAACGCCACCATATCGCGCTCATCCCATTCGCCGCCCATCCGGCTTTGCGGCGCCGGGGCAAACAGGTTTTCCGGCAGATAGCCCTTCCACAGGCTGTGCATGGAGTTGTCCGGATCGCAGACAGACATGGCGCCGAACGTGTCGCCGTGGTAGCCGTTGCGAAACGTCAGGAAACGCTGTCGCGATTCGCCTTTTGCCTGCCAGTATTGCAGCGCCATTTTCATCGCCACTTCAACGGCCACGGAACCGGAATCCGCAAGGAAAACGCACGTCAGCGGCTCGGGCGTCATCGCCACCAGTTTACGGCACAGGTCGATGGCCGGTGCATGGGTAATGCCGCCAAACATCACGTGCGACATGGCGTCAATTTGCGTTTTCATCGCCGCGTTGAGTATGGGATGGTTGTAGCCGTGGATCGCCGCCCACCACGACGACATGCCGTCAATGAGGTGTTCGCCGCTGGTGAGGATCAGTTCGCAACCTTCCGCGCGCGCGACCGGATACACCGGTAGCGGAGAGGTCATGGAGGTATAAGGGTGCCAGATATGGCGCCGATCGAAAGCGAGATCGTCCGTTGTCATAATCGACTTGTAAACCGAATTAAAAACATTTAGGTTTACGAGTCTACACGGTTCTCACAACAAAACGTAGAAAATTATGACCAAACATTCTCGCTGGACGCTGTCGCAAGTCACCGAATTATTTGAAAAACCGCTGCTGGATCTGCTCTTTGAAGCCCAGCAAATCCACCGTCAGCATTTTGATCCTCGCCAGGTGCAGGTCAGTACATTGCTGTCGATTAAAACCGGCGCCTGCCCGGAGGATTGCAAATATTGCCCACAAAGCTCGCGCTATAAAACCGGGCTGGAAGCAGAGCGCCTGATGGAGGTCGAACAGGTGCTGGATTCGGCGCGCAAGGCGAAAAACGCCGGGTCCACCCGTTTCTGTATGGGGGCGGCGTGGAAGAACCCTCACGAGCGCGACATGCCGTATCTTGAGCAAATGGTGCAGGGGGTGAAGGCGATGGGGCTGGAGGCCTGTATGACCCTCGGCACCCTGAGCGAAGCGCAGGCGCAGCGGCTGGCGGCGGCGGGGCTGGATTACTACAACCACAACCTCGACACTTCGCCGGAGTTCTACGGCAATATCATCACCACCCGTTCTTATCAGGAGCGTCTGGATACGCTGGATAAAGTGCGCGATGCCGGGATCAAGGTCTGCTCCGGCGGGATTGTCGGGCTGGGCGAAACGGTAAACGATCGCGCCGGTTTGCTGCTGCAACTGGCGAATCTGCCGACTCCGCCGGAAAGCGTGCCGATCAACATGCTGGTGAAGGTCAAGGGGACGCCGCTGGCCGATAACGACGATGTGGACGCATTTGACTTCATCCGCACGATCGCGGTGGCGCGCATTATGATGCCCACCTCGTACGTGCGTCTCTCTGCCGGTCGCGAGCAGATGAACGAACAAACCCAGGCTATGTGCTTCATGGCGGGCGCGAACTCTATCTTTTACGGCTGCAAGCTGTTGACCACGCCGAACCCGGAAGAAGATAAAGACTTACAGCTGTTCCGTAAGCTCGGACTGAACCCGCAGCAAACCGCCGTGCTGGCAGGGGATAACGAGCAGCAGCAACGGCTGGAGCAGGCGCTGATGACCCCGGATACCGACGCCTGGTACAACGCGGCAGCGGTATGAGCTGGCAGCAAAAAATCGACGATGCGCTAAACGCGCGTCGTTCAGCGGATGCCCTGCGTCGTCGTTACGCGGTTGAGCAGGGCGCGGGCCGCTGGCTGATGACCGGCGATCGCCGCTTTCTCAACTTTTCCAGCAACGACTATCTGGGCTTAAGCCACCATCCGCAGATTATTCACGCCTGGCAACAGGGGGCGGAACGCTTCGGCGTAGGCAGCGGCGGCTCCGGCCACGTCAGCGGTTATACCGTTGCGCATCAACACGTTGAAGAAGAGCTGGCGGACTGGTTGGGTTACCCGCGCGCGCTGCTGTTTATCTCAGGTTTTGCCGCTAATCAGGCGGTCATTGCCGCGTTGATGGCAAAGGACGATCGGATTGTCGCCGATCGCCTCAGCCATGCCTCGTTGCTGGAGGCGGCAAGCCTTAGTCCGGCGCCGCTTCGCCGTTTTACCCATAACGATACCCGGCATCTGACGCGACTGCTCGATGCCCCCTGTCCGGGGCAACAACTGGTGGTCACTGAAGGCGTATTCAGTATGGATGGCGACAGCGCGCCGCTGGCGGAGATCCAGCGTGCGGCAGCGCGGCGCAACGCCTGGCTGCTGGTGGACGATGCCCACGGCATTGGCGTCTGCGGCGAAGAAGGGCGCGGCAGCTGCTGGCGGCAGCAGGTGCGACCAGAACTGCTGGTCGTGACCTTTGGTAAAGGCTTTGGCGTCAGCGGCGCGGCGATATTGTGTTCAGCCCGCGTGGCGGATTATCTGCTGCAATTTGCCCGACACCTGATCTACAGCACCAGCATGCCGCCCGCTCAGGCGCAGGCGATCCGGGCCTCCCTTGCGGTGATCCGCAGCGAAGAAGGCGACGCGCGCCGGGCGAAACTGGCGGCGCTCATCGCACGCTTTCGTCGCGGCGTAGACCGCAGCCGTTACCGACTGGGGGAATCGCACAGCGCGATCCAGCCGCTGATCGTTGGCGATAACGCGCGGGCGCTGCATCTGGCGGAAACCCTGCGCAGCCGTGGCTGCTGGGCGACGGCAATCCGTCCGCCAACGGTGCCTGCGGGGACGGCGCGTTTGCGCCTGACCCTCACCCAGGCGCACGAGCGTGAAGACATTGACCGTCTGCTGGAGGTGCTAAATGACGCAGGTGAATAAACAGGCCATCGCGGCGGCGTTTGGCCGTGCGGCGACGTGTTATGAACAACACGCCACGCTGCAACGGTTGAGCGCGGACGCGCTGCTGGCGCAGTTGCCGCAGCAAAGCTATGGGCAGGTGCTGGACGCCGGCTGTGGTCCTGGCCGGTTGAGCCGTTACTGGCGTGAGCAGGGCAGTCAGGTCACCGCGCTGGATTTGTCCTCACCCATGCTTGACGAGGCGCGGCGGCGTAATACGGCGCACCACTATCTTGCCGGAGATATCGAGTCGCTGCCGTTGGCGAGCGCGACGTTCGATCTCGCCTGGAGTAATCTCGCCGTTCAGTGGTGCAACGACTTACACGGCGCGCTGAGCGAACTTTACCGGGTGGTGCGTCCCGGCGGCAGAGTGGCGTTCACAACGCTGGCGAAAGGGTCGCTGCCGGAGCTGCATCAGGCATGGCGGGCAGTCGATAACCAAACCCATGCTAATCGGTTCTTACCGCAGGCGGCGCTGCGCGATGCCCTGCGCGGCTGGCGTAGCGAAAGCCATCTGCACACGTTGACCCTGTGGTTTGACGATGCGCTGAGCGCGATGCGTTCGCTGAAGGGGATTGGGGCCACGCATCTGCACGAAGGACGTGAACCGCGCGTGCTCACCCGTGCGCAGCTGCAAAAAGTGCAGTTGGCCTGGCCTCAACAACAGGGAAAGTATCCGCTCACCTACCATCTTTTTGCAGGAGTTATTGAACGTGATTAAACGCTATTTTGTTACCGGTACTGATACCGAGGTCGGGAAAACCGTCGCCAGCAGCGCTTTGCTCCAGGCGGCAGGCAAAATGGGGCTGCGCACGGCCGGGTATAAGCCGGTTGCCTCCGGCAGCGAAATGACGCCGGAAGGGTTGCGCAACAGCGATGCGCTGGCGCTCCAGCGCAGCAGCAGCCTGCCGCTTGACTACGCGGCAGTGAATCCTTATACCTTCGCCGAGCCGACCTCGCCGCACATCATCAGCGCCGGAGAGGGCAGACCGATTCAAACCGATGTGATGTCAGCCGGGCTACGGGCGCTGGAAACCCGCGCGGAGTGGGTGCTGGTGGAAGGCGCGGGCGGCTGGTTCACGCCGCTGACAGAGGACGTTACGTTTGCCGACTGGGTGCAGGCGGAACAACTGCCGGTGATTTTAGTGGTCGGCGTGAAGCTGGGATGTATTAACCATGCGATGCTCACCGCGCAGGCCATTCAGCAGGCCGGGCTGACGTTAGCCGGCTGGGTGGCGAATGACGTCCAGCCGCCGGGTAAACGCCACCGCGAGTATATGGCGACGCTGGCGCGGGTTATTCCCGCGCCTTTACTCGGGGAAATCCCCTGGCTTGGCGCTGAAGCGCAAACCGTCGCAACAGGACAATATCTGGATCTCGCGCTTTTGACCGGAGAGTAAATGGCGATTTTGCGAGCAATGTCGCCTGCGACAGGCCGTTTCGTTAGCTGATAAAAATCAAAATTTAGCGATAATTTTTTTTTATTGTCCTGAAATCCGTCAACGAGGGGAAATTGCCAGGCGGCAGACCGTGTGGGCTGGAAGCAGTTATCCACTATTCCTGTGGATAACCTTGTGTATTAGAGTTAGAAAACGCAGGGTAAGCGAGAGAATACGCGGCTTCCAGCCAAATTGATGCGAAAGACGTCTTTGTTGAATATTATTTATTTTTCAGTAAGTTATATAAAGGCAATAGCTGTCGCAGAACTGTCATTGAATGCAATAAAACTTTCATGACACGACTTGACAATGTTAACGAAGTGATTGGTTTGGGGATAACCCCGCCGGTCAGAAGATTATCTTGTCAGCGGTGAAATTCTCGCCGCTGACGCTGTGTCTTTTCGGCGCGTAACACAAATATTCTCCGTTGTTACTGTTTTTTCATCCAGTATATTTTACTGGCAAAATTATGCGCTGCGAGTAAAATTACAAGCCTGCCCGCCCATTGCTTCAGGTAGCTGCCCATGAGTAAACCGTTCAAACTGAATTCCGCATTTAAACCGTCAGGCGACCAGCCAGAGGCGATACGACGCCTCGAAGAAGGGCTGGAGGATGGCCTGGCGCATCAGACGCTGCTTGGCGTAACGGGGTCAGGGAAAACGTTCACCATCGCCAATGTCATTGCCGACCTCCAGCGTCCGACCATGGTACTCGCGCCGAACAAAACGCTGGCGGCGCAGCTGTACGGCGAAATGAAAGAATTCTTTCCGGAAAACGCGGTGGAATATTTCGTCTCTTACTATGACTACTATCAGCCTGAAGCCTATGTGCCCAGTTCCGACACCTTCATTGAGAAAGACGCGTCGGTAAACGAACACATTGAGCAGATGCGTTTGTCGGCAACCAAAGCCTTGCTCGAGCGTCGCGACGTGGTGGTGGTGGCCTCGGTGTCGGCGATCTACGGTCTGGGCGACCCGGATCTGTACCTGAAAATGATGCTGCACCTGACGGTGGGGATGCTGATCGACCAGCGCGCGATCCTGCGTCGTCTGGCCGAGCTACAGTACACCCGTAACGATCAGGCGTTCCAGCGCGGCACCTTCCGCGTACGCGGCGAGGTGATCGACATCTTCCCGGCGGAATCCGACGACATCGCGCTACGTGTGGAGCTGTTTGACGAAGAGGTGGAGCGGCTGTCGTTGTTTGATCCGCTCACCGGACAGGTGGAATCGACCATTCCCCGCTACACCATCTACCCGAAAACCCACTATGTCACGCCGCGCGAGCGTATTTTGCAGGCGATGGAAGAGATCAAAGACGAACTGGTCGATCAGCGCAAGATCCTGCTGGCGAACAACAAGCTGCTGGAAGAGCAGCGTCTCAGCCAGCGCACCCAGTTCGATCTTGAGATGATGAACGAGCTTGGCTACTGTTCGGGGATCGAAAACTATTCACGCTATCTTTCTGGACGCGGACCGGGCGAGCCGCCGCCGACGCTGTTCGATTATCTGCCCGCAGACGGCCTGCTGGTGGTGGATGAATCGCACGTCACCATTCCGCAGATTGGCGGCATGTACCGTGGCGACAGAGCGCGTAAAGAGACGCTGGTGGAGTATGGGTTCCGCTTGCCTTCCGCGCTGGATAACCGTCCGCTGAAGTTCGAAGAGTTTGAAGCGCTGGCCCCGCAGACTATCTATGTTTCCGCGACGCCGGGCAACTATGAGCTGGAGAAATCGGGCGGCGACGTGGTGGATCAGGTGGTTCGTCCGACCGGCCTGCTGGATCCGGTCATTGAGGTGCGTCCGGTGGCGACGCAGGTGGACGACCTGCTTTCAGAGATCCGCGCGCGGGCGTCTATCAATGAGCGCGTGCTGGTGACAACCTTAACCAAGCGGATGGCGGAAGATCTCACCGAATACCTGGAGGAACACGGTGAACGGGTGCGCTATCTGCACTCGGACATCGATACCGTCGAGCGTATGGAGATCATTCGCGACCTGCGCCTCGGCGAGTTTGACGTGCTGGTAGGGATCAACCTGTTGCGAGAGGGGCTCGACATGCCGGAAGTGTCGCTGGTGGCGATCCTTGACGCGGACAAAGAAGGGTTCCTGCGTTCTGAACGTTCGCTGATTCAGACCATTGGCCGCGCGGCGCGTAACGTTAACGGCAAAGCGATCCTGTACGGCGATAAGATCACCCCGTCGATGGCGAAGGCCATTAGCGAAACCGAGCGCCGCCGTGAGAAACAGCAGCAGTACAACGAGCAGCACGGCATTACCCCGCAGGGGCTGAACAAAAAAGTGGTCGATATTCTGGCGCTGGGTCAGAACATCGCGAAGACCAAAGCGAAGGGCAGGGGCAAGTCACGCTCCACGGAGAAGGCGGATATCGTCGGGATGGATATGTCGCCGAAGGCGCTGCAGCAGAAGATCCATGAGCTGGAGGGGCAGATGATGCAGCACGCGCAGAATCTGGAGTTCGAGGAAGCCGCGCAGATCCGCGACCAGCTCCATCAACTGCGTGAGCTGTTTATCGCCGCGTCATAATCCGGTATTCAGGCAAAGCGTCGCAGACCGGAAAAGCGAAGCGCTACGCCGGTCGCGATCGAGACATGCCCGATTTAACCCAGCGCCTGCACCGCTTTTTCCAGCGCGCAGTGCAGTAGCTGGCGGTCATGGCGATAGGGGATATCGCTGGCTTCCAGCTCCTCCTGAATCACTACTCTGTCGTTGATGGCGCTGACGTCAACGTTAGGACCGACGACCACGGCGTCAATCACTCGTTTACCGACATACTGCTCCATAATCGCCAGTTTATCGACCAGGGTCAGGCTGGCTGCCGGCAGACTCAGTTCACGCCCCAGATTGCCGATATAGACCATCGGCGCCTGGGTGCGGCGCAGCGCCTGCGCCAGGTCATCCAGCAGCAGGATCGGCATCAGACTGGTGTAAAAACTGCCAGGGCCAATCAGGATCAAATCCGCTTCGTTAATTGCCTGCACCGCTTCCCGCGTGGTGGGCACGTTGGGTGACAGCATCAGGTCCTGCGGCGGGGTGAGCAACTGGTCAATATTCACTTCGCCATACACCTCATGCCCCTGATCGTCGATCGCCATCAGATCGACCGGCAGTTCCGACATCGGGATTAAATGCGCGTCGACTTTAAGCAGGTTACGAATTAAATTGATCGCCTCCAGAGGCCGCACGCTCAGGTGATCGAGCGCCTTTAACATCAAATTTCCCAGGTTATGACCCGAAAGTTCGCCATTACCGCCAAAACGATACTCAAACATAGCCGACGCGACGCTGGGTTCGGTTATCAACTGGTTAAGGCAGTTGCGCATATCCCCCCAGGCGATACCGCCTTCCGAGCGGCGGATACGTCCGGTCGAGCCGCCGTTATCGGTGGTGGTGACAATGCCGGTGAGGCGTGAGCCCAGTGATGAAAGTGATGAGAGAACGCGTCCTAATCCATGCCCTCCGCCGAGAGCGACGACACGATCCAGGTCAGCCAGCGTACGATTGCGCATAAAATATCCTGAAGTCAGATTTACCTCGCTACAGTAGCGCACATCGCGGGTTTTCAGCAATTCACTCCCCGCTGGAGAGAGAAATAAATTATGCGCAGCTACCCCTTTTGTACGAGATGTCGGTTACTGCCTAATGATGTATATCAATGCAAAAAGCCCATTTTCGCTTATTCTGTAGCGAAATAGCACGATCATGACGCTATATATAAGTTTATATAGCGTTAGGCGTAAATGGCAAAATGGTCGTTTACGCGCTAGTATCGGCTAATCATTAAAAAACACTCTAGCCTCTGCGCCTGGGTCAATGAAGACATTGATATGGCGCTTTGGCCGTGACAGCGTAAACGCGTTGCCACCAGGGTGCAGGAAGAAATGACTGCGCCTCCCGTACTGGAAAGGTGTCTATGGCCTCACAACTGACCGATGCTTTCGCGCGCACGTTTTATTACCTGCGTTTGTCGATTACCGATGTGTGTAACTTTCGTTGCACCTACTGTCTGCCGGATGGCTACAAGCCCGGCGGCGTCACCAATAACGGTTTTCTTTCTGTCGATGAAATTCGTCGGGTTACCCGCGCGTTTGCCAGTCTTGGCACCGAAAAAGTGCGCCTGACCGGCGGTGAACCTTCCCTGCGCCGCGATTTTACTGACATCATCGCTGCTGTGCGGGAGAACGACGCCATCCGCCAGATAGCCGTCACTACTAACGGCTATCGCCTGGCGCGTGATGCCGCAGCCTGGCGCGAGGCCGGGTTGACGGGCATCAATGTCAGCGTCGACAGCCTGGACGCCCGGCAGTTTCACGCCATTACCGGACAGGACAAATTCCGGCAGGTGATGGCGGGCATTGACGCCGCCTTTGAGGCGGGCTTTACAAAGGTCAAAGTCAATACCGTGCTGATGCGTGACGTGAATCATCATCAGCTCGATACCTTCCTGAACTGGATCCAGACGCGCCCTATCCAGCTACGCTTCATCGAACTGATGGAAACGGGCGAGGGCAGCGCGCTTTTCCGCAAACACCATATTTCCGGCCAGGTGCTGCGCGATGAACTGCTGCGTCGTGGTTGGATCCACCAGCTGCGCCAGCGCAGCGACGGCCCGGCGCAGGTTTTCTGCCACCCCGACTATGCGGGCGAAATCGGCCTTATCATGCCGTACGAGAAAGATTTCTGCGCCACCTGTAACCGACTGCGCGTCTCTTCGGTGGGTAAACTGCATCTCTGTTTGTTTGGCGACGGCGGCGTCAGCCTGCGCGATCTGCTGGTCGAAGACTCGCAGCAGCATGCGCTGGAAAAACGTATTTCTCTCGCGCTGCGTGAGAAAAAGCAGACCCATTTCCTGCATCAGAACAACACCGGTATTACGCAAAACTTATCGTACATTGGCGGTTGATCGCTAAAAGGAGTTTTCCATGAGTCAGGTAAGCGCTGAATTTATCCCGACCCGTATCGCTATTCTTACGGTGTCGAATCGTCGTGGTGAGGAGGAAGATACCTCCGGTCATTTTCTGCGTGACGCGGCACAGGAAGCGGGACATCAGGTGGTGGATAAAGCCATCGTCAAAGAGAACCGCTACGCCATCCGCGCCCAGGTGTCGGCGTGGATCGCCAGCGAAAACGTCCAGGTAGTGCTGATCACCGGCGGGACAGGGCTCACCGAAGGCGATCAGGCGCCGGAAGCCCTGCTGCCGCTGTTTGACCGCGAAGTTGAAGGCTTTGGCGAACTCTTCCGAATGCTGTCGTTTGAAGAGATTGGCACCGCGACGCTGCAGTCGCGCGCGGTGGCAGGTATGGCCAACCATACGCTGATTTTCGCCATGCCGGGTTCAACGAAAGCCTGCCGTACCGCCTGGGATAATATCATTGCTCCGCAGCTTGATGCGCGCACCCGTCCGTGTAACTTCCACCCTCATCTGAAGAAATAAGTATGTCGCAACTGACCCATATTAACGCCGCTGGCGAAGCGCACATGGTCGACGTTTCCGCTAAAGCGGAAACTGTTCGCGAAGCGCGCGCCGAAGCCTTTGTCACCATGCGCAGTGAAACACTGGCGATGATTATTGACGGCAGCCACCATAAGGGCGATGTCTTCGCCACCGCGCGCATCGCGGGCATCCAGGCGGCAAAACGTACCTGGGAGCTGATCCCGCTGTGCCATCCGTTGCTGTTGAGCAAAGTTGAAGTGCAACTGCTGGCTGAACCGGAGCACAACCGCGTGCGCATTGAGTCACTGTGCCGTCTGACTGGCAAAACCGGCGTTGAGATGGAGGCGTTAACCGCCGCGTCGGTTGCGGCGCTGACCATCTACGATATGTGTAAAGCGGTGCAGAAAGATATGGTGATTGGTCCGGTGCGACTGCTGGCGAAAAGTGGCGGCAAATCGGGTGATTTTAAGGCGGATTCTCATGATTAAGGTTCTCTTCTTCGCCCAGGTTCGCGAACTGGTCGGCACCGATGCGCTGAACGTGGCGGCTGATTTTCCCACCGTTGAGGCGCTGCGCCAGCATCTGGCGACAAACAGCGACCGCTGGGCGCTGGCCCTGGAAGACGGCAAACTGCTGGCGGCAGTCAACCAGACGCTGGTCAGCTTTGATCATCCGTTAAGCGCGGGTGACGAGGTGGCGTTTTTCCCGCCGGTAACGGGAGGCTGAGATGGCGGAAACGAAAATCGTGGTCGATCCGGCGCCGTTTCGTGTCGGCGACGAATACCCGTGGCTGGCGGAACGTGACGAAGACGGCGCGGTTGTGACCTTCACCGGCAAAGTCCGTAATCACAACCTCGGCGACAGCGTGAAGGCGCTGACGCTGGAGCACTATCCCGGCATGACCGAAAAAGCGCTGGGCGAGATTGTGGCAGAGGCGCGCACGCGCTGGCCGCTGGGGCGCGTTACCGTGATCCATCGTATCGGCGAACTGTGGCCGGGCGATGAGATCGTGTTTGTCGGCGTCACCAGCGCGCATCGCGGTAGCGCCTTTGAGGCGGGCGAATTTATTATGGACTACCTGAAAACCCGCGCGCCATTCTGGAAACGTGAAGCGACGCCGGAGGGCGAGCGCTGGGTGGAAGCCCGCGACAGCGACCAGCAGGCGGCAAAGCGCTGGTAGCAGAATGTGATACGCTTATACAGGTGTCACTTTTTTAACAGGAGATTTTCATGGACAGATTTCCACGATCCGATTCAATTGTGCAGGCGCGTTCCGGTCTGCAAACGTATATGGCGCAAGTGTACGGCTGGATGACCGTCGGACTGCTGCTGACCGCGTTTATTGCGTGGTATGCGGCGAATACCCCTGCGGTCATGATGTTCGTCTTTTCCAGCAAAATCACCTTTTTTGGCCTGATTATCGCCCAATTAGCGCTGGTTATTGCGCTTTCGGCGATGGTGCATAAGCTCAGCGCGGGCATGGCGACCACGCTGTTTATGCTCTATTCGGCGCTCACCGGGTTGACGCTGTCGAGCATTTTTATCGTCTATACCTATTCGTCCATCGCCAGCACCTTTGTGGTGACCGGCGGGATGTTCGGCGTGATGAGCCTGTGGGGTTACACCACCAAACGAGACCTGAGCGGCTGGGGCAATATGCTGTTTATGGCGCTGATAGGCATTATCCTGGCGTCGCTGGTGAACTTCTGGCTGAAGAGCGAAGCGCTGATGTGGGCAGTGACCTATATTGGTGTGGTGGTGTTTGTCGGCCTGACCGCCTATGACACCCAGAAGCTGAAAAATATTGGCGAGCAGATTGATGTGCGCGACAGTTCAAACCTGCGCAAGTACTCGATTCTCGGGGCGCTGACGCTGTATCTGGACTTTATCAACCTGTTCCTGATGTTGTTACGTATCTTCGGCAACCGCCGGTAATCTCACCGAACCTGATGGCGGTTCCGCCATCAGGTTCGGCACATCAGAAGACTACTTCGCCATCGCCTTTTCGTTTTTCGCCCGCAGCTTTTTCGCCCGGCTTTCCAGTACCAGATAACAAATCAATGCCAGCAGCAGCGGTATGAAATAATACAGTACGCGGTAAGCGAGCAGGGCGGCGATGATTGTCCCTTGCGAAGTATGCTCACCGGCGAGTAGCGCAATGAACACCGCTTCCAGCACGCCGATCCCCGCAGGAATATGGACTATCACCCCGGCGATACTGCTCACCAACAGCACGCCCAGCACAAAGAAGTAGTTCACATCCTGGCCCATCAGTAGCCAGATAATCAGTCCCATCACCATCCAGTTGGCGCTCGAAATGGCCATTTGCACCAGCGCAAATTTCCACGACGGCAGCACCAGTTTTTGCCCTTTGATGGTGACATGACGGCGCTTAGCAAAGGCGCAGAACCACATATACACGGCGATGACAAGCAGTAGCGCCACGCCGAGAATGCGCAGCGTGCCTTCGTCGATATACCAATGGGCGGGCAACTGCACCACACCGAAGGTAAAGATAATCCCGCCCAGCAGAATGTAGCCCAGCCAGTTGGTGGTAATACTCAATGAGAAAATACGGGTGATGGTGCTGCCTGGCAGACCGAGGCGCGAATAGAGTCGATAGCGCATCCCGATGCCGCCGACCCAGGTGCTTAGCGTCAGGTTAAAGGCGTAGCAGATAAACGACACCAGCATGACCTGGCGTTTCGCCAGCTTATGCCCGCAGTAAGCGCGCCCTAACAGATCGTAGCAGCCGTACAATAAATAGCTGACGATCACCAGCCCGACAGCGCTGAGCAGCGCCACGCGGTTGTAGTCGCGGATAACCGTCCAGACATCCTCCCAGTTGACCTTTTTGGCATAGATGACCAGCAGGACAATTACTGCAATAAAAAAAAGCCAGGTAAGGATCTTTTTCGCCAGCCGCCAGCGCGGATGAGATTTCGCCATTAGGGTTTCGCTCCTGTATCTTGTGCTTCAACGCGGTCCTGCGTCTCCATCTCGGGCTGGGCTGGCGGTTCAACCTGTGCCAGATGTGGAGTATGCGCAGGCAGCCAGCCCACCAGCGCCGGGAAATGCCGTAAAAAGTGGAACGCCAGCACGCTCTTGGTCAGGTTCCACCAGGTGCGTTTGGGCACCATCGACTCATCCACCTGTTTACAGTCTTTCTCGATGATCGCATTAAGGTTATCGCGCAGAGTCTGGTTAAACTGACGGTCGTGTATGATCAGGTTCGCTTCCAGATTCAGCGACAGGCTGAGCGGATCGAGATTACTGGAGCCGACCGTCGCCCAATGGTCGTCCATTAACGCCACCTTGCCATGCAGCGGTTTGCGGCGATATTCGTACACCTGAACGCCGCCCTTTACCAGATAGTTGTAAAGCAGGCGCGCGCCGACTTTCACAATCGGCATATCCGGTTCGCCCTGTACGATGAGCTTCACGCGTACGCCGCGACGCGCCGCATTGCGCATCGCATGGAGCAGCCGATACCCGGGGAAGAAATAGGCGTTGGCGATAATCACCTCCCGCCGCGCCTGGGTCAGCATTTTCAGGTAGTGGCGTTCGATGTCATCGCGATGTTCTTCGTTATCGCGCCAGACAAACAGCGCTTGCGCCTCGCCGGGCTGGTGGTTCTCTACCGCCTGGTGATGACGCTTCCACCAGCGGCGTACCGCGCTCTGCCCCGGAAGATTTTCCACCTCGAACTGTAAAATATCGGCCACAATCGGACCTTCGACGCGTACCGCGTAATCCTGCTTGGCCTCGGGACCATAGTCGGACATATGCTCATCGGAATAGTTAATGCCACCGACAAATGCCACCCTGGCGTCGATCACCACAATTTTGCGGTGCATGCGGCGAAAGACGTTGGTGCGCATCCCAAAGACCCGCGGGCGGGGATCGTAGTAGCGGAACACCACGCCTGCGGCGGTCAGTTCACCCACAAATTCATCGCTGAGATCCGGCGAGCCGTAGCCGTCGAGCAGCACTTCCGCCTTCACGCCACGTTTGGCCGCTTTGAGCAGCGCCGCATGCAGCTGTTTCCCAACGTTGTCCTCAAACCAGATGAAGGATTCCAGAATGATCCTTTGCTCTGCTTCGGCAATGGCTTTATACACGGCGGGGTAAAACTGATCGCCGTTTTCCAGCAACTGAATCTGGTTACCTTCACGCCAGCCACACTTCATAAATGGACCTCCGCGCTCAGGGGAGCATGATCGGAAAGATGACGCCAGTTGCGCAGCGGCAACGCCGTTGGCGCACTGGTATTGGCATTTTTTACGTAAATACGATCGAGTCGTAATAGCGGCAGGCTGACCGGAAAGGTGCGCGCTGGACGACCGTTGGCGCGGGTGAAGATCTCCTCCAGCCCGGCCGCTTTTTTCAGCGGATGGTTGGCTTTTTGCCGCCAGTCGTTGAAATCGCCAGCCACCACCACGGGTTCGCCGTCGGGCAGGGCGTTGACCCAGTCGGCCAGCATTTTGAGTTGCGCCTGACGATGCGCTTCCCGTAAGCCCAGATGGACGCACATCACATGGATTGGATGGTTAAGCTGCGGCGGCACTATGCGGCAGTACAGCACGCCGCGCTTTTCGCTGCCCGCGACCGACACATCGCGGTTTTCATAGTGTTCAATCGGATAGCGCGACAGCACCGCGTTGCCATGATGCCCTTCCGGGTATACCGCGTTGCGTCCATAGGCGTAGTCGCTCCACATGGTATCGGCGAGAAATTCGTAATGGGTAGTGTCCGGCCAGTTCTCAACGTGCAGCGGATGCACTTCATGGGCGCCCAGCACTTCCTGCAGGCACACAATGTCGGCGCCGACTGTGCGCACAGCGTCGCGCAGCTCTGGCAAAATAAAGCGCTTGTTAAAGGCGGTGAACCCTTTGTGCGTATTAATGGTGAGCACTTTGAATGAAAAATTACCGGTGTGTTGAGTCATGATTCTCCTGTCAACGTCACTATCCCGAGTAAATAGTGTAGTCGTCGTCACAAAAAGGTGCGTTGTTACGGAATTTTCCGTAAAGTTCGGTACTCTGAATCATTAGACGGAAATCCTTCAGGAGAAAAGCCATGAAGTGGCAACAACGTGTTCGTGTCGCAACGGGGTTAAGTTGCTGGCAGATAATGTTGCATTTACTGGTAGTGGCGATGCTGGTAATGGGCTGGATGAGCGGCACGCTGGTTCGCGTCGGCCTTGGATTATGTGTCGTGTACGGCATCACCGTACTGCTGATGCTGGCACTGCAACGCCATCATGAACAGCGTTGGCGGGAAGTGGCCGACGTGCTGGAAGAACTCACCACCACCTGGTATTTCGGCGCGGCGCTGATTGTGCTGTGGCTGTTGTCCCGTGTGCTGCAAAATAATGTCCTGCTCGCGTTAGCGGGCGTCGCTATCCTTGCCGGGCCCGCCGTGGTATCGCTGCTGGCGAAAGACAAAAAGCTACATGACCTTGCGTCTAAACATCGCATACGCCGCTGATCCCGTCGTGGCCGCGATCACCAGTAGCGGCCACAAACTCCCCCAGACAATCGATAAACTCGCGTCCTTCAGATAGATCTGCTTGGTGATATCGGTAAAGTGACGAATCGGGTTAATCCACGTCAGGTTCTGCAACCATACCGGCATATTTTCGACCGGCGAGACGTAACCCGACAGCAAAATCGCAGGCATCATAAAGACAAACACGCCGATAAACGCCTGCTGCTGCGTTGAGCAGAGCGAGGAGATCAGCAGCCCAAACCCGACCAGTGACAGTCCGTAAATCACCATCGTGAAGTAAAACAGCGCCAGCGATCCGGCAAAGGGGATTTGGTACGCCCAGATCCCGATGGCCAGCACGATAGTCGCCTGGAACGTGGCGACTATCAGCGCAGGCACCGCTTTACCGATAAAGATTTGCCAGGTGGTGAGCGGCGAGACCAGCAACTGGTCGAGCGTGCCCTGTTCGCGCTCGCGCGCCACCGAGAGCGAGGTCACGATCATGACGCCGATCGTCGTGATCATGGCAATCAGCGACGGCACCACAAACCATTTGTAGTCGAGGTTCGGGTTATACCAGTTGCGGACTACCAACTCGCTGTTGTTCGGCTTCGGTTTGCCTTCCATCAGTTCCTGCTGGTAAACCTTGACGATTTGCTGGAGATAATTGGCGGCGATCTGCGCGCTGTTGGAGTTACGCCCATCAAGAATCAACTGCATCGGTGCGGGCTGGAAGGTGTCCAGATTGCGGGAAAAATCCGCCGGAAAGCGGACCAGCAGCAGCGCTTTCTGTGTGTCGATGGTGGGCTGAATCTCCTGCGGGCTGTTCAGCAACAGCACGTGAGTGAAGGCTTTGGCGCGGGCGAAGCGCTGGGTCAACTCCACGGCGTGTTTACCGTTATCCTCGTTATACACGGCAATGGTGGCGTTCGTGACCTCCAGCGTCGCGGCAAAGGGAAACAGGATCACCTGTATCAGCACCGGCAGAATTAAAATCGCGCGGGTCTGCGGTTCGCGCAGTAAAGACTGCAACTCTTTGCGGATCAGCGTCCATAAGCGATGAAACATCTCATTTTCCTCGCGCCGGAGGCGGCGTAAATGCCGGTTCCGGCCTGTATGCCCGTAGGTCTGATAAGCACAGCGCCATCAGGCGAACAATCAATCCAGCCGACGTTTGGTTTTCATCCACGTCAGGCCAATGAACATCACCGCCGAAGCGATCAAAAACAGCACGTTTACCACCAGCACCACCGGGATATTTCCCGCCAGAAACAGGCTTTGCAGGGTACTGACGAAATAACGCGCCGGAATGATATACGTCACTGCGCGGATCACCGCCGGCATGCTGTCGATCTGGAAAATAAACCCGGACAGCATAATCGACGGCAAGAATGCGGCATTCAGCGCCACCTGGGCGGCGTTAAACTGGTTACGGGTGATGGTGGAAATGAGCAGTCCCATCCCCAGCGTGCTCAGTAAAAACAGACTGGTGATGAAGAACAGCAGCAGCAACGAGCCGCGGTAGGGTACGCCGAGAATAAACACCGACACCAGCATACAAAGCAGCATGGCCAGCATACCGAGAAAGTAGTAAGGGATGAGTTTGCACAGCAACAGCTCAACGCGCGTGACTTCCGTCGAGAGGAGCGCCTCCATGGTGCCACGCTCCCATTCACGCGCCACAACCAGTGAGGTGAGGATCGCGCCAATCACCGTCATGATAATGGTCACCGCGCCGGGAATGATAAAGTGTTGGCTGATGGCCGCCGGGTTAAACCAGTAGCGCGTCTGTACGTCAATTAATGGTTCAAATTCTTCCCCCCGGTCTTCGGCGCGCTGCATTTGCCAGATCTGCCAGATGCCTTCCACGTAGCCCTGCACAAAGTTGGCGGTGTTGGGTTCGCTGCCGTCGGTGATCACCTGAATGGGCGCGGTATCGTCGTCGCGCGCCATCTTTTCGGCGAAATCCACCGGAATAACCACCAGACCGCGGATCCGCCCGGCCTGCATTTTTTCGATCAGCGCCTGACGGTTATCGCTGATGGTGGCGTCAATGTACGGCGAGCCGGTCATCGCGTGAGTAAAGTCCAGCGCCTCTTCACTCTGCTGTTCCAGCAAAATGCCGACGCGCAGCTTGCTGGAATCGAGGTTAATTCCGTAGCCGAAAATGAACAGCAGCAGCAGGGGGATCACCACCGCAATCAGCCAACTGCTGGGATCGCGGACGATCTGCCGCGTCTCTTTCACACACAGAGCGCGAACGCGGCGCCAGGAGAGAAGCGGATTACGCATGTCCGTGCTCCTTATCCCATTCGTTGATCAGGGTGATGAAGGCCTGCTCCATGGTCGGGTCCGCCGTGTCGTCATCGGCGGCCTGCGCTTTCAGGTCATCCGGCGTACCGCTGGCGATCAGCTTGCCCCGATACACCAGTCCGATACGGTCGCAGTATTCCGCCTCGTCCATAAAGTGAGTGGTAACCATCACCGTCACCCCTTTTTCCACCATGCTGTTGATGTGCAACCAGAATTCGCGGCGGGTGATCGGGTCGACGCCGGAGGTCGGCTCGTCAAGAAAGAGGATGTCCGGCTCATGCATCAGCGAACAGGCCAGCGCCAGTCGCTGTTTGAAGCCCAGCGGCAGCGCGTCGGTTGCCTGGGCGGCAATGCTTTTCAGGCCAAACGCTTCGCTCATGCGGGCGATTTTTTCGTTCTGCGCTCGTCCGCGCAGGCCATACACGCCGGAGAAGAAGCGCAGATTTTGTTCGACCGTCAGGTTGCCGTAGAGCGAAAATTTTTGCGCCATATAGCCGAGATGCTGGCGCGCCTTGCCGGAGCTGACCTTCAGGTCCATATCCAGTACCAGCGCTTTACCCGAGGTCGGCACCAGCAGGCCGCACATCATTTTAAAGGTGGTGGACTTACCTGCGCCGTTTGGCCCCAGCAGGCCGAAGATCTCTCCACGCTGTACGGCGAAGTTAACGTGGTCGGTGGCGGCGAAATCGCCAAATTTTTTCGTCAACGCTTTTGCTTCAATCACGGTTTCGCCGGGCGTGCCTTCCACGGTGTGCAGAATCGCGCCCAGCGGCGACTCTGACGTGGCGGCGCCGCCCAGCAGATCGATAAACGCATCTTCAAAGCGCGGCGCGGTTTCGTTGATCGCAATGTCCGGCATGCCTTCGGCACGACGAATGTCTTCTGCCGACGTCTCTTTTTTGACGATCAGACGCACCGACTTGCCCTGGATCATGCCGTCGCTCACCTGCGGCAGCTTTAACGCCCGCTGAAGCAGTTTGCGGTTGTTCTCCTGCGGGCTATGCATCAGGAAACTGCGCCCGGCCATGGTTTTGGTCAGCTGCGTCGGATCGCCCTGGTACAGCAGCTCGCCTTCGTTCATCAGCAGTACGTCGCGGCATTGCTCGGCTTCGTCGAGATAGGAGGTGCTCCAGAGGATCAGCATCCCGTCACCCGCCAGCTCGTGCACCATTTGCCATAGCTCGCGGCGGGAAATGGGATCCACACCGACGCCGGGTTCGTCCAGCAACAGCACTTTCGGTTCGCCCACCAGCGTACAGGCCAGCCCCAGTTTCTGCTTCATACCGCCAGAGAGTTTTCCGGCCAGGCGTCCGGTAAACGGACCGAGAGAGGTGAATTCCAGCAGACGGGCAAAGGTTTTTTCCCGCACCTCACCGGTGACGCTACGCAGGTCGGCGTACAGATTCAGGTTCTCCATGACGGTGAGATCCTCATACAGCCCGAATTTTTGCGGCATATAGCCGAGCACCGCGTGCAGCGCGCTGTCGTTTTTGATCGGATCAAAGCCGATCACCGTCGCCGCGCCGTCATCGGGCTTCAACAGGCCCGCCAGCATACGCATCAGGGTCGTTTTACCCGCGCCGTCTGGCCCTACCAGTCCGGTGACGTAACCGGCGTGAATGGTGCAGTCGAGCGGTGCGACCGCGGGCTTATCCATGCCCGCGAAACGCTTTGTCAGTCCCGTGAGCGTAATGACGGCGTCATTCATGTCCTGCCTCATCGCTGAACCGCAACGTGACCGGCATTCCCTGACGCAGCGCGTCGTCGGCATCGGTCACGACAATGCGCAGGCGATACACCAGGTCGGTACGCAGATCCGGCGTTTCAACGGTCTTTGGCGTAAACTCTGCGGTCGGGGAGACAAAGCCGATTTTGCCGTGATACGGCTTATCCGGACGGCCATCGGTATACAGCAGGATGTCGCGTCCCGGCTGCGCCTGGCTTAGGTTTCGCTCATCGACATAGGCGCGAACCCACACCGGGCGGGTGAGCGACAGGGTCAAGACCGTGCTGCCTGCGTTGAGCATGCTGCCGGGCTCTACCGCGCGGGTCAGCAGCGTACCGTTCGACGGCGCCAGCAGAGTGGTGTCCTGAAGATCGAGCTCCGCCTGCGCCAGCTGGGCCTGGGCCTGTTCAAGACTGGCCTTCGCCTGGGCGATATCCTGCTCGCGGTTACCGGAGCGGTACTGGCTCAGCTTATCCTGTGCGGATTTCAGCGTCGCCAGCGCCTGATCGCGGGACGAACGGGCATTTTCAAGGTCGTTGGCGGAGATGGTGCGACTTTTCCAGAGTCCCTGCTGACGGTTATAGAAGTTTTGCGCATAGTCATACGCCGCCTGCGCCTGCCTTACCGAGGCGGCGGCCTGGGCGATCTCTTCGTCGCGATAGCCTGCCAGCATCAGGTCATACTGGGCCTGGGCGACGGACACACCGGCTTTCGCCTGCATTAGCGCGTTTTCATACGGCGCGTGATCCAGTTCGCCCAGCACCTGTCCGGCTTTAATCGTGTCGCCTTCGTCCACGGTCAGCGAGGCAAGCCGACCGCCGACGCGAAAGCTCATATTCACAGTGCGAATATCGACGTTGCCGTAGAGCGTCAGACCGTTATCCTGCCGACTCTGATACCACCAGGCGCCGCCCGCCAATACGGCGACCAGCACCGCGATAGCCAGCCCGATAACAACAGGTTTTTTCATCAGTCCAGACTCCTTTGCGATAGACCTTGCAGAATGAGATCGATATGACAGGTCACCGTCTGCTCGATCAGCGCCGTTTTTTCATCATCAAATTGTGACCAGCCGGCGCGTAACAGAATGGTTTCTTTGCCAAGGCGGAACGCCAGCACTTCGCCCAGCAGAGCATGGGTGTGCAAAATGGTGCGCGTGTCGTGGGCATCGCAGCCGGTGTAGGCGGCAATAAGACGCGTCAGATGGCTGTGCAGCGGGTCGATTACCTGCTTGTGGACCAGCTGATAAGCCGCCGTAGGGGAAAGCTGCTCGCGCGAGATAAACTTGCTCAGATTCACGGTGTCTTCCTGGGTCAGCAGCATAATCATGTTCTTACAGGCGCGAAGGATCAGTTCGCGCATCGCCGCGCGGTCCGGCTCCGGCTGGCTAAACAGTTGCTCCGCCTCTTCGGCGTGTGGGCGAAACTGTTCTCCAATGAAGTCGGCAATCCACTGGGCGCAGGCGAGGTATAAATCCTCTTTCGAACCAAAGTAGTAGGGGATAGCGGCAATGTTCTGTCCGGCCAGGGCGGCTATGTCGCGAGTCGTGGCATGCAGGCCATACTCGCCGAACTGCGCCAGCGCGGCGGCGATCAGTTGGCTTTTCGCCTGTTCGCCTTTGCTTGTCATCGTGGGGGTAGTCATCGCGCGACCTGATTCTTAATCAATCGATTGAT
Organism: Citrobacter sp. Cs237; assembly: GCF_030332325.1. Classification (NCBI taxonomy): domain Bacteria; kingdom Pseudomonadati; phylum Pseudomonadota; class Gammaproteobacteria; order Enterobacterales; family Enterobacteriaceae; genus Citrobacter; species Citrobacter sp. Cs237. The sequence continues at coordinate 132,004 of NZ_JAOWIB010000108.1, read as the reverse complement.
TAAAAATAGTCTGCTGTTTGCATTCTGTCCAGTCCGCGCTTAAATCTGGAACCCGGCGGCGTTGAGTTCCTCGGATATCCAGGCGATAAACGCTTTTACTTTTGCTTTTTGTTCGCTGGTATGCGGCATAACCAGATGATGGGCATTCACCGACATGCTGACATCCTCTGCGAATACCGGCTGCAAATGCTGTTTACGCAGGCTTTCTCCCGCCAGCAGGTTACTTTCAAGGATAACACCCAATCCCATTCTTGCCGCTTCGATGCTCATATAGGAGCGGTCAAAGTTGAAAATAAAATTTTTGTTGAAGCCGCGCACTTTGTGCCAGGAGAACCAGTTGTTCCAGTTAATCAGGGTGCTGTCGGAATGGATGAGATCGCACGACAGCAGATCTTCAGGGGATTTCACCGGGTGATGTTCCAGCCAGGTCTGTGATGAGTAGGGCAACACGCTTTCATTACGGATGGTTTTCACCACCAGTGTCGGCCACTGTGAAAGGCCGTGACGAATATCGATGTCAATATTGTCGCGAGAAAACTGAATGCTTTCATAGGAGCAGGTCAGGCTGATTTTCAGTTCGGGCCACGCCTGGCGAAAGCGATCCAGCCTGGGCATCAGCCAGAGTAAGCCAAAGCTGGGGGCCGAATGAATGCGCAAATAGTCCTGATGGATGTCATGAATCACCTGGTTAGTCGCCTGGCCAATAATATTTAAGGCGCCGGAGACCTCTTTGAGGTAGCGCTCGCCGATGGTGGTCAGTTTTACGCCTTTACTGCTGCGGGAAAATAATTTTTTACCTAAATAATTTTCCAGGCTCGCAATCTGATGGCTCACGGCAGAAGCCGTAATGTTAAGGTTTTCAGCGGCAATATTCAGACTGCCAGTATCGGCGACTTCGATAAAAGCCTGAATGTTACGCAAAGATGGAACCGGCAGCGTTTTATTGGGGACGGGGGCGCTCATAATTCTATTCCCGATGAAAGCAATGAGAAGAAACAGATAAACAGTTGGCGTGCAATTAGGCAAATATTCAGCATGATTTTTCTTCGTTATCAGGGAGTTAAGGTGATGAATTGTGAGGTCGATCGCATTTTATGATTTGGAAAATTGGCTTTCCAGGATCGCTTTAATTTGAATGCAGTCACGAATCAAATTTTTCTCAATCTCAATTGAGGTTATCTAAATGCCGATTTTTGATCACGTTGTTATATTGCCCTTGAAGGTCTGAATAAAGGTGCTGCGGCGACGGGCACGAAAAAAGATAAAACAATAAAGAGGATACCCTATGTCACGTATAGATACGGTTGTCTGTACCGACACCAGGAAAACAAAGTATCGTTTTGTCGTTTTAACGATGATTTTCCTGGTGTATGCCATTAATTATGCCGATCGTACGAATATCGGCGCCGTACTGCCGTTTATCATCGATGAGTTTCATATCAACAACTTCGAGGCCGGTGCGATCGCCAGTATGTTCTTTTTGGGATATGCGGTAAGTCAGATTCCGGCCGGTTTTTTCATTGCGAAGCGTGGCACGCGCGGGTTGGTTTCATTATCTATCTTTGGTTTTTCCGCATTTACCTGGTTGATGGGCACCGTCAGCTCGGTCCTGGGCTTAAAACTGGTGCGCCTGGGTCTGGGGTTGAGCGAAGGGCCGTGTCCGGTTGGGCTGGCGTCGACCATCAATAGCTGGTTTCCGCCCAAAGAAAAAGCCACAGCGACGGGCGTGTATATTGCCGCGACGATGTTTGCCCCGATTATCGTTCCACCGCTGGCGGTCTGGATAGCGGTAACCTGGGGCTGGCGCTGGGTATTCTATTCTTTCGCCATTCCGGGCATTGTGGCAGCCATCGCCTGGTATCTGCTGGTGAAAACCAAACCTTCGGAAAGCCGTTTTGTTTCAGAGAGTGAACTGGCGGAAATTAACGCCAGCCAGGGCGAAAATAATCAAACGCGAGAAAATATTGTCATTGCTGATAAATTTACGTGGCTGGATAAATTCATCCGGGTGAGAAAAATGGCACCCATAGATACGGCAAAAGGATTATTTACGTCGAAGAATATTCTCGGCGATTGTCTGGCTTATTTTATGATGGTCAGCGTGCTGTATGGCCTGTTGACCTGGATTCCGCTTTATCTGGTGAAAGAAAAAGGCTTCGACTTTATGAGTATGGGGCTGGTTGCCAGTATGCCTTGCATTGGAGGATTTTTCGGCGCGATTGGCGGCGGGTATATCTCTGATAAACTACTCGGGCGTCGACGCAAACCGACAATGATTTTTACCGCCGTTTCAACCGTTATAATGATGCTTATCATGCTAAATATTCCGGCAAGCACCGCGGCAGTGTGCGTAGGATTATTTTTTGTCGGCCTGTGTCTGAATATTGGCTGGCCCGCGTTTACCGCTTATGGTATGGCGGTTTCTGATGCTAAAACGTATCCTATTGCCTCCTCTATTATTAATAGCGGCGGTAATCTCGGTGGGTTTGTTTCCCCAATGGTAGCCGGTTTTTTACTTGATAATACCGGCAGCTTTAATTCTGTCTTCACCTATTTTGGTATTTGCGCAGCGATTGGTTTAGTGGTGATTCTGTTTCTTGATGAACCACAATAATAAATCTTTCTCTTATCAATTAATATGACGTAATGTCATGGAGTAAATTTATGTTATTAACAAATAAAGTCGCCATTGTGACTGGCGCGGCTTCCGTTCGCGGTTTAGGTTTCGCGACAGCGAAGTTATTTGCGGAAAATGGCGCAAAGGTTGTAATTATTGATTTAAATAAAGAGGCCAGTGAAGCGGCGGCGAAATCGTTAGGCGATGAGCATCTTGGCCTTGCGGCGAACGTGGCGGACGAAGCGCAGGTCAATGCTGCAATGGAACAAATTGTGGCGAAATATGGCCGGGTTGATGTGCTGGTTAATAATGCCGGTATTACACAGCCTATTAAATTAATGGATATCAAACGCGAAAATTATGACGCAGTGTTAGATGTCAGCCTGCGCGGCACGCTGCTGATGTCGCAGGCGGTCATTCCGCTAATGCGCGCGCAGAAATCCGGCAGCATTGTCTGCATCTCCTCCGTTTCCGCCCAGCGCGGCGGCGGTATTTTCGGCGGCCCACACTATAGCGCGGCGAAGGCCGGGGTATTAGGACTGGCGCGGGCGATGGCGCGCGAACTGGGGCCGGACAATGTGCGCGTAAACTGCATCACCCCGGGGCTGATCCAGACGGACATCACCGCCGGGAAGCTGACCGATGAAATGACCGCCAACATTCTGGCAGGCATTCCGATGAACCGCCTTGGCGACGCCGTCGATATTGCGCGCGCCGCGCTGTTCCTCGGCAGCGATCTCTCCTCCTATTCCACCGGTATTACCCTGGACGTTAACGGCGGCATGTTAATCCATTAAGCGAGGGCACTCTGATGAAGATGACAGAAGTTCAGAAAGTCGCGGCGGCGGCCTGGCGCATTCGGCGCTACGCCCTGCGCATGGGCGAAGTTCAGGGGCAGGGGTATATCGGTCAGGCGCTGGGCTACGCCGATGTGCTGGCGACTGCGTTTAGCCATGCGATGACGTATCGTGCGGAGGAACCGGAATGGGAAGGGCGCGATCGCTTCCTGCTTTCCCATGGTCACTATGCCATTGCCTACTATGCGGCGCTGCTGGAGGCGGGGATCATTCCTGAGCCGGAGCTGGAAACCTACGGTTCAGATGACAGCCGTCTACCGATGTCCGGCATGGCGACGTATACACCGGGGATGGAGATGTCCGGCGGATCGCTGGGGCAGGGACTGTCTATTGCGGTAGGCATGGCGCTGGGGCTGAAGCAAAAGCAGAGCGATTCATGGGTGTATAACTCCATGTCGGATGGCGAACTGGATGAAGGTTCCACCTGGGAAGCCGCAATGTCTGCAGCGCACTACGGGCTGACCAACCTTATCAATATCGTGGATGTTAACAAGCAGCAGGCCGACGGAGACTCACGCAAAATTCTCGGCTTCGAACCGTTACATGAAAAATGGGCGGCTTTCGGCTGGTACGTACAGCGGGTGGACGGTAACGATGTCGCCGCGGTCGTCGAGGCGTTTGATAACGCGAAGAACCATCGCTGCGAACAGCCACGGGTCATTATCTGCGACACGCTGATGGGCAAAGGCGTTCCGTTCCTCGAAACGCGCGATAAAAACCATTTTATTCGCGTTGATGCTGACGAATGGCAGAAAGCCATTGCCGTGCTCGATGCCAACAAACCGGAAGGAGTGCTGTAATGAGCCAGACAACCCCTAAACCCCGTTTAAAAACCTCGGCGATGATCGCCTCCATCGCGGATGAAGGTCAGGCTACCGTTGCCGCGCCGTTTGGCGTCGCTCTGGCAAAGCTGGCGGCGGAGCGGCCAGAGATCGTCGGCATGACGGCTGACCTGTCGAAGTACACCGATCTGCATATTTTCGCTCAGGCCCATCCGGAACGCTTTTTCCAGATGGGGATGGCGGAGCAATTGCTGATGGGCGCCGCAGGCGGTATGGCGAAAGAGGGCTTTATCCCGTTCGCCACCACCTACGCGGTGTTCGCCACTCGCCGCGCCTATGACTTTATCCATCAGGTCATCGCGGAAGAGCATCTTAATGTGAAGGTCTGCGCGGCGCTGCCGGGACTGACCACTGGCTACGGTCCCAGCCATCAGGCGACGGAAGATCTGGCGATCATGCGCGGCATCCCGGGCATGACCATCATCGATCCGTGCGATGCGCTGGAAATTGAGCAGGCGGTCCCGGCGATGGCCGACCATAACGGCCCGGTTTATATGCGCTTGCTGCGCGGCAAAGTGCCGCTGGTGTTGGATAAATATGACTACAAGTTTGAGTTGGGGAAAGCGAAGCTGCTGGAGGATGGCAACGATGTGCTGATTATCTCCTCCGGTCTGATGACCATGCGCGCGCTGGAAACCGCGGAAAAACTGCGCGCCGATAATATCAGCGCCGCAGTGCTGCACGTCCCGACCATCAAGCCGCTGGATGAGAAAACCCTGGTTGAGCAGGCGTCAAAACCAGGCCGGCTGGTGATCACGGCGGAAAACCACACCTGCATTGGCGGGCTGGGTGAAGCGGTCGCCGCGCTGCTGATGCGTAAAGGCGTGCGTTGCGAACTCGATACCATTGGTCTGCCGGATGAATTTCTGCTGGCCGGGGCGTTGCCAACCCTGCATGACCGTTACGGTATTTCAACGGCGATGATGGTTGATAAAATTAAACATCGCCTGCGTTAAAGGCTTTCGCCGCCGCGTTCTGCGGCGGTGCTTTTCACTTTCTGGTTAAGGTTTCCGTGTCGATTAATTCACTCAGAAACCGGTTTGATAAAAACTTCCGCGCCGCCGCGTGACCGTATAAACCTGAGCGATGGGATATTTATGCGCTCTGTCACAAAAACTGCTACACTCCGCCTCTTCATGACATTGTGGTTTTTGTCATTTCCAAATTGTAAGTATCTCCCTGAAAACGACACCGGGAACGGTCGGGGCGGTCCGGAGTAGTTATGTCTTTTGATTCCCTGGGTTTGAACCCTGAAATTCTGCGCGCCATTGCCGAGCAGGGTTACCGTGAACCTACCCCTATTCAGCAGCAGGCGATCCCTGCGGTGCTGGAAGGCCGTGACCTGATGGCGAGCGCGCAGACCGGCACCGGTAAAACCGCTGGCTTCACGCTGCCGTTGTTGCAGCACCTTATTACCCAACAGCCCCATGCCAAGGGCCGTCGTCCGGTACGGGCGCTGATCCTGACGCCCACCCGCGAACTGGCGGCGCAGATTGGCGAGAACGTCCGTGATTACAGTAAGTATCTGAACATTCGTTCGCTGGTGGTCTTCGGCGGCGTGAGCATTAACCCGCAGATGATGAAGCTGCGCGGCGGTGTGGATGTGCTGGTGGCGACGCCGGGCCGTCTGCTGGATCTCGAACACCAGAATGCGGTGAAGCTGGATCAAATTGAAATCCTGGTGCTCGACGAAGCTGACCGCATGCTGGATATGGGCTTTATTCACGATATCCGTCGCGTGCTGGCGAAGCTGCCGGCGAAGCGCCAGAACCTGCTGTTCTCTGCGACCTTTTCTGACGACATCAAGGCGCTTGCCGAAAAGCTGCTGCATAACCCGCTGGAGATCGAAGTGGCGCGTCGCAACACCGCCTCTGAGCAGGTGACGCAGCACGTTCATTTCGTCGACAAAAAACGTAAACGCGAACTGCTTTCCCAGATGATCGGCCAGGGGAACTGGCAGCAGGTGCTGGTTTTCACCCGCACCAAGCACGGCGCTAACCATCTGGCGGAGCAACTGAATAAAGACGGCATTCGCAGCGCGGCGATCCACGGCAACAAGAGCCAGGGCGCACGTACCCGCGCGCTGGCTGATTTCAAATCCGGCGATATTCGCGTGCTGGTGGCGACCGACATCGCGGCGCGTGGACTGGATATTGAAGAACTGCCGCACGTGGTGAACTATGAACTGCCGAACGTGCCGGAAGATTATGTCCACCGTATCGGGCGTACCGGCCGTGCCGCCGCCACCGGCGAGGCGCTGTCGCTGGTGTGTGTCGATGAACATAAGCTGCTGCGCGATATTGAAAAATTGCTGAAGAAAGAGATCCCGCGTATCACCACGCCGGGTTATGAGCCGGACCCGTCAATCAAAGCGGAGCCCATCCAGAACGGGCGCCAGCAGCGTGGCGGCGGTGGCGGTCGTGGCCGTCAGGGACAAGGTCAGGGAGCGGGCCGTGGGCAACAGCCGCGTCGTCAGGACGGCGGCGCGCCGAAAGCCAAACCGCGCAGCGGCGAAGGCAAACCGGCGGGTGATAAGCCGCGTCCGCCGCGCCGCCCGCGTCGGATTACCCCGGCACAGTAATGTCGTAAGCCGGAGAAGCGCAATTCACCGCGCTGTCCGGCAGTCCGACCCCCGCGCTTTGAACTCGTGTTGCGAGCGGCTTTCCAGAACCGGTAAAAAAGGTACTGACTGAACCTGAAATGTGCCACAATAGTGGCTGTTTATACAGTGTTTCAGGTTTTCTCATGGCATTAACCGCCGCGCTAAAAGCGCAAATCGCCGCCTGGTATAAGGCGCTTCAGGAACAGATCCCCGACTTTATCCCCCGCGCGCCGCAGCGACAGATGATTGCTGACGTGGCAAAAACGCTGAGTGGCGAAGAAGGGCGGCATCTGGCGATTGAAGCGCCAACCGGGGTGGGGAAAACCCTCTCGTATCTCATTCCCGGTATCGCCATCGCCCGCGAAGAGCAAAAGACGCTGGTGGTCAGTACCGCCAACGTGGCGTTACAGGATCAGATCTACAGTAAAGATCTGCCGCTGCTGCGCAAAATCATTCCCGATCTCCGCTTTACCGCCGCGTTTGGGCGCGGACGCTATGTGTGCCCCCGCAACCTGGCGGCGCTCGCCAGTTCCGAACCCAGTCAGCAGGATTTACTGGCGTTTCTTGAGGACGAACTGACGCCAAACAATCAGGAAGAACAAAAGCGCTGCGCGAAGCTGAAAGCCTCCCTTGACGGCTACTGTTGGGACGGCCTGCGCGATCATACGGATATCGCCATTGATGACGATCTCTGGCGACGCCTGAGTACCGACAAAGCCAGTTGTCTGAACCGCAACTGCCATTATTACCGTGAATGTCCGTTCTTTGTCGCTCGCCGTGAAATTCAGGAAGCGGAAGTGGTAGTGGCTAACCATGCGCTGGTGATGGCGGCGATGGAAAGCGAGGCCGTGTTGCCGGACCCGAAAAACCTGCTGTTGGTGCTGGATGAAGGCCATCACCTGCCGGACGTTGCCCGTGACGCGCTGGAGATGAGCGCAGAAATCACCGCCCCCTGGTATCGACTTCAGTTGGATTTGTTCACCAAACTGGTGGCGACCTGCATGGAGCAGTTTCGTCCCAAGACCACGCCGCCGCTGGCAAACCCCGAGCGCCTGAACGCCCACTGTGAAGAGCTGTACGAACTTATCGCCTCGTTGAATAACATTCTCAATCTGTATATGCCCGCCGCTCAGGAGGCAGAACATCGCTTCGCGATGGGCGAGCTGCCGGACGAGGTGATGGAGATTTGTCAGCGGCTGGCGAAGCTGACCGAAACGCTGCGCGGGCTGGCTGAACTTTTCATAAACGATCTCAGCGAGAAAACCGGCAGTCACGATGTGGTTCGCCTGCACCGGGTGATTCTGCAGATGAACCGGGCCCTGGGGATGTTCGAAGCGCAAAGCAAGCTGTGGCGGTTGGCTTCGCTGGCGCAGTCTTCCGGCGCGCCGGTCACCAAATGGACGACGCGGGAGGTGCGCGACGGGCAGATCCACGTCTGGTTCCACTGCGTTGGCATCCGGGTAAGCGACCAGCTTGAACGGCTGCTCTGGCGCAGCGTGCCGCATATTATCGTCACCTCCGCCACGCTGCGCTCGTTGAACAGCTTTTCGCGGCTTCAGGAGATGAGCGGTCTGAAGGAAAAAGCGGGAGACCGCTTTGTCGCGCTCGACTCGCCGTTTAACCACGTTGAGCAAGGAAAAATTGTTATCCCGCAGATGCGCTATGAGCCGCTCATTGATAACGAAGAGCAGCACATTGCCGAAATGGCTGCCTATTTTCGTCAGCAGGTCGAAAGCAAAAAGCACCTCGGCATGCTGGTGCTGTTCGCCAGCGGCAGGGCGATGCAACGCTTTCTTGAGTACGTTACCGACCTGCGGTTACTGCTGTTAGTGCAGGGCGATCAGCCACGCTATCGGCTGGTGGAACTGCATCGCAAGCGGGTGGAAGGCGGCGAGCGCAGCGTGCTGGTCGGGCTGCAATCCTTTGCCGAAGGGCTGGACCTGAAAGGCGAATTACTCAGTCAGGTGCATATCCATAAGATCGCCTTTCCGCCCATTGACAGCCCGGTGGTCATTACCGAAGGCGAATGGCTAAAAAGCCTGAATCGTTATCCGTTTGAGGTGCAGAGCTTACCTGCGGCATCGTTTAACCTCATCCAGCAGGTCGGTCGTCTGATCCGTAGCCACGGCTGCTGGGGCGAAGTGGTGATTTATGACAAGCGGCTGTTGACCAAAAATTACGGTAAGCGGCTACTGGACGCGCTGCCTGTTTTCCCCATTGAACGCCCGGAGGTGCCGGAAGTAAAAAAACGCCCGGCAAAAGTGGCTGCCGGGCGAAGAAAAAGCATCCGTGCTAAGGGGCGCAGTCCTACTGGTAAGTGAAGGTCACCTGCACAACGCTGCTGAACGTGCCGGCGGTGACGGGCATGGCGGTAGCGTAATAACGCGCCGCCAGCGGAAAGGTGGCCGTGCGGTCGCTGGGGTTGATCACCGCGCTGAAGGCGGCCTGGGGGGCGATAAGCATATGGTCCTGGCGGTCCGCGAGTTCCAGCGCCAGTCCTTTGGCGCTACCGATATTGGCGAATTTTGTCGGGTGCGAGCTGTCAGGCTTTCCATAAAAAAAAGCTGTAGCAAGGGTGAGCGATTCCGGGCAATGCGTCACCGTCAGGGAAAAGTCTTTCCATTCACCGGTGTCGCCAATGTCTTTAAAGCTACCGGAAACCGCCTGGCCTAAATCCACCGTCAGATTGCGGCTGGCGCTGTCAACGATGCAGGTATTTGCGAAGATATTACCGTTCATCTGAATCTGAATATCATCCGCGTTAGCCTGCGCGATCACACCCAGGGCAAGAATCAATGCGCTCTTTTTCATCGTGGTCACTTATAGGCGAGGGTAATGGTCGCCACGGTATTGGCAGGGCCGGGAGTGACGACCTCGCGGGTCTGCTGGTAGCGCACCTGGAAAGGTATGGTCAACGTTTCGTTGGCGATCGCCTGGCTTGCAGTTTCAACATAGCTGTCAAAGGTGGCCGGATGGCCGTCAAAGAGCATCCGGACGCCAATCCCGGTGGCCATTCCTTTCTGCTGCGTCAGTTTCAGAACGCCTTCGAACGCCGATTCATAGCCGTTTGCGCTGGTTATCTTCACCTGCGGCTGAACAGTGCTGTCGCAGTGTACCGTCACGTCAAAGCTTTGTGCGGGGGTAGACAATGTTCCGACACTCACGAAATCGCTGACCGGAAAATCACCGAGATTAACGGTGAGATTTTTCGGCAACACCGAGCAGGTGACCTCTTTCAGAATGACATTACCGGCATACGAAAGGGTATTGGGATCGCCGATCCCTTCATGAGCATAAATACCGATGCCAAATGTTGTTTGCGCCTGTACCAGCGTACCGGATGCGACTTGATGACTCGTTTTAACCAGCTGAAGCGTCACGTCGAAATTAAATGACTGGTAGCCATCAGAAGAGACATAGGCAATCGGCGTGGCGCGTGAGTCGCACTGTTGCCCGCCAGCACCGCTGATGCGTTGGCCTTTGTCATTCATCAGCGCCACGCCGATACCGGGCACGCCGGAATCGTACACGCCGTTCATTCCGGGAATTTCAGCGCCGGAACCATAATAACAGGAGATAATTTCCAGTCCGCTGTCGTAACGCTCATCGCAGTTACCCGCGACATGTACAGTCTGTTCTGAGCCGGGAATGGTTTCGCCAATGGCGAGCGTAACCGGTACCGAAATCGAAGGCACGTTAATCAGTTTTGGCATGTCCGGCGTGTGGCAGGACGCTTTGGCGTGCGGCATAAACAACCCGGCGGCGGTAAGGATCGCCAGGTAAAAACAATGCTTAATCATATGCATATGTATTGCCTTAATGGTCAGTGACACTGCGCGGCAGCGTTAATGATGCGGGTTTCGTTTTTCTCATCCGTAAGCGCGTAGTCAGCGACGCAGTGCTCGCTGGTATCGTCCCCCCAGGAAACGGCGAGACGTCCATGTTGAGGCAGACCGGAAAGATAGGTTTGTCCGTCAGCGCCGACAATAAATTCGCTGTCCTTATCCCCTGTCGTAACCGTTGCGCCAAAGGGGAGCGGTTTGCCGTTTTGCGTAAGCGTCATTAACACTCTGTTGCCTGTGCGGGTGTTAAAACTGGCGCGAACCACGGCGCCGCGGGTCGGTGTGACAATTTGCGCCGCATGGGTCACGTCGGCATCATCCGGCAATGTTTCGGTATCCAGTGAAATGGTGTTATGACGGTAGGCCGTGACAAACGGAACGACGGTGTAGCCGCGAAAATCCGTTTCTACCCCAGTCTGGTTGGTAATATGCGTGCCATATGCACCCGGCGCTTTCACCAGAGCAATGGTTTCGCCAAGCGGTTGACTCAATGTGATCCCATTGGCATGAGCAACGATGCCTCCTTGCAGTCCCACATTCACCGTACGCTGGTATTTATGCTGACTGACGCCGCCGCTTACTTCACCATAAGTCGCTTTGTAATCCATATTCATACTGGTTGAACTGCCGCTACCGGTATTGCTCAGCCCTTCCTGCAGGCTCCAGTTAAGATTGTCCTCCTGCAGTGCGGTGCCGTTAAGGCCGATATTTTGCGTGGCGCCTGTCCGGGTGTTGTTCAGGTTGTACGTCGCCCATGTGTTGTGCATCCAGCGATCGAGAGGTATGGAAACGCTTAGTGCGAACTGGTTATCGTTCTGGTCGGCGCTTTTATCGTCGCTGTCGCGGGTGTTCTTGTTCATGCTGTAGCTCAGGCTATAGCTTACGCCGTGCCAGCTGTTGTTGTAGCTGACGCTCATTGACGTCATGTCCTGGCGTTGACTCCAGTACGTTTCTTTCACCAGACTGAGCGTAAGCGAACCCCAGCGCTCACCCAGCGTCTGGTCAAGGGTGGCTTCGGTGCGGGCGCGACGCTGCCGGGGAGCGGAGACGTCGTCAGCCTGGGTATAGGATTCCAGGGTGTCTTCGAGGGTATAGAACCCTTTGCTGTTGTAGCGATAGCCCGCCAGTGAGAAGTTGGTGCCGGAACCGACGAAATTTTTGCTGTAACGCACTCGCCAGGATCGGCCTTTATGGGCTTGCTGTTTTTTGAGCAGTGCTTTCGCACGGGTAACATCGACGGAAAACGCCCCTAAATCACCGAGGTTTTTCCCGGCGCCGATGGCCTGCGACTGATAGTGGCTGCTGTGCTGGACCCCGCCATAGGCGGTAACGCCGTAGGGTAAACCGTAAATAGCGCTGCCCTGGGCGAACGGCGTTTTCTCAACGTGACTGTCATAGGAACGATAGCGACCCGCGGTAACGCTGTAACGCAGGTGCTTTTCACGCTGCAGAACCGGTACGGAGGCATAAGGCACGACGAAGTGGCTTTCACTGCCGTCCGTCTCCTGGACAGTGACCTGAAGGTCGCCGCTGCTGCCGGTAGGGTAGAGATCGTTAATCTCAAACGCGCCAGGCGCAACGGTGTTTTGGTAAATGACGTAGCCATTCTGTCGAACGACGACCCGCGCATTGCTGTGGGCGGTGCCGCGAATAATCGGCGCATAGCCTTTTTCGCTGTCGGGCAGCATCTCGTTTTCAGCGTTTAGCTGCGCGCCGGTATACGGCACGCTGTCAAAGACGTCTGCTGGCGAGGAGCTTTGACCGACTGTCAAAGTGCTTTTCAGGGCGACAATATCACGCTGCGCGTAGGTATAGACGGAGGAGAATTTCTCCTGACGATCGTCGCCCGTGGCATTACGGTTCCAGGTGGAATAATTACGCACCCGCCACGCGCCGATATTCAGCCCTGGGCGGAGGTTGATGTATTGGCTGCTATTGTCCTGGCTGTTTTGTTGCCGCGCATGGCTGTGGCTGGCGTTAGCGCTGTAGTTAATCAGACCGGCCGTGATCCCTTCGTCAAAGTCTTTCGGATCGATATAGCCGCGCGGCACCTGTCCCAACGCTGACTGGGGAATGCTGAGTAACAACTGCTGATTGCGTACGCGAAAGGTGGCCGATGCGGCAGGGATAACGCTTAAGTCCGCGCATTTGCTCTCTGTCATAAGCTGAGGATAGGCGTCTGTCTTAATCCCCAGCGTCTTGAGATCATCCAGCGAAAAGCAAGGCTGGAGGGTGCGCTTTCCTTTCGCGTGAGTCTGTAAATTGAAGGTAACGTTACGGGTATCGACTTTGCTGTTATTAATAAAAATTGTCACCTGATAGTTGCCAGGCGCCTGGCCGGGACCTTTTTCATAAATCGACAAATCCGTCTTTCCCTGCTGCGGATTATCAATATCCAGTAACGCCGGATTAAAATAATCATCCGCTCTGGTTTGCTGCGCAAAAACTGCCGCCGCCAGTCCACATAGCAGGACCAGCGCGGCAAATAAGCGGCAGGAAAACGGCTTTTGATGACTATACATAATAAATATGGCGCCAGAGGACAACGTTATTAATGCAGGGTCTTAGTGAACGTCTGGCTAATGCTGCCGTAATCAGTGATGATGGAATAGGTTAACGCTGTTCCGTTAGCCTCCGCCGGGAGGGCAAAATGCGTTTCGGCCTCAGGGACCGCCCACGTCGCTTTATTCACTCTGTGGCCGTTCAGCGTCACCTTCTGAAAATTCATATAGAATGGGGTCGGGTTTTTTACCACCACATCGTTACCTTCGCGACGCCATTCCAGTTTATTGGCGACGTCTTCAGGCTTACCTTTAATGCCTGACGGGCGGTAAAGCAGCTTAATGCGTGTATTAATGGCGATTTGCAGGGTGTTAACCCCTTCAATTCGCTTTGACGATGGGATCGCTTTAATATTCAACCAGTACAGGGACTCGCGGTCTTTCGGTAGATCTCCACCGGTGCGAACGACACGCAGAACATTATCCTCATTGGCATCGAGGCGGAATAAAGGCGGGGTAATTAAAAAGGGGGCTTTAGTCCGATTATTACTGCCAGAATCTACCCAGGACTGTACCAGATAATCCATGCTATCTGGATTTGAAATACCAAGAGAAGATTCCTTTTTTTCTCCCTGATAAACCAGGCGAGTGCCGTTAATAATAACACCCGCATGTGCCGTTGCGGCTACCAGAAAAAGTGTGCTCAGTAAATAACCGTGGCGCATACCTGTTTCTCAACGTAAAGAGAGGAAGCCGCGCAGACGTAACGCGACTCCTCTGGATGGGGAATATCAGTTATAGATAACAGTGAAGGTTGAAACGGAATTAGCCGGACCTGCGGTTATAGCCGCCTGAGTCTGGATATAGCGTGCGGCAAACTCCAGATCGTTGACCGAGCTTCCTGACATTAACGGATATTCGCGGGAAGGCGTGTATAAACTCACCGGTTGCTCAGCCGAATCGAGCAACTGGATGGCCACGCCCGTTGCCGCATCGGCGCCCGGGGTGATTGCCAGCGAGCGATTGTCGTTTGCATCCGGCGTTCCACCGAAATTAATGGCGGCAGACGTGACAGTCTCCGGACAACCCGTCAGTTGAATATCAAACTTTGTTGCCGTGCTGGTGGAGCCAGCACCGGTAAATACCGTTTTTGACACCTTACCTAACTGCACATTTAACGGGTTGCTCAACCCGTTCACAACCTGACAGGCGGAATCCACGATTTCGCCGGTAAAGTTAATTTGTCCTTCGCCATTGGTTGCGGCAAATGCCGATGCAGTGCATCCAACCGTTGCCGCGAACACTAAGCCTAAAGCCACCTTGTTCATAATCATTCCTGGTATTCTCTGGGTAAAACGTTGCCTGGACGTTGTTACCGATAGTCCTCACTATTGATACGTTGGATATTTAAGCAGAATGAGGGGCAGGAAGATTGTGTTGAGATAATCACAAATATTTGAACTTGCGCTTGCATTTGTAGAACTTTTTCAAAAACAGATGATTGGGCAGCGCGATAAAAAGCTATCAGCCGTCTCTGGTTAAGGGCTATATTGTTAAAAAAATGTCACAGGGGAGACATCATGGATTATCGCAGCATCATTAAAGAGATTGGCCGGGGGAAAAATCACGCCCGCGATCTGGACCAGGACACGGCGCGCGGCCTGTATAGTCGGATGCTAAACGGCGAAGTGCCTGAGCTGGAAATGGGCGGTATTCTGATCGCGCTGCGCATCAAAGGGGAAGGTGAGGCGGAAATGCGCGGATTCTATGAGGCAATGCAGCATCATACGATTACGCTCACCCCGCCCGTTGCGAAACCGATGCCGATTGTTATTCCCAGTTATAACGGCGCGCGTAAACAGGCCAATCTGACGCCGCTGCTGGCGATACTGTTGCATAAACTGGGCTTCCCGGTGGTGGTTCACGGCGTCAGTGAAGATCCCACGCGTGTCCTGACGGAAACGATTTTCGAACTGATGGGCATTCCGCCGACGCGTCATGCCGGGCAGGCGCAGGCAAAACTGGATGGTCACCAGCCGGTATTTATTCCGGTCGGTGCGCTGTGCCCGCCGCTGGAAACGCAGCTGGCGATGCGCTGGCGCTTAGGCGTTCGCAACAGCGCGCATACTCTTGCCAAGCTGGCAACGCCGTTCGCTGAAGACGCCGCGTTGCGTCTTTCCAGCGTCTCCCATCCTGAATATGTCCCCCGGGTGGCGAAGTTCTTCAGCGACATCGGCGGTCGCGGTCTGTTGATGCACGGTACGGAAGGGGAAGTGTATGCGAATCCGCAGCGCTGTCCGCAAATCAGCCTGATAGACGGCAGCGGTATTCGGGTATTGCAGGAGCGCCAAAGCGAAATCCCGGACGCGCCGGTGCCGCTGCCTGCGGCAAAAGATCCGCAAACTACCGCGCGCTGGATCGAACGTTGTCTTGCCGGAAGTGAACCGGTTCCGGCGTCAATAAAGCGCCAGATGGCGTGCTGTCTGGTGGCGACCGCTGAAGTTGAAACGCTGGAAGAAGGCCTGGCTCGGGTGAATCAGTCGTTTTAAGCGACGGCGAAAACGGATAAAAAAAAGCCCGTTCAGTGGCGGACGGGCAAACAAGGGTAACAATGGTTCAATGAGGGTTGGAGCAGTGTGTCTGTCGGCAAACAGACGGGGTGAAATTATTTATAGATAACAGCGGTGCCGCTCATTTTGTTGTTGTTGGTGGCGGAGGTAATGCTGTATCCGCTGGCGCCCGCAGCGGTCGCTTTTTCAGCCAGTTTCGCTTCCAGGCCGTCCAGCGTGGTTGCGCCATCCGCAGACACTACACCGATTTTATTCATGCTTTGCGCCTGTGCAGCAGTAACGGGTTCGGCCGCGAAGGCGCCAAAAGAGAGTGTGGACAGGGCAACAGCAGCAATAGCGTATTTGATGTTTTTCATTATTAATCTCTCGCAGGTTATTCTTTAAGGAAGACGATGTTCCGTCGATGTGATGAGTATCACGGTTTTTGGCGAGAGAGAAAATCGAATAGAATTGACCGCCTTCATCAAATAAATTGAATGAAAAATAACTTATTGATTATTAATTAATTCATGGCATGAATTTACGCTTCTTCGCAGTCGGCTTTACAGTAGCGTGATTAACGGCACGTTTTGCCACGCAGACTGCGTTTTAACGTGAATGTAAGCGAAACGGCAAATTCTACAGATCCAGGTAAAGAAAAGTCAGCGTAACTGGCTGTCTTTGGAGCCTCTGCGATTATATCCTGCATATGTTGCATTATGTAAATCTTTCTCCCGTTGACAGGCGAGGCATAGCCGCACGCCGGGTATCGCCTGGCGTCGTGCTTCAGGGATGGGATCACCGCATTCTGCACATTCATACAGACTATCACCACGCGGAATTTCACCGCGTACGCGGGCAACGGCATCTTCAATCGTACTGTTGATCTGTTCGTTTACGGCGTCATCATTAGCCCAACCGGAGGCCATAGCGTGTTCTCCTTATGATAGATGGATAATTAAGTATAACGGGTCTGCGGATTCGCAGGGTATCAGCCCGAAAGACGAATGCGCCATCGGGCCGGAGAAGATAAAAGGAAGGTTATTTATAGATCGTGGCCGTGCCATACATCTGATTTTTACCGCCTGCGGAATTAACGACGAAGCCGGTTGCGCCTTGCTCCTTCGCTTTTTCCGCCAGTTTGTCTTCCAGTTCGCTCAGGTTGGTTGCGCCGGTGGCGGAAACGGTGCCCGATGCGCGCAACTGTCCGGCATCCGGACTGCTCAGAGGCTGTGCGGCTGACGCCGCGGACGTTATACCGGCAAACGCGGTGGCGAGGAGGAAGGCGAGGCATTTTTTCATGATGCGCTCCTTGGTGAAACAACGTGTTGTGCCTCCTAAGTGTAGGTCGCCACAGTCGCGGCAACAGCGGAAAAAATTGATGAAGATATGCTCAATTTTTGAACGATAATAATTGACGTATTTTTACAAATCAATGACATACATCATGCTGATTTTCTGAGGATTTGAGCGATGCCCGTCACAGGACGACGCTGATCAGGTCCTTTGAACGGGTTTTCGCTTTGCACAGGTTTACCACATTGCGTTATGCGGGTATCTTACGCCGCTGTTAAAAGGAGAAAGCTATGGCCCCCCAGAAACCGGGATTACACCCGCGTAACCGTCACCACAGTCGCTACGATCTGACCGCGCTCTGTAAAGTCACGCCTGAGCTGACGCAGTTTCTGACCCGAACACCCGCGGGCGAACAAAGCGTCGATTTCGCCAATCCGCAGGCGGTCAAAGCGTTGAATAAAGCGCTGTTGGCCCATTACTACGGGGTGGCGAACTGGGATATCCCTGACGGTTTTTTATGCCCACCGGTACCGGGACGGGCAGATTATATCCATCACCTGGCCGATCTGCTGGCTGAAACCACGGGCAGCGTTCCCTCATCGGCCACGCTGCTTGATATCGGCGTGGGGGCAAACTGTATTTATCCGCTGATTGGCGTTCATGAATACGGCTGGCGCTTTACCGGTAGCGAGACCAACGATCGCGCCTTTGCCAGTGCACAGGCGATTATCAACGGCAACCCCGGACTGACGCGCGCAATACGTTTGCGTCGGCAGAAAACCGCTTCGGCTGTCTTTAACGGCATTATCCATAAAAACGAGCAATACGATGCGACGCTGTGCAATCCGCCATTCCATGACTCTGCCGCCGCCGCGCGTGCGGGTAGCGAGCGTAAACGGCGTAACCTGGGACAGGATAAAGACGACGCGCTGAACTTCGGCGGCCAGCAGCAGGAGCTGTGGTGTGAGGGGGGCGAAGTGGCGTTTATTAAAACCATGATTGCCGAAAGCCGGGCTTTTGGACGCCAGGTGATGTGGTTTACCACACTGGTGTCACGGGGGGAAAATCTGCCGCCGCTGTATCGGGCGCTGACGGATGTCGGCGCCGTCAGGGTGGTGAAAAAAGAGATGGCCCAGGGCAATAAGCAGAGTCGCTTTATCGCCTGGACCTTTATGGACGATGACCAGCGCCGCCGCTTTAACGCGCGTCAACGCTAAAGCGTCGGGGCGTTTGGCGGTAGCGGCGCGGAAGCGGTTTCTGCCGCCGGCGACATCGTCGGCGCAGGCAGGACCTGATACGTCTGCACGGGCGGGCGCACTCCGGCCAGGTCGAAATGTTTTTTCACCTGGCTGTCCAGCGCGAAGCGGACCGTCCACTGTTTTAGCGGCAGGGTCGTGAACGACACGCGCAGGGTAAAGGCGGTGTTGGTCAGCCCTACGATACCGGCAAAGGTCGGCTCACCGATGATCAGGCCCCGCACCTCCTCATTTTCCATCACCGCGTTAACCGCATCTTTCAACGCCTGATTGGCTTTGTCGGCATCTTCCTGACGGTCCACGTCGTAGTTCGCCACCACCGAACCAATGCCGCGCACAAAGTTGGCGAAGGTCGTGATCGAGGACCAGGGAATAATATGATATGCCCCGGTGTCCTGCCGCACGCCAACCGAACGAATTGACATCCGCTCAACCGTTCCGGTCAGCGGCCCGATGGTGACCAGATCGCCGGTATTCATGCCATTTTCGAACTGGATAAACACGCCGGTAATAATATCTTTGACCAGCGTTTGCGACCCGAACGAAATCGCCAGTCCCAGCGCGCCGGCGCCTGCCAGCAGCGGAGCGATATTCACCCCGATCTCCGAAAGCACAATCATAATGGTGATGGTGCTGATGATCACCGCCAGCGCATTGCGAAACAGCGTCAGCAGCGTGCGGGTGCGCGCACTGGGTAACGGACGACCATGAATATCGGAGGCCAGACGGTTTTCGATTAGGCTGGCGAGAACGGTCCAGCCCACCGCCGAGAAGAACAGGATCAGCGCGATACGGATCAGGATATCCACCGTCTTTTCACCCGCGCCGTTGTGCAGCCAGTTCCAGAAGTCGAACAGTCCCCAGGCATTCAGCAACAGCATGATGGCGACGCACACCGTCAGGAAACGCGCCACTTTAAGCGCGGTCGACAGCCAGCCGTTCAGGCGCTTTTGCAGTTCAGGATAATTTCGCTGCGTGTGTGGAGAGAGGGTAATGGTTTTGGCGATCCAGCGAGAGAACATCCCCGACACGAAAGCGGCAATGGCGATGATGGCCAGACTGCGCACCGTTGCGCCCATCATAAATTTCAGGCTGTTCCCCGGATCGAACAGCGAAAAGAAAAACAGGACGATGAAATAGGCGCTTGCCAGCCAGTGCCACACCAGCGCAAAAGCGCGAATAAACAGGCTAAAAAAGGCCAGCGAACGATCGGCCAGGTTCAGCAGATGCCCGGTGATATCCTTTTTATTATGAAAGATCAGATACAGCGCCCACAGCGTTATGCACAGCATGATCGCCACGTTCGCCATCGCGCCGACCTGCACGTTGACCTGATTAGAAATAATGGGAACGGCGACGATCAGCCCATAGCCAATCAAACTGCTCAACGAGCTTAACCGGCGGTTCCAGTACCGGGCATTGCTGTCCTGAATTGAAAACGGACGCAGCTCCGCCACTTTCGGGCAGAAGATCAGACGCAGTATCGCTTTAAAAAACTCAATCAGGGCAAAGGCATTGAGAAACAGACTCTGCTGAAACGCAATGGTGCGGCTTCCGGCGTTTAGCCTGTCGCTCAGTAACTGCCCGACGAATAGCGTCAGCGCCAGCAGTAGCAGATCGATAATAAAAGCCCCGACGATCATCGCCGGAAGCTGAAGCCAGTTGCGGCGCTCACGATTTTTCTTCCGCGCCCAGTTACCCATTTTGCGATACAGCGGAAGCGCGCACCGACGAATCAGCCAGTAAAAGCTGAACACGGCGACCGCCAGCATCAGGAAGTGGGTGAGGGCGTTGGTGAACGTCTGGCTGTTAAAGGGTTTATGCGGTGCGTCGGTGATATTACGATAAAGCTGGGCGAAGCGCCCGGCGAAGGCCGCACCGTAGCGATGACTGATGTCGGTGATATTCTCCAGCACCGTTTTTTCTTCCACAACACCAGGAGGAACGATTTTGGGGGAGGACTCAGGCGCGGATGTTGTGGCGGCGCTGCGCAACTGGCCAATGAGTTCCTTGCGCGACGCCTCATTTTCCAGCACATCGGCCAGAGCGGCATAAGCCGCTTTTTTTTGTTCAATGTCCGGCTCGGGCGCGGGCGCAGTTTTAGCATCTGCCGCCGGGCTGGCGGTCACGCCGGGAATCGTCACCGCATGGGCGGGCGCCCCCGCCAGACAAATGAGGACAAACAGGATCCACCGCATGACTCCTCCAATGAGAAAATTGTGCAAAACAATAAGTATAGTTGCTGGAGGGATGAGGTTTGGATTTGGGAGGAGTCGTAGAAAACCTCCCCTTCGGCGCGAAAGGGAGGCGAATCGTCAGGAAACGTGCTGCAAAAATTCCTGTAGACGCTGACTTGGCGGGTTTTCAATCAGCGCCTGCGGATTGCCGTCTTCGGCAATCCGGCCTTTGTCAATGAAGATAAGACGCGAGGCCACTTTTTCGGCAAAGCCGATTTCATGGGTTACGATGACCATGGTCATGCCTTCTTCCGCCAGATCCTGCATGACTTTCAGAACCTCGTGGCGCAGCTCGGGGTCAAGCGCAGAGGTCGGCTCATCAAACAGCATCATTTTCGGCTTAACCGCCAGGGCGCGGGCAATCGCCACACGCTGCTGCTGCCCGCCTGAAAGTTCAGACGGATAGTGGTGCGCGCGTTCGGCAAGGCCGACCTTCGCCAACAGCGCTTTCGCCTGTTTTTCCGCCTCTTCTTTACGGGTGCCGCGCACGCGCAGCGGGCCGAACATGACGTTTTCCAGGGCGGTCAGATGAGGAAACAGGTAAAACTGCTGGAATACCATTCCCGCTTCCTGGCGAATCAGACGCTCGTCTACCTTCGGATCGTTGACCTTCAGGCCGTCAACGATCAGATCGCCGGAGGTGATCTCCTCCAGTTTATTAATGCAGCGCAACAGCGTGGATTTTCCGGAGCCTGACGGCCCGATAATCACCACCACTTCGCCCTGTTTGATATTCAGATCGATATTATGCAGCACCTGGGTTGGGCCAAAATGCTTGGAGACGTTTTTAAATTCAATCACAGGATTTTCATCCTTCTTTCCAGACTACGAAGCACGATGTTCAAGACCTGCGTGATGATGAGGTAAATCACGCCGACAGCGGTCCAGATTTCCAGCGCGCGGAAGTTGCCGGCGATGATCTCCTGGCCGCTGCGGGTCAGCTCAGCCGCCCCAATCACGATGAACAGCGAGGTGTCTTTAATGCTGATAATTAACTGGTTGCCAAGCGATGGCAGCATGCGGCGCAGCGCCAGCGGCATAATCACGTGACGAATGGTTTCGCGACGTGAAAGCCCGAGCGCCAGCCCAGCTTCGCTGAACCCTTTGTGGATCGACAAGACCGAACCGCGGGTAATTTCCGCGATGTACGCGCCGGAGTTAATCATGATGGTGATTACCGCCGCGCTAAAGGTGTCGATGCGCAGGTCCGGGAAGGCCATCGGCAGGGCGAAGTAGATGTACATCACCTGCACGACGATAGGCGTGCCGCGAATGATTTCGATAAACACAAGGGCGACGTGATTGGCGATCCAGCCGCCGTAAGTACGGGCTAACCCCGCCAGCAGGCCAATGACGATCCCCCCGGCGAGGCCGAGGATCGAGATCCACAGGGTCATTTTGGCGCCCTGAAGCAGGATCGGAATGGCGGGCCAGATGGCGCTCCAGTCAAACTGCATATGTTATTCCTGTTACCGTGGTGAAAATAGCCGATCGCACGATGGCTAAAAGTGTAGGCCC
This sequence comes from Citrobacter sp. Cs237, assembly GCF_030332325.1. Classification (NCBI taxonomy): domain Bacteria; kingdom Pseudomonadati; phylum Pseudomonadota; class Gammaproteobacteria; order Enterobacterales; family Enterobacteriaceae; genus Citrobacter; species Citrobacter sp. Cs237. The sequence continues at coordinate 109,887 of NZ_JAOWIB010000108.1, read as the reverse complement.
GGCAAACGCTGCCGGGCGTTACAGAGCCTGGTTCTCAGGCTGTTTTATTTCGGTTCAGTACCGAACCATTTTTTGTAAATTTCGTTGTAAGTGCCGTTCTCACGCAGGGTTTTCAGCGCGCCGTTCACTTTTTCACGCAGATCGTCACTGCCTTTCGGGAACGCGATACCGTACTGCTGCGCTTCCAGAGACTCACCGACCGCCTTAAACTGGCCGTTGCCGGCGGTTTTGATGAAATAGAGGATGTTTGGCGTGTCGTGCAGAACCGCGTCCGCGCGATTGGTGCCCAGCTCCATATAGGCGTTATCGATATTCGGGAACTGGCGCAGATCTTTGGTTTTGATGTTCGCTTTCGCGTAGTCAACGGAGCCGGTGCCGCTCTTCACCGCCAGCACTTTACCGTCCAGATCTTTCACGCTTTTCACATCGTTGTTATTCGCTTTCACCATCACTAACAGGCCGCTTTTGTAGTAGCCGTCAGAGAAATCGATCGCTTTTTTACGCTCGTCGGTAATGGTGATACCCGCCAGCGCCAGGTCGACGTTGCGGGTTTGCAGTGCCGGGATAATGCCGCTGAAATCCATCGGCTTCAGTTGATAGTCCAGCTTCAGCTCTTTCGCGACGGCAGCCCACAGATCCACATCAAAGCCAACGTATTTGTCACCCTGTTTGAATTCAAACGGAACGAACGCGGTGTCAGTCGCCACAATCAGTTTTTTTTCCGCCGCGTGAGAAGAGACGGCAAAAGCCAGGGTAAGTGCTGCCAGTGAAACGTTTAATAAAGACTTCATAGCATTTCCTTTTTTATCCACGGGGCGATCCCCTGCAAGAACAGTAAGCGTAATGAAAGATTCGTGCCAGTTTTGCAACCCCTTGTTTTAACAAGAGGCCGCAACGCAAGTTTGCACACGCAGCGTGGCAAGTGTCGCTTTTTGCACCAAAACGGGGCACTAAATGAGTGCATGACCGGGGTGGCGCTAGCAGTCTGCTTATTTAGCGTAAATATTGCTGTTAAAACAATCTTTCGTTAACGATTGTGTGAGGTGATTATTACAATAAATTTACTTTATTGCGGCAGGGAGGCCGGGCGATGCACTATAAAAGTGCAAAACCCCCGCCGAAGCGAGGGTTGTAGAGGTCTTACTTATGACGCGATTATTCGATGTTAGATTCGATAAACCACAGGAATTTGTCGAGATCGCGTGACGCGGCGGTGAAGATATCAGCGGTGTCTTCATCCTTCGCTTCGCCAATCGCTTTACGCACGTCGTTTGCCACGACAGCATAACGATCTGCCAGCTCCTTCAGGTGATCCTGAACGGTATGGATGTCCAGCGGATAGCTTTTCAGCGGGGTTTTGCTGTTGATAACCTGAGTCGTCCCTAAGGCAACGCCACCCAGTTGTACGGCACGTTCGGCCATAGTATCCAGATGATCGGTTAACGCAGTACGGAAGCCATCCAGCATTTCGTGTACGGCAATAAAATTAGCACCGCGCATGTTCCAGTGCGCCTGTTTCGTAATCAGAGACAGGTCGATAAACTGGATAACCTGACGATTCAGCAACTCAACCGTTGCTTTCTTATCGCTGTCGGAGACATCGTTGCGGGTATAAAGCAGATTGGACGCTTTTGTTTTTACCAATTTAGCGGTACTCATAATTTCATATCCTCTTGATGTTATGTCCCGGTAATTAACGAAACTAAGTATAGCACCGGTTATCGATCCTGCTTTTCTGGCTCTCCCTATCGCTTTAATAGCGCATTGCCATGTTCATCAGGAATTGCATTGCTATTCATAATGTTGCAAATGAAAAATTATTCCATAATGCCATAGCGATATTAACCTGAGTCCAGGAAAATCCTTGCAAATAAACATCGGTAAAACACATAGCGCCAGGGCGGAAAATAGCGTGGGTAAGCGGAAGGATATTCTGCATGATTATGCAAACCATGCAGAAATGTAAAATTACTTTACGTCAACTTTTTTAATTTCAGTATCGCGTCGAATCGTTAACGTTGAACCCATAGAGGCGGCAATGATAGCCCCCAGCGCCAGCAACTGGATGACGGTCAGCGTTTCGCCGAGGAACACGATGCCGGCTACCGCCGCCAGCGCGGGCTCCATGCTCATCAACGTGCCAAACGTTCGTGTCGGCAGTCGGGTTAAGGCAATCATCTCCAGGGAGTAGGGGAGCGCAGTAGACAGCACCGCGACGGCCAGTCCCAGTGGGATTATCGACCAGTGCCAGAGCGCCTCGCCAGCCTGTGCTGCGCCGAGAGGAACAAACACAATGGCGGCAATCAGCGAGCCGACTGCGACCGTTGCCGGCCCGTGTTCCGCCCCGGCGCGCTGGCCGCTAAGAATATAGATAGCCCAGCAGGCGCCCGCGCCCAGCGCCAACGCTGCGCCTGCCAGGTCGACATGCGACACATCCTGACCCAGCGGCAGCAAAAACCACAGCCCGAGTACCGCCAGCACCACCCAGATGAAATCCACCGGACGTCGAGACGCGAACAGCGCCACGGCCAGCGGCCCCGTAAATTCCAGCGCAACCGCGATGCCGAGCGGCACCGTCTGAATCGACAGGTAAAAGAGATAATTCATCCCACCCAACGACAGCCCATAGAAAAGCAGCGGCAGCCGCTGTTCTTTCGCAAAGCGCAGACGCCAGGGTTTAAAAAAGGCAACCAGAATAAGTGTGCCCAGCGCCAGGCGCAGCGCGGTAACGCCCGGCGCGCCAACCAGAGGGAACAACGATTTTGCCAATGATGCGCCGCTCTGAATGGAGCACATCGCAATCAGCAGTACGACTATCGGCAACCAAACTGGGATTTTACGTGAAGACCCTGGCATCCTTTCTCCTGACACTGGACGGTAAAACACGCCATCGTGGAGCCTGGCAAAGAACCAGCCGCACGATGGGGCGCGTGATGTATAGAAAAGTAAAACAGGCAGTGTAATGGAATAAACCTTTAACGGTTGAGTCTTTGTTGAAAAATTTTTCGTGAAACGTCGTAGAATGAAAGGGTATTGATGAATTAATAAACTTTATGATTAGGAATAATCTGGATGAATGTCCGTTGTTATGCGCGTAATAATGTGCTGGATTTCCAGAAAAGTGATGTTATTTGAATAGGATAGCGGGTTGTGGAAATGTTTTGTTACATGAATTGACCCGTTAGACATCGCGAATCGCAAAGAGTTTCTCATCAATTTTTGATATATTTAAAACTTAGGACTTATTTGAAGCACATTTGAGGTGGTTATGAAAAAAATTGCATGTCTTTCAGCACTGGCCGCTGTTCTGGCTTTCACTGCAGGTACCGCTTCTGCAGCAACTTCTACTGTTACCGGCGGTTACGCACAGAGCGATGCTCAGGGCGTAGCGAACAAAATGAACGGTTTCAACCTGAAGTATCGTTATGAGCAGGACAACAACCCGCTGGGCGTAATCGGTTCCTTCACTTACTCTGAAAAAGATCGTACTAACAGTGCGGGCGATTACAACAAATCCCAGTACTACAGCATCACCGCGGGTCCGGCTTACCGTCTGAACGACTGGGCAAGCATCTACGGTGTTGTGGGTGTTGGCTACGGTAAATTCCAGCAGACTAACTACCCTGGCTACAAAGATGACACCAGCGACTACGGCTTCACCTACGGTGCTGGCCTGCAGTTCAACCCGATCGAAAACGTAGCTCTGGACTTCTCCTACGAGCAGAGCCGTATTCGTAGCGTTGACGTTGGCACCTGGATCGCCGGCGTTGGTTACCGCTTCTAATCACTTCGGTGATATAAAAAATCCGCCTTTCGGGGCGGATTTTTTTTTGCCTGTGCCGGTTACTTCGTCGAGAAAATGTCCGTCCCCAGATGGTTATAATCCACTTTCTGTAACTTGAAGTTGGTAATGTACACTGGCCCGGCCTTTTGCTCGGAGATAAAACGGTAGCGGGGTTTGATCTCCTTCGCGCGAATACCCGTCCACTGGGAGAAGAAAGCGAGAAAGTCGTTAGCCGAGCGCCGCGCTTTAATTACCTTATGCGCTTTGTCATCGCTGGAAAGCACCATAAACGGCACCTGGAAGTTTTGCTGGAACGCGTCATCGTGCGCCAGATACTGCACCTCTTTTCCGCGTTCCTTAAAGGCCAGTCCGTGATCGGAGAAATACACCAGCGAGAAACTGTCGCCGCTGTTGCGCAGTTGATCGTAGAGTTGACGAAGCAGGTCGTCGGTCTGCGTCATGGTATAAAGGTAGCAGGAGGTCTCTTTCGACTGTACAAACGTTGCGTATTTGCCAAGTGTTCGGTCGCAGGCCTGCGGATGTGAGCCCATTAAATGCAGCACAATAAGCTGCGGCTGGGTGCGCTCGGTCGCCAGTACCTGAGCGGTCATTTTCAGCAGGGCGGTGTCCTGAGTGTTTTTATCCGCTTCGAAGTCGCCGCTTTTCAGGAACTGAACTTCGTCTGCCCGCCTGGCGATGCTGGCGATGGCGGTATCGTACTCCCCGATTTGCCCCTGATTTGAGAACCACCAGGTCTGAAAGCCCGCGCGGTTCGCCAGCGTGACGAAGTTATCCTGGAACTGCGGTTTGTCCTCCACCACCCGATTAAGCGTAAGGCCCAGTGATTTTTGCGTGGAGCCGCTGGCGGCGACATAGTCGGTAAACAAATACCCGTTAACGCTGCTGGCAAACGGTGTGTTATCCCAATGTCCACCAAACGCGCCAAGCGCATCGCGACGGGCGCTTTCGCCTATCACCACCACGTAGGTGTGATATTTCGGCTTCACGGCGGTGACGGTCCATGTATCTTTCATGCTGGCAAGTTTCGCCATGCGCGCCTGTTCGTCAATCACCTCGTTATTGTTTACGATGACGTCTTTTGCAAAGCGGAACACCGGATAACCAGTATCTTTGAGCTTAAATACCCCGCCCCAGGCCAGGTTTTGCAGTGGCGCGACAAAAAATGCAACTACGCTGAACAGTAGGCAGAGGCTGTCAAACGTGTTCCAGCGCGCCTGCACTTCCTCTTTTTTGCGACGAACGGCAATAACGCCGAGCGCAAAAATAAACACGCCAACCAGATAGCTGTACCACGGGAAGATGGTCAGTATTTCCGTTGACTCTTCCATATTGGTGGAATGCAGCGCCAGCAGTGTATTAAAGTTCGGCGCGCCGTAAGCCTGGCCAAAAGGGAAATACATCGCCGCCACCAGCGAGCAGAGGCCAATCAGTCCTTTTTGTACACGCGGCGCGGTACGCCACAGCAGAAGCAAAATGCAGGTAAAGGCCGTGGTATAGAGCAGACTAAACGGGTAGCCCAGCGCCAGGTTGATCAGCAGAGACTGTAATAAATAAAAGGCCGTCCACGGGCTCATTGCCCGGGTGCGCGTCAAAAGCGTCTCTTTGAGGGTTAAATTCATATGCCACAATCTAAAAAACGCCATGTGCTCACCCTGGCGCCAAGGGTCATCGCCTGCTGAGCGTGCGTTAAGAGGGGAAGAGGTCCGCATCTGCGAGCCGCAATATAGGCAGGGCTGCAAGAAGATAGAGCCTGTGAAACAGAAGGTCAACTGGCAGTATGAAATTGTTTTGCGAAGACGTTAGCAAATCCGACAAAAAGAAGGGGTATTCTGGCTGGCAGGTGAGTATAGCCGTCGAAAATGACAGCAAGATGAAGCGGCGTACCGCGACGCCGCATTATTTTTTTGACGGGGTGTCCTGTTCCGGTTTGCTGCTAATCATATCGCACAGCATCGAGAGCAGCATTAACCGAACCTTAAAGGGGGAATGGCTGAACACGCTTAAGCACCTCTTGAACTCATTCATTGTGACCTCCTGACTGACCGATCCCCTCGATCCGTGACGGGTGTTTGCATTACATACAGATATAGCACAGGCTATATTATATAGCTATTGCTAAAACGTTAATTTTTTGTGCCGGGGCAACTCTGGTTTACAATGAGCGTTCTCCAGAACGATGCGGTCAATGCGTCACAGGAATGAGGAAGCAGAATGAGTCGTCGCGCAGGTACGCCAACAACGAAAAAAGTGACGCAGTTAGTGAACGTTGAGGAACACGTCGAAGGGTTTCGCCAGGTCAGAGAGGCTCACCGTCGCGAACTGATTGACGACTATGTGGAGCTAATCTCCGATCTGATCATTGAGGTCGGCGAAGCGCGTCAGGTCGATATGGCGGCGCGTCTTGGGGTTTCCCAGCCTACGGTGGCGAAAATGCTGAAACGCCTGGCGTCGGTAGGACTGATCGAAATGATCCCCTGGCGCGGCGTCTTTTTAACGCCGGAAGGGGAAAGGCTGGCGCAGGAAAGCCGCGAACGGCATCAAATCGTTGAAAACTTCCTGCTGGTGCTGGGGGTGAGTCCGGAGATTGCCCGGCGTGACGCGGAGGGGATGGAGCACCACGTCAGCCAGGAGACGCTGGACGCTTTTCGCGCGTTTACGCAGCAGCATGGAACAGCCTCTGAATGAACCTGCCTTTTTTTCGGGCGCTGAAACGCGACCGTTTTTTCCATCTCTTGCTCGTTGTGGGCGTGGGATTAAGTTTTTACGTGCCCTTCAGGCCGCAAAGCTGGGTCGCAGCGATTGACTGGCATACGATCGTTACCCTGAGCGGCCTGATGCTGCTTACAAAAGGCGTAGAGCTGAGCGGCTATTTCGATGTAGCAGGGCGGAAAATGACCCGACGGCTGGCGACAGAGCGCCGTCTGGCGATATTTATGGTGCTGGCCGCCGCGCTGCTTTCCACGTTTCTCACTAACGATGTCGCCTTGTTTATCGTTGTTCCGCTGACCATCACCCTTAAAAAGCTGTGCGCCATTCCGGTAAACCGACTGATTATCTTTGAAGCGCTGGCAGTCAACGCCGGTTCGCTGCTTACGCCTGTCGGCAACCCGCAAAACATCCTGATGTGGGGACGCAGCGGGCTTTCATTCGCCGCGTTTATCCTGCAGATGGCCCCGCTTGCCGCGGCGATGATGCTGACGTTGTTGGTACTATGCTGGTTCTGCTTTCCGAACAGACCGCTGGAATTTCACAGCGGAACGCGGTCGCCAGAATGGCAGCCGCGGCTGGTGTGGAGTTGTCTGGCGCTGTATCTCGTTTTTCTGACGGCGTTAGAGCTGAAACAGGCGCCTGTCGGGCTGGCGATAGTGGCGGTGGGTTTTTTGCTGCTGGCGCGTCGCGTGGTGCTGAGCGTGGACTGGACGCTGCTGTTGGTGTTTATGGCGATGTTCATTGACGTTCATTTGCTGACGCAGCTACCCCTGTTACAGGGGGCGTTAAATCATGTCAGCACGCTCTCTGAACCGGGACTGTGGCTGACGGCGATCGGCCTGTCGCAGGTTATCAGTAATGTGCCTGGCACCATCCTGCTGCTGAATTATGTGCCGCCGACGATGTTGCTGGCGTGGGCGGTGAACGTGGGCGGGTTTGGCCTGTTGCCTGGCTCGCTGGCGAATTTGATTGCCTTACGGATGGCGAATGACCGACGCATCTGGTGGCGCTTTCATCTTTATTCGCTGCCGATGCTGGTGTGGGCGGGACTGGTAGGATACGGGCTGCTGTTGGTGTTGTGATGGCCCGATGGCGCGGTGCTTATCGGGCCGACGATCTGACTCAGCAGGATGGGTAGGGCGTAAGCCGCTACCCAACGCTGGTCACTGATTAGTTCAGACGAACCGGCATACCGGAGCGGTTTTCAATGGCCTGGGAGAGAACCGCCTGGTCAACGTCAGCCTGTTCGGTGATGCTCTTCACGCCCTTCGTCAGGGTGATCGGTACGATCTCTTCGCCTTCGAACTGCGCTTCGGTGGTAGACAGCGGATTATGTACCTCGATATAGCGGCTACCGTCTGGCTCGGTGGTGGCTTTGACCGGTTCATCGATAAACTGTACGCGGGTACCGACAGGCACGTTTTCGAACAGGAATTTAATGTCCTCGTTACGCAGACGTACGCAACCGTGGCTCACGCGCAGGCCGATACCGAAGTTAGCGTTGGTGCCGTGGATCGCATACAGGCGGCCAATGTATAGCGCGTAAAGTCCCATCGGGTTATCCGGGCCAGCCGGTACGACAGCCGGCAGCGGTTCGCCCGCCGCGCGGTACTCGGCGTGCATTTTCGCGGTTGGCGTCCAGGTCGGGCCCGCTTTCTTACGTTCAACCTTCGTGGTCCAGTTGATCGGCGTATCTTTGCCTAACTGACCGATACCGATAGGCAGTACGATCACGGTATTAGTGCCTTTCGGATAGTAATACAGGCGCATTTCCGCGCTGTTAATGACGATGCCTTCATGCACGGTGTCCGGCAGGATCAACTGTTGCGGAATATTCAGCACCGTACCGCCTTTTGGCAGGAAGGTGTCCACGCCCGGGTTTGCTTCGAGCATGTTTGAAAGGCCCATCTGGTATTCAGCAGCAAAATATTCCAGCGGCTGGGTATTACCTTCAGGGATGGTGATAACCTGGTTTTGACCAATCAGACGGCTACCATCGGTTGGCAGCGGATAAGTCACGGCAGAAGCGGTACTGCAAAAGCCGACTACAGCGAGTGCCGCCGCGAAAAACGTTGTTAATTTCATATTCATGTTATGCGAGATTCAATGCCTGGCAGGCTGTTGGGTTGAGAATTCTGTAGTGTTGGGAGCGCATTATATGTGCATTCCCGCTAACAGGGAATTCGGATGTGTACGAAATCACATTTTTTTCCCCCGGTTTAACGCGTCGCCGTTTACCGCAGGGCGGGATCTTATTGAAGACTTGTGGCATAATGCGCGGTTTGTCACATCTTCTTTAGGATACGTCCGTGTTAGTTTCCAGTAACGTCACCATGCAGTTCGGCAGTAAGCCGCTGTTCGAAAACATTTCCGTCAAGTTTGGCGGCGGCAACCGTTACGGCCTGATTGGCGCCAACGGTAGCGGTAAATCCACCTTTATGAAGATCCTCGGCGGCGATCTTGAGCCGACGCTCGGCAACGTGTCTCTCGATCCCAACGAGCGGATCGGTAAACTGCGCCAGGATCAGTTTGCCTTTGAAGAATTCACGGTGCTTGATACCGTGATCATGGGTCACGGCGAGCTGTGGGAAGTGAAGCAGGAGCGCGATCGCATTTACGCGCTGCCTGAAATGAGCGAAGAAGACGGCTACAAGGTGGCCGATCTGGAAGTGAAGTATGGCGAGATGGACGGCTATTCCGCGGAAGCGCGCGCCGGTGAACTGCTGCTCGGCGTGGGTATCCCCGTAGAACAGCACTACGGCCCGATGAGCGAAGTCGCGCCAGGCTGGAAGCTGCGCGTGCTGCTGGCGCAGGCGCTGTTCTCCGATCCGGATATTCTGCTGCTCGACGAACCGACCAACAACCTGGATATCGATACCATTCGCTGGCTGGAACAGGTGCTCAACGACCGCGACAGCACCATGATCATCATTTCGCATGACCGTCACTTCCTGAATATGGTCTGCACTCACATGGCGGATCTGGACTACGGCGAACTGCGCGTATATCCCGGCAACTACGATGAGTATATGACCGCCGCGACCCAGGCGCGTGAACGCCTGCTCGCCGATAATGCCAAGAAAAAAGCGCAAATTGCCGAGCTGCAGTCTTTTGTCAGCCGCTTTAGCGCTAACGCGTCAAAATCACGTCAGGCCACGTCCCGCGCCCGTCAGATTGATAAAATCAAACTCGACGAAGTCAAAGCGTCAAGCCGTCAGAACCCGTTCATCCGCTTCGAGCAGGACAAGAAACTGTTCCGTAACGCGCTGGAAGTGGAAGCGCTCAGCAAAGGGTTTGACAACGGTCCGCTGTTTAAAGGCGTTAACCTGCTGCTGGAAGTGGGCGAGAAGTTGGCGGTGCTCGGCACCAACGGCGTCGGTAAATCCACCCTACTGAAAACGCTGGTCGGCGATCTGGAAGCGGACAACGGCACCGTGAAATGGTCTGAAAATGCCCGCATAGGGTATTACGCGCAGGATCACGAATATGAATTCGAAAACGATCTGACGGTGTTCGAATGGATGAGCCAGTGGAAACAGGAAGGCGACGATGAGCAGGCGGTGCGCAGCATTCTGGGGCGTCTGCTGTTCAGCCAGGACGATATCAAAAAGCCGGCAAAAGTGCTCTCCGGTGGCGAGAAGGGGCGGATGCTGTTTGGTAAGTTGATGATGCAGAAGCCTAATATTCTGATCATGGACGAACCGACGAACCACCTGGATATGGAGTCTATCGAGTCGCTCAATATGGCGCTGGAGATGTATCAGGGCACCCTGATCTTCGTTTCCCACGACCGCGAATTCGTTAGCTCGCTGGCGACCCGCGTGCTGGAAATTACGCCGGAACGCGTCATCGACTTTAGCGGAAGTTATGAAGACTACCTTCGCAGCAAAGGTATCGAATAGTTTTCCCGTCATCTTTCACACGACAGGCGCAGCTAATGCGCCTGTCGCGCGAAATACAGAGAAATAAATCATTAATCCCTACTGTGGTGTTAATCTGAAAGCGTGTCACAAGTGATGAAATGTGGCCGACATTCCGGCTAAGATGCTTCCCGTTTATTTTAACAAGGACAGGGAAGAAAGAATGAATCAGCCAGTAACGGTCTCTTTAGCTACGCTTAAAACACAGTTATTAAACCTGAATGCCAACAACGACAAGCCGTTTATTCTTCAGGAAGAGGGCAATGAAATCGTTGCCACATGGAATATTGTGGATGCCAAATGGCAGGAAATTTTAGGCAAAGCAGGTCTGAAGAAACAGTACGAGCTACGGCTGTTTTTCGATGAACGCAAAAAACAGGTTCGCTATCGCGAGACATCCACCGACGTGGAATGGAATGCTAATGCTGGCGGTTTTACGTTTGGCAAGTCAGCGCATCTCGGTAAGCGACTGGAATTCTCTACGGGTAGTGCCTGGGGCGTCAAAGAAGATGGCAGCGTGGGCAAAATTTATGGTTATACATTTGTCTCAACAGAAATAATGGATCCCGTCTTCGACATCGTCCGTAATGCCGGTTGGCAGGTACAGGGCATTCTGGCAGACAAGAAAAAAAGAAAATATGTTGTCGCAGGCGTCATTGGCGCAATATTGCTCGCCGTCGTGGGTATCGCTTCAATCCTCTTCGTTTCGTTGGGCGGAGTAAAAGAGGCTGCCCGTGTGGAAATCGATCTGCTGCGCAATGAGCAATATGGTGAAGCCTGGCGGGCGAGCGCCCATGCTATTCAGCGGAAAATGACGGAAGAGGAATTTATTCAGGCGACGAAAGCCATTAACTTCTCTGAAATTGACGATTATTCATTTAATAGCATTAGCGTTGCCGACAATGTCGGAACCTTGTCGGGCAAAGTCACGTTCAGGAATGGCGCGCCGGGGGTGATTACCGTCACTATGTACAAAGAAAACGAACAGTGGAAACTGGCCGGGGTTTCCGTCAATTAAAAGCGTTCCGGTTTTCTTTCTGCGGGAAGAAAACCGGAATGATTGAGGGTAAGTATTAAACCATTCCCAACGCCCGTTTGCCGTGAATATTCAAATCATTCAGCGTAAAGCGGCCTTCCCAGTTCATTTCATAATCTTCACGTGGGAAATCTCCCGGGGATGCGCCTTTCTCCAGGGCGGCTCTTACCGTGTGCGCGTACGCCAGATTCTTTTCGCACATGGGCGCGGCGGGAATATACATCACGTTTCCCCAGCCCTGCTGGTTTTCGACCGGGGCGACAGCGTGGATTACGTCGCAATGCCACCAGACGGAGTCCCCGGCTTCGAGTTGCGGAATACTGGTCAGCGCCTCCATCAACAGCGGATGCCACTGTTCTGACACGGGCAGTACCCTGCCGGGCGCCACGCCGCACAGTTCATCGTCTGGTACATCGTCCAGCAGCGGACGCAGCAGGAGATATGCCATCGCTTCAGGAATGGGGACCACATGCAGTAAACCTTGACCAGGAAGCATATCGGACAACGCTGTCCAGCCCTGGAAGGTGCGGAAGACCGAGCATTTTGTGGTGTTATCGACGGTATATTCTTCCACGTCGGTACGGTATGCCGCATCCCACGGATCGTATTTCGCCAGATTACCGTTAAACACGTTGGCGAAGACGCGCTGATAAGCCGGGAGCAGCCAGCGTTCCAGTGCGCCGGAATCGGTATGCGCGCCAAGCCCTTTCGACGTGGTTCCCGGTGGACGACGACGAATGCGGTCCGGATAAATCACGCTGACGTCCGGGTCAAACCACTGCTTACCGTCACGGGCAAATGTCCACAGCCGGTTAAGGAAAGACTGAACGTTTGCCATCTCTTCACTTTGTCGGGCCTGCATCTGCGCCTGAGACCAGTAGATCGGAAAGATCTCCGGGCGGGAGGCGGACAGCGTCCCGAAGAAGTTGTCCCCCGGACCTTTATACACGTCATCAAAGTGATTGCGGTCGAGGTAGTTGAGCATGGACTGATCCCAGTCAAGCGCCTGCTGACGAGGGAAATGGCCTTTAATTACCGCGCAACCGCGCCGTTTGATGAGTTCGCGCTGCTCTGCCGTGATCTTGCCCGCGTTGAGGTCCGTATATGTCAACTCAGGCCAGACTGCTGCTCCCCGCGCTTTAAGGTCGTTGATCTCGGCTACCCGGGTAGCGAGGGCATCACTCAATTGATTAAAGAGTCGTTGTACGTCACCCAGCTGCGCGCGCAGTTCTTTTTTCATCTGGCGGATCGCCGCTTTGTGATCGACAGGTAACGTCTCGCTTGTAAATGTAAAGGCCATAACTACCTCGCATAGCTTTCATTCGAAACTAATTTAAATTACAAGTGACACTATAAGTTATAAATAAGTTAATGCAAGTTTAAAAAAATTGAATGCTTAGGGTGACGCTGGAGAACCGGAGCGCAGGGCTCCGGCATGTGGGATCAGGCGTTGAAAGGGGAGGTATTGTCCAGAACGGCCTGAATGACGTTTAGCGCGCCCTGATGGTTATTGTCATCGGTGCGGTAGCGGGAGAGGGCTTTGATGCTGTCGGCGGCATTGGCCATGGCAAAGGAATAGCCCGCCATTTTGAGCATTTCGGCATCGTTACCGCTGTCGCCTATCGCCACCACGTTTTTTGGCGACAGCGCCCAGCGTTTCAGCAGGCGGGAGATACCGTTGGCTTTATGCAAACCAGGAATAATTAAATCAATAAAGCCAAAACCGCTGGTCACTGGCTTCATTATGCCGTCAAGCGAGGTATGTAACGCATCCATCACCAGAGGGATCTGCTCGTCCGCCAGGTTCAGCGAAAACTTGAACAGCACGTCGTCAATGTCGTGATAGTCCTTAACTGGCTTCAGGCGATGGTAATGTTTTGACATTAAAGCGACAAACTCTTCGGGGGCGTTTTCACTTACATAAGCGCTTTGCAGACCGCAGGCCACAAAGTTGAGTTGCTTATCTTTCAGCAGTTCGCCGATCACAATGCGTGATTCGTGACGGGTCAGTTCGCCATGAAAAAGCTGCTTGCCATGCTCAAACACCAGCGCGCCGTTTTCGGCCACGAAACTGATTTCATCCTTGAGTTCAGGAAAGAAAGAGATGAGCTGGTAATACTGATTGCCGCTGGCGACGACAAACTCAATATTACGTTTTTTGAGTTCCTGATACTGGGCCATAAAGCGGATACGATCGTACTTTTTGGCGTCATCAAGAAACGTACCGTCCATATCGGTGACGATAACGTTGACTGTCATATAAGTGCTCCTGGCTCAAAACTGCGACCAGAAACATTTTAATAACAATGTGACCGAAACCACAAATTTATTTCGAATGAAAGCAACAGGCCGGAGAAGCGCAAGCCGCTCCGGCGACAGAGGGATAAGGCCGGACGGCAACGCTTACGCGTATTCTCCGGCCAGAAGCGCATTACAACATATGCTCGGTACGGGCGATGATATCGTCCTGCGCATCCGGTGAGAGGGCGGTAAAGAAGGCGGAATAGCCAGCCACTCGCACCACCAGATCGCGATACTGATCCGGATGTTTCTTCGCCTCCAGCAGCGTTTCACGGGAGACAATGTTGTACTGAATATGCCAGCCCTTGTGATCCTCAAAGAAGGTACGCAGCAGGATCATCAGCTTCTGCTTGTCGGATTCATTCTCCAGCGTGGCTGGATTCAGCTTCTGGTTCAGCAATACGCCGCCAAGAATCGAACCGGTCGGCAGCTTACCGACGGAGCCAATCACCGCGGTTGGCCCAAGGTGGTCGGTACCGGAGGCCGGGCTTGCCCCTTCCGCCAGCGGCGTATGGGCTTTTCGGCCATCCGGAGTTGCCATCGTCGCCGCGCCAAACGGCACATTTGCGGAAATAGATGACGTCCCTGCGTAATAGTTACCGCCAACCGGGCCGCGTCCATAGCGTGGGTTATGGTATTGCTTCAGTTCGTCGATATAGGTCTGATAGGCGCGTGCCAGCAGGGTATCGACGGAATCATCATCGTTACCGTATTTCGGCGCGCCGTTGATTAAACGCTGGCGCAGTTGCTCGTGGGTCAGGCCATCGAAATCCGCCGCCAGCGCCGCCGCCAACTGTTGTTGACCAATTACGCCTTGTTCAAACACCAGTTTTTTCACCGCCGCCAGGCTGTTGCCGAGGTTGGCAATGCCCACCTGTAAACCGGACACCCAGTCATACTTCGCGCCGCCCTGCTTGATGCTTTTCGCGCGTTCGATACAGTCATCCACCAGCGCTGAACAGAGGATATCGTGCACATTCTCCTCCAGCATGGTGTCGACAACGTACTCAATTTCGATCGATTTACGCGTGTAGTAACGAATCTGGGTATCCCAGGCCGCCATCACATCGTCGAAATCCGTGAAGTTACCGGCAGAGAGCGCTTTTTCCTGCGGCAGGAACACCTTGCCGCTGGTGGCGTCGCGGCCGCCTTCCAGCGCCGCCAGCATGACGCGGGCAAAATTGATGAAGCTCATTCCGGTGCAGCGATAGCCCCATTTGCCGCCAACGGCGGTTTCGATGCAGCCAATCGCCGCGTAATCGTAGGCGTCCTGCGGTTCAATACCGAGCTTAATGAATTCAGGAATGACAATTTCATCATTGTTAAAGGCGGGCATCCCGAATCCGCAGCGGATCACCTGCACGCAGGCATCGAGGAAGTCGTTGCTCATTCCGGCGTGATAACGCACGCTCAGATTCGGCTGGGTAGAGCGCAGACGACCGCAGGATTCCAGAATGGCATAAGAGAGCGGGTTCACCGCATCCATCGGCTGGCCGTTAACCAGATTCCGACCGCCAATGGTCACGTTCTGGTACAGCGGGCTGCCCGCCGAGGCTTTAGAGTGCGAGCCGGAGCGGATCTTGTTCACCTCCAGCAGCTTGAGCCAGCAACTGTGCAGCAGCTCGATGGCATGCTCGCGATCCAGGCTCTGGTCCAGCTCCACGTCGCGGCGGTAATACGGATAAAGGTACTGATCCATACGGCCAAACGAGACGGAGTGACCGTTAGACTCAATTTGCAGAATCAGTTGAATGAAGTAGCACAGCTGGAGCGCCTGCCAGAACGTTTGCGGCGGCTGATGGGCGATGACGTCGCAGTTCTCCGCCATCGTCAGTAGCTCCGTGCGGCGGCTCTCGCGGGTTTCTTCACTGGCCATTTTACGCGCCAGCTCAGCGAAACGCGCGATATGATCGCTGACGGCAACCAGCACGATATCAATGGCTTTCAGGAACTGTTCGCCGTGCAGATCGTCAAGGACGGTGAGGTTAATGCGTGAACGACGTTCCGCCACTTTGTCACGCAGACCGTCGAGCCCTTTTTCCAGAAGCAGCGGGAAATTCACCGCCAGATGCGCGTCGCCGGAGGTCATATTGCCTTCGGCTTTGATGATGCCGGTTTCCAGCAGCGCTTTTTGTTCATCGGTAAACATCCCGTAGCAGCGATCCTGTACGGTCTGGCCTCGCCACCACGGGCAGACTTCATGCAGCACGCGCTTATTCTCTTCGCTGACTGCGAAGCCCGCGCCCGGTCTGTCCGCCAGGTCGTCAATTTCTTTTTCAATCCACGAGACGGTATATTCCGGGAAGATCGGCGCGGCGCGCACTTCGCTCGCCTGGTTGCCGATGATCAGCTCGTCGTGCTTGATCCAGATGGTGCGTTCCGCCAGGTGGTGCGCCAGCGCCAGCGCGCGGCGTACCGGAATCGGTTTGTCGAGATGCTGTTTGTACATTTCGGTATAGTGCTGTGCGCGTTCGGTACATACCGGCGGTTTAACGATATGCACCAGCGCGGTTTTGTGCGCTTTAATGCGTTCGCTGAGCGTGTCCAGTTTCAGTTGCGTCATAGGGCTATCCTCGTAAAGTCGCGGTTATACCTTTCGCGCAGGCGTACTGCTGCGCATAGGCAAGCAGTTCTGGCGCATCCAGCGGTTTTTCCGGCGCGTTGTAGGGTTGATTGAGTAAGTGATATTTGTTGATGCCCAGCGTGTGATAGGGCAGAAAATGAATTTCGCGAACGCGCAGCGTGTCGGCGGCAAAATCGGTGATGGCTTCGATCGCTTCTTTGTCGGCGTTAAATCCCTGAATCAATGGGACGCGGATAATCATCTGTTTACCCGCCGCCGCGACCCGCTTCAGGTTGCCCAGCACCCGCGCGGCGCTGCCATCGGTCCACTGTTTGAACGGCGCCTCGGCGACGTGCTTCAAATCGGCGAGGAATAAATCAACGTATTCCAGCGAAGGCGCAATGTACTTCCACGGGACATGCAGGCAGGTTTCAACTGCGGTATGGATCCCTGCTTCATGGCTGGCTTTCAACAGCGAAGCGGCAAGAGCCGGTTGCATAAAGGGTTCGCCGCCGGAAAGGGTGATGCCGCCGCCGCTGCGATCGTAAAAGGGTTTGTCGCGCAGCACGGTAGCCATAATGTCGTCCACGTTCTGTTCTTCGCCACAAACCGTCAGAGCCTGAGTCGGACAGCAATCGTTCAGCGCGGCGATCTGTTTTTCGGTAAGATTTTCACGGTGGATTACAAGGCCATTCAGCGCGCGTTCGATCACGGCTGGCGCAGCCTGGGCGCACAGCTGGCAGCCCTCCAGACACAGGCGCGGATCAAACAGCAGATCCGGCGTGCGCGACCGGCTTTCCGGATTCTGGCACCAGCGACAGCCCAGCGAGCAGCCCTTCAGGAACACGACGGTGCGGATGCCGGGACCATCGTGGGTTGAATAACGCTGAATATTAAAAATCATAACCGGCCTCATTTGTTTCGTATAAAGATTAAAATACTTTCGAATGAAAGTTATATTGACGTGTATCAACTAACATGGCGGTTTTACCGTGGTATCTTGGTTTTAAGCTAACGATCAGTTTGAGGAATAGGTATGGAACTTTATCTGGATACTTCCGACGTTGAGGCCGTTAAGGCACTGGCGCGGATTTTCCCTCTCGCGGGCGTGACCACCAACCCGAGTATTGTCGCCGCAGGCAAAAAACCGCTGGAGGTGTTGCTGCCTGAATTACGTGATGCGATGGGCGGTCAAGGGCGTCTGTTTGCCCAGGTGATGGCGACGACGGCGGAAGGGATGGTCAGCGATGCGCGCAAGCTGCGTGGGATCATTGCGGATATCGTGGTCAAAGTTCCGGTAACGGCGGAAGGACTGGCGGCGATTAAATTGCTGAAAGCGGAAGGCATTCCGACCCTCGGCACGGCAGTGTACGGCGCGGCGCAAGGGCTTCTCTCCGCCCTGGCGGGGGCAGAGTATGTCGCGCCATACGTTAACCGCATGGATGCGCAGGGAGGGGATGGGATCCAGACCGTGACCGATCTCCAGAACCTGCTGAAAATGCACGCTCCTCAGGCGAAAGTGTTGGCGGCGAGCTTTAAAACCCCGCGTCAGGCGCTGGATTGCCTGCTGGCAGGCTGTGAGTCGATCACCCTGCCGTTGGACGTTGCGCAGCAGTTGATCAGCTATCCGGCAGTGGATGCCGCCGTCGCCAAATTTGAGCACGACTGGCAGAGCGCGTTTGGTCGTACCTCAATCTGATCCCAGGCCGGGTAGGGCGTAAGCCTTATCCGGCCTCATAGCAGTCCGGTCCAGACAAACATGCGCATGGCGCGCCAGCGTTACAGCGCGACGTTTTCCTAACGCTCGAGTCCCTGTGCGCCAGTGGGTCGTCACCGGGACGTATGTTATTTCCCGCACACTTCGCAGGTTGGATTGCGCATCAGTTTCATTTCGCGAAACTGGCAGGTCATCGCGTCGTAGATGACAATTTTGCCGCGTGCGGGCTGTCCATAACGCGCCAGCAGTTTTATTGCCTCCATTGCCTGTAGCGAGCCAATCACGCCAATCAGCGGCGCCATGACGCCCGCTTCGACGCAGGTGAGGGCGTTTTCGCCAAACAGGCGGCTCAGACAGCGATAGCAGGGTTCGCCTTCCTGATAGGTAAAGACGCTGATCTGACCCTCCATGCGGATTGCCGCGCCGGATACCAGGGGAACCCTGGCGGCAAAGCAGCCCGCGTTGAGCTGGTTGCGAACGGCGACATTATCGGTACAGTCCAGCACCAGATCGTGTTTAGCGATAAGCGCGCTAAGCGCTGTGTCATCCAGCAGAGCGTTGATCGGCGTAATCGTAATGTGTGGATTAATCCGTTGCAGCGCCTCCCGCGCAGACTCAACTTTAGCCTGCCCGATCGTCGCGTCGCTGTGCAGGGTCTGACGCTGTAGGTTGGACAACGACACGGTATCGAAATCCAGTAGCGTCAGTTGTCCGACGCCTGCGCTTGCCAGATATTGCGAGGCGGCGCAACCGAGTCCGCCGAGCCCGACAATCAGTACTCTGGCCGCCTTCAGCGCTTCCTGACCGTCAAAATCGAAGCCGCGCAGGATGATTTGCCGGTTGTAGCGCAGCATCTCCTGGTCGCTGAGTTCCGCCATTACAGGCCCCCAAACAGTGCGTTAAACGGCTCGACGTCCACCCATTCGCCGGCCTCCACATTCCCGCGCTCGCGCTCCAGCACAATGAAGCAATTTCCCTGACTGAAGGAGCTAAAAATATGCGAGCCCTGGTGTCCCGTCGTACTCACTTCCAGCTCGCCGTTCGCGTTGCGCTGTAACACGCCGCGCTGGAAGTCGAGACGTCCCGGCGTTTTTTTCAGACGCGAGGCGGTGCGGACCCGCTGACGGGGCGGTAAGCCGCTGGCGTTGTTACCGCTCAGTTTCGCCAGCAACGGTTGCACCAGTTGGTAAAACGTCAGCGCTGCGGAGACAGGGTTGCCCGGCAGGCCACAGAACCAGCTGTTGCTAAGCTGACCGAACGCGAACGGTTTGCCTGGCTTGATCGCCAGCTTCCAGAAAGCGATCTCGCCGAGTTCTTCCAGAATGGTTTTGGTGTAATCCGCTTCGCCAACCGATACGCCGCCGGAACTGATAACCACGTCGGCCTGGCTGTCGGCTTCAATAAACGCCGCGCGCAGGGCGTTCGGGTCGTCGCGAATAATCCCGAGATTGATCACCTCACAACCCAGTTGTTCCAGCATCAGGTGCACCGCCAGGCGGTTGGTGTCATAAATTTGCCCCTCGCCGAGCGGCTGACCCGGCAGCTGCAGTTCATCCCCCGTGGAAAACAGCGCAACGCGCACTTTACGCACCACCTGTACCCCGGCAATGCCGAGCGACGCCAATACCGGCAGCTCTGCGGTGGTCAGGCGCGTACCGACAGGAAATACCACCGCGTTTTGGCTGATATCTTCTCCGCGACGGCGAATATTTTGCCCGGCGCGAACGTCAGCGGTAAACCGAATACCGCTGTCCGTTTGTTCGGTGTGCTCCTGCATTACCACCGCCTCACAGCCTGCGGGAACCGGCGCGCCGGTCATAATGCGAATGCAGCTTCCGGCGGGCCAGTCACCGTCAAACGGCTGACCGGCAAAGGCTTTACCGGCGACGGGCAGGGGGTGCCCGGCAGCGAGGTCGGCGAGGCGTACCGCGTAACCGTCCATTGCGGAATTATCAAAGCCCGGCACGTCCAGCGGCGAGACCACATCGGTGGCCAGAATGCGACCAAAGCACTGCACCAGCGGCAGTGTCTCAACGGCGGTAAGCGGGGTCACACGCGACAGCATATTGGTAAGCGCCGTTTCCAGCGGCATCAGTCCGGCGGTAAATTCCATGAAAACACTCCTGCGGGGCAAACTCGAATCCGTCTATTATGTCAGAAAATGGCGGGGGACTGTATGCTCCCTCGGACGTAGCCTGCATCCTGAACCTTTACATGCCAAACGCATCTTTCTATATTCAAAAATCGAATCAATAACTCTACGAAATTCTGATATTTGTAGAAGACGGATGATAATCATGGGCAAAGCAGTCATTGCAATTCACGGCGGCGCTGGCGCTATCTCGCGCGCACAGATGAGCCACGAGCAGGAGTTACGCTATATCCAGGCATTGTCTGACATCGTAGCGGTCGGACAAACGATGCTGGAAGCAGGAGAAAGCGCACTGGATGTGGTGACGGAGGCCGTGCGGTTGCTTGAAGAGTGTCCGCTGTTTAACGCGGGCATCGGCGCGGTATACACCCGCGACGCCACCCATGAACTGGATGCCTGCGTCATGGACGGTAACACCCTGAAAGCCGGGGCGGTGGCGGGCGTCAGTCATCTGCGTAATCCCATTCTCGCCGCCAGGCTGGTGATGGAACACAGTCCCCATGTCATGATGATTGGTCCTGGCGCGGAAGCATTTGCTGTCGGACTGGGGATGGCGCGTGTCTCCCCGGAAATTTTCTCGACGCCGGCACGTCTGGAACAGCTTCTGGCCGCGCGCGCCAGCGGTGAAACGCGGCTCGACCATAACGCCGCGCCGTTGGATGAAAGTAAAAAAATGGGCACCGTTGGCGCGGTGGCGCTCGATTTACAAGGTAACCTGGCGGCGGCAACCTCGACGGGCGGCATGACCAATAAACTGCCAGGACGCGTGGGCGACAGCCCGCTGGTCGGCGCGGGCTGCTATGCCAATAATGCCAGTGTGGCGGTGTCCTGTACCGGCACCGGGGAAGTGTTTATTCGCACGCTGGCCGCCTATGACATTGCCGCGTTGATGGAGTACGGCGGCCTGAGTTTATCCGAAGCCTGCGAGCGCGTGGTGATGGAGAAATTACCGGCGTTGGGCGGCAGCGGAGGGCTGATCGCCGTTGATCATGAAGGGAATGTCGCGTTGCCCTTTAACAGTGAAGGCATGTATCGCGCCTGGGGCTACGCGGGCGATACACCAACCACCGGAATCTACCGGGAACAAGGGGATACCGTTGCCACACAGTGATGAGCTTGCCGCCAGCGATGTACTGGCGGTCAGCAAACTGACCGTTGCCTTTCGGCACGAGCAGCAGCGCGTCGAGGCGGTGCGGGATCTGTCGTTTCGCCTCAAGCGCGGCGAGACGCTGGCGATTGTCGGCGAATCCGGATCGGGAAAATCGGTAACCGCGCTGTCGCTGATGCGGCTGCTTGAGCAGTCCGGCGGAGAAGCGCACAGTGAGCAGATGCTGCTGCGCCGACGAAACCGCGACGTGATTGAGCTGGGCGAGCAAAGCGCCTCGCAGCTGCAGCGCATTCGCGGCGCCGATATCGCGATGATTTTTCAGGAGCCGATGACCTCCCTCAACCCGGTGTTTACCGTAGGCGAGCAGATCGCCGAGTCGATCCGTCTGCATCAGGGGCTAGGGCGGGAAGAGGCGATGGCGGAAGCTAAACGCATGCTCGATCAGGTTCGCATTCCTGAAGCAAACGCGATTCTGTCGCGCTATCCCCATCAACTTTCCGGCGGGATGCGCCAGCGGGTTATGATCGCGATGGCGCTCTCCTGTCGTCCGGCGGTGTTGATCGCCGACGAACCGACAACCGCGCTGGATGTCACTATACAGGCGCAGATCCTGCGCCTGATCAAGGTGTTGCAGCAGGAGATGTCGATGGGGGTGATTTTCATCACGCACGATATGGGCGTGGTGGCCGATGTCGCCGACCGCGTACTGGTGATGTATCAGGGCCAGGCGGTAGAAACCGGCGATGTTCAGCATATTTTCCGTGCGCCGCAGCATCCCTATACCCGGACGCTCCTGGCGGCAGTACCGACACTGGGCGCGATGCAAGGGTTGCCTTATCCGCGCCGCTTCCCGCTCATTTCCCATGACGAACCGGATACCTGCGAGCCGCCGACGGATCAGAATACGGTGGTGGACGGCGAGCCAATATTGCAGGTGCGCAATCTGGTTACCCGTTTTCCCCTGCGTAGCGGCATCCTGAACCGCGTGACGCGGGAAGTACATGCGGTTGAAGACGTCAGCTTCGATCTCTGGCCGGGCGAAACCCTGTCGCTGGTGGGGGAGTCCGGCTGCGGTAAATCCACTACCGGACGGGCGTTGCTTCGGCTGGTGGAAAGCCAGTCCGGCGAGATTATTTTTCAGGGGCAGCGTATAGATAACCTGCCTGCCCGCAAGCTGCAGTCTTTGCGGCGTGATATTCAGTTCATCTTTCAGGATCCTTATGCCTCGCTCGATCCCCGCCAGACCGTAGGGTATTCCATTGGGGAACCGCTAAGAGTACATGGGGTGCTTGAGGGGGACGCGGCGGCAAAAAGAGTGGCGTGGCTGCTGGAACGGGTTGGGTTGCGCGCCGAGCACGCCTGGCGCTATCCGCATGAGTTCTCTGGCGGACAGCGCCAGCGTATCTGCATTGCCCGCGCGCTGGCGCTGAACCCGAAGGTGATCATCGCCGATGAGGCGGTTTCGGCGCTGGACGTCTCGATTCGTGGTCAGATTATTAATCTGCTGCTCGACTTACAGCGGGAAATGGGCATTGCTTATCTGTTTATTTCGCATGATATGGCGGTGGTGGAGCGCATCAGCCACCGCGTCGCGGTCATGAACAGGGGGCGTATTGTGGAGATAGGGCCGCGCGCAGCGCTGTTTGAACATCCGCATCATCCCTACACGCGCAAGCTGATGGCGGCGGTTCCGGTGGCTGACCCCGGGCGGCAACGACCGCAACGCGTGTTGTTATCGGACGAACTTCCCAGCAATATTTATCGACGCGGGGAGAGGGTGACGCCTGTTTCATTGCAGTTAGTCGGGCCAGGGCACTATGTCGCACGTCCGCAACAAGAAAATGCGCTTTCGCGCTTATAACAATCAGGCAGGGTACAGGAGAAAAATTATGACAACATTCGTTCCCCGGCAGTGGCTATTGGCTCTCGGCGCGGCCTCCGTACTGGCCGCCACGCCCGCGTTCGCGGCGAAAGACGTCGTGGTGGCGGTAGGTTCCAATTTCACCACGCTCGATCCTTACGATGCGAATGACACCTTATCGCAGGCGGTCGCTAAATCTTTTTACCAGGGGCTGTTTGGACTGGATAAAGAGATGAAGCTGAAAAACGTGCTGGCGGAAAGCTACACCGTTTCCGACGACGGCCTGGTGTATACCCTAAAACTGCGTCAGGGCGTGAAGTTCCAGGACGGGAGCGACTTTAACGCCGACGCGGTGAAAGCGAACCTCGATCGCGCCAGCAACCCGGATAACCGACTTAAACGTTATAACCTGTATAAAAATATCGCTAAAACGGAAGTGGTTGATCCCGCGACCGTAAAAATTACCCTGAAGCAGCCTTTCTCGGCGTTTATCAACATTCTGGCGCATCCGGCAACCGCGATGATTTCGCCGAAAGCGCTGGAAAAATATGGCAAAGAGATCGGCTTTCATCCGGTCGGGACCGGGCCTTACACGCTTGAAACGTGGAACCAAACCGATTATGTGAAGGTGAAAAAATTCCCCGGTTACTGGCAAAAAGGGTTACCGAAGCTCGATACCATTACCTGGCGTCCGGTAACTGACAACAATACCCGCGCGGCGATGCTGCAAACCGGCGAAGCGCAGTTTGCGTTTCCTGTTCCTTACGAGCAGGCCGCTCTGCTAGAGAAAAACAAAAATCTGCAACTGGTGGCCAGCCCGTCGATCATGCAGCGTTATATCAGCATGAACGTGACGCAAAAACCGTTTGATGATCCGAAAGTGCGTGAGGCGTTGAACTACGCCATTAACCGCCAGGCGTTGGTGAAGGTGGCGTTTGCTGGCTATGCGACCCCGGCGACCGGAGTGGTACCGCCGTCCATTGCCGGGGCGCAAACCTACACGCCGTGGCCTTACGATCCGGCAAAAGCGCGTGAACTGCTGAAAGAGGCCGGATACCCGAACGGCTTTAGCACCACGCTGTGGGCCTCGCACAATCACAGTACCGCCCAGAAAGTGCTGCAGTTTACTCAGCAGCAACTGGCGCAGGTGGGCGTTAAGGTTCAGGTGACGGCAATGGACGCCGGACAGCGCGCAGCGGAAGTGGAAGGTAAGGGGCAGAAAGAGAGCGGGGTGAGGATGTTTTACACCGGCTGGTCGGCTTCTACCGGCGAAGCGGACTGGGCGTTGTCGCCGCTGTTTGCCTCGCAAAACTGGCCGCCGACGCTGTTTAACACCGCCTTTTACAGCAATCAACAGGTAGACCGCGATCTGGCGCAGGCGTTGAAAACCACCGACCCGCAGGAGAAGGCGCGGCTGTATAAAGAGGCGCAGGATATCCTCTGGCAGGCGTCGCCGTGGATCCCGCTGGTGGTAGAAAAACTGGTCTCGGCGCACAACAAAAAGCTGACTGGCTTCTGGATTATGCCGGATACGGGCTTCAGCTTTGACGACGCCGACTTGCAATAAGCCACCCCGGGAATCTGATGCTTAACTATATTCTCAAGCGTTTGTTGGGGTTGATTCCGACGCTGTTTATTGTGGCGGTGCTGGTTTTTTTATTCGTCCATCTGCTCCCCGGCGATCCGGCGCGGTTGATCGCCGGGCCGGAAGCCGACGCGCAGGTCATCGAACTGGTGCGTCAGCAACTGGGGCTTGACCAGCCGCTGCATGTCCAGTTCTGGCATTACATGACCAACGTGTTGCGCGGCGATTTTGGCCTTTCGATGGTCTCCAGGCGACCCGTTTCCGAGGAGATTGCCAGCCGTTTTATGCCTACGCTGTGGCTGACGCTCACCAGTATGGCGTGGGCGGTTCTGTTCGGCATGGCCGCGGGTATTGTCGCCGCTGTCTGGCGCAACCGCTGGCCCGATCGCCTCAGCATGACGCTCGCCGTTACCGGGATCTCCTTTCCGGCCTTTGCGCTGGGGATGCTGCTGATGCAGGTGTTTTCCGTCGGGCTGGGCTGGCTGCCGACCGTGGGGGCTGATAGCTGGCAGCACTATATTTTACCGTCAATCACCCTGGGCGCAGCGGTGGCGTCGGTGATGGCGCGCTTTACCCGCGCGTCCTTTGTCGATGTGTTAAGCGAAGATTACATGCGCACCGCGCGGGCGAAAGGGGTGAGTGAAACCTGGGTGGTGCTCAAGCACGGACTGCGCAACGCCATGATCCCGGTCGTCACCATGATGGGGCTGCAGTTTGGCTTTTTGCTCGGCGGTTCCATCGTGGTGGAGAAGGTCTTTAACTGGCCGGGGCTGGGGCGTCTGCTGGTGGATTCGGTGGAAATGCGGGATTACCCGGTGATACAGGCCGAAGTGCTGTTATTCTCGCTGGAGTTTATTCTTATCAACTTAGTGGTGGATGTGCTCTACGCAGCCATTAACCCGGCTATCAGGTACAAGTAAGGATGCGATTACGTCACTGGCGCCGTCAGGCGATATTGAACGCGATGCCTCTGGTGAAACCGGAGCGGGTGCGCACGCCGTGGTACGAATTCTGGCGACGCTTTCGTCGCCAGCATGCGGCGCTGATTGCCGGTCTGTTTGTGCTGGCGCTGATTGTGGTTGCGGTGTTTGCCCGCTGGCTGACGCCGTTTGATGCGGAAAATTATTTCGATTACGACCGGCTCAACGAAGGTCCGTCGGCGCTGCACTGGTTCGGCGTGGACTCGCTGGGCAGGGACATCTTCAGCCGGGTGCTGGTCGGCGCGCAAATCTCCCTCGCGGCGGGGGTATTCGCTGTGCTGATCGGCGCGGCGATCGGTACGGTGCTGGGGCTACTGGCGGGCTACTATGAAGGCTGGTGGGATCGGTTGATTATGCGCATCTGCGATGTGTTGTTCGCCTTTCCCGGCATTCTGCTGGCGATAGCCGTGGTGGCGGTGCTCGGCAGCGGCATTGCTAACGTGATTATCGCCGTGGCGATATTCTCGATCCCGGCCTTCGCGCGCCTGGTACGTGGCAATACGCTGGTGTTGAAGCAGCAAACATTTATCGAGTCGGCCCGAAGCATTGGCGCCAGCGATGCGACGATCCTCTTCAACCATATTCTGCCCGGAACCGTTTCGTCGATTGTGGTGTTTTTCACCATGCGCATAGGGACGTCGATCATTTCGGCGGCAAGTCTGTCGTTTCTTGGTTTAGGGGCGCAGCCGCCGACGCCGGAGTGGGGCGCGATGCTTAATGAAGCGCGAGCGGATATGGTGATCGCGCCGCACGTGGCGCTGTTCCCGGCGGTGGCGATATTTTTGACGGTACTGGCGTTTAACCTGTTAGGCGATGGACTGCGGGACGCGCTGGATCCGAAAATTAAAGGGTAAGCGAGGGGAAGGGACCGGTGTTGACCGGATGCGACATAGATGGCGCATCCGGCAATCGTCAGGGACAAACGTTAAACCCGGGAACCCCACAAATCATATTCGTCGGCGTTTTCCACCTTAACGCGAATCACATCGCCGGGCTTCACGTGGGTCTCACCGTTCAGGTAAACCGCGCCGTCAATTTCCGGTGCGTCCGCCATGCTGCGGCCGATCGCGCCTTCCTCGTCCACCTCATCAATGATGACCAGTATCTCGCGGCCCACTTTCTCCTGCAGGCGTTCGGCGGAAATCTGTTGCTGTAGCTGCATAAAGCGGTTCCAGCGCGCTTCTTTTACCTCTTCCGGCACCTGATCCGGCAGCGCGTTCGCGCCTGCGCCCTCGACCGGGCTGTATTTGAAACAGCCGACGCGGTCGAGGCGCGCTTCTTTCAGGAAGTCGAGCAGCATCTGGAAATCGTCTTCCGTCTCACCCGGGAAACCGACGATAAACGTCGAACGCAGCGTCAGTTCCGGACAGATTTCACGCCACTGTTTGATGCGCGCCAGCTGGCGGTCAACGGAACCCGGACGCTTCATGAGCTTTAGAATGCGCGGGCTGGCGTGCTGCAACGGAATATCCAGATACGGCAGGATTTTGCCTTCCGCCATCAGTGGGATCACGTCATCGACATGCGGATACGGATAGACGTAATGCAGACGCGTCCAGATGCCGAGCCTGGACAACTGCTCGCACAGACTCACCATGCTGGTTTTCACCGGCTCACCGTTGTGGAAACCGGTGCGGTGTTTCACGTCCACGCCGTAGGCGGAAGTGTCCTGGGAAATCACCAGGATCTCTTTTACCCCGGCGTCGACGAGGCGTTTGGCTTCGCTCAGTACTTCGCCAATGGGACGGCTGACAAGATCGCCACGCATGGACGGAATAATGCAGAAGGTGCAGCGATGGTTACAGCCTTCGGAAATTTTCAGATAGGCGTAGTGACGCGGGGTCAGCTTCACGCCCTGTTCCGGCACCAGGCTCAGGAACGGATTATGCTTCGGTTTGGGCACGTAATGATGGACATGTTCCAGAACCTGCTCATAGCTGTGCGGTCCGGTAATTTCCAGCACTTTCGGATGGACTTCGCGGATCTGATCTTCTTTCGCGCCCAGACAGCCTGTCACGATCACTTTGCCGTTTTCATTCAGCGCTTCGCCGATGGCTTCCAGCGACTCCTGCACGGCGCTGTCGATAAAGCCACAGGTATTAACGATGACCATATCTGCATCGTCATAGCTCGGGACAACGTCGTAACCTTCAGTGCGCAGTTCCGTCAGGATACGTTCTGAATCGACAAGGTTCTTCGGGCAGCCAAGAGAGACAAAACCAATCTTTGGCTGCAGGGAGGGATTTCGGGTTTGTGACATGCTGATTTACTCACGTTGCATCAATGGCGCGGGATTTTAACGGCATAGTGGCGGAAATTATACAGGAATGTGCGCGTCCCGACAGATTAGTTATTAGCGGCGGCGAAAACGCCCTGGCTCAGCGCTGCTGAGGGAGGTCAGATGTACTATTAACATTGTAAATAATGTTAATTCCCGGTGAATTATTGATCTCCGGCAGCTTTTTGAGCAAAAAACGACCATACTATAAAATTGCACTATGGTTGCAAAAAGGAGGAACGAAGTATGTTCGTTGACAGACTGAGAACCGATCTGCTGAATAAGCTGATCAACGCCAGGATAGACCTCGCTGCGTATCTGCAGCTACGGAAGGCGAAAGGATACATGTCAGTCAGCGAGAATGATCATCTACGTGATAACTTTTTCGAACTGAACCGTGAGCTGCACGATGAATCGTTGCGCTTCACTTTGCATCTCGACCAGGAAGAATGGGATGCTTTGCACCGTGCCGAAGGGGCGCTGGCCGCTGCTGCCGTGTGCCTGATGAGCGGACATCAGGACTGTCCGACTGTCATTGCCGTCAACGCAGATAAACTCGATAACTGCCTGACGACGTTAACGCTGAGCATTCAGAGTCTGCAGGCCAACTCAACGGCTGAATATGCCTGAAGCCAGTTCTGGAAACCTGTCTGTAATAAGGGGGAGGATGCTCCCCCTTCATATTAAGTTTTTGTAAAAATCGCCGCGTTATGTTCCTTGCTGACTACGCTTTAACCCAGAGTCATCAAGGAGGCGTTATGCGTCTATCGCTTATCCCGTTTATCCCCGCACTGTTATTTTCAGCGTTAGCGCAGGCCGACCCCCCCGCGGTCAACGTTGAGGTATTGCAAACCAAACTGGACCACCCGTGGGCGCTGGCGTTCCTGCCGGAGGATACCGGTATGCTGATAACCCTGAAGGGGGGGCAGCTACGTCACTGGCAGGCGGGAAAAGGGCTTTCCGACCCGCTGGCGGGCGTCCCTAAGGTCTGGGCGAACGGTCAGGGCGGTCTGCTGGACGTGGTGCTGGCGCCGGACTTTGCCGAAACGCGGCGTGTCTGGCTCAGCTATGCGGAAGCCGACGCGGAGGGTAAAGCAGGCACGGCGGTCGGCTTCGGGCGGCTCAGCGACGATCTTTCGCGACTGGAGAACTTCCAGACCGTATTCCGCCAGATGCCCAAACTGTCCACCGGTAATCATTTCGGCGGCCGTCTGGTGTTTGACGGTAAGGGATATCTGTATATTGGTCTTGGCGAAAACAATCAGCGACCCACGGCGCAGGATCTCGACAAACTTCAGGGCAAAGTGGTGCGTCTTACTGAGCAGGGTGAAGTACCGTCTGATAACCCGTTTGTCAACCAGGCGGGGGCGCGTCCAGAAATCTGGTCTTACGGGATCCGCAACCCACAGGGGATGGCGATGAATCCGTGGAGTCAGGTACTGTGGCTGAATGAGCACGGCCCGCGTGGCGGTGATGAGATCAATATCCCAGAGAAAGGCAAAAATTACGGCTGGCCGCTGGCTACATGGGGGATCAACTACAGTGGCTTTAAGATCCCGGAAGCAAAAGGGGAAACGGTGGAAGGCACCGAGCAGCCGATTTTTTACTGGAAGCATTCCCCGGCAGTCAGCGGCATGGCGTTTTACAACAGCAACACGTTCCCGCAGTGGAAGCAAAAGGTGTTTATCGGCGCGCTGAAGGATGAAGATGTGATCGTCATGAACGTCGACGGGGATAAGGTCAGCGAAGAGGGACGCATTCTGGGTGAACGGGGTCAGCGCATCCGCGACGTGCGCGTCGGACCCGACGGTTATCTGTATGTTCTGACCGACGAGTCCGACGGCGAGCTGTGGAAAGTTAGCCCGCGTAGTTAGCGCATAATCCGCCTGAGTACGCGGTTAGCCTGCTGTTCAAATTCGCTGGCCGCTTCATCGATCGTTGCTTTTCCATGGTCGATGTTTTCCCGTGCGGCGGTAAAGAGAGCGATAATTTGCGGATCTTCCAGCCACGGCATAACCGGCGAGTGGTTCGGTAGCGCCGCGGACTGCTGGAGTCCGGTGACCACCGGATCGTCGTCTTTTAATACGCCTGCGTCGCGCAGAATTTTCTCGCCCGCCGCACTCAGCGGAACGCCACGTTCCAGCCCGGTCGCCAGCACACCCTCGGGCTGACTCATCAGAAAATCGATCAGCATTGCCGCTTCCTGAGGGTGTTTGCTGTGTTTACTAATAGAGAACATGAGCGCGGTTTTATTAAATTGCCCGGCATCTTTTGCGCCTTCACGCATCGGATATGGCCCCATTACCAGATCGGACGGATTAGGGAGATTCTGCGATTCCGCTGGATACAGCACATTCCAGTTATAAATACCGGCCCATTCACCGTTGATCCACGGCTTCATTTCGTAATAGACCCCTTTACCGTAGGCCGCCAGCTCTTTGGCATCCGGGATGACGTGCTGGTCGGTCAGTTGCTTATAGAAGGTAAAGGCTTCCACCAGCTCCGCATGACTCCAGGCGATTTTGCGCCGTTGCTCATCAACCATGGGCTTTTGGTATTTTTGATACAGCCAGGAACGCAACAGCAGCAACCCGTCCTGTTCTGAAAGGATCAACGGATAATAGTTATCGCCGAGCTTCTGTTTGAAAACCGGTCCGGCCTTCAGCAGTTCATCCCAGGTTTCAGGAAACGCCACGCCCGCTTTTTTCCATGTCGCCGCGTTGTAATAAAACAGCATGACGTTTGCCGAGACGGGAATCGCGTTAATTTTGCCCTTGACGGTGGTGGTCGCCAGCGAGGCGGGAGAATACTGGTCCAGCCCAACCGGCCCGCTGAGCTGGCGGAGGTCGTAAAAACCCTCGCCGTTTTTCGACAGCAGGGTCAGCCAGTTCCAGTTGGTTTGCATAACGTCGGCTTCCGTGCCGCTGTTCATTTGCGTGGTGAAACGCGAATAGTAACCGTCCCAACCGGTATATTCCGCTTTCACCTTAATACCGGGATACCTGGCCTCGAATGCGTCCAGCGCTTTCAACGTGGCCTGATTACGCACTTTCCCGCCCCACCAGGCAAAGCGAATCTCTACCGGTTTAGCGGACCAGGCGCTGGCGGCGGCGCTCAGACCGCAGCAAACCAGCAGAAATAACAGTGATTTTCTCATCGTAAACATTCTCCATGTTGATTTATGTCCGGCTATTGCGCTGCTGCCGACGAGAATCAGTAAGTTGTTTCACCAGGCGCATTTCCTCTTCGCGCCATGGCGTGCCGTCCGGTTTCAGCACATCGTGAAACCAGAGCGACTGCGGGTCAGGATGGCATTTATTGACCCCAGGCCAGGGGATCCAGGTTTGCGTTTTGCCCTGCACCAGCCCCCAGTGATAGCAGCCGGTATCGAAGGCGCTGAACAGCGGCAGTTGCTCGCTGAAGACACACTGGGTGTGGCGGGAAAGCCATTCGGTGCAAAGCACCGGCCGGCCGTAGCGGGAAAGGGTATGCAGAAGCGATGCCTGGGTTGCCGCGGGCGCGTAGGCGTGATAGCTGATGATATCCGACAGCGCTATTGCGGCAACGTCAATGGGATGTTCAAGGGTGCCCCAGACATCATGCTCAACGTGCCAGGCGGCAGCGGTCAGCGGCTGTGAGGGGCTGGCGCTCCGCGCCCAGCTAAAAACCTTGCGCAGCAGTCGCAGGGCGTGTTCTTCCAGTTCCACATCCACTTCCACATAGTCGGTGGGGGAGACGAACACGCCACGGTTGCCCGGTTCGTTGTACAGGTCCCAGATGGCGATGCGCCCGTCGTTGGCGAAACGGGTAATGATATCGCAAACGTAGGCTTCCACCTGTGGCCATGGTTCAGCAGACATCACTATCTCCCGGCCCGGGCTGGCGGCGGCCTGGCTGTTATGTACGCCGGGAGTGGGCGCTTTTTGCGGTCCATACCACGGCTCGTCGCCGGAAAAACCACAGTCGTCCAACAGCGTCAACATCACCTGCATATTGTGGCGCGCGGCAACGTTGAGAAAAGCGTCAATACGCGCCATCAACCCGTCCCGGTCATGCTGCCAGACCACATACGGCAGATTAGTACGCAGTGCGTTGTAACCGTATCGTGCCGCCCACGCCAGCTCCTGTTCAATTACCGGTAAATCAAAGGTCTCAGCCTGCCACATTTCGTTCCAGTTAACGGCGGTCCGTGGAAGATAGTTGAATCCGCAGGCCCAGCCGTGCTGCGCAAACCATGCCTGCGCCTGGCGAATAGTCCATTGTTGTTGCATCGTTTTTCTCCTTGCTAATATTATTAGCTAATTTTTATTAACTTTATTTCAGATGCAATCACGGCGCGAGGAATCTGCAAAGGCGTTCACAAATTAACGCCGGGGAGAGTGTGGTATAGTCTGGCGAGGCAGAAGGAGTTGATATGCAAAAGAAGAATAAAATAACCATGAGTGATATTGCCCGCGAAGCGGGGGTATCACAGGCTACCGTGTCGCTGGTTCTGAATAACAGCCGCAGCATTCGCTTAAGCGAGGCCACGCGCGAGCGCGTGTTTCAGGCCGCGCGGCTGTTGGGTTATCAAAAACTGACGGTAGCGCATCGCCAGGAAGGGCAGGAGGAAATCGCCCTGCTGGTCAGCGGGATGCCGGGCTACGACCCCTTTGTCGACGCGTTAAGCGAGGCCAGCAGCACCGCCTGGCAGCATGACATGCTGCTTACCGTCTATGATTACGGTGATGACGTTGAACTGGCGCGGCATATTTTGCAACAGCTTGCCCAGCGCCACTGCGCGGGCATTATTTTTGCCAGTCCGGTTACCCGGGTCTTTGACTTTTCCCCGTTCAGACATGCCGTTCAGATGCCTGTGGTCCTGCTGAATCAGTACGATCCGACGCGTCCTCTGTTGCCTACCTTCTTGCCGGATGATAAGGCTAACGCCTGTCAGGTGATACAGCATTTGCTCGATCAGGGCGTGACGCGTATCGCGCATATCATGGGCGACGAATGGATGGACGCCAGTCGGTTACGTCTGGAAGGTTACCAGCAGACCCTCGGGGCCGCGGGCATTGCACTGGAAGAACAGCTTGTTCGCCAGACAGACTGGTCGCTGAACGCAACCTATCACGCTACCCAGGCGTTGATGCAGTTGCCTCAGCCGCCTGAGGCCATTTTTTGCGCCAGCGACTGGATGACGCTGGGCTGCTATCAGGCGCTGGCGGCGATGGGCGTGAAGATCCCCGACGATATACTGGTGTGCGGTTATGACGATCAGCGCATTTCACATCAGCTCACCCCGCAGCTTACCAGCGTTCAGCTGGCCTATAACGAGCTGGGGAAAATGGCGGTGGAATATTTATGTCAGGGCGATGATAACGCGACGCACTGCAGGCTGGTGGGTAAACTTCAGGTACGCGGCAGTAGCCTGCGTACCGGAAAAGGGCCGGGGCGAAAAGAATCTTAACCGGCCTGATTGCGCGCATTAACTCACCGGGATCATCACCGTTTTACGAAACGCCGGGCGTTCGGCAAGCTGCTGATACCAGCGTTCGAGGTGCGGGCGCGGGGTCCAGGTCAGGCCGACGTTAAACAGGTTATAGACGAACGGCGCGATGGCGATGTCGCCCAGGCCGAACGCATTTCCCGAAAACCAGGTGTGATTCGCCAGTTCTGCATCAAGAATCGCAAACAGCTCATCACAGCGTTTGGCGCCGGCATCAATTACGGCCTGGTCGCGCTGCTCCGGTGGGGTGCGCACCAGGCCCATCAGCACCACGCGATGCGCCGGGCTGAGCGTCTGGTTCGCCCAGTCCATCCATTTTTCACCCTCAGCGCGGCGCGCAGGCGCATCGACCCACAGGCGTTTCTGTCCATACTGCGCCGCCAGATAACGCACGATTGCGTTGGATTCCCAAAGCACAAGATCCGTTTCATCGTCACGCAACAGAGGCACCAGCCCGTTCGGATTCATCGCCAGATAATCGGGATCCTGATTCACACCAAACTGGCCTCCCGCCAGGATATGGCTAAACGGTAATTCCAGTTCTTCGAGCGTCCATAACACTTTCTTGACGTTGGTTGAGTTATTGCGACCCCACAGCGTAATCATAATTACCCCTCACAAAATGGACAGCCTCCGGGCTGCGTTCGTCTTCCATGGTGAGATAAACCTAACATTTACGCAACAGTCTGCAAAAAAAACGCCCCGGTTGCAGCGTGACGGGGCGTTATTGCATAAACTTTAAAAACTTTACCAACTTACGGTTCCCTTACGCTTCTTAGTGCGTTATTACTCACCGCACTTATTATACGGTGGTATGACGTATATTTTTTTGAATGGATACTCGGGTGGCATTTATGACGTATTTATCTTCTTCCCTCCGTAATATCGCAGCGGGTTCAGCCCTGTTATTCCTTTTCGCGCCAACCGCAATGGCGGCGGAACAGACCATTGCCGCGCCTGCCGTGGATGCGCGCGCGTGGATTTTAATGGATTACGCCAGTGGTAAAGTGCTGGCGGAAGGTAACGCTGACGAGAAGCTGGACCCGGCGAGCCTGACGAAAATCATGACCAGCTACGTTGTCGGGCAGGCGCTGAAAGCGGGTAAAATTAAGTTGACCGATATGGTGACCATTGGTAAAGACGCATGGGCGACCGGTAACCCGGCGCTGCGCGGCTCGTCGGTCATGTTTCTTAAGCCTGGCGATCAGGTGGCGGTATCTGACCTGAATAAAGGGGTGATCATCCAGTCCGGCAACGACGCCTGTATTGCCCTGGCGGACTATGTCGCCGGCAGCCAGGAATCGTTTATCGGTCTGATGAATGCTTATGCGAAAAAGTTGGGGCTGACCAACACCACGTTCCAGACAGTTCACGGGCTGGATGCGCCGGGCCAGTTCAGTACCGCGCGCGACATGGCGCTGCTTGGCAAAGCGTTGATCCACGATGTGCCGGAAGAGTACGCCATCCATAAAGAAAAAGAGTTTACCTTTAATAACATCCGCCAGCCTAACCGTAACCGTCTGCTGTGGAGTACCAGTCTCAACGTTGATGGTATGAAAACAGGTACCACGGCGGGCGCGGGGTATAACCTGGTGGCATCGGCAACCCAGGGCGATATGCGCCTGATCTCGGTGGTGTTGGGGACCAAAACCGATCGCATCCGCTTTAACGAATCGGAAAAACTGTTGACCTGGGGCTTCCGCTTCTTTGAGACCGTGACGCCGATCAAACCAGACGCCACTTTCGTCACCCAGCGCGTCTGGTTTGGCGACAAGAGTGAAGTCAACCTGGGCGCTGGTGAAGCCGGGTCGGTGACCATTCCGCGCGGACAGCTGAAAAACCTGAAGGCCAGTTTTACCCTGAATGAACCGCAGCTCACCGCGCCCCTGAAAAAAGGTCAGGTTGTCGGCACCATCGACTTCCAGCTTAACGGGAAATCCATTGAACAACGTCCGTTGATGGTCATGGAAAACGTCGAAGAGGGCGGCTTCTTTAGCCGGATGTGGGATTTCGTGATGATGAAGTTCCACCAGTGGTTTGGCAGTTGGTTCTCTTAAAACGCCAGAAGGCCGGAGAAACGCCGTCTCCGGCCTGATTTAGTACATCACCTTAATCCGCTGCGCTTTGGCGAAGTGGATAAATTCATCGTCGGGACAGCGGTCGCTGACTATTGCGTCAAAGCGTTTCAGATCGCCCATTCGCGCCGGGCGCACTTTGCCGAATTTACTGTGATCCACCACCAGGACATGACGCTGCGCCATCGACATCGCCCAGTGCTTCACCGGTAATTCTTCCAGGTTAAAACAGGTCGCGCCTTTGCTGATATGTACCCCTGCGGCGGAATAAAAGGCAATGTCCGGACAGATATTGTTCAACGTTTCCTGCGCGTCAAGCGGCTTGAAAATGGCGTTGCTGGCATGAAATTCACCGCCGCAAAGGATGGCGCGGCACAGCGGTTTTTCCTGCAGCGCGAGAAAGGTATTCAGTGAATAACAGACCGCGGTGAACGGTGTGTCGTTATCGATCGCTTCGATGATCCACGGCGTGGTGGTGCCGCAGTCAAAAAACAGCGTTTGATGAGGCTGAACCAGCTCTGCCGCCAGGTGCGCCGCACGCCGCTTTTCTTCGACCAGGCGAGACTTTTGATCGCTTAACAGGTAATGGCTGGCGCTGCGGGGCTCCAGCACAATATAGCCGCCCAGCAGCACGACCGGCGCGCTACGGCTATTCAGGTCGCGACGAATTGTCATTTCAGAAACGCCCAGCAGGGTCGCGGCTTCCTTGAGATGAAGTTTATCGCTGCGTTTCAGTGCCTGCAGCAGTTGACCAATACGCTCATCGCGACGAGTTTCCATAATTCCCCTGGACGAATAAATAAGCACGCTGCTGATAGCAGAGTGCTTAATATTACTCTTTTTCCCCCGGTTTAGTCACGCACCCAGCCTTTGCGAATGGGCAGGGCAAAGCAGAACCGATAGGCATTTTGCAGCCCGCGATACAGAGCCGCGCCGTATTTTTGCCAGATCATCTGCGCGTTCAGACAGCCAATCATCCCCGCCAGCAGTCCGCCGAGCATATCAAGCGGCCAGTGAACGCCGAGATAAATGCGGGACCATGCGATGGTGAGCGCCAGCACCATCAGGATGACGCCGGACCACAGGCGATGCCAGAAAAGAAACGCCAGCGCAAAGGTAAAAATGACCGTTCCGTGATCGCTTGGATAAGAGTCGTCCGCCGCATGGGGAAGATAGTGGTAGCCCACGCCTTCCGCAAACGGGCGCTCGTGGGGGAACAGGTGCCCCATCAGCCAGGAGACCAACAGGCTTACCGCCAGCGCCAGCGTCATTTTGACAATCAGTTGGCGCTGGGCGCAAACCTGGCCGCGCGGCCCCCAAAGCCAGAGCGCTACGGCGGCGAGGGGCACGATACCGATCAGATCTTTTGCGATAAAGATAGCGAGGGAAATCATCCAGGACGCCGAGTCCGGCGTAGCGTTAATTAACGAGAACAACCAATAGTTTATATTTTCCAGCATAACTTCCAGACTCAGTGCGTTGACGTAATAACCTGTGCAGGAACGAGAATAAAATTGGCGATCCCACGGGTAAAGCGGCATTGTCCTATTCACCTGTTAAATGAGGTGTTTTTAAGACATTAACGCCTGTTAATCGCTCATGATAAAGCCGCTAACGTAGACTGACCTTAAACCAAGGGGGCGGTAGAGATGAGACGGTAAAAATGTGCGCAATTTACTTTCGCTGCGCATAATTCACTATCTCCGGTGGCGCAGTTTCATTACACTTTGCGCGATTTTTAACTGGCGATGAGATTGCATGCAAAACCGTTTACAACAAGGTGCCCGGCTTGGACGTCAGGCGCTGCTTTTCCCCCTCTGTCTGGTGCTCTACGAATTCTCAACCTATATCGGTAACGATATGATCCAACCCGGCATGCTGGCGGTGGTGGCGCAGTATCATGCGGGGATTGACTGGGTACCGACATCCATGACCGCCTACCTGGCGGGCGGCATGTTTCTGCAGTGGTTGTTAGGGCCGCTGTCGGACCGTATTGGCCGTCGGCCGGTCATGTTAGCTGGCGTGGTATGGTTTATTGTCACCTGTCTCGCCACGCTGCTGGCGCAAACGATCGAACAGTTCACCCTGCTGCGTTTTTTGCAGGGCATCAGTTTATGTTTCATTGGTGCGGTAGGTTATGCGGCGATACAGGAGTCGTTTGAGGAAGCGGTGTGTATCAAGATCACCGCGTTAATGGCCAACGTCGCGCTGATCGCGCCGCTATTAGGTCCGCTGGTGGGCGCGGCCTGGGTGCACGTTCTGCCGTGGGAAGGGATGTTTGTGCTGTTTGCCGTACTGGCGGCGATGGCGTTTTTTGGACTGCAACGGGCGATGCCTGAAACGGCGACGCGCATCGGCGAGCCGCTTTCGTTAAAGGCGCTCGGACGTGATTACCAGCAGGTCATGAAGAACGGGCGCTTTGTCGCTGGCGCGCTGGCGCTCGGATTTGTCAGTTTGCCGCTGCTGGCCTGGATTGCGCAGTCGCCGATTATCATTATCAGCGGTGAACAGCTCAGCAGTTATCAATATGGCCTGCTGCAGGTGCCGATTTTCGGCGCTCTGATTGCCGGAAATCTGGTGCTGGCGCGTCTGACTTCCCGCCGCACGGTGCGTTCGCTGATTATCATGGGCGGCTGGCCGATTGTGCTGGGGCTGATTCTTGCCGCGGCGGCAACGGTGGTTTCATCCCATGCTTATTTGTGGATGACCGCCGGGCTGAGCGTCTATGCGTTTGGTATTGGTCTGGCGAATGCCGGGCTGGTACGTTTGACCCTGTTTGCCAGCGACATGAGCAAGGGCACTGTTTCCGCGGCGATGGGGATGTTGCAAATGCTCATTTTTACCGTCGGCATAGAGGTCAGCAAATATGCTTATCTGAGCGGTGGAAACGGATTGTTCAGCCTGTTTAACCTCACTAACGGTATTCTGTGGCTGCTGCTGATGGCAATCTTCCTGAAAGATAAACGGGTCGGGAACACCCGGGAAGGATAACGCCATGATGCCTGATGGCGTTGCGCTGGCCTGGAGAGCAAAAATTGACAGGCTGTAAGACGCAAAGCGTTGCCATCAGGCTTTCATCAGATCTTAATGAAACGGCGCTTCGTTGTTTAACACCTTATCAATAATATCCAGCACACCTTCCTCGTTATTCGAACCCGCGCGGTATTTCGCCGCGGCGGCCACCCCTTTCCCCGCATGTTCCATCGCAAAGCTAAAGCCTGCCTGGCGCAGCATTTCAATATCATTACCGCCATCGCCGAAGGCCACCACTTCGCTGTCGTCAATGCCCCAGCGCTGCTGTAGCAACCGCAAACCGTTGGCTTTGTGTACGCCCGGGATGATCAAATCGATACTGCCGTAGCCGGTGTGGACCGGCACCATAATATCGCCGATAGCCTCATGCAGCGCGCGCTGGACCTGCGGGATTTTGTCATCTGAAATATTCAGGCCGAATTTGAAAAACACATCGTTAATATTGTCGAAGCTGTCAACGAATTCGAGTCGGTGATAGTACATACCAGCCATCGTTTTCATCGCATCGCTATAGGTTCTCAGGGTATAGGCGCTGCTTTTTCCGCAGGCGATAATGTCGACATCGCGCCGGGTCAGCAGATGATCAACGATGGCGCTAAACGCCGCTTTCGGCAGTTCGCCATTAAAAACATCTTCACCTTCACTGACCACCCAGCCGCCATTTTCCGCGACGAAGGCAATCTCATTGGCTATCTCTGGAAAGAAAGAGATAAGCTGGTAATACTGGTTGCCGCTGGCGACCACGAAACGAATCCCTCGTGCTTTCATCTGCGCGTACTGTCTCAGAAAGCGTTCGCGGTTATAGGTTTTCCGATCGCTCAGAAAGGTGCCGTCCATATCCACAGCAATTAACTTAATAGCCATTTATCCCTTCTCCGTCGCAGTTTGCGTTGTTGATTCCGGTTTGGCGACCGCTCTCGCCACGATTGCCGCCAGTAGCACCAGCGCCAGCACCACCAGCATGGCGCTGCGCAGTCCGTAGTGCTCACCGAGATAGCCTAACAACGGCGGTCCAACCAGGAACGCCAGATAACCCGTCGTTGCCACAACGCTGACGCGGGTTGGCGCGTCCGGACCCGTATCGCTGGCGGCAGAGATGGTCAACGGGAAGCCCAGCGATGCGCCGAGTCCCCACAATATGACCGAAACGCCCGCCACCCAGGCGCTGTCGACAAAAATGATCAGCCCGATGCCGAGCGCGCCCATCAGCGCGCTGGCACGAACAACCGCCACGCGACTGTAGCGATCGATAAACCAGCCGCCGGCAAAGCGTCCGACGGTCATGCCGAGGGTAAAGCCAGCGTAAATCAACGAGCCGGACGTCGGACTGAAGCCGTGGCCGTCAACCATCAGCAGCGGTAGCCAGTCATTCGCGGAACCTTCGGCAAAGGCCATTGCCAGCACCACGACGCCGATAAGCAGCAGTTGCATATCACGCCAGAAGGGAACACCTTTTGCCTGAGGCGTTGAACCGTCGCTGGCGTTTTTGCCCGTGCCGTCCGGAATTGCCCGAATAGCAATAAAAATCGGGGCGATGGCCACCAGAGAGGCCAGTAATATGTGCGTGGTGGCCACCACGCCAAAAGCGGTTAAAAACATCCCCACGCCTGCGCCAGCCAGCGTTCCAAGGCTGTAAAACCCGTGCATCATTGGCAACACGGTCTTATTCATCTCACGTTCAACCGCCGCGCCTTCGATGTTAATCGCCACTTCCGCCGATCCAAAACTGGCGCCGAACACGCCTAATCCCAGCGCAAACAGCAGCGGCGAGGCGAACCCTAACGCGAGACACAGCACTAACATTCCCAACACCGCGCAGGACATAGTGGTGCGGATCACGTTGCGGGTGCCAAATCGTTTCACCAGCCAGGCCGAACAAAGGATGCCGCTCATTGAACCAATGGACAAACCAAACAGGACGGCGCCCATTTCCGCCGTTGAGACGGAGAGCGTGTCGCGAATCGCTGGCGTACGCGTCGCCCAGGAAGCCATCAGCAGGCCGGGCAAAAAGAAGAACATAAACAGCGCCCAGGTTCGGCGTTGCAGGGCTTTACGTGAGGAAAGGGCAGTCATTAAGTTCACATCGTTAATGAAGGACAGGAGACAACATTAGCAATAAAGTGTACATTTGTACATAAACCCGTTCTGAGGAAAAAATGTGCGACGTGCTAATGACCCACAGCGGCGAGAGAAAATTATTACGGCCACGCTTGAGGCGGTAAAAGAGCACGGCATTCACGCCGTCACGCATCGCAAAATCGCGGCGATTGCCGGTGTTCCGCTGGGATCGTTAACCTACTATTTTTCGGGTATCGATGAGCTGCTCACTGAGGCATTGAGTCAGTTTACCGATACCATGTCTGAGCAGTATCAGGCCTTCTTTGCCGACGTGAGCGACGCGCAGGGCGCCTGTCTGGCTATTACCGGTATGATCCACTGTTCGCAGGTCACCACGCCGGAAAACATGGCGTTGATGTACCAGCTTTACGCCTTCGCCAGCCGTAAACCGGCATTAAAAACGGTGATGCAAAACTGGATGCAGCGCAGCCAGCGTACGCTGGAACAGTGGTTTCCCCCCGGCACTGCCCGCGCGCTGGACGCGTTTATTGAAGGGATGACGCTGCACTTCGTGACCGACCGCACGCCCCTGTCGCGGGAGGAGATCCTGCTAATGGTGAAGCGCATAGCGGGAATAGTGTAAGCATGTCGGAAGGGATCGCTGGCTGGAGTTTTAAGTTATAAAAACACTTTATTACCACTCCACGGAAAATGGGGCTCCATAGTTATCGTGACCATTCGGATCTGCATAAATGCTTTAGTCGCAAGAGGCAAAAAAGCATTATGCAGAGTAAAGAGTGTCGGGTATTAGCAAAACGTCTAACGATCTAACTCTTGATATATAGCATAGATACCCTCTGTCTTAAATTCACCATGGGCACAATGGATTGCTTTTTTTTGCTCATTCAAAATGTACTTTCTGACTTTCCTGGAATAGTGTATTGTTAGCATAAACCCCAATGGCAACCATAATAAAACAAACATTGTCAGAGGAACAAAAGAGTACATGAAAAACTTATCTTTATTAAATTTTTTTATGGATTTTTCGATATAATTTATTCCTTCTTGCGTGGTTAACAGGCTGCATAAATTTTCTTTGTTTTCGATCGTAAGTGCATTGTATTGCCTGGTGCTGGTTGGTGATTTTTGTAAGCAGTCATCAGCAGAAATAGTCCAGTTTGCAGGAGCGAATATTGTCGCTGATGTCGCCATTTTTTTTGATATGTAAAATGCTTCGCCAGTTTTTTTCCAGTAAAGTAATGCCGTATCGGGTGGGGTCTTATAAGTTTGAATAAGTGCAGGCATGAAAAAGTAAACTGCAAGTATGAAAATAAATGAAAACGCGATTGTGATTATTTTCTCTGGCCAACCAGGGGCAGGTAAATTTTTTAAGGGGATGGTTATAAAGAATACGTTTAGTATAAATGCGGGGACACCAGATTTTTTTAATATCTCGTTATGTGATTTTCTGTATTGAAAAAGTGCACCTATTAATTTGCATATAAGAATGACTGCGCCGATGATAGAAATCCATGCAGCGGCTGTTGCCGCAGGTGAGCTTAAAAATTCGGCATTGAATATGTTAAGAGGGGCAGAACTAACAGAACTCATAAAATCTCCAGAGGGTTGTTTTTATCCTTCAATCAATTTGTACCATCCAGAGCATAATTTTCAAGAGCTTATGAATTGATTAGCTGTTGTAATTATTTCATATGGATATGCAGCGGAGCGGGGTTATGCACCTTTTCACAAATTTTATCTGTCCTGGTTCTGTCATCGGTGTGGGCCAGAAAAACGGGCGGCGCATGGCAAAAACCAATAGGGTTTATAGGTTGGATGCTGCGAGCGGCGGGTATGTAGATGGGGTCAGACGCGGGAAGGGCGGTCAGGAAAACGATCGGGTGTTCATGCATTCTATCGCCAGCCTGTTTTCTTCACCGGTCTTGCTGCCGTCACCCATAGAAAGAAAGTTAACAACGTTCATTGATTTGAAGACAACAACATCCCAGGCAACAAAAAACCCATCAACCTTGAACCGAAACGGCGGGGTTGATGGGCTCCACAAATTGGGGACATCAAAGAAAAGCAGTGGCACTAGTTATGACTGACGCCTTTAAGAAAAGTTCTGCGCATTTGCAAAAAATTTTCACTTAAGGCGTAACTTCAGTTTTATCCTAAGCCAGGCCAGATAATGATGATAAGCGTCCCCGCCAGTGTGAGCAGTACGTTCGCGATAGCATAGGTGCCCGCGTAGCCCAGCGCCGGAATGTTACTGCGTGCGGTATCGCTGATGATTTCCATTGCTGGCGCGCAGGTACGTGCGCCCATCATCGCGCCAAACAGTAGCGCGCGGTTCATGCGCAGGACATAGGCGCCAAACAGGAAGCAAATGATGACCGGGACCAGGCTGACGATAAGCCCGGCTACCAGCATCTGACCGCCAATCGCTCCCAGACCGTTGCCGATACCGCTACCCGCGCTCAGGCCCACGCCAGCCATGAAGACCATCAGACCGAACTCTTTCACCATATTCAGCGCGCCCTGTGGGATATAGCCGAATGTGGGATGGTTGGCGCGAAGAAAGCCAAGCATGATCCCGGCGAACAGCAGACCGGCCGCGTTACCGATGCCAAAGCTAAAATTACTGAACTGGAAGGTGATCATGCCGATCATCAGACCAATAATAAAAAAGGCGCAGAAGGCGAGCAGATCGGTTACCTGGCTATGAATGGAGATAAAGCCAATGCGATCGGCAATCGTTTTTACGCGACGGGCATCGCCGCTAACCTGCAAAACATCGCCTTTGTTAAGCACCACGTTGTCGTCAATCGGCATTTCAATTTGCGAACGGATCACGCGGTTAAGGAAGCAGCCATGGTCGGTGAGCTTCAACTGAGCGAGGCGACGACCGACGGCATTGTGGTTTTTCACGACAATTTCTTCGGTGACAATACGCATGTCGAGCAGATCGCGGTCAAAAACTTCTTTCCCATTACGAAAGCTCGGATCGAGCCGGGCGTGCGCATCCGGATAGCCCACCAGCGCGATTTCATCGCCCATTTGCAGGACCGCGTCACCGTCCGGGTTAGCGAGTATGCCGTTACGGCGAATACGCTCGATATAACAACCGGTCTGGCGATAAATGCCCAGCTCGCGCAAGTTTTTCCCGTCCGTCCACGCCACCAGTTCGGGGCCGACGCGGTAAGCGCGAATAACCGGCAGGTAGACTTTGCGGTTGGTATCGGTATCCAGTCCCCGCTCACGGGCGATCTGCTGGGCGCTGGTTTGCAGATCCTGATGCTGGAGTTTAGGCAGGTAGCGCGCGCCGACGATCAGACTGACCAGACCGATAAGGTAGGTCAATGCATAACCCAGACTGAGGTTATCGAGCGCGCGGGACAGCTCTGCGCTCTCCATGCCGAAATGCCGCAGCGTATCGCCCGCGCCGACCAGCACGGGGGTGGAGGTCATTGAGCCAGCCAGCATACCCGCCGTCAGGCCGATATCCCAGCCAAACAGCTTACCCAGCCCTAAGGCGATCAGCAGCGCGCTGCCGACCATCACCAGGGCCAGCATCAGGTAGTTTTTCCCGTCGCGAAAAAAAATGGAAAAAAAGTTAGGCCCCGCCTCAACGCCGACGCAGAAAATAAACAGCATGAAACCCAGGTTCAGGGCATCGGTGTTAATGCTGAAATGCTGCTGCCCTAATAATAGAGAGACCACTAAAACGCCAATGGAATTACCCAGTTGGACGGAACCCAGGCGCAATTTACCGAGACACAGGCCAAGCGCCAGTACGACAAATAATAACAGGATGTAATTCCCATTTAACAAATCGGCGACGTTTATATTCACGGAGGCTAACTTCTTGTTTACCAGTAAGCTGTTGAAAGAAATGATAATTTACGCTACTGTTTTTGCTATCTAATAAGGGCGGCAGTGTCATATTCGTCGCCCAAATATAAGCAGCACAACAATATATTTGGCTAGTTTAATCTCATTACGTATCAACGGCTATAAGAATCGTATGGGCGTAATTTGGCATGGATTGCTGATCGGCTTTATCTGACTGGACGCCACTGG
Organism: Citrobacter sp. Cs237; assembly: GCF_030332325.1. Lineage (NCBI taxonomy): Bacteria > Pseudomonadati > Pseudomonadota > Gammaproteobacteria > Enterobacterales > Enterobacteriaceae > Citrobacter > Citrobacter sp. Cs237. The sequence continues at coordinate 65,132 of NZ_JAOWIB010000108.1, read as the reverse complement.
CGAAAAGTGTGTTCGATAGAGACAGTGTCAGGAGAAACGATTGAAACATAAACAAGGTTGGGCAGGCGCGGTCTGCTGTTTTGTGCTCTTTGTGGTCGTCTGCGTGTTTCTGACGATGAACATGAAGGGGGCATTTCGGGCAGCCGGGCATCCTGAAATTGGGCTGTTGTTTTTTACGCTACCAGGTGCTGTTGCCAGTTTTTGCTCTCATCGTCGGGAGGTAATCAAACCTCTGCTCGGTGCGATGCTTGCAGCGCCTTGTTGTCTGGTGCTTATGCGCCTCTTTTTTACCCCCACCCGTTCGCTTTGGCAGGAGTTGGCGTGGTTATTCAGCGCCGTGTTCTGGTGCGCGCTGGGCGCCTTATGTTTCTTATTCATCAGCAGCCTGTTCAGGCCGCGTCAGCGTAAAAAACAGTAACGCCCTCGGATGAGGGCGTTTGACATGGATCCGCGCGGGCAAACCTGTCAGGCGAACAGGTTCAGATTCTCTTTTGCCCAGGCTTCGAAATCAGTGCAGCCGCCGATGTGTTTCTGATCGACGAAAATCTGCGGTACGGTTTCCACCGGTTTACCGACCGTTTTTTCCAGATCCGCTTTGGTGATGCCTTCGGCGTGAATGTCGATGTAGCGATAGTTAAAATCTTCGCGCTCATTGCTCAGTTTTTCTGCCAACTCTTTCGCACGTACGCAGTATGGGCAACCCGGGCGACCAAAAATTACGGTAAACATATGTTTCTCCTTCAACTCTGAGCCTGACGGCGAATGGCGGTTATGATGCCGTGATTCGTTCAGCTTGAACAGTAGGTTGCGCCTTTTACTCTAATATCTTTAAGCTATATCTGTTAAGCAGATGAAAGCTGAACGCTTTACACTGTGCCGTCTACACTGATTCTTTCCGCTCAGACAGAGAAAAACGTCATGACTCCAACTATTGATCTGCTTCGTCACCATCGTTCAATTCGTCATTACACCGACCAGGCGATAACCCCCGAACAGCGAGAGGCGATCCTGGCGAGCGCACAGGCCACGTCAAGTTCCAGCTTTTTGCAGTGCACATCGATTATTCGCATCACCGATGTTGCTCTACGTGAGGCGCTGGTGCCGTTAACCGGTGGACAACAGCACGTAGCCCAGGCCGCGGAATTCTGGGTTTTTTGCGCCGATTTCAACCGTCACCTGCAAATTTGCCCCGACGCCCAATTGGGCCTGGCGGAGCAACTGCTGCTCGGCGTCGTCGATACGGCCATGATGGCGCAAAACGCGCTGACCGCAGCAGAATCACTGGGGCTGGGCGGCGTGTATATCGGCGGTCTGCGCAATAATATTGAGGCGGTGACTGAACTGCTGAACTTGCCAAAACACGTTCTGCCGCTGTTTGGCCTGTGTCTCGGCTGGCCTGCCGACAATCCGGATCTCAAACCCCGTCTGCCTGCCGCCATCGTGGTGCATGAAAATGCCTACCAGCCGCTGGATCACGCGGCGCTCGCCGACTATGACGAACAGCTGGCGCAATATTATCTCACCCGTGGCAGTAATAACCGCCGCGATACCTGGAGCGATCATATTCGTCGCACCCTGATCAAAGAAAACCGTCCGTTCATTCTGGAATATTTGCATAAACAGGGGTGGGCTACGCGCTAAAAATGTTGCCGCTGTGTATGATACGCGGGACGTTGAACGGGTTATTCAGAGAGGTGCAGGGTGAAGATTGCCATATTGTCCCGGGACGGAACGCTCTATTCGTGTAAACGCCTGCGTGAAGCGGCAATGAAGCGCGGTCATCTGGTTGATATTCTCGACCCGCTTTCCTGTTATATGAACATCAACCCGGCGGCGTCGTCTGTTCATTACAAAGGGCGTCGGCTTCCCCATTATGACGCCGTTATCCCGCGTATAGGTTCTGCGATCACCTTTTACGGCACCGCGGCGCTGCGGCAGTTTGAGATGCTCGGGAGCTATCCGCTCAATGAGTCCGTGGCGATTACCCGCGCGCGCGACAAACTGCGCTCGTTGCAGCTGCTGGCGCGCCAGGGCATCGACCTGCCGGTTACCGGAATTGCGCACTCGCCGGATGACACCAGCGATCTCATCGATATGGTCGGCGGCGCGCCGCTGGTGGTGAAGCTGGTGGAAGGAACCCAGGGGATCGGCGTCGTGCTGGCGGAAACTCGCCAGGCGGCGGAAAGCGTGGTGGACGCCTTTCGCGGACTCAACGCCCACATTCTGGTGCAGGAATATATTAAAGAGGCAAAAGGGCGCGATATTCGCTGTCTGGTAGTGGGGGACGAAGTGGTCGCCGCCATTGAACGCCGGGCGAAGGAGGGCGATTTTCGCTCGAATCTGCATCGTGGAGGAGTGGCTTGCATCGCCAACATTACGCCCCGGGAGCGTGAGATTGCGGTAAAAGCGGCGCAAACGCTGGGGCTTGATGTCGCAGGGGTGGATATTTTACGTGCTGAACGTGGTCCGCTGGTGATGGAGGTCAATGCGTCGCCAGGTCTGGAAGGCATTGAAAAAACGACCGGTGTCGATATCGCCGGACGAATGATCCAGTGGATCGAGCGCCACGCGACGCCGGGTTTTTGTCTGAAAACGGGTGGCTGATCTGAATATCGCTGATGATCGTAGCGTGACGCGCGCTTTTTGCGTAAGCTGTGCCGGTATTTTTTTTCGTAAGAGGTAGCACATTATTATGACATCACTGGTCGTTCCCGATCTGGATACGTTGCGACAATGGCTCGACGACCTGGGCATGAGCTTTTTTGAATGTGATACCTGTCAGGCGCTGCACTTACCGCATATGCAAAACTTCGACGGCATTTACGACGCCAAATTAGACCTGGTTGATAACACGTTGCTGTTTTCCGCTATGGCGGAAGTCAGACCGTCTGCGCTGTTGCCGCTGGCGGCGGATTTGTCGGCGATCAACGCCAGCTCTCTCACGGTTAAAGCGTTTCTCGATATGCAGGACGATAATCTGCCAAAGCTGGTGGTTTGCCAGTCTTTATCCGTTATGCGCGGCATCACCTACGAGCAGTTTGAATGGTTCGTGCGTCAGAGCGAGGAGCAGATTTCGATGGTCATTCTTGAAGCGGGGGCGCACCAGATGCTCTACACCGCCGAAGAGGACGCGCAAAAAAGCAACGGCGAAATCCATTTTCTGCATTGATATCCCTTCAGGGAATAACGTGCAGAGCGCAGTCGCTGCCAGTGCGGCTGCGTATTACCCGCTTTTATGCTGCTTTTAACCTTTCTTTAAAGAATTATTCACCTCCTTTCCCGCCAATTCGCTTTATCACATAGACATAAATTGCATAAAAAATTGATAAAAGGCGTTTTTTAATCTGGGCTATGGCCTGAAAACCTGGCTAAAGTTATTCTTGCGATGCGCTGTAACAGCGAGCAATAACGGCCAGGAGAGCGTCCGTTCTTTCCTGAGTGTGCCGGATGACAAAGTATGCACGATTCTTGCATAGCTTTGAGTGCAAATTTTTAGGTTCGTATGTTAACGAACTTGCATAAGGAAAGAGATTATGACCGCCTTAAATAAAAAATGGCTATCGGGTCTGGTTGCGGGCGCTCTGATGGCCGTCTCTGCCGGCACGCTCGCAGCGGAACAAAAAACGCTCCATATTTATAACTGGTCTGATTATATCGCGCCGGATACGGTAGCGAATTTTGAAAAAGAGACCGGGATCAAAGTGGTCTACGACGTGTTTGACTCCAACGAAGTGCTGGAAGGCAAACTGATGGCAGGCAGCACCGGCTTTGACCTGGTGGTGCCGTCCGCCAGTTTCCTTGAGCGCCAGCTGACGGCGGGCGTTTTTCAACCGCTGGATAAGAGCAAGCTGCCGGACTGGAAAAACCTCGACCCTGAGCTGCTTAAGCTGGTTGCCAAACACGATCCGGAAAACAAATACGCTATGCCATATATGTGGGCGACGACCGGCATTGGCTATAACGTCGAGAAAGTGAAAGCGGCGCTCGGCGCCGATGCCCCAGTGGACAGCTGGGATCTGGTGCTTAAGCCGGAAAACCTCGAAAAGTTAAAAAGCTGCGGCGTCTCTTTCCTCGATGCGCCGGAAGAGGTGTTTGCGACCGTGCTGAACTATTTGGGTAAAGATCCGAACAGCACCGACGCGAAGGACTACACGGGGCCGGCAACCGATCTGCTGCTCAAACTGCGCCCGAATATCCGCTATTTCCACTCTTCGCAATACATCAACGATCTGGCGAACGGCGATACCTGCGTGGCTATTGGCTGGGCAGGCGATGTCTGGCAGGCGGCGAATCGTGCGAAAGAGGCGAAGAACGGCGTCAATATCTCCTTCTCGATCCCGAAAGAGGGGGCAATGGCCTTCTTTGATGTCTTCGCCATGCCCGCCGACGCCAAAAACAAAGAGGAAGCCTATCAGTTCCTGAACTACCTGCTGCGCCCGGACGTCATTGCCCATATCTCCGATCACGTGTTTTATGCCAACGCCAACAAAGAGGCGACGAAGCTGGTGAGCGCGGAAGTGCGTGACAACCCGGGAATTTATCCGCCCGCCGATGTGCGCGCGAAAATGTTCACGCTGAAGGTACAGGAACCGAAAATCGATCGCGTGCGTACCCGCGCATGGACCAAAGTGAAAAGCGGTAAGTAACCTTTCGTCAGTCTGAGACAGGCCGGGTGGCGCATTGCGTGCCCGGCATCAGGCGCACCGAAAGGGGGCGCCTGCACGATTTTTGATTTACGCCGGAGAGCACCTCGTGAATGATGCGATACCTCGCCCGCAGGCGAAACCCCGTAAGGCGCTGACGCCGCTGCTGGAAATCCGTAACCTGACAAAATCCTTTGACGGCCAGCATGCGGTCGACGATGTCAGCCTGACTATCTACAAAGGTGAAATTTTCGCGCTGCTGGGGGCGTCGGGCTGCGGGAAATCCACGCTGCTGCGTATGCTGGCAGGTTTTGAACAACCTACCGCCGGACACATTGTGCTGGACGGCGTCGATCTTGCCCACGTCCCGCCCTATCTGCGCCCTGTCAATATGATGTTTCAGTCCTATGCGCTGTTTCCCCATATGACCGTCGAGCAGAATATCGCTTTTGGCCTGAAGCAGGACAAACTGCCGAAAGCGGAAATCGCCAGCCGTGTTGAAGAGATGCTGGGGCTGGTTCATATGCAGGAGTTCGCCAGACGTAAGCCACATCAGCTTTCCGGTGGCCAGCGTCAACGCGTGGCGCTGGCGCGAAGCCTGGCAAAACGGCCTAAATTATTGCTGCTCGACGAGCCGATGGGGGCGCTGGACAAAAAATTGCGCGACCGGATGCAGCTCGAAGTGGTGGATATACTCGAGCGCGTCGGCGCGACCTGCGTCATGGTCACCCACGATCAGGAAGAAGCGATGACCATGGCCGGGCGCATTGCCATTATGAATCGCGGCAAGTTTGTCCAGATCGGTGAGCCAGAGGAGATCTATGAGCATCCGACCACCCGTTACAGCGCGGAATTCATCGGTTCGGTTAACGTGTTTGAAGGCGTGCTGAAAGCGCGGCAGGACGATGGCCTGGTGCTGGATTCGCCGGGGCTGGTGCATCCGCTGAAGGTGGATCCCGATGCTTCGGTGGTGGACAACGTGCCGGTGCATGTGGCGTTGCGCCCGGAAAAAATCATGCTGTGCGAAGAACCGCCCGCCGATGGCGTTAACTTCGCCGTGGGAGAAGTGGTGCATATCGCTTATCTCGGCGATCTCTCCATTTACCACGTTCGCTTAAAAAGCGGGCAGATGATCAGCGCCCAGCTTCAGAACGCCCATCGCTACCGAAAAGGGTTGCCGACGTGGGGCGATGAGGTTCGTTTGTGCTGGGATGCCGATAGCTGCGTGGTGTTGACGGTTTAAGGAGCGAAAATGAGTACACTTGAACCTGCGGCACGCGGAGAAAAGCCTGGCGGTTTGCGGCTGTGGCTGGCGCGCGTGCAGATGAATCACGGGCGTAAACTGGTCATTGCGCTGCCTTACGTCTGGCTGATCCTGCTGTTCCTGCTGCCGTTTCTGATCGTCTTTAAAATCAGCCTTGCGGAAATGGCGAGGGCGATCCCGCCGTACACCGAGCTGATGGCGTGGGCTGACGGGCAGCTGGCGATCACTCTTAACCTCGGTAACTTCCTGCAGTTGACCGACGATCCGCTTTATTTTGACGCCTATTTGCAGTCGCTGCAGGTCGCGGGCATCTCCACCCTGTGCTGCTTGCTGCTGGGATACCCGCTGGCGTGGGCGGTGGCCCACAGCAAGCCGTCGACGCGAAATATCCTGCTGCTGTTAGTGATCCTGCCGTCGTGGACCTCGTTTCTTATTCGCGTCTATGCGTGGATGGGGATCCTGAAAAATAACGGTGTGTTAAACAACTTTCTGCTGTGGCTTGGCGTTATCGACCAGCCGTTGACCATCCTGCATACCAACCTGGCCGTCTATATCGGCATCGTGTATGCCTATCTGCCGTTTATGGTGCTGCCGATCTACACCGCTCTGACGCGCATTGACTATTCGCTGGTGGAAGCCTCGCTCGATCTCGGCGCCCGCCCGCTGAAAACCTTTTTTAGCGTGATCGTGCCGCTGACCAAAGGCGGCATTATTGCCGGTTCCATGCTGGTGTTTATTCCGGCTGTCGGCGAGTTTGTCATTCCTGAGCTGCTCGGCGGGCCGGACAGCATCATGATTGGTCGCGTGCTGTGGCAGGAATTCTTTAACAACCGTGACTGGCCGGTGGCCTCTGCGGTGGCGATCGTGATGTTGTTGCTGCTGATCGTTCCGATCATGTGGTTCCACAAGCACCAGCAAAAAAGCGGAGGCGTCCACGGATGAACAATTTGCCGGTAATACGTTCGCCCTGGCGCATCGTGATTCTGGTGCTGGGCTTTACGTTTTTGTATGCGCCGATGCTGATGCTGGTGATCTACTCGTTTAACAGCTCTAAACTGGTGACGGTATGGGCGGGGTGGTCGACGCGCTGGTACGGCGAGCTGTTTCGCGATGACGCCATGATGAGCGCCGTGGGCTTAAGCCTGACGATAGCCGCCTGCGCGGCGACAATGGCGGTGATTCTGGGCACCATTGCCGCTGTCGTTCTGGTGCGTTTTGGTCGTTTTCGCGGCGCCAACGGTTTCGCCTTTATGATTACTGCGCCGCTGGTAATGCCGGACGTCATTACCGGGCTTTCGTTGCTGTTGCTGTTTGTCGCGCTCGCCCACGCCATCGGCTGGCCGTCCGACCGCGGTATGTTGACCATCTGGCTGGCGCACGTCACCTTCTGTACCGCCTACGTGGCGGTGGTGATCTCCTCGCGCCTGCGGGAACTGGATCGATCTATTGAAGAGGCGGCGATGGATCTCGGCGCGACGCCGCTGAAGGTGTTCTTCGTGATCACCTTACCGATGATCATGCCTGCCATCGTCTCCGGCTGGCTGTTGGCGTTTACGCTGTCGCTTGACGATCTGGTGATCGCCAGCTTTGTTTCCGGTCCCGGCGCGACGACCTTGCCGATGCTGGTGTTCTCCAGCGTGCGCATGGGAGTGAACCCGGAAATCAACGCTCTGGCTACGTTGATCCTCGGGGTGGTCGGAATTGTCGGATTTATCGCCTGGTATCTGATGGCGCGCACGGAAAAACAGCGAATCCGCGATATCCAGCGTGCAAGACGCGGCTGAAGCAATTAAAATTTCCAGTGAAGTGCCGCGCATGTCGCGGCACTGTTTTTCAGGGAAGTCACACATTGGGATTCTTCAAAAAAACGTCCTCATCACACGCTCGTTTAAATGTGCCCGCGCTGGTGCAGGTGGCGGCGCTCGCCATTATAATGATCCGTTGCCTCGACGTGCTGATGATATTCAATACGCTCGGCATTCGGGGGCTTGGCGAATTTATCCATCGCAGCGTGCAAACATGGAGTCTGACGCTGGTTTTTTTGAGCAGCCTGGTGCTGGTGTTTATTGAGATCTGGTGCGCATTTTCGCTGGTAAAAGGGCGCAACTGGGCGCGCTGGATTTATTTACTGACCCAGGTGACCGCCGCGGGCTATTTATGGGCAGCCTCATTAGGCTACGGGTATCCGGAGTTATTCAGCATCGCCGGTGAGTCAAAACGGGAAATTCTGCATACCCTGGTGATGCAAAAGCTGCCGGACATGTTGGTGCTTTGCCTGCTGTTTGTTCCGGCCACCAGCCGCCGGTTCTTCCAGCTCCAGTAAAACGGCGTCCTGGCGCGACCTACAAATGCCCGAATAATGTGTATAATCGTCGCCCCGAACATCTGAAGGTTTCCGTATGTATTGCGCACTTTATGACGCCGGCCGCTGCCGCTCCTGCCCGTGGATCACGCAGCCGGTTGACGTTCAACTCTCCGCCAAAACAGCCGATCTCAACAATCTGCTTGCCGGTTTCCCGGTGGGGGAGTGGCGCACGCCAGTCAGCGGGCCGGAACAAGGCTTTCGCAATAAAGCCAAGATGGTGGTCAGCGGCAGCGTGGAAAAACCGCTGCTCGGGATGCTGCACCGCGACGGCACGCCGGAAGATCTCTGCGACTGTCCTCTTTATCCGCCGTCGTTTGCTGCCGTTTTCGCCGCCCTCAAGCCGTTTATTGCCCGGGCGGGCTTAACGCCCTACAACGTGGCGCGTAAGCGTGGCGAGCTGAAATATATATTGCTTACCGAAAGCCAGTACGATGGCGGCATGATGCTGCGCTTTGTGCTGCGTTCAGAAACCAAGCTGGCGCAACTGCGCGCCGCGTTGCCCTCGCTGCAGGCGCAACTGCCGCAGCTTAAGGTCATCAGCGTCAACCTGCAGCCTGTGCACATGGCGATTATGGAAGGGGAGACGGAGATCTTCCTGACTGAACCGTCGTCGCTGGCGGAGCGTTTAAACGACGTTCCGCTGTGGATCCGTCCACAAAGTTTTTTCCAGACCAACCCGACGGTGGCAAGCCAGCTCTATGCTACCGCCCGTGACTGGGTGCGCCAGCTCCCGGTAAACCATATGTGGGATCTGTTCTGCGGCGTCGGCGGCTTTGGGCTGCACTGCGCCACGCCTGAGATGCGGCTAACCGGGATTGAAATCTCCTCAGAGGCGATTGCCTGCGCGAAGCAGTCGGCGAAAGAGCTCGGTTTAACGAATCTGCATTTTCAGGCGCTGGACTCCACGCAGTTCGCTACCGCTCAGGAGAGCGCCCCGCAACTGGTGCTGGTGAATCCGCCGCGTCGCGGGATTGGCAAAGCGCTATGCGATTATCTCAGCGAGATGGCCCCGCCGTTTATCATCTACTCGAGTTGTAACGCCCGTACGATGGCAAAAGACATTGCGGATTTACCGGGTTATCGTCCCGAACGCGTGCAGCTTTTCGATATGTTCCCTCACACCGCCCATTATGAAGTGCTAACGCTGCTGGTGCGGAATGCATAAATAACGGCCCGCATTGCGGGCCGTAAATCATTATTGCGGGAACCACTGGTCGTTGATTTTCTGCCAGGTGCCGTCCGCCTTAATGGCGGTCAGCGCGGCGTTCAGTTTCTCTAACAGGGCTTTATTATCCGGGCGAACGGCGATGCCCAGACCGGTGCCGAAATACTGGGGATCGGTCACTTTTTCTGTTCCTGGCCCTAACTGCGGGTTGCTCTTCAGCCATTCGTTGACCACAGCGGTGTCGCCGAATACGCCATCGATACGGCCATTTTTCAGGTCGATAATCGCGTTCTGGTAGCTGTCATAGGCGACAGTTTTGACTTCCGGGTGCTTGTCCTGAAGGTATTTCTGATGCGTGGTGCCGTTTTCCATGCCAATACGTTTGCCTTTCAGGTCGGCAAAGGTTTTATACGCATCTTTCCTGGCAATCACCAGCGCGGAGTTGGCGTAGTAAGGTTGGGTAAAGGCGACCTGTTTGCTCCGCTCCGGCGTAATATCCATACCGGAAATGACGGCATCATATTTTCTGAATTTCAGCGCCGGGATCAGGCTGTCAAAGGCATGATTGGTAAAGGTACATTCTGCCTGCATCTGCTTACATAATGCTTTTGCCAGATCGAGATCGAAGCCGACGATTTGGTTATTGGCGTCCATGGATTCAAACGGGGGATAGGTGGCGGAAACCCCGAAGCTGATTTTTTCTGCGGCAGACGCGCCGACAGCGAAAGAGGCAAGCAATGCGGCCAGAACTAACTTTTTCATGGTTGAACTCCCGTTATGATGAAGCGCCGTTTCTGCGGCATGGAATTACAATGCCAGTATTTGAATTTATATGCAATATAAATGATTAAATATTTTATACGGGAACAAAAAAAACGGACAGGTTAGCAACTTGTCCGTTTTCTGTATTCAGATTTATGCACTTTCTGAACGGTTAATTCCGGCGTTCAAACGCCAGCGCTTTACGTTCGATCAAGCGCATCATCAGCGTCAAAAGACCATTCACGATGAGGTAAATGACGCCTGCCGCGCCAAATACCATCACGTCGTAGGTGCGCCCGTACATGAGCTGGCTGTAACCCATCACCTCCATCAGCGTAATGGTGTAAGCCAGCGAGGTGCTCTTAAACACCAGCACCACTTCGTTAGAATACGAGGAGAGGGCGCGTTTAAAGGCATAAGGCAGCAGAATCGCCAGCGTGTCTTTTTTGCTCATCCCCAGCGCGCCGCAGGACTGCCACTGGCCTTCCGGGATTGCGCGAATCGCACCGTAAAACAGCTGTGTGGTGTAAGCGGCGCTATTCAGCGATAGTGCAATCAACGCGCACAGCCACGGCTCGGACAGCAGATGCCAGAGAACCGGATACTCCTGCAAAGACGGAAACTGCCCCGGTCCGTAGTAGATCAGGAAGATCTGCACCAGCAGCGGCGTGCCGGTAAACAGCGTGATATAGCCGCGCACCAGCCAGACCACCCCCGGCGTTTTCAGCGTCAGAACGATGGTGAAAATCAGCGACAGGAGCAGCGCAACGACAATGGATGCCACCGTCAGCGTCAGGCTGGTATGCAGCCCTTTTAACAGTTCAGGTAAATACTCAAACATCAGCCCGGTCTCCGCTCAAAACGTGTCGCGCGCAGGTCAATGCGTTTGAGAATGTACTGACTTATCAGGGTGATCACCAGATAGATCGCCGCGGCAATAATATACCAGTTAAACGGCTCCTGGGTGCGTGTCGCAATGCTCTTGGTTTGCAGCATCAGATCATTGACGCTGATCAGACTGACCAGCGCGGTGTCCTTCAGCAGCACCAACCACTGGTTACCCAGACCAGGCAGGGCATGACGCCACATTTGCGGCATCACCAGGCGGAAGAAGATCGCCGCTTTCGACAGCCCCAGCGCCTGGCCGGACTCCCACTGCCCAATCGGTACCGCTTTCAGCGCGCCGCGCAGGGTTTGCGAAGCATACGCCGCATACAGCAGCGAAAGGGCAATTACGCCACACAGGAACGGGCTGACGTCGAAGTTTTCGATCTCCATTTGTACCGGGATCTGCACGACGCCCAGATTAACGGTAAAGCCGTCAGAGAGCGTCAGCAGCAGTTGAGAGGAGCCGAAATAAATAAACAGCACCACCAGAATTTCCGGCAGGCCGCGTAAAATCGTCACCAGCGCTGAGCCGGTCCACGCGACCGGACGCCATTTAACTGACTCCCAGACGGCGAAAAACATCGCCAACGCAAGGCCGAGGATCAGCGCGCAAACGGCAAGGCCGACGGTCATCCCGGCGGCGCTTGCTAACGGAAAAAATTCGTTCATCAAGGCTTACTTCTGGAACCATTTGTTATAGATGGTTTCGTAAGTGCCATCTTTTTTCACTTTTTCCAGCGCAGCGTTAAATTTCTGCTGCAGCTCGGTGTTGCCCTGACGGACAGCGATGCCGAGGCCGGTGCCGAAGTAGTCTTTATCCGTCACTTTGTCGCCAACCGCCGCCAGCTTCGGATTATCCTTCAGCCATTCGGTAACCACCGCGGTGTCGCCGAATACGCCGTCAATACGTCCGTTTTGCAGATCCAGCTTCGCGTTCTGATAGCTGTCGTAAGGAACGGTCGTAATTTCCGGGTGCTTATCCATAATGAACTTCTGGTGAGTGGTGCCGTTCTGCACGCCCACTTTTTTGCCTTTCAACTGATCCACGCTGGAGAATTTACCCTGCTGGCCAATAAATAGAGCGGAGTTGTCATAATACGGCGTGGTGAACAGCACCTGTTTTTCGCGCTCCGGCGTGATGTCCATCCCGGCCATAACCGCATCGAAGCGGCGGAACTTCAGACTGGGGATCAGGCTGTCAAACGCCTGGTTGGTGAACGTACAGGTGGCGTCAATCTCTTTACACAGCGCATTGGCCAGGTCGACGTCGAAACCGACGATTTTGTTATTCGCATCCATCGACTCGAACGGAGGGTAGGATGCTTCGGTCGCAAAACGAATGGTCTGTGCTGCTGTTGCAGAAAGGCTAAAGCCAGCGATAAGCGCGGCAATCAGAACTTTTTTCATTGTCGTTGTCCCGAATCTTAGTGAGAGAGATAGTTTTTAAACGCATCGGTCTGCGGGTTGGCGAAGCACCCCGCATCACCCAGCTCGACGATGTGACCGTTTTCCATATACACCACGCGGCTGGCGGTTTTCCGCGCCACTTCCACTTCGTGCGTCACGATCACCTGAGTAATATTCGTTTCCGCCAGTTCACGAATGATACTGACGATTTGCGCGGTGATTTCCGGATCCAGCGCGGCTGTGGGTTCGTCAAACAGCAACACCTGCGGTTCCATCATCAGCGCGCGGGCGATGGCGACGCGCTGCTGCTGGCCGCCAGAAAGGTGCAAGGGATAACGATCGCTGTAGGGCTTCAGACGCAGGCGTTCCAGCAGCTTCTCCGCACGGGCTAAGGCCTGATCTTTCGTCAGCCCGAGCACGCGGCAGGGCGCTTCGATAAGGTTTTGCTGTACGGTCAGATGCGGCCACAGATTGTACTGCTGAAAGACCATGCCGACATTCTGGCGCAGATCGCGAATGGCTTTGTCTGACGGCGTCTTACGGAAGTCGAAATGGTTGCCCGCAATGTCCAGCGTACCGGACCGCGGCATCTCCAGAAGGTTGAGTACGCGCAGCAGCGAGCTTTTACCCGCCCCGCTTGGGCCAAGCAACACCAGCGTTTCGCCCTGCGGGCAATCCAGCGTGATATCGAACAGCGCCTGATGCGCGCCGTAGAAGCAGTTAATGCCGTTTAATTGAATACTCATTGATACTCGTATACTGGCCGTCTGATAGCTATTGAAGCCGCAGATAGTACCTTTGGCAGAATAGTTATGCAATATTTATGCTTTAAAAGTTAAATATAGCGCGCATTTCCCCTTAAACATAGCACAAAATAGCGGCGGCAAGATGGCGCAAGCATGATTGTCGGCATTCTGTGAAGAATGCCAGACAATTTACGCGAGAAAGGAAAAAAATGATGTGGGACTGCGTGTAGGCCGGATAAAACAATGCGCAGCCATCCGGCCTGTAACGTCAAAAATTAACGGTTCTCAACCGACTGGCGCAGGGTTCCGGCTGGCGCATGGACGCTGCCGCCGAGGTAGCGCACATCGTCAATCACCCAGCACTGACCTTCATGAATCATCAATACTTCATCCTGCCAGCGCTGCTCGCCCTGTTTCAGCTCCACGCGCAGCGGAATATTGCGCGCGTCCCGGTTCGGAATGGTCGACGCGCTGGCGACGTTTGCGCTGTCCGGCGGCGTTGCGCGGCTGGAGAAGGGATCGCTGCTCAAAAGCTGACGATGCTGGCCGTCGCGGCTGGCGTCAGACAGCAGTTTCGCCAGGTTATCGCTCAGGTATGGGCGCAGGGCGGTAAGGTCATTGCTGCGGTGCTGAATGCGATAGTCATAGAATTGTTGAGCCACATCGTCCGGGCCTCCCTCCACGCAGGCGCCTGCACGCGGTCCGTTATCTTTGTAGGCCGGCGTGACGGTGGTGCAGGCACTGAGAAGCAGCGCGCAGGGGATAAGCAGGGAGAGTTTCGAATAGCGCATAGTGATTTCCTTATAAGCTTCTGCTAATAGTCTTCTACATTATTCAGTTATAACCTTTCAATAATAGTGTATCGGTCTGATAATGCTTTTGCGATCGTGCGCTTATGCCCCGATCCCTTATGATTTTGCCAATGGCTGAGTAAAGGAGCGTAATTATGCAGTTTTCAACCACCCCCACTCTGGAAGGACAAAGCATCGTGGAATACTGCGGTGTGGTCACGGGCGAAGCCATTTTAGGCGCAAACATCTTCCGTGATTTTTTTGCCGGTATCCGCGATATCGTTGGCGGACGTTCCGGCGCCTATGAAAAAGAGCTGCGAAAAGCGCGGGAAATCGCCTTTGAAGAGCTGGGGGATCAGGCAAAAGCGCTGGGCGCCGATGCGGTGGTCGGTATTGATATCGACTATGAAACCGTGGGCAAAGACGGCAGTATGCTGATGGTCAGCGTGAGCGGCACGGCGGTAAAAACGCGTCGATGAGAGCGTTACTGTCGCTGGCGGCCGCCGCGCTGCTGCTGACCGGCTGCGCGAGCGAAAAAGGGATTGTCGACAAAGACGGATACCAGCTCGACACGCGCCATCAGGCGCAGGCGGCTTATCCACGCATCAAGGTGCTGGTGATCCACTACACAGCGGATGACTTTGGCACCTCGCTGGCGACGCTGACGGACAAAAATGTCAGCTCGCATTACCTGATCCCGTCGGCGCCACCGCGGTACCGGGGGAAGCCGCGTATCTGGCAACTGGTGCCGGAACAGGAGCTGGCCTGGCATGCAGGCGTCAGTTTCTGGCGCGGCGCGACGCGCATCAACGACACCTCAATCGGTATCGAGCTGGAAAACCGCGGCTGGCGGATGTCTGCGGGCGAGAAATACTTTGCGCCATTTGAACCGGCGCAGATACAGGCGCTGATACCGCTGGCGAAAGAGATCGTCGCCCGTTATGACATTAAACCGCAGAACGTGGTGGCGCACGCGGATATCGCGCCGCAGCGTAAGGACGATCCCGGCCCGCTGTTTCCCTGGCAGCAGCTTGCGGAGCAAGGGATAGGCGCCTGGCCGGACCCGCAGCGAGTGGAATTTTATCTTGCCGGACGTGCGCCGCATACGCCTGTCGATCCCGCAAGCGTGCTGGACCTACTGGCGCGCTATGGTTACGAAGTCACGCCTGATATGTCCGGGCGCGAGCAGCGGCGGGTGATCATGGCCTTTCAGATGCATTTCCGCCCGTCGCTATGGAATGGCGTCGCGGATGCCCAAACCCAGGCGATTGCCGAGGCGCTGTTAGAGAAATACGGGCAGGGATAGGCGCAGACTGCGCGACAGAGCCGCCCCTCCTGGTTTTTCTGATGGGATTAATCCTAAGTTAAAAGTCAATTAATCTATGATTAATTGACTTTATATTGGTCTCATTTATGATTGATTTCGTCTTCAGGATGCTTTTCAAAATATTATAAATCTATTATTTCTTCTCTTTTTTATTTCTTTTACTTGCCTTTTTGGAACCAGGAACGATTCAGTTGTTTATAAGCCGCATTTCTGCGGTGGTTAAGCACACGTATTATCAATATTCTGCGTAAGGTATAACAATGTTAAGTATATACGGTAAAAAAACACGTCCCCATACCGAAATGGGGTGCATTATTTCCGCCACTGAAGGGTATGAAGAAAGAAAACTGAAAAAATGGCAGAAAATTACTACCGACGATCCGGATTATATTCATATTATTATTAGCGGGCAGGTTGAATTTCGCCGGGTCTCGGACGAACTGTGTATGTTTACGTTGCAGGGACAGTGCATTTTTGGCCTTTCCGCGATGTTCTATCAGTCTCCCCACATGTATGGTCTGGCGCGCTCTAACACGGTTGTTCGCTCCATCAGGAAAGAGGCGTTCTTCCAGCTTTTGACCGAAAATAATTTATGGCCAGAATTGACGAAAGTCTTATCCTGGTACATTTGTCTGTTAAGCAAACGCGATGATATGCTGGTCGCCCGCAATGCGTATTCCGTCATCCGTGAGTTCCTGATTGAAATCAATGCGCTGATCACCCACCATGATTATGATATTAACGTTTATGATTATATTCAGGAATACACCAACTTTGCCCGTAGCACGATCATCAAAATACTCTCCGATCTGAAAAAAGGTAATTATATTGTTATAGAAAAGGGACGCTTAATTACAATGAAAGCGTTGCCTGAAAAATACTAATATCCTCCCTGGAGTCTCCCTTCATGAAACGGAAGTGGAGGCTTTTTTAGTCCTTCTGCACAGTAAATCATTCATCATATCAATCATCAGGCGTCGTCAGGCAGCGGTTGGCCCCGGGCATTTTGGGGTGTCTGCGGCATCCTGCGCGTTTTCTGCATGGCGTCATAGTCGTTCAGCGTCTCATCCTCGGGGGGAGGCGGTACCTTTCCCTGCTGGTAGTCCGCTTTTTGTTCCTGTAGCGCTTGCAGGAAGCGTTCCTGCAAGGACGACGTCTGGTTTTCTGTGCCCGGCAGCGCCACAGCGGATAATTCGCCGTCAGGCGCCCGCCGCCAGTCGTCATCGGCTTGCCACAACGTATCGTCCTGAACAGGAGGACGTGCCTGAGCCGCCGGAAGCGGTTCAGGTTTTGGCGGTGGGAACGGCTTCGAAACGTACACATAATGCATATCAGACGGGTGTACGTCGGGGTTAACCACCTTCACTGGCTTTGGCGGCGGCGCAGGGTGTCGGCACTGCCAGTAAATATGCGCATACAGTCCGGCAACGACAAAAGCAAACAGCGTCATGAGCCAGAACAGGGTCTGAAAGACTTTTTTCCGGATAGTGGGCAGGCGGTAGGAAAAATAGACCGCCTCGCCGGTCGCAAAGCTGCGTTGAGCAGCAAGACAAATGGTGGACATTATTGCGGCTTCCCTTGCGTTTTCGCTGGCGGATTTACCGTTGCGGTTTGCGTCACGACGCCTGGCGTACTGTTGGCGGCACGCATCAGCTGCATCAGCGTCTCTTCGCCGACGATGCCGTCAACGTGCAGTCCCGTTTTCCCCTGAAATTCGCGGGTACGTCTGGCGAGATCGGCAGTCCAGCCCTGCGCGTGGGTGACGGGCTCGTGCAGCAACTGACTCAGTTCCTGATCCAGCCAGTTCAAATCCGTTTTGCCGCTGGCGGCGGTGATTTCATCTTTCCCCTGCGGCGTTAAGCGGTGCAGCAGGGTGTAATTGCCGGTGGCATGCTGATTAAACCAGCGTTTGCTCACCTGCCAGGTACGGTTGTTGACCAGCAGATCGAGAGTGTCTTTTTCTACCCGCGCCACGACGGCATAGTTCAGGTGATCGCCGGTTTTGAGCTCGCCGATCCACGGATATCCCGCTTTCTCCAGCGCCGCCAGCGACGCATTTCCCTGCCGGCACATCAGGTTTACCCGTCCGGCGTTCTGGCATAACGCATCGTTTGCCGAGGCGTCATATCCCCACATGGTGTACAGCTGATGCATGGCATCCGGCAGATTCACCACGTCGCGTTCAATCGTCGGTTCCCGGGGGCCGTCTGTCTTCGGTTGCGTTTTATGCCAGGCGACAGGCACCGGCAGGGGGACGGGAAGATGCGCCGTCAGCGCGGAAGAGAAATACCCGGCGCAGCAGGCGAACGCCACCGAGGTCAGCAGACCCATGGCGGCGAACCGGCGACCGCGCGGCCTGGCGGGAATGATTTCGCCTGCGGCTAAACGTAAATGACGCGGTGAAACGGTGGCCGCGCGTTCGGTCCAGGCCGCGAGCATCGCCAGGTGCGCCAGCTTGTTCAACTGGCTCACCTGGCCTCTGGTCAGCGCGTGCATCCGTCGCACACGGGCGGGCGTCAACGGCGACGTCTCCGCCTGATGCGCTTCGGTCTGCGCCTCGACGTAGGCATGGAATTCGCCGCAGGTTAGCGGGCGCAGCGTATGGCAGGTATGAACCCGTGAGCGCAGCCCGGAGTGGTTGAGCAGGCGTGACTCTTGTTCGGGGCTGCCGGTCAGCAGGATGGTCAGCGGGAAGCCGGACTCTTCGGCACGCACCAGCAGCATCGCCAGCACGTCCCAGCAGTTGTCCTTGATCGCTTCCGCCGTGGAGATCATCAGCAGCTTGCCTTTCTGGCGTCGCGAAGGCGATTCTTCCTGCCAGAGACGCAGCACAGCATCCACGGCGTGTAATTTATTCTTGCTCGTTTGCGTGGCCGGATTGAGCTTGTACAGCAGGGTATTGCCGCTCAGCTTCGGAAAGGCGTTGAGGGTTTGTGCGCACGGGTGCTGTTCGCGCAAATTTTCAATGAACGCACTGAGCAATTCCGGCTCGGCGGAAAACAGGCCCATCATGCCCGGAGTCTTTATTTTCGCCAGCAACAGACCAAAAATATCCTGGAGATACGGAATTAAAAACATCCCCGGACGTCGGGTCACGCTGCCATACGGCTGGCTGGTAAATTTAAAATGGTTCAGATACATGATGACTCACGGCGCACTTGGCTTTCAAAAACGTTGGCGAAAAAATAAAGGAAGGGCGATGGCTGAGCAAACTCTGTACAGGAGAAAATGAACCTCATTTTTTTCGGGTTAGCATCAACCTAAAAAAGCGTCAACGATTTTTTCCTGTAAAGTTGCTGATATTGCAGATGGTCGCTGTTCAATCTTCTCAGTAGTATTCATTTCACATATTGGCGCAGCCCGATGCTGCGAAATTCAGTGTTATTTAAGGCAGTTGAAGAATGAGGATGCAACTTTATTCCAGACTGATTGCACCCTGCGTGATGTTTCTCTTGCTAATATTTAGCGGGCATCAGGGGTATGTCGTCTATAAAGATTATAGAAAAGTTACGAATAAGTTAGATGCCGCCAAAAATAAAGTGCGGAATACGCGTGACACAGAAAAGGAATTTGCCCTGTTTCAGCCTGCCGTCTGGCAAGCGAATTCTCCCGTGGCAGTAAAAACCCCGTTGTCCGCAGAAATTGAGGGCATCGTCAGTAGCGATGAAAAATGGCTCTCTTTTGCCGTTATCAAAACACCGGCAGGACAAAAAAGTTATCGCGAAGGTGAAACGCTGGTGGGCTTTAATGATGCGTACCTTGAGGAAATTAACAATGATAATGTGGTGGTTAATTACGAAGGTACTACGCAAGTACTGGCGCTAAAAAAGCCGGACTACTTTAAAGGCGGCGTAGAGAGCGGACCGGTGGCAAAACCTACCGCGGACGCAGGCGCGGAAAGCCTGCATCTTAACGATCGGTTGGTGTTGAAACCGCATATTGAAAAAGGTCAGCTGGAAGGCTACGAAATTAATCCCCGCGACGCCTCGCCCTTTTTTCACGACATGGGGCTAAAAAAGGGCGATGTGGTTGTAAGAGTTAATTCTGTTGACATGACTCAGGCCGCACAGGCCAAAAGTATTATCGCCAACTGGTCAACGATGAAACAGGCGGCAATAGTGGTGAAACGGAATACGCACCTGGAAAATATTCAGGTTAATGTTTTAAATAATTAACAAGTGAACGATCATGAAGAAATTTCCCTGGGCGTGTGTGACGCTGACAACCCTGGCTTTATACTCCGGGTCGCTATTTGCTGCGAATTTTAGCGCCAGTTTTAAAAACACCGATATCCGTGAGTTTATCGATACGGTAGGTCGTAATCTGAATAAAACGATTCTTGTCGATCCTTCCGTACAGGGAAATGTATCGGTCCGTACGTATAACGTATTAACGGAAGAAGAATACTATCAGTTCTTTCTTAGCGTCCTGGACCTGTATGGCCTTTCCGTTATTCCGATGGATAACGGCATGATAAAAGTGGTGCGGTCTGCGGTGGCAAGAACCGCAGGCGCGCCGATTGCCGACAGCCAAAATCCGGGCAAAGGCGATGAAATAATTACCCGCGTTGTGCGCATGGAAAACGTGCCGGTACGCGAACTGGCGCCGCTGCTTCGCCAGCTTAATGACGCCACCGGGATCGGCAACGTGGTGCATTTCGAACCCTCTAACGTGCTGCTGCTGACCGGCAAAGCTTCGGTAGTGAACCGGCTGGTGGATCTGGTGCAGCGCGTGGATCGTTCCGGCGTGCAGCGCCGCGAAATCGTTCCGCTGCACTATGCTTCCGCCAAAGAACTTTCGGACATGTTGAATAACCTCAACAACGAAGAACAAAAAGGGCAGAACGCGCCGCAGCTGGCTACCAAAGTGGTCTCTGATGATGAAACCAACAGCCTGGTGATCAGCGGCAGCGAAGAGGCGCGCACGCGTACGCGCGCGCTGATCGCCCAGTTGGATCGCGAGCAAAGTAACGAAGGCAATACCCGTGTCTTTTATCTCAAATATGCTAACGCCGCGAAGGTGGTGCCTGTGCTCACCGGCATTGGCGAGCAGTTGAAGGACAAGCCGGGGGCCACGAAAAGTAAAACGGCCACCGCCAATAACGAACTGAACATTACCGCCGACGAGTCCACCAACTCGCTGGTGATTACCGCCCAGCCTAACGTAATGAACTCGCTGGAAAAAGTGATCGACAAGCTGGACATCCGCCGTCCGCAGGTGCTGGTGGAAGCGATCATCGCCGAAGTGCAGGATGGCGCGGGAACCGATCTCGGCGTGCAGTGGACAGGGAAACACGGCGGGGTACAGTTTGGCGCAACCGGCCTGCCAATCAGTCAAATTAAAGACGGCAGTATGAAAGGGGTGAGCTTCACCGGGATGGCGACCGGCTTCTTCAACGGCGACTTTGGCGCGCTGATGACCGCGCTGTCCACCAACGGCAAAAACGACATTCTGTCCACGCCGAGCGTGGTGACGCTGGATAACAAAGAAGCGTCATTTAACGTTGGGCAGGACGTGCCGGTGCTGTCGGGATCGCAGACCACCACGGGCGACAATGTGTTTAACACCGTTGAGCGTAAAACCGTCGGTACCAAACTCAAGATCCTGCCGCAGATTAACGACGGCGACATGATTCACATGAAGATTGAGCAAGAAGTCTCCAGTGTGGATGCCAGCTCTACCGAGGATTCTTCGTTAGGCCCAACGTTTAATACCCGCACTATCAATAACGAAGTGATGGTGCACAGCGGACAAACAGTGGTACTGGGCGGCCTTATTGAGAACGTCACCAAGCAGAACGTTTCGAAGGTGCCGCTGCTGGGCGACATTCCGCTGGTTGGACAACTGTTCCGCTATACCTCCCAGGATACCTCTAAGCGTAACCTGATGGTGTTTATCCATACCACCGTGTTGCGCGACGACGACAACTACAGCGCGGCGTCGAAAGAGAAATACGACCAGGTTCGCGCCCGTCAGCTGCAGCGTATGGAAGAGAAAAAACTGGGTATTCTGGAGCCGGGCGACAACGCTGTTTTACCCGCGTTTCCGACTCCCGACGCCGCGCCAGTGAAAACCCGCGCCACGCCGTCCACCTCCCGCAACCCGTTTAAAGAATAAGGCGGAGGCGGCATGGACGAACTCAGCAAACAGTTATGCAGCAGCAGCTTCGCCAAAGATAACGGCGTGCTGATCCATAACAACACAGTGTATATCCGTGAAAACGCGCCTGCGTTTGCGTTGCTGGAAATGCGGCGGGCGCTGGGCCATGCCTTCACCCCAACGGTGGTGACGGCAGAGGCGTTCGACGAAATGCTGGCGAAAATCTGGCAACAGAACAGCGGCGTGTCGCAGCAGTTGGTTGATGATATGGACGCGGATATCGATCTGATGGCGCTCACCGAGGAGATCCCGGACAACGAAGATCTGCTTGATAATGATGAAAATTCACCGGTGATCCGTCTGATCAACGCCATTCTTGGCGAAGCGGTGAAAGACGGCGCGTCGGATATCCATATCGAAACCTTCGAACGCACATTGAGCATCCGGTTTCGCGTCGATGGCGTCCTGCGCCCGGTGTTACAGCCCGCGCGCAAGCTGGCGCCGCTGCTGGTGTCACGTATCAAAGTCATGTCAAAGCTCGATATCGCCGAGAAACGTCTGCCGCAGGATGGCCGTATCTCTTTGCGGATCGGACGTAAAGCGGTGGATGTGCGTGTTTCCACCATTCCATCGCAGTACGGCGAGCGCGTGGTGATGCGTTTGCTGGACAAAAGCAATCTTAAGCCGGATATCAACAAACTCGGGCTGATCGAGGAGGAACTGGTCAGGCTGAAAGGGCTGATCGCGCGTCCGCACGGCATTATCCTGGTCACCGGGCCGACGGGGTCCGGTAAAAGCACCACGTTGTACGCCATTTTGTCGGCGCTCAACGGTCATGAACGCAACATTCTGACCGTCGAAGACCCGATCGAATACGAGCTGGAAGGGGTGGGGCAGACCCAGGTCAACCCGCGCGTGGACATGACCTTTGCCCGCGGCCTGCGCGCAATCCTGCGTCAGGATCCGGATGTGGTGATGATCGGGGAAATTCGTGACGGCGAAACCGCGCAGATCGCGGTGCAGGCGTCGCTGACCGGTCATCTGGTCATGTCTACGCTGCATACCAACAGCGCGGCGGGGGCGATTACCCGTTTGCGCGATATGGGGCTGGAGTCGTTTTTAATTGGTTCATCGCTTCTTGGCGTCATTGCCCAGCGTCTGGTTCGCCGGTTGTGCCCCCACTGCCGGCAAAGCAGTCCGCTGGAAGACAATGAAAAAGCGCTGTTCACGTTTATGGAAAAACCACCGAAGGCGATTTATCGCTCAGTGGGCTGTGAGCAGTGCCGCCAGAGCGGTTACCAGGGACGCGCCGGGATCCATGAATTTCTGGTGGTCGACAGCGCCATGCGTCGCGCTATCCACGAAGACCAGGATGAAATGTCCATCGAGACGCAGATGTTTAAAGAGGCCTGGAGTCTGCGCGAGAACGGTCTGCTGAAGGTGATTTCCGGCGTCACATCGCTGGAAGAGGTGATGCGCGTCACCGCCGAGCGCGGAGGAGACGAATAATGGCATGGTATGCCTGGACCGCCACCGACGCCGCCGGGAAAACCCGGCGCGGCACGCTGCAGGCCGACGGACCGAAACAGGTTCGCCAGACCCTGCGTGAGCAAAAGCTGATGCCGGTGACCATCTCCGTTACCCGCGAACAGGCCGCCGGGAAAAGCGCCCGAAAAGGGGTGAAACTCGCCACGCCGGTGCTGTCGATGTTTACCCGCCAACTGTCGACGCTGGTGAACGCCGCGCTACCGCTGGAAAGCGCGTTGAAGGCGATTGCCAGACAGACGGAAGACAAAAAGCTGGCGGCGATGGTCACTGACATCCGCGAAAAGGTGGTGGAAGGGCACACCTTGTTCGACGCGTTTAGCCAGTATTCCCGCACCTTTGACAAGCTTTACTGTACCCTGGTGATGGCGGGCGAAAAAACCGGCCATCTGGGTGATGTGCTGGAAAAGCTGGCGGAGTACAACGAACAACGACAAAAAATGAAAAGCAAGTTGTCGCAGGCGATGGTGTATCCGATCACCCTGACGGTGGTGGCGATTGCGGTCATCTCCATACTGCTGGTGGCGGTAGTGCCGCAGGTGATCGAACAGTTTGTCCACATGAAACAGCAATTGCCGATCACCACCCGCACGCTGATCGCGGTGAGCGACTTTTTGCAGGCTTACGGCATGGTGATCGGCGGCGGCTTGGTGGGCGGGGGTGTCGGTTTTAAGGCCTGGCTTAAAAAAGAGAGCAACCGCTTTGTTTATCACCGCTGGCTGGTGAACGGCTCGCCGCTGAAAAAACTGGTCTGCGCCATTAACAGCGCCCGCTACATCCGCACGCTGAGCATCCTTCAGGCCAGCAGCGTCCCGCTGCTGGAAGGGATGTATATCGCGATGGACGGGATTGAAAACCTGTATGCCCGGCAGGCGCTGGAGCAGGCGGCGGACACGGTACGCCAGGGCGCGTCGTTATATAACGCGCTGGAACAGGCGAAATTATTTCCGCCAACCATGTTGTACATGATCGCCTCCGGCGAAGAGAGCGGCGAACTCGGCGGATTAATGGATCGGGCAGCGGAAAACCAGGAATCTGCATTACAACATCGAATTACATTAACGCTGTCGGTATTTGAACCGGCACTGGTGGTGACAATGGCGACAGTGGTTTTATTTATCGTGCTGTCAATATTACAGCCGCTTCTTCAGCTCAATAATATGGTGGGTTAATTATGTCTGTAAAAAGAAAAAACCTGACGCGTCAGGCCGGGTTTACTTTGCTCGAATTAATGGTGGTGATCGTCATCCTTGGGGTTCTGGCAAGCATGGTGGTGCCAAACCTGATGGGAAATAAAGAGAAAGCCGATACTCAGAAGGCGACCAGCGACATTGTGGCGCTGGAGGGATCGCTGGATATGTACAAGCTGGATAACCACCGTTATCCCACCAGCGAACAGGGCCTGCAGGCACTGGTGACGAAGCCGGAAATCGCGCCAATTCCGAACGGCTATCGTACTGACGGTTATATTCGTCGCCTGCCGCAGGATCCGTGGGGCAATGATTATATTCTCGTCAGTCCGGGCGAGCACGGCGCGGTAGATATCTTTTCGCCGGGGCCGGATGCCGAAGCGAACACTGCCGATGATATTACGAACTGGTCGTTAGATAACAAAGATAAGTGATGAAAAAACAGCGTGGGTTTACATTGCTGGAAATTATTCTGGCGCTGGTGATATTTGCCAGCTGCGCCATGATGGTCGTGTCGACGATTCCATCGCGCAGTGGTGCGGATATATTTGGCCAGCAAATGAAATCTCTCGTTGAATACGGTTCCGACCGCGCGGTAATGGACGGCACTATTATCGGGCTGGTCATAACGCCATCGGAATATCAACTTGTCGCCCCGGCCGAAAAAAATGGCGAACGGCGCTGGGAACCGCTCACCGCCGGGCGTATTTACACTCACGGCCAGTTTCCGGAAACGATGCATATCTCCCTTTCGCCACAGCGTCTGGCGGCGACGGTAACGTCCGAACCGCAGGTAATATTTTTACCCGACGGGGAGATGTCCCGCTTTCGTCTGACCCTGCAAAGTGACGACAAACAGCACCATTTTAGCGTGGTGTCGCAGGGCGCCTCGCCGGTGTCGGTAGAGAATAATGACTAAACGTAGGATGAAAGAGCTGGGGATGACGCTGCTGGAAGTCATGGTGGCGTTAGTTATTTTCTCCACCGCGGCGCTGGCGCTTATGAATTCCGTTTCGCTGAACGTGCGCTTTACCCACGGCCTGGCGGACACGCTGCAGGCCAGTTGGGTGGCGGAAAATCAACTGGCCGAAGCGCAGCTGGAAAAGCGCCCGTTTCCTGATGCCGCTGAAAAAGGCGACGAAACGATGGGCGGACGCACCTGGACCTGGCAGATCCAGCGGGTGAAAAAAGACAACAAAGTGTTTGCCAACGACATTGCGGTTTATGCCGAAGGCGACGAAAGCCAGCCGGTGATCGTCCTGAGCATCATTCCGCCGGAGGACACGCCATGAGTAAGCGACTCCCGCGTCAGCAGGGCTTTACCCTGCTGGAGATCATGATTGCCCTGACCATTTTCGCGGTGATCAGCATCCTGGCATGGCAAATACTCGACGGCGCGATGCGCACCACGACGGCAACGGACACCGCGGCGACGAAGCTCAATCAGCTACAGCGCGCCTATAACCTGCTGGAGCGCGATTTCTTCCAGCTTCAGGCGCGCGCGCCGCGCAATGAACCGGAGGTGTTTCGCCAGGATGGGAACGCCGTTGAACTCAGTACCCTGAGCGCCTTGAGCGGCGATGTCCGGCTGGAGCGCGTGCGCTGGCGGCTGGAGGAGCACCGCCTGTGGCGCGACGTCTGGCCGGCGATCGACAGCCCTTCCAGCGCCAAACCGGAAGAGGTGCCCATTTTAAGCGACGTGAAAGAGATGCGCTGGCGCTTCTGGCGTCAGGATTGGCAAGACGCCTGGACGGACGCCGCTCACCAGCCAGACGGCGTGGAGCTGACGCTGACGATGACAAACGGCGAAACCTGGCGCTGGGTGTTTCTCACCCCCGGGGAGATGCCGGAAATTCAGTTAGCGAAAAAGCCGGAAGCGCCAGCGGACGTCGCGTCGCCGCCAACCTCGCCCGCAGCGGAGGCCGCGACGCCTGCCGCCGCCGTACCGACCGGAGAGGCAAAATGAAAACAGACAAACAGCGCGGCGTCGCGCTGCTGGTGGTGCTGATCCTGTTGGTCATGATGTCCGCGCTGGCGGCAAAAATCAGCCAGCAGTTCTGTCGCAATTTGCAGAAAACCCGATATCAGGTGAGCCAGCAGCAGTTGCGCTGGGCGATGCAACGCCAGGATGAGGTGATTAAAGATCGTCTGCAAACCCTCACCAGCGGTGAAAGCAAAGGGCTTTCACCAGAGGGCGAATGGCGCGAGCCGCTGGAAACCCAGGGGGAATACTACACGGTGGTCAGCCAGATTGAGGACGCCCGGCGCTGCTTCAATGTCAACAGCCTGCTGGCGGAAGAAAAAGCGGCGACGGCCACAGATGCTGCCGCGTTGCCGACGAAACCGGTCAAAGAGCAAATTATTGAACAACTGCTGGCCGACAGTGGTGTCAGCACTGTGGCCGCAGAAGAGGTGTATCAACAACTGGTGGATTACCTCGACGGTGACAGTATCACGGCGAAAGAGGGGCAGGAGAATGATGCGTGGGCCGGCGCGCTGCCGGAGCGGCTTCCTGCGAACCAGATGATGCGTACTATCGGTGAGATCACACAGCTGCCGGCGTTTCCGCCAGCGGCCTGGCCCAAAGCCAGCACCCTGCTGTGCGCCCTGCCGGACGCCGATGGCACGGTCGATGTGAACACCCTTAAGCCTGAGCAGGCAACGCTATTGTCGGCGCTGTTCCTCGGAAAACTGAGTGAAGATGACGCGTCGCGCTTGCTTGCTTCCCGTCCGCAAGAGGGGTGGGAGTCGGTCGAGGCTTTCAGCAAGGAATTAGAAACAAACTACCCGCAGAGCAAAGAAGTTCTGACCCAGGTTCAGGAATTTATCGCGGTGAACAGCAACGATTTCCGGGTTAACAGCACCGGGAATACCGATGATTTAACGCTGCGCGTTGTCAGCCAACTGCACGTTGATAAGGAAGCCGGGAAGGTTACGACCTGGCAACGCCGCTACCGAATAATGGAATAAGAAGAGTCATAGTCAATGAAACAGGTACTTTTTATTCGTCCCGACGCGAATGAGGACGGGAAAATTGCGTGGTGTATTTCCGGCCAGCAGCAGGTGGATGTTCTGGATAATCGCGCCGCCTTAAGCACGCTGGCAGACAGTCCGCTGGCAACGCGCGTTTGCCTGCTGTTGCCCGCCAGCGAACTGGTCTTTCGCCAGTTTACACTGCCAAAAAAAGGGCTTTCCATCCAGTCGGCGCCGTTCTCGTGGCTGGCGGAAGAAACGCTGATTGGCGATGTGGACACGTTGCACTGGACGGTACTGCGCAAAAAAGGCCGTGAGGTGGACGCGGTGGCGATTGACGCAGAACGTCTGCGCTTCTGGCTTTCGCTTTGTGAAAAAGCGGGGCTGAAGGTGATTCAGGTTCTGCCGGATGCCATTTTACTGCCCGTCAGCGAAGGCGGCGCGACCCTGGTTTCCTGCGGCGACAGCTGGTGGCTGCGCGCCGCGCCGTTTAGCGCCTGTGAGGCAGATGCCGCCCTGATGCCGTTTTTGACCCGCGATCTCGATGGCGACATTTGCTGCTACGGCGACGTCCCGTCCGGCGTCGTCATTACTGAACAGCGGGCGTGGCAGCATCCTCTGACGCTGATTCAGCCGCAGTGGAAAACCTGCCGCGCCAATATGTTGCACGGTCCCTTTTTAGCCTCCGGCACGCACGGCTTCCGGCATGGGAAAGCGATGCTGGCCGCCGCCGTGGCGCTTTCCGTGGGGCTGATGATTGGCCCGCGGATCGCCATGGCCTGGATGCTGGTGCAACAGGAAAACCAGGCGCAGGAAGAGATCGTTCAGGTGGCGCAACACTATTTCCCCAGTCTGCGCCAGCAGACCAACATTAAGTATCATTTTGGTCAGAATCTCAAAAAACAGCCGAAAGGCGTCTTTTTACAACTTGACGCCCTAGCGCAAATTAAAAAAAACGTGCCCGCCGTGGAATTAAGCCAACTGGAATATAACGAGGCGCAAAATCAGCTTACCCTGAGCCTGTCGTCACCGGACCCGCAGGCGATCCAGTCATTTGTGAACCAGGCCAGCGGCAGTTTTGATTTTACCCTGCAACCCGTCTCCACCCAGGCGCCCTTTACGGCGATAGTCACCGGGAAATATAAATGAAAGAACGTATTGCCCAACTGAAAGCGCGTTACCAGAATTACAGTCCGCGCGAGCGTAACCTGTTTACGCTGTGCGCCGCGGCGCTGTGCTGTGCCGCGGTCTATTACGGCGGCATCATCCCGCTGGACACTATGATTAAAAACAGCGAATCGACATTATTACGGCAAAAAGAGACTCTGCGCTGGATGCGCGAAGAGATCGATAAAAATCATTTGCAGGCGAAGGTATTAAAAACCAGTAATCCGCGCCAGGTGATCGAAGAGAGCGCGAAAGAGATCCATTTGCCGCTGACGGATATTCGCCAGCATGAGCAGTCTCTCGAACTTGTTGTTGAGAAGGTGAACGTTGTTGAACTGAAAAACTGGCTGCGTGAACTGAATCTTTCCTCAGGCGTGCGTCTGGAAAAAATGGCGTTAATGCCGGTCGACCGCGCCAGCAGCGTCAAGGCGACGCTGGTACTGAGCTGGAAAAAAGCCGCATGAATGCCCTGACCGCCTTCAGAGAGGGCTATCCGCTGGGGTTTTGCGTTATGAGCGGCGTGTTCGGCAGCATCATCGGCAGCTTTTTGGGCGTGGTGGTCGAGCGCCTTCCGCCGATGCTGCTGGAGGAAGAAGACGCGGGGAATTTGCTGTTTCCCGCCTCGCACTGTCCGGCATGCGGACACGTGTTGGCCTGGTGGGAAAATATTCCTCTGTTGAGCTGGTGCTGTCTGCGGGGACGCTGCAGCCACTGCCGGGTCGCTATCCCGCTTCGTCTGTTAATGGTCGAATGCCTCAGCGCGCTCTTCTTTGCGCTGACCGCCGCTTTCGCGCCTTCGTTGCCTGCGCTGATCGCGCTGTGGATCTTGTGGATCGGCCTGTTGCCGCTCACCTTCATCGACGCCCGTTATCTGCTGCTACCGGACTGTTTAACCCAGCCTCTGTTGTGGGCCGGGTTGTTGTTCCACGCCTGTGTTCATACGCTACCGTTAACCGACGCCCTCTATGGCGCGATAGCCGGTTATCTGTCGTTGTGGCTGGTGTATTGGGGATGTCGCCTGTTGACCGGGCGCGAGGGACTAGGGCAGGGGGATGGTAAACTGTTTGCCGCGCTGGGGGCCTGGTGCGGCTGGCAACCGTTGCCGTACATTTTGCTGCTTGCCGCGCTCACTGGCATCGTTATCTATGTGTTGTTATATAAATCCACGGGCAACGACCGACAAATTCCTTTTGGCCCCGCCCTTTCATTGGCGGGAGTAATTATTTTTATTATTCAATCCTGGCAATTCACATTCTAAGTGCCGCTGCAAGTATTTTTTCATCTATTTTCGCCGAGGGAATGAAAGGACGAAGGGTGTTTCCCAGATTATTATGCAAGGGTAAAAAAAAGGATGGTTTGCAAATAAATAGGGAGGATGTCCATAATTAATAATCTTTAATGAGCCGTCCTGGTTCATACCGTTATTCATTTATTAGTACTTCTCATTGTCGTTCATGCTTTAAGGAAGGCATGGTTATTTTCATATTCACAAATAAAGTTATCGGGAATTAATAATGAAATTTATGAAGCCAAAATATCTGGCGTTGTTTGTCGCTGCGGCAACAAGCTCTGTATTTGCAGCGGCGCCAGGGACGCCGTCTATTTCCAGCGGTAATGATAAATTTGCCCTCGTGGAAGTGGATCAGGCTGCTCAGGATTATAACAACCTCGTTAAAGTGCATAACGACGGCGTTGACGTGAAAGTGGAGTGGAACGTGTGGAGCGGCGATGCGCCGACTTCCGCAAAAGTACTGCTGGACGGTAAAACCGTCTGGACCGGTGCTGGCAGCGCGTCTGGCTCTGCGACCTTTAAAGTAAAAAAAGGCGGGCGCTATCAGGAACAGGTGGAATTGTGTAACGACAGCGGTTGCACCAAGAGCGCCAGTAAGCTGATTATCGTGGCGGATACCGACGGTAGCCATCTGCTGCCGCTGAATACCCCGCTGCTGGAAAATAACAAAACCTTCGCGCAGCACACCGACAAAGTGGTTGGCGCCTACTTCCCGGAGTGGGGCGTCTATGACCGCAACTTCTCCGCCGATAAAATCCCGGTGGCGAACATCAACCACCTGCTGTATGGCTTTATTCCAATGTGCGGCGGCGACGGTATTAACGACAGCGCCAAATCGTCTGGTGCGCTGGAATCCCTGAAACGCGCGTGCCAGGGACGTCAGGATTACACCGTGGCGATCCACGATCCATGGGCGGCGCTGCAGAAACCGCAGCAGGGCGTAAGCAACTGGGATGACCCGTACAAAGGTAACTACGGTCAGCTGATGGCGATGAAAAAAGCGCATCCTGACCTGAAAATTCTGCCGTCCGTCGGCGGGTGGACGCTGTCCGATCCGTTTTTCCAGATGGACAATAAAGTCCTGCGCGATCGCTTCGTCGCCTCTGTAAAAGAGTTCCTGAAAACCTGGAAAGTGTTCGACGGTGTGGATATTGACTGGGAATTCCCGGGCGGCGGCGGTGAGAACGCCAAACTCGGCAATCCGCAGACCGATAAGGCCACGTACACCGCGCTGATGCACGATCTGCGTCAGATGCTGAACGAACTGTCGGCTGAAACGGGCCGTACCTACGAGCTGACCACCGCAATCGGCGCGGGCAAAGATAAGATTGAAGACGTTGACTACAACACGGCGCAGCAGTACCTCGATCATATCTTCCTGATGAGCTATGACTTCTACGGCGCGTGGAGCAACACCGATCTCGGCCATCAGACCGCACTTTATGGCGCGTCATGGAAACCGGACACCAACTACACCACCGATAACGCAGTGAAAGCGATGCTGGAGCAGGGCGTACAGCCTGGCAAGATCGTCGTTGGCGCGGCGATGTACGGACGCGGCTGGACCGGCGTTCACGGCTACACTGGCGACAACCCGTTCACCGGCACGGCTACCGGTCCGGTGAAAGGCACCTGGGAAAGCGGCATCGTTGACTACCGTCAGATCGTCAACCAGATGCTGGGCAAACCGGGTTGGGAATACAAATACGATACCGCTGCAGAAGCGCCGTATGTATTCAACAAGTCTACCGGCGAGCTGGTGACCTACGACAACGCCCGCTCCGTTGAAGCGAAAGGCAAATATGTCCTGAACAACAACCTCGGCGGTCTGTTCGCGTGGTCTATCGAGTCCGATAACGGCGATATCCTGAACGCCATGAACGAAGGTTTGATGGGCGGCAGCTCCACGCCGGTTGAGCCGGTAAACACCAACCACGCGCCGGTCGCTTCTGCGGTTGACCAGAGCGTAACTGGCCCGGCGACCGTGATGCTCGACGGTTCGGCTTCCCGCGATCAGGACGGCGACGCGCTGACCTACAAGTGGACGCAGATTTCCGGCGCCACCGTAGCGATTGCCAACAGCACCAGCGCTAAAGCCAGCATCAACCTGCCAGCGGTTACCCTCGATCAAACTCTGGCATTCCGTCTGACGGTCACTGATGCGAAAGGCCTGAGCAATGCGGTGGATGTCCAGGTAGTGAATAAAGCGCCGAAAGCCAACCAGGCTCCGGTAATCAATGCCATGGAAGCCGTGAGCGTGACCGCGGGCGAGTCTCTGTCTCTGCATGCGCAGGCAACCGACCCGGATGGCGATGCGCTGACCTACAGCTGGAGCGTACCGGCAGATATGAACGCAACCGGTACGGATACGGCGAACGTGCGTATCACTGCGCCAGACGTGGCAAACGCCTCCACCTTCACCCTGAGCGTGATCGTGTCCGACGGTAAGACCAGCGTACAGTCTAACGTGCAGGTGACTGTGAATCCGAAAGCGGTACCGACTCCGGCAGAGGAAGACACCCATCCGTCTGATGAAGGCAACACCCCTTCAGACGAAGGTACTACCCCGTCTGATGAAGGCAACACGCCGTCTGATGAAGGTAGCGCAACAGATTCCTGCGACAACCCGGTTGACGCTAACGCCAGCAAATACGCGGCATGGGAATCCAGCAAAATCTACAACGGCGGCGATACCGTGAGCTTCGACCATCTGGTATGGAAAGCGAAGTACTGGACGCAGGGTAACCAGCCGGGCTTCGGTGCGGAAGCCTGGGAACTGGTCAGCCAGGTGAAATTCAACTGGCGTTCCGATGTGGTCTACAACGGCGGCGATACCACAACATATGAAGGGTCTGTGTACCGTGCGAAGTGGTGGACCATGGGCGACAACCCGGCAAACAGCGATGTATGGGTGAAGGAAGGCGCAGCAACCGACTGCAAATAATTTCACCGCAGGTCGCGGGGAGTACGCTCCCCGCACCTCTGGACCACACCCCGCTTCGGGTGTGGTTCCTCTCACCTGACAGGATGTAAAAAGGAGCCAATTAACCCGTTTATCAGGAGAAAAAATGAAACGCATCATATTTTTGCTGCTGATTGTCAGTCAGAGCGTATTCGCTAACTGTTGGGATAACGCCGCGCATTATTACCATGTGGATCCTTATCTCTTATATGCAATAGCAAAAGTTGAATCCGGGATGAATCCCTATGCCGTAGGGGTAAATCACGATGGCACCCGGGATGTCGGTTTGATGCAAATTAACAGCTCGCATTTTACAGAACTGCAACGACACGGGATTGATGAATACCGGCTGATTGCCGAGCCGTGTACCTCAATTATGGTGGGGGCTTCGATTCTTTCCGACATGATTAAAGTCTATGGCAATAACTGGGAAGCCGTTGGCGCTTATAACGCAGGGCTGAAAAAAGAAAACTACCCTCAACGCATGATCTACGCGCGCAAGGTATGGAATAAATATCAACAGTTAAAAAAACCTTACCGCGGATGACTTTTATTTTTTGAAGAATACCCACGCGTGTTCTTCTAAAAGTGAATGTCGCACTGGAGGGCTTATTTATTGACGGATTAATAAATAAACCAGGGGATTAATTATCTTATTGTACTATTCAAGGAAAACTGAAATGAACAAACGGACATTATTAAGTGTACTTATTGCCGGCGCGTGTGTGGCGCCGTTTATGGCGCAGGCCAGCAATCTGCAGGCGACCAGCGGTGAGCCTTATACCATGAAGGCCAGCGACCTGGCGAAAAAAGAGCAGGAGCTGACCAACTTTCCGCTGATGCAGTCGGTAAAAGAGACTATTCGCACCCTCGATAACGCCTCAGTTGAACTGATCGAGCCGGGTCGCGCCGCCAATCCGGAAAACGTCAAGCGCGTGGAAGGCATCGTGAAAGCGTCGGACTGGGAATACCTGTTCCCGCTGCGCGCGCAGGCGTACACCTACAGCAACTTCCTGAAAGCGGTCGGTAAATTCCCGGCGCTGTGCCAGACCTATAACGACGGTCGCGACAGCGACGCGATCTGCCGTAAAGAACTGGCGACTATGTTCGCGCACTTCGCCCAGGAAACTGGCGGCCATGAAAGCTGGCGTCCGGAGGCCGAATGGCGCCAGGCGCTGGTTCATGTCCGCGAGATGGGCTGGAGCGAAGGCCAGAAGGGCGGCTATAACGGTGAATGTAACCCGGACGTATGGCAGGGGCAGACCTGGCCGTGCGGTAAAGACAAAGACGGCGACTTCCTGAGCTACTTTGGTCGCGGCGCGAAGCAGTTGTCCTATAACTACAACTACGGTCCATTCTCGGAAGCGATGTATGGCGACGTGCGTGTACTGCTCGACAAACCGGAGCTGGTGGCGGACACCTGGCTGAACCTGGCGAGCGCGATCTTCTTCTTCGCCTACCCGCAGCCGCCGAAGCCGAGCATGTTGCAGGTGATCGACGGCACCTGGCAGCCGAACGAACACGATAAAGCCAACGGTCTGGTGCCGGGCTTCGGTGTGACCACCCAGATCATCAACGGCGGCGTGGAATGCGGCGGCCCGACGGAGATCGCCCAGTCACAGAACCGTATCAAGTACTACAAAGAGTTCGCCAATTACCTGAAAGTACCTGTTCCGGCTGATGAAGTGCTGGGTTGTGCCAACATGAAACAGTTCGACGAATACGGCGCGGGCGCGCTGAAGATTTACTGGGAACAGGACTGGGGGTGGAGCGCGGACACGCCAGACGGTAAAACCTATGCTTGCCAGTTGGTGGGCTACCAGACGCCGTTCAGCGCCTTTAAAGACGGCGACTACACCAAATGCGTGCAGAAGTTCTATAACGTGAACATTGTAAATGACGACGGTACGCCGGTCACACCTGCCGATACCACACCGGCGGACACCACGCCATCTGAGGATACGCCTGCGGATACCACTCCGCCAGATGACACGACCCCGGCGGATACCACGCCGGCAGACGATACCGCGCCAGTGGTGGTCAACCACGCGCCGGTGGCGATTATTTCAGGGCCGGTTGGCGCGGTTGAAGCGGGGGCGCAGGTTTCGCTGAGCGCGGAAAGCTCTACCGATGAAGACGGTAATAAACTGACCTATACCTGGCGCTCGCAGGACGGTCAGACCCTTTCCGGCGAAGACAAAGCGGTGGTGACCTTTACCGCGCCGGAAGCCGCTACGGCGAAGCAGTACGAAGTGAGCCTGACCGTCAGCGATGGCGAACTGAGCAGCACCGCATCCTATCTGCTGAACGTGAAAGCAAAGGCCTCGACGCCGTCTGAAGATGAAGGCGCTTACCCAGGCTGGAGCGCTAACAGCACGTACAACGCAGGGGACATCGTTAACAACCACGGTAAACTGTTCCAGTGCAAACCGTTCCCGTACAGCGGCTGGTGCAACAACGCGCCAACCTACTATGAACCCGGCGTGGGTCTGGCATGGTCCGACGCATGGACCGCGCTGTAAGGTAAACGCAAAGCGGCAACCAGAGGTTGCCGCTTTTTTGCGATTTTGCCGCCCGGATAAGTCACCTTCCGGCGGTGAGCGGTTTAGCGATGTAATTTCCCGTGATCGCGCAGCCAGGCTGCGGTTCTGATAATTCCGTCATCAAGCGTCACCACCGGTTTATATCCCAACTCGTCCCCGGCGCGGCTGATATCCAGCGTAAAATCAAAATTCAGCTTTGACACGCCATAGTGGGTAAGTGCGGGCTCTTTTGCGGATTTGTTGCCGAAACGCTCCATGCTGCGGGCGATCATGTCCAGCATTGGGTAGGGAACAGAGCGGATCCGACAGTGGATATTCAGTTCATCAATCAGCTTTTGCACAATGCTGCGCAGGGTTCTCGGCTCGCCGTTGGTGATGTTATACACCCGGCCAGAGGGCAGGCTGTCGCACTGCGCCTGGCTGGCCAGCCACATCGCGTGAATCGCATTTTCATAGTAGGTCATATCCACCAGCGCGCTGCCGCCGTGGGGCAACAGCACGCTGCCGTACTGGTGCATCATGTGCGCCAGCCGCGGGATAAACACTTTGTCATGGGGGCCAAACAGACTTTGCGGACGCAGCACCGTAAATCGCGTTTGCGGGTTAGCCTGCGCCAGCAGATTAATCACGTCTTCACCGGCGGCTTTACTGCGGGCAAACTCGTTGGCGAAACGGTGAGGGCGAAAATCCTCTTTAATACCGCGATGATGGTGGTAATCGAAATAGAGCGAAGGGGAGGAGATATGAATGAAATTACGCACGCCCCACGCCACCGACCATTCGCCAAGACGACGGGTTGCGCGGACGTTGGCCAGATCAAAGGCTTCCTGGGTTCCCCACGGCGAGGTGAAGCTTGAGCAGTGCCACAGCGTGTCGATGCCCGCGAGCATGACCTTCGCCTGTGACGAAACCAACTCGGTCAGATCCGCATGGACAAATTCCGCGCCCATCTTCTCGAGCAGTTTTCCCATCGCCTCATTGCGACCAGTGGCTCTGACGCTGATGCCTTTGTTGCGCAAAAACTCAACCGCGTTTCGTCCCAAGCCGCTGGTTGCGCCGGTAACCAGTACCTTCATATCAATCCACTGTGTTTTAAAAACGTCGTGCGCATTCTTCCGTGAATTACGTCGGTATGCAATGGGAAACGTGAAACAATACAGTCTCTTTTTACTTATTTTCTGTGATTTGTTCTGCAAGTCGGG
The DNA here is from genome assembly GCF_030332325.1 of Citrobacter sp. Cs237. Lineage (NCBI taxonomy): Bacteria > Pseudomonadati > Pseudomonadota > Gammaproteobacteria > Enterobacterales > Enterobacteriaceae > Citrobacter > Citrobacter sp. Cs237. The sequence continues at coordinate 28,802 of NZ_JAOWIB010000108.1, read as the reverse complement.
CAATTTTCTTTGCCATTCCCCGGAAGATAAACAGGTGCGCCGGAATCATCAACAGCCAGTAAAAAAGGCCCGGCATCCCGTGCGGATGCCACCAGGCGCGCACGTCAATTTGTCGGTGATCCCCTTTATCCTCAAGAGTAAAACTGAGGCGGCCCAGCCCCGGCGCCTTCATACCGAACAGCAGGGTCAGCTGTTTTTCCGGCTCGACAATAATCACCTTCCAGCTGTCCACCGCATCGCCGGGCTGTAAAAGCGCATGTTCGGGGCGACCTTTCGCCAGCCGATGGCCGACCAGCAGATCCATCGCCGCGCGGGTTTTCCACAACGCATTGCCGAAGAAATATCCCTCTTTGCCACCGAGACGGTTCACGACCTGCCACAGCGCCTGCAGACTGGCAGAGGTGCTGACGGTAAAGCCAGCCTGTTTGGCGAAGAAACCGTACTCAGGCCGCCAGCGGGCAAATGCCTGCGCGTCGTAACCCCAGTCGCTGGAGTTAACCAGCTTCTCTTCTTCTTTCAGCGTCCTGCGCACCGCGTCGTCGAAGGCAATCAGCTTTTGCGGGATCAACGCGCGTAGCGCCCTGTCGTCAGCCAGCAGGTCGTGCTTCAGTCCCTGTATCAGCGCTTTCGCGGTCGTGGGGGGAACAGAGGTGATCACGTTAAGAAACCAGACGGAAATCCAACGGGTCGGAAAGGGGATGGGAAGGAGCGGACGGCGTTTGCCGCTGACCGTCATAAAATGTTCAAACTGCGCCTGATAGCTCAGCACTTGCGGCCCGGCGGCTTCCAGCACCCGATGTTCGCGGGTGGGATGGTTGAGCAGTTCCACCAGGTAATGCAGCAGGTTCTCCAGCGCGATGGGTGTGGTGCGCGAGCGCACCCAGCGCGGCGGCGTGAGGATCGGCAGGTTGTAGACCATATCGCGCATCACTTCAAACGCGGCGGACCCTGCGCCGACGATGATCCCGGCGCGCAGTTCGGTGACCGGCACGCCGGACTCGCGCAACGTGTCTGCCGTCAGTTGTCGCGCGCGCAGGTGGTCCGACTGCTCATGTTCGGGCGCCTGTAGCGAGCTGAGAAAAATCAGCTGATTAACCGGCGTTTCGCGCAGGGCGTCACGCACGTTCAGCGCCACCTGCCGTTCATGGGCGATAAAGTCGCCGCCTTCGCCCATGCCGTGAACCAGATAGTACAGGGTATCGATGTTTTTCAGCAGGGCGGGCAGCGCGCGCGGCCAGTTCAGATCGATGTTATGGCAGCTGACGTTCGACAGCTGCATTTTTTCCAGCCGTTCGGTGCGACGTGCCGCCGCCAGCACCTGATGCCCGTGCGCGCTGAGCGCCTGCACCAGATGCTGACCGATGTATCCGCTGGCGCCAAGCACCAGTATGCGTTGCGGCACGGTTGTCTCCTTAGCGGTTCAGAAAGGCGCGCCAGTGGGCGACAACGTCGGCAAGCTGCTCGCGCGAGACGTCCAGATGCGTGACCAGACGTACCACGGGCGAGGCATTGATCAGCACACCGTGGTCTTTCATATACGCGCCCAGCACCGCCGCGCGTTCTTCGCCTACGCGAACGAACAGCATATTGGTGTCATGACGCGTCACTTCCGCGCCAGCGTCACGCAGCTGTTCCGCCAGCCACGCGGCGTTGTCGTGATCGTCCTGCAGGCGAGCGACATTGTTTTTCAGCGCATACAGCCCGGCGGCGGCCAGAATCCCCGCCTGACGCATACCGCCGCCGGTCATTTTGCGCCAGCGCGTGGCGCGCTTGATGTAATCATGGCTGCCGACCAGCAGCGACCCGACCGGCGTACCCAGCCCTTTCGACAGGCAGATAGTGAACGAGTCGCAATATTGGGTGATCTCTTTCAGCGCGCAGCCGTAAGCGACCACGGCGTTAAAGATGCGCGCGCCGTCGACATGCAGCGCCAGACCGCGCTCACGGGTAAACTCCCACGCGGCTTTCAGGTATTCGCGCGGCAACACTTTGCCGTTATGGGTGTTTTCAAGACTGAGTAGCTTCGTGCGGGCGAAATGAATATCGTCCGGCTTAATTTTCGCCGCCACCTTATCCAGCGGTAATGAACCGTCTGCCGCTGCGTCAATGGGCTGCGGCTGGATGCTACCGAGCACTGCCGCGCCGCCCGCTTCAAAGAGATAGTTATGCGCGCCCTGACCGACGATATACTCTTCACCGCGTTCACAGTGGCTGAGCAAGGCGACCAGATTGGCCTGGGTGCCGGTGGGTAAAAACAGCGCGGCCTCTTTGCCGCTGAGTTCCGCGGCGTAGCGCTGAAGTTCGTTAACGGTAGGGTCATCTCCGTACACGTCATCGCCAACCGGGGCGGCCATCATGGCTTCCAGCATGGCGCGGCCCGGTCGGGTGACGGTATCACTGCGTAGATCGATCACGGCATTTCCTCTGTAAAGTCAGGGTAATGCCTTCTGTTTTACCTGAGCCAGTTGGTTTTTGCCAGTTCGATCACTTCGTCGCCGCGCCCGCTGATGATCGCCCGCAGCATATACAGGCTGAACCCTTTGGCCTGCTCCAGTTTGATCTGCGGCGGGATCGCCAGCTCTTCTTTGGCGACCACTACGTCCACCAGTACCGGACCGTCGATAGCGAAAGCACGCTGTAGGGCTTCATCCACCTCTGAGGCTTTTTCAACGCGAATACCGGTGATGCCGCAGGCTTCGGCGATGCGGGCGAAATGGGTGTCATGCAGCTCAGTGCCGTCGGTCAGGTAACCGCCGGCCTTCATCTCCATCGCCACGAAGCCCAGCACGCTGTTGTTAAAGACCACGATTTTGACCGGCAGCTTCATCTGTACCACCGAGAGGAAATCGCCCATCAGCATGCTGAACCCGCCGTCGCCACACATCGCCACGACCTGGCGCTCCGGCGCGGTAGCCTGCGCGCCCAGCGCCTGCGGCATGGCGTTCGCCATCGAGCCGTGGTTAAACGAGCCGAGCAGTCGGCGCTTGCCGTTCATTTTCAGGTAACGCGCCGCCCATACCGTCGGCGTACCGACGTCGCAGGTAAAGATGGCGTCATCGGCGGCAAAACGGCTGATCTGTTGCGTCAGGTACTGCGGGTGGATGGCTTTGTCGCTCGGTTTCGCCAGATCGTCGAGTCCTTTGCGGGCGTCGCGGTAATCGTTCAATGCTTTATCAAGGAATTTACGATCGGTTTTTTCTTCCACCAGCGGCAGTAGCGCCGTCAGGGTCGCTTTGATGTCGCCGACCAGCGCCATATCAACCTTACTGTGCGCGCCGATGCTCCCCGGATTGATGTCGATCTGGATAATTTTGGCGTCGGTGGGGTAGAAGGCGCGGTAGGGGAACTGCGTGCCGAGCAGCACCAGGGTGTCGGCGTTCATCATGGTATGGAAACCGGACGAGAAGCCGATAAGCCCGGTCATGCCCACGTCATATGGATTGTCGTATTCGACGTGCTCTTTGCCGCGCAGGGCGTGCACGACAGGCGCTTTGATTTTGGCAGCAAACTCAACCAGCTCGTGATGGGCGCCCGCGCAGCCGCTGCCGCACATCAGCGCGATATTGCTGGAGTAACGCAGCAGTTGCGCCAGTTTGCGCAGCTCTTCTTCCGCGGGGGTGACGACCGGCATCGGCGCATGATACCAGTGGCTGCTGGCGCCTTCCGGCGCGGGTTTCAGCGCTACGTCGCCCGGGAGTACCACGACCGACACGCCGCGATTCAGTACCGCTTTGCGCATGGCGATCGCCAGGACCTGGGGGGTCTGCTCAGGGCTGGAAACCAGCTCGCAATAGTGGCTGCATTCACGGAACAACTCTTGCGGGTGGGTCTCCTGGAAGTAACCGCTGCCGATCTCGCTGGAGGGAATATGGGCGGCAATCGCCAGTACCGGAACATGGTTACGGTGGCAGTCAAACAGGCCATTGATTAAATGCAGGTTGCCGGGGCCGCAGGAGCCTGCGCACACCGCCAGATTGCCGGTAAGCTGGGCCTCCGCGCCAGCGGCAAACGCCGCGACCTCTTCGTGACGGGTCGACATCCACTCAATCGTTCCCATGCGATTGAGACTGTCGCTCAGGCCGTTCAGGGAATCGCCCGTTACGCCCCAGATGCGTTGCACTCCGGCCTGTTCCAGCGTTTTTGCAATAAAAGCGGCAACCGTTTGTTTCATGGTTCTCCATCTCCTTCAATGTGATAACGGTTACAAGTTTAGTTGAAGATGGCAAAAAGGCCGGATGGCGTCAGCGCATCCGGCCTGAAGGGGGAGACCGGATAAGCGCAACGCTTTCCGGCAAGGTATCACTACGCGAGGACCAGATCGCCCTGTGGATGGCAGGAGCAGGCCAGCACGTAGCCTTCGGCGATTTCCGCGTCGGACAGCGTCATGGTGCTGCTGACCGTATACTCACCGGAAACCACTTTGGTTTTACAACAGCCGCAGACGCCAGCACGACAGGCGACGGTAACCGGCACTTTGTTGCTTTCCAGCGCGTCCAGCAGTGTGGTGCCGACGGGCGCGTAAAACGTTTTTGCCGGTTGCAGTTTGGTAAATTTCAGACCGCTGGTAGCGGCTTCTGCCACCGGCGTAAAGAACTTCTCTTTGAAAAAGCGCGTCACGCCAAGCGCTTTCACTTCCTGTTCGACCCAATCCATATACGGTGCCGGGCCGCAGGTCATTACGGTACGCGAGGTAAGATCGGGTACCTGCTGCAACAGTGCAGGGGTCAGGCGACCAGCGACAAAACCATGAGTGGCGTTATTTTCTGCCACCAGCGTGACCGGGTACTGCTGCCACTCTTCGGCGAAAATCACGTCCTGCGGCGAGCGTACGTTAAAAATTACCTGCACGTCGGCCTGTGGGCGATACTTCGCCAACCAGCGGCGCATTGACATGATCGGCGTGACGCCGCAACCGGCGGCGAGCATCAGGAATTTATCGTCTGCTTTATCGTCGCAGGTAAATTCGCCCATCGCGTCGGACAGCCAAATGTAGTCGCCGCGCTTCACGTCGCGGGTTAACCACTGCGAACCTGCCCCGTCGTCAATCCGGCGAACGGTCAGCGTAATATACTCGCTGACGCCCGGCGTGGAAGACAGCGTGTAGGCACGCAGCGTGTCCGCAGAGTTACGCACGCTCACCAGTGCATACTGCCCGGCGCGATACGGATAATAGTCATGGCACAGCAGGGCTATTGTCCAGACATCCGGCGTTTCCTGATGGATGTGATGGACCTGCATCCGCCATGGGCACTGATTGGTTGGCATCGTCATCTTTTACTCCTTACGCGCTCAGCAACTGCTTCATATCGTCTTCAACGGTGGTGACGGAACGCAGACCGAATTTTTCGTTGAGCACCGCCAGCAGATCCGGGGTGAAGAAGCCCGGCGCGGTCGGTCCGGTGACGATATTTTTCACGCCAAGCGACAGTAGGGTCAGCAGAATAACGATCGCTTTCTGTTCGAACCAGGAGAGCACCAGGGAGAGCGGCAGATCGTTGACGCCGCAGCCCAGTTTTTCCGCCAGCGTGACCGCCAGAATGATAGCGGAGTAAGCGTCGTTACACTGCCCGGCATCCACCAGACGCGGCAGCCCTTCGATATCGCCAAACTCGAGCTTGTTGAAGCGGTATTTGCCGCAGGCGAGGGTGAGGATCAGGCAGTCATCCGGCACGCTGGTGGCGAAGTCGGTGAAATAGTTACGTTCGCCGCGCGCTCCGTCGCAACCGCCGACAAGGAAGATGTGACGCAGTTTTTCCCGGCTGACCAGGTCGATCAGCGTATCTGCCGCCCCAAGCAGGGTCTGACGGCCAAAGCCGACGGTGATCAGGTGCGGAATCTCGCTGTACGGGAAGCCTGCCATCTGCTGCGCTTGTGCAATCACCGGGCCGAAATCGTCGCCTTCGAGATGACTGACGCCCGGCCAGCCGACGATGCTGCGGGTCCAGATACGGTCGTCATAAGCGCCCACGGTCGGATCGATGATGCAGTTTGAGGTCATCACGATAGGCCCAGGGAAGCGGGCGAACTCGACCTGCTGGTTCTGCCAGCCGCTGCCGTAGTTACCGACCAGATGTTTGAATTTACGCAGTTCCGGGTAACCGTGAGCGGGCAGCATTTCGCCGTGGGTGTAGACGTTAACGCCGGTACCTTCGGTCTGCTCCAGCAGATTATAGAGATCTTTCAGATCGTGACCTGAAATCAGAATACATTTGCCTTCAGTGGCTTTCACGTTGACCTGAGTTGGCGTGGGGTGACCGTATTTCGTCGTCTCACCGGCGTCGAGAATGCTCATGACCTTAAAGTTCATCTGGCCGATTTCCATCGAGCATTCCAGCAGCGCGTTCATGTCGGCAGGCCAGGTGCCCAGCCACGCCATGATTTTATGGTACTGCGCGTAGATGTCGTTGTCGTATTGACCGAGCACATGGGCATGCTCCATATACGCCGCCGCGCCTTTCAGGCCGTACAGGCAGAGCAGACGCAGGCCGAGAATGTTGTCGCCAATCGCCGCTTTGTCTTTGTTCGGGGTAAATTCTGCCGCCTGGCGCTGCAGGTCACCGAGATCGTCGCTGACCAGTTGCAGCTCCGCCATCGGATTGTCGCAATGGGCGCTGGCGTCTACGCTCAGGCACTGGGCTTTTAGCGCTTCACGCATGGCGATGGCGTCACGGGCATAGCCCACGATACGCGGGGAATCGAAGTTAACGTTAGTCAGCGTAGAGAAAAACGCGCGCGGCGCGAAACTGTCAACGTCATGATTAATGATGCCGTATTCACGGGCTTTTACCGCCCATGCAGACAGACCCTGTAGGGCAGCGATCAGCAGATCCTGCAAATCGGAGGTTTCAGCCGTTTTACCGCACATACCCTGCGCGTAAGAGCAGCCGTTTCCTGCCGGAGTACGGATAGTTTGTTCACATTGCACACAAAACATGGTCACACCCTTAAAGTTATATTTAATATACATGTTTAAGGTTATGCCTGAGCACGAAAGGAGAAAAGGGATTTCTGATACAACTTACAGGGAGATTGATTTAGCGCAATTTTGGCGGCAGAGACCTACCGCCATCGGGGTATTACGCAGAGAAAAACGCCATCAGGATCGGCACCAGCAGGCTAAGGATAAAGCCATGTACAATGGCGGCTGGCACCATCTCCAGTCCGCCCGTGCGCTGTAAAACCGGCAGGGTGAAGTCCATCGATGTCGCCCCGCACAGCCCCAGCGCGGTGGAGCGGCTGCGGCGCACCAGGCCCGGAATCAGCATAATGGCGATCAATTCGCGCGCCAGATCGTTAAAGAACGCGGCGCTGCCAATCACCGGACCATAGGATTCTGTCAGCAAAATACCGGACAGGGAGTACCAGCCAAACCCGGACGCCATCGCCAGTGCGGTTTTGATCGGCAGATCGAGAATAAAAGCATTGATTAAGCCGCCGATCAGGGAACTGGCGACCACCACGACGGCGACAATCATGCCCCGGCGATTAAGTATAATTTGCCTTAACGTCATGCCGCTATTGCGCAGTTGGATCCCCACCAGCAGTAACAGAAGAATCAGGGTATATTCGCTGGCTTCGGTCGCATGCTGCAAAAGAGAGAAACCGCTGAGTCCCAGCAGAAAACCCGCCACCACCACGCCGCATAATTTTAGCGACTCCAGCGCCATGGCAATACGCGACGGCAGTTTCTCCTGCTGATGATTGTGTCGCCAGGGTAATGAACGTTCCAGCCACAGCAAGGCCACAATATTACAGAGTAAAATAACGCTAATACTGACTGCGGAATAATGAAAAATAGCGAGCAGATTACTCGCCAGATTATCCAGAAAGGCCAGGCTAATACCCATAAAAAAGAGAATCAGATAAACCATCCAGCTTAACAGGCGATTAATGAGTTTTAATGCCGCGTTGTGCCGCAGCGGAATGAGATAACCTGCAATCAGCGGAAGCAGAATAATGAGAAGTCCAGAAAACATGAACAGCCGGTCCTTGTAAGAATCGTTTAGCGTCAACGACACTACCCAATAAAGTCTGTCCCGTAAAGCGGCAAAAAGAAAGCCGGGCGACGCTGGCGCTCACCCGGTTCACAATCGAACGTATTTGCAGGCCAGGAGAAGCATCGCGCTTACCCGGCCTGTTATCATTAATCGCGTTTTTCCAGCAGTGTGCGATAAATAAGCCCACCGAGGATCCCGCCGATAATCGGCATCACCCAGAACAGCCACAGCTGTTCCAGCGCCCAACCCCCCTGGAAGATCGCGACCGCGGTACTGCGCGCCGGGTTTACAGAGGTATTGGTCACCGGAATGCTGATCAGGTGAATCAGGGTTAACGCCAGGCCAATCGCGATGGGCGCGAAACCGGCAGGGGCGTATTTATCCGTTGCGCCATGAATGACCAACAGGAAACCGGCTGTCAGGACAATCTCAATGACAATGGCGGACAGCATGGAATAGCCGCCCGGTGAATGTTCGCCATAGCCGTTAGAAGCAAACCCGCTGGCTGCCGCGTCAAAGCCCGTTTTACCGCTGGCAATAAGGTACAATACGGCCGCCGCAATAATCCCGCCGATCACCTGGGCAATAATATAGCCAATGACCTCTTTCGCCGGAAAACGGCCGCCAGCCCATAAGCCTAATGTTACCGCTGGATTAAAATGACCGCCGGAAATATGCCCCACAGCGAATGCCATCGTTAATACGGTGAGACCAAATGCCAGCGCGACACCCGCAAAACCGATGCCTAATTCCGGAAAGGCTGCTGCCAGTACAGCGCTCCCACAGCCACCAAAAACAAGCCAGAATGTACCAAAACATTCAGCCGCTAATTTTCTGAACATATCCACCTCAATAAGAAATAACCACAAACGTGGTGTCAGTAATATTCGTCTACAGGACGACGAAACAATAAATAGCGCGCTATTTTAAAAACGAACGTCGTCCATTCTCTAGCTAAATAAATCCAGATCGTTTGATGTAGGGCAATGAGGCGTCATTCCTTGCTCAGATTAATCTTATTTGAAGTGTAGCGTATGTTCGGATGAAAGTGAGCGAACAAAATCTGAATTTATACGGCGAAAAATCCGGCTATTTAAATTTGGCAGTGAGCATAATTCATCTTCTTAATTGTTCATAAATCAGTCTATTAGCATGCTTAATTTTACCCGGGTCACGTCCGCGACGCGCATTTGCCGTTATACTGCGAGAAGCTAAAGGGAAAAGTGACATTTGTCTGGAGGAAGCATGATTCTCGAACGCGTTGAGATTGTTGGGTTTCGCGGTATCAATCGGCTGTCGTTAATGCTGGAGCAAAACAATGTGCTGATTGGCGAAAACGCCTGGGGTAAATCCAGTCTCCTTGACGCGCTGACGCTGCTGCTTTCGCCTGAGTCAGAGCTGTATCACTTTGACCGCGACGATTTCTGGTTCCCGCCTGGCGATGTCAATGGCCGTGAGCGACATTTGCACATTGTCCTGACCTTTCGCGAATCACAACCGGGACGCCACCGGGTGCGGCGTTATCGACCGCTTGAAGCCTGCTGGTCGCCGTGTCGCGACGGCTATCAGCGCATCTTTTATCGCCTGGAAGGCGAAAGCGCCGATGACGGCAGCGTGATGACGCTGCGCAGTTTCCTTGACGGCGACGGTCATCCTCTGTCGGTGGACAATATTAATGACCAGGCGCGGCATCTGGTGCGTTTAATGCCAGTGCTGCGCCTGCGCGACGCGCGGTTTATGCGCCGCATCCGTAACGGTACGGTGCCTGACGTCAAAGATGTCGAGATCACCGCTCGTCAGCTCGATTTTCTGGCTCGCGAACTGGCGACGCGTCCGCAAAACCTGACCGATGGCCAGATCCGCCAGGGGCTGTCAGCAATGGTGCAACTGCTGGAGCATTACTTTACCGAGCAGGGAACGTCCCAGTCGCGGCACCGGTTAATGCGCCGTCGTTCGAGCAACGAACAGCGCAGCTGGCGCTATCTCGACATTATTAACCGGATGATCGACAGACCCGGCGGGCGGACCCACCGGGTGATTCTGCTGGGACTGTTCTCGACGCTGCTGCAGGCGAAGGGCACCGTCAGACTGCATAAAGACGCCAGGCCGCTGCTGCTGGTGGAAGATCCGGAAACCCGCCTGCATCCCATCATGCTCTCAGTGGCCTGGCAACTGCTCAACCTGCTGCCGCTGCAGCGAATCACCACCACCAACTCCGGTGAACTGCTGTCGCTGACGCCCGTCGAGCACGTCTGCCGCCTGGTGCGTGAATCTTCCCGCGTGGCGGCCTGGCGTTTAGGGCCAGGTGGTCTTAGCCCCGAAGACGGGCGTCGTATTGCGTTCCACATTCGTTTTAACCGCGCCTCCTCGCTGTTTGCCCGCTGCTGGTTGCTGGTGGAAGGGGAAACCGAAACCTGGGTGATCAACGAACTGGCCCGTCAGTGCGGCCACCATTTTGACGCTGAAGGGATCAAAGTGATCGAGTTTGCTCAGTCCGGGTTGAAGCCGCTGGTGAAGTTTGCCCGGCGGATGGGGATCGAGTGGCACGTGCTGGTGGACGGCGATGAGGCCGGGAAGAAATATGCGGCGACGGTCCGCGGTCTGCTGAATAACGACAAAGAGGAAGAGCGCGAGCACTTAACGGCGCTGCCAGCCCTTGATATGGAACATTTTATGTATCGCCAGGGCTTCTCGGACGTTTTTCACCGGGTGGCGCAGATCCCGGAAAACGTGCCAATGAATATCCGTAAAATCATTTCGAAGGCGATCCATCGCTCATCGAAACCGGATCTAGCCATCGAAGTGGCGATAGAGGCCGGACGGCGCGGCGTTGACGCGGTGCCGGTGCTACTGCGCAAAATGTTTTCGCGCGTCTTGTGGCTGGCGCGCGGCCGGGCGGATTAATGGCTAAAGCGGCGGGGCACCTGTTCGACAACGCTGTCGAGCAGGGCGTAGCGGCGACGGTATTCGGCTCGTTTTTTACTGGCGATATCCGCCTCGCTTTTGCGTGCAATGGTTAAGGGCAGGGCGTAATAGCCGGCGTCGGTCATTTCACCGCCCAGCGATGACCAGAACGCGTCATAGTCGGCATGCATCTGGGTTTTTTTATCCATGTAGCGCCAGCTGCGATAGACATGCACAGCGTTGCTGACTGCCAGAATCTGCTCGACCTGCGCAACCCGGGCAAACTGGCACAGCGCTTCCATCACGATCCTTTTCGGAAAGAGGCCATAACAGGCTTTGGTCGCCTGTTGTATAACTTCATGCGGAACATCGTTTGCCGCCCCCTGCAAGCCACCGATAAACAGGGTACGTTTTCCGTTTAAATAGCAGAAGGTAAACGTGATTTCTGCCAGAATACGTTTCTGCGCGTCACGAATCACGACCGTACTTTCTCCCTCTTTATCCAGGGAGACGAGGCTGACTAAATCCAGCTGGAAGGGCGCATCGTCTTTCGCGGTTATTTGTGCCAGACCGAGGCCGTAATGGCTTAAATAACCGACCTGCTGCTCGCGGGTGAGCAAGTTACGCATCATCTCATAGTGCGTGCAAAGCGCGTTCAGCGCAGTGTGCCGTTTAATATTCACCGCCATATACGGTCGGTGCAGACGGATCGGCAGGCGCGGCTGGCGTGTTAACAGCGTGTCCAGCTCCGGCCATTGCGTCAGATTGTCTAACAACTGACTGGTTGCCCGCGGCATTAATAGCGAGCGAATAAGAAATTTCCGCCGAAAACTGGCTTTCCGCCAGAATTTACCCGGCAGTAATTGTCCGCGCGTCAGGCGCATAAATAATTGTAAAGGGGACGCGACGTCGGAAGGGTAGAAGGTATTATCAGTAATCTGTGACATGATCGAAATCCGCAACATGATGTATGCGAAAATTGAAACATGCTGAATCTTAACCAATCATCAATGCCCGCCGCGCGCGCCTTTGCGTTTGCGGGTTGTTTAGATAAGGTTGATATTCGCAGGCAAAACTACCATCAGGATTAATATGGGTATTAAGGGAAAAAAAATTAAAAAGCGCTATCTGCTGCTGATATTCATTCTTATCCTGGGGGCGATTGCCCTCTGGCGGATGCTTAATGCGCCAGTGCCAACGTATCAGACGCTGATCGTCCGTCCGGGCGATCTTCAGCAGAGTGTGCTCGCCACCGGTAAACTGGATGCGCTGCGTAAAGTTGACGTCGGCGCCCAGGTGAGCGGGCAGTTGAAAACGTTGTCGGTGGCGATTGGCGATAAGGTGAAAAAAGATCAACTGCTGGGGGTTATCGACCCGGAGCAAGCGGAAAACCAGATCAAAGAAGTGGAAGCGACGCTGATGGAGCTTCGCGCCCAGCGCCAGCAAGCTGAAGCCGAGCTGAAGCTGGCGCGGGTCACGCTCTCCCGACAACAGCAGTTGGCAAAAACCCAGGCCGTCTCGCAGCAGGATCTCGACACCGCCGCGACGGAAATGGCCGTTAAGCAGGCGCAGATCGGCACCATCGATGCCCAAATCAAGCGTAATCAGGCCTCCCTGGATACCGCTAAAACCAATCTCGACTATACGCGTATCGTCGCGCCAATGGCCGGCGAAGTGACCCAAATCACCACCCTGCAGGGGCAGACGGTTATCGCGGCGCAGCAGGCGCCAAATATCCTGACGCTGGCGGATATGAGCACCATGCTGGTGAAGGCGCAGGTGTCTGAGGCGGACGTGATTCACCTCAGGCCGGGACAGAAGGCATGGTTTACCGTACTGGGCGATCCGCAAACCCGTTATGAAGGGGTGCTGAAAGACGTTCTGCCGACACCGGAAAAAGTTAACGACGCGATTTTCTATTACGCCCGGTTTGAAGTACCGAACCCAAAAGGCATTCTGCGGCTGGATATGACCGCCCAGGTGCATATCCAGCTCACCGACGTGAAAAATGTGCTGACTATACCGCTCTCCGCGCTGGGCGACCCGGTGGGCGATAACCGTTACAAAATCACCTTGCTGCGTAACGGCGAAAGCCGCGAGCGGGAAGTGTCAATTGGCGCGCGTAATGACACCGATGTCGAGATTATCAAAGGGCTGGAAGCGGGTGAGGAAGTGGTTATCAGCGAAGGCAAGCCAGGAGCGGCGCAATGACGGCGCTGCTTGAGCTGAGCAATATCCGTCGCAGTTATCCCTCCGGTGAGGAGCAGGTGGAGGTGCTCAAAGGCATCACTCTGCAAATCAACGCCGGGGAGATGGTCGCGATTGTCGGCGCGTCCGGCTCCGGTAAATCGACGTTGATGAACATTCTTGGCTGCCTCGATAAGCCCACCAGCGGCACCTACCGGGTGGCGGGGCGCGACGTGTCGACCTTAGACAGCGATGCGTTGGCGCAGCTGCGCCGCGAGCATTTTGGCTTTATCTTCCAGCGTTACCACCTGTTGTCGCACCTGACGGCGGCGCAAAATGTCGAAGTGCCCGCCGTCTATGCCGGTACCGAGCGTAAGCAACGTCTGGCCCGCGCTCAGGAACTGCTCCAGCGGCTCGGGCTGGGCGATCGCCTGGACTATCAGCCTTCGCAGCTGTCCGGCGGACAACAGCAGCGTGTCAGTATCGCGCGTGCGCTGATGAATGGCGGGCAGGTGATCCTGGCTGACGAACCGACCGGTGCGCTCGACAGTCGCTCCGGCGAAGAGGTGATGGCGATCCTGCACCAGTTGCGCGATCGCGGGCACACGGTGATTATCGTCACCCACGATCCGCAGGTTGCCGCACAGGCTGAGCGGGTGATTGAAATTCATGACGGCGAAATTGTGCGTAATCCCCCGTCGCAGTCCCCCCGGCAGGGAAAAGGCATCCAGGAGCCGACGGTGAAAACGGCATCCGGGTGGAGCCAGTTTGTCAGCGGATTTCGCGAAGCGCTCACCATGTCCTGGCGGGCGTTAGCGGCGAATAAAATGCGCACCTTGCTGACCATGCTCGGGATTATTATCGGCATCGCGTCAGTGGTGTCGATTGTGGTGGTCGGTGACGCGGCGAAACAGCTGGTGCTGGCCGATATCCGCGCCATTGGCACCAACACCATTGATATCTATCCCGGCAAAGATTTTGGCGACGACGACCCGCAATACCAGCAGTCGCTGAAGTATGACGATCTCAGCGCCATCCAGAAGCAGCCGTGGGTGACCTCGGCGACGCCTGCCGTGTCGCAGAATTTACGTCTGCGCTATGGCAATACCGATGTGGCGGCCAGCGCTAACGGCGTCAGCGGCGACTACTTTAACGTATACGGGATGACCTTCAGCGAGGGGAACACCTTCAACCGTGAACAGCTTAACGGTCGGGCGCAGGTGGTGGTGGTGGACAGCAATACCCGGCGTCAGTTGTTTCCGCATAAAGCGAGCGTGGTGGGCGAAGTGATTCTGGTAGGCAATATGCCCGCGACGGTTATTGGCGTGGCGGAAGAAAAACAGTCAATGTTCGGCAGCAGTAAAATTCTTCGCGTCTGGCTGCCCTACAGCACCATGTCCGGGCGCATTATGGGACAGTCGTGGCTGAACTCGATCACCGTGCGGGTGAAGGACGGGTTTGACAGCGCGCAGGCCGAGCAGCAACTCACCCGACTGCTGACCTTGCGACATGGGAAAAAAGATTTCTTCACCTGGAACATGGACGGCGTCTTGAAAACCGCTGAAAAGACCACACGTACTCTTCAGTTGTTCCTGACGCTGGTAGCGGTCATTTCGCTGGTGGTTGGCGGGATTGGCGTGATGAACATTATGCTGGTGTCGGTGACCGAACGGACGCGGGAGATAGGCATTCGCATGGCGGTTGGCGCGCGCGCCAGCGACGTGCTGCAACAGTTTTTGATTGAGGCGGTTCTGGTCTGCCTGGTCGGCGGGGCGCTCGGGATTACCCTGTCGATGCTGATTGCCTTTACGCTGCAACTGTTCCTGCCGGGCTGGGAGATTGGTTTCTCGCCGGTGGCGCTGTTGACGGCGTTTATGTGCTCGACCGTGACCGGCATCCTGTTCGGCTGGTTGCCCGCGCGAAACGCGGCGCGGCTGGATCCGGTAGATGCGCTGGCGCGGGAATAAACGGCATCGTAGGGCGGTTAACCCCGCGTTGCCTGACGCAAAATAAAAATGCCAGCCGATCGGGCTGGCATTTTATCTGCGGGATGTACACAATGAGACAGTAGAGCTATGCAACAGCTTCTGCCTCGATGGGCACGATGACGCTGGCGTGATTGCCTTTTGGCCCCTGGTGTACATCAAACTGGACAGACTGTCCGGCTTTTAGCGTTCTGTAACCATCCATCTGAATGGTGGAATAATGAGCGAAAATATCTTCGCCGCCGCCTTCAGGGCAGATGAATCCAAACCCTTTGGCATTGTTGAACCACTTAACAGTACCCGTTTCCATGCTTCGACATCCTTCGTGAATCTTTATAAGTAAGATGGAATGAACCGGTGGTGGAGTGGGGGCTGTATAAAACCTCGCCAACTCTCAAAACTACAATTTAGAGAAATCAGGCCAGGCGTCAAGCGTTTGACAGGGTAGTTTGGGTAAAAATGAATCAAAAATTTGAAGCAGTTAACGCTATTTGCCGTAATGTGACAGATGTCGCGGATGCCAGTGATAGATGATAGTTATCTGTTACTTGAGGTAGATTGATAGTGCAAATCCGCTCCCGTCAGCGGCAGTCCAGACTGCCGGTAACCGTAACCGAAGATGACGACTGACAATGGGTAAGACGAACGACTGGCTGGATTTCGACCAGCTGGCGGCAGATAAAGTGCGCGACGCGCTAAAACCGCCATCTATGTATAAAGTGATATTAGTCAATGATGATTATACTCCGATGGAGTTTGTTATTGACGTGTTACAGAAATTCTTTTCTTATGATGTAGAACGTGCAACGCAACTGATGCTTGCGGTTCACTATCAGGGCAAAGCCATCTGCGGCGTGTTTACCGCAGAGGTCGCGGAGACCAAAGTGGCGATGGTGAACAAATATGCAAGGGAGAACGAGCATCCGTTGCTGTGTACGCTGGAAAAAGCCTGAATGCAGGCATAAAAATTGGGGGAGGTGCCTATGCTCAATCAAGAACTGGAACTCAGTTTAAACATGGCTTTCGCCAGAGCGCGCGAGCACCGTCATGAGTTTATGACCGTCGAGCACTTGTTACTGGCGCTGCTCAGTAACCCCTCGGCCCGCGAAGCGCTGGAAGCGTGTTCCGTGGACCTTGTGGCGCTCCGTCAGGAACTCGAAGCCTTCATTGAACAAACCACACCCGTTCTGCCTGCCAGTGAAGAAGAACGCGATACGCAGCCGACGTTGAGTTTTCAGCGCGTGTTGCAGCGCGCGGTTTTCCACGTACAGTCTTCCGGACGCAGCGAAGTGACTGGCGCCAATGTACTGGTTGCCATCTTTAGTGAACAGGAGTCTCAGGCGGCCTATCTGCTGCGCAAGCACGAGGTGAGCCGTCTCGATGTGGTCAACTTTATTTCTCACGGTACGCGTAAAGATGAACCGGGTCAGACTTCTGACCCTGGTAATCAGCCGAATAGCGATGAACAAGCTGGCGGGGAGGAACGTATGGAGAACTTCACCACTAACCTTAACCAGCTTGCACGCGTTGGCGGTATCGATCCGCTGATTGGCCGTGAAAAAGAGCTTGAGCGCGCCATTCAGGTGCTGTGCCGCCGTCGTAAAAACAACCCGCTGCTGGTGGGGGAGTCTGGCGTCGGTAAAACAGCCATTGCCGAAGGACTCGCCTGGCGTATCGTCCAGGGCGACGTGCCGGAAGTGATGGCTGATTGCACTCTCTACTCGCTGGATATCGGTTCGTTGCTGGCGGGCACCAAATACCGCGGCGACTTTGAAAAACGCTTTAAAGCGCTTCTCAAGCAGTTAGAACAGGACACCAACAGCATCCTGTTTATCGATGAGATCCACACCATTATCGGCGCCGGCGCGGCATCGGGTGGCCAGGTGGATGCGGCAAACCTGATCAAACCGCTGCTGTCCAGCGGCAAGATCCGCGTGATTGGCTCGACCACCTATCAGGAGTTCAGCAATATTTTCGAGAAAGACCGCGCCCTGGCGCGTCGCTTCCAGAAAATCGATATTACTGAGCCGTCTGTGGACGAAACGGTACAGATCATCAATGGCCTGAAGCCGAAGTACGAAGCACACCACGACGTTCGCTACACCGCGAAAGCGGTACGCGCAGCGGTGGAGCTGGCGGTGAAATACATCAACGACCGTCATCTGCCGGATAAGGCGATTGACGTTATTGATGAAGCCGGCGCGCGTGCGCGACTGATGCCCGTCAGCAAGCGTAAGAAAACCGTCAACGTGGCGGATATCGAATCGGTGGTGGCGCGCATTGCGCGTATTCCGGAGAAAAGCGTTTCGCAGAGCGATCGCGATACGCTGAAAAATCTTGGCGATCGCCTGAAAATGCTGGTCTTTGGTCAGGACAAAGCCATTGAGGCGCTGACCGAAGCCATCAAGATGAGCCGCGCGGGTCTGGGACACGAGCATAAGCCAGTCGGTTCCTTCCTGTTCGCCGGTCCGACCGGGGTGGGGAAAACCGAGGTGACGGTGCAGCTCTCTAAAGCGCTGGGGATTGAACTGCTGCGCTTTGATATGTCCGAGTATATGGAGCGCCACACCGTTAGCCGTCTGATTGGCGCGCCTCCGGGATACGTTGGCTTTGATCAGGGCGGTCTGCTGACGGATGCGGTGATCAAGCATCCTCATGCGGTGCTGCTGCTCGATGAGATCGAGAAAGCGCACCCGGACGTCTTTAACCTGTTGTTACAGGTGATGGACAACGGCACGTTAACGGACAACAACGGGCGTAAAGCGGATTTTCGCAACGTGGTGCTGGTGATGACCACCAACGCTGGCGTGCGGGAAACCGAGCGTAAATCGATTGGCCTGATTCATCAGGACAACAGCACCGACGCGATGAGTGAAATCAAGAAGGTGTTTACGCCGGAGTTCCGTAACCGTCTCGATAATATTATCTGGTTCGAGCACCTCTCTACCGAGGTGATCCATCAGGTGGTCGATAAGTTCATTGTCGAGTTGCAGGTTCAACTGGATCAGAAAGGCGTTTCTTTGGAAGTGAGCCAGGACGCGCGTAACTGGTTGGCTGAGAAGGGCTACGACCGGGCGATGGGCGCACGTCCAATGGCGCGCGTGATTCAGGACAACCTGAAAAAACCGCTGGCTAACGAGCTGCTGTTTGGCTCGCTGGTGGATGGCGGCCAGGTGACCGTCGAACTGGATAAAGAGAAAAATGAGCTAACCTACGGCTTCCAGAGTGCGCAGAAGCACAAGCCGGAAGCAGCGCATTAATCTCTTTTGCATAATGAATAAACCGGGCGTGAAAAAGCCCGGTTTTTTTCGTCTGCCTGATGGCTTGCGGATTACCGTTCGCGCAACGCCTCGCGGGCGCGGTTCAACGGTTTAATCAAGTACTCCATGATGGTCTTGCTACCGGTATGGATATCAGCGGTAGCGATCATGCCCGGATAGAGCGGAAAATGTTTGCCCAACTGGTTGGTCAGATAATCCTTCTCGGTTCTGACGTAAACCCGGTAATAGTACCTGTCGCGGTGCACCTCATCCTGAATCGTATCTGGCGAGATAAAGACCACTTTGCCCTCTAGTCCGCCGTAAATGTGGTAGTCATAGGCGGTAAGCTTCACCTTCGCTCTCTGGCCCGGCGTAATAAAGGCCACGTCGCGCGGCGAGATCTCCACCTCCACCAGCAACCGATCGTCGATCGGCACGATCTCCATCACGTTGCCGCGCGGCTGTACCACGCCGCCGATGGTGTTGACCTCAATGTTTTTGACGATCCCCTTCACTGGCGCGTACAGCGTGGTGCGCTTAAGCGAGTCGGCGCGACCGCGGATCACCGACTTCTGTTCTTCCACCTCGGCGGCGGCCTTCGCCAGCTCCTCGCGCGCCTTGACGATATACTGATTACGCGTGTCGTCAATCTTCGACTGCAGATCGTTGGCCTGGCGCCGCAGACGCAGTACTTCCACATCGCTCGCCGCCCCTTTAGCGACCAGCGACGCCGTCAGGCGCAGCTCTTTATTGACCAGCGCCAGCCCGTCCTGCAGGCCGCTCAGCGACGCCTTCAGGTTATTCTGCCGCGAATGGTACAGCGACGTTTCATCCTCCAGCAGTTGAGGAAATCCCTTCAGCTCCGGTGGAAACGTCAGCGGCGTGCCATCCACCTCGGCGTGCAGCCGGGCGAGCATCGCCAGCGCCGCGCGCAGTTTCCCTTGCGCCTCATCCACTCCCGCGCCTGCGATGGTCGGATCGAGCCGCGCCAGCACCTGGCCTGCCTGCACGATATCGCCTTCCTGTACCTTCATCTCGGTGAGGAGCCCGCCTTCCAGCGACTGAATCAGCTGCTCGCGGGCGCTGGGGATAATTTTACCGGTGCCGGTGGTAACCTCATCGAGACGAAACATGCAGGCCCACAGCCAGAACAGCCCCAGCAGCAGTACGCATAGCCAGATAACGCTCTGCCCCATGCCGAAAAAGTGTCGTCGCAGCCAGCGCAGCCCGCTGCCTGCTTTTTCAAATCCGTTCATCACGCCACCTCCTGGGATTTCACCGTTGCCGGATGCGGCGATGGGCGCAGAATTTTCTCTTTGCTGCCGTCGCGCATGATTTTGCCGTTTTCGATAAACAGCACGCGCTCCGTCAGTTGCAGCACCGCCGGGCGATGAGTGGCGACAATCAGCGTGCGTTGTCCCAGCCATTGCTTCAATCCGTCAACGATGTGTTTCTCCATGCCATCGTCAAGCCAGGCGGTCGGCTCGTCCAGAATCAGAATCTGCGGATCGCGCAGCAGGGTACGGGCCAGCAACAGCTGCTGGCGCTGGCCGCCGGACAAGCCGCGTCCCCCTTCCATCAGCAGGTAGTCGAGCCCTTCCGGCAGGCTGCGCACGCAGTGGATAGCGCCGCTCAGCTCCAGCGCGGCGAGGATCTGCTCATCGCTGGCGGTGGGGGCGCCGAGCAGCAGGTTCTGCTTGACGGTGCCGTAGAACAGCGCCGACTGTTGGCTGAGGTACGCCACGTCGCGGCGTATGCACTGCGGATCGACGGAAGCCATTTTTACCCCGTCGAGCAGCAGCGTGCCTTCGCGTGGGTGCAGCAGGCCGCAGAGCAGTTGCAGCAGCGTCGATTTGCCGGAACCGTTGCGTCCGAGAACCGCCACCTTTTCACCGGGGCGGATGGTCAGCGAGGCGATATCCAGCACGCTGGCCGACGACTCTTCGTCGTAGCGATAGCGCATATCGTTGATGACAAACTCGCCATGAATTTTACTCAGGGCGATCTGACTGCCGTTTTCCGGCGCGTCCACTTCGCTTTTCAGCAGACTTTCGACGCCTTCGCGGGCGACCTTCGCCTGCTGCCAGCGGGTCATCACCATCGCCAGTTGGGTGAGGGGAGCCATAATGCGCGACGCCAGCATGGAGCAGCCGATCAGCACCCCGGTGGAGATCTCCCCCTCCATCGCGAAAAAGGCGCCAATCAGGATCACCGTGACATAGGCGAGGGTCTGGACTTCGGCAGTCCAGTTGATCAACAGGCCGCTGACGAAGCGCTGGCGGCGGGCGGTATCGCCAATGGTTGCGGTCAGGTGATTCCACTGGTTCTGAAAGTAAGGTTCGGCGCGCAGGGATTTAATGTCGTCCAGCGCCTGCGCCGACTCGACCAGAATCGCGTTACGCAGCGCCGACTCGCGCATGGTTTCCCGTGACAGCTTCGCCAGCGCCGGCTGTAGCAGTTGTCCCGGCAGCACGATCAAGGGGATCGCCACCAGCGGCACCAGCGCCAGCCAGCCGCCCATCAGCCACAGCAGGGCGAGGAACAGCAGGGAAAAGGGCAGATCGGCTATCGCCCCGATGGTGGTGGAGGTAATAAGCTCGCGGATCTGTTCCAGTTCGCGGATCTGGGCAATAAAGGAGCCGGTGGATTTAGGCCGCGCTTCGCTGCGCAGCCGCAGGGCGTGGCCGAAAACGCGATCCGAGATGCGCACGTCGGCGCGCTTGCCGAGGGTATCGGAGATCCACGTCCGCGCCATGCGCATGACGTAGACGAAGGTCATCGCTATCGCCACGCCGCTGAACAGCACCCACAGCGTCGGCGTCGACTGGGCCGGGATCACCCGATCGTACACCTGCATTGAGAACAGCATCGCCGACAGGGTCAGTACGTTCGCCACCAGCGAAGCCGCCATCACGTTGATGTAGCCGGGCCACTCCTGAAGGATGGTGCGTCGCAGCCAGTTCTCTTCGTAAGGCTTAATGTAATCGTCGACGCGAGCATCCGGCACCGCCTTTTCCGGCTTGACCCGCACCACCCGTTTTGCCGCTTCGCAGACCTGCTGGCGGGTAAGGCGGGTCGCCAGCGGCGTTTCGCCGCTGAAGCGCACTTCGACCTCGCCATCGGTGGAGATCGCCTCAATCACGCCCAGTCCCCGCTCGCCGAAATCGACGATCATCGGCAGCCGCCACGGGTCGAGTAGCCCATCATCAAAGCGGTCGAAGATGGCGCATAACCCAAGATGGCGAGCCATCATTTCCACCAGCGCCTCTTCCTTCATCTGCGTGTGCCGCCATTCGGCCTCATTGCGCACCCGCTCGGCGGAGCCGTCGATACGGTAGAAACGGGCGATAAGGATGAGTAGCGCCAGCCAGTCGTTATAGTGGCGCGGCGGCGCGCCGCCAGCGTCCGTGTCTGCCTGTTTGTCCGTCATATTTATTTCCTTTCTGACTGAGCGGCTTCAATGGTAAAACCACCGAGGCTGCTGTTTTCCAGGCCGAAATAGCGCCTGGCTAATCCTGACGACGCCAGGTAGCCGATCGCCGCGCTCCACAGATCGTGGCGGGCGTTGATCAGATCCTGCTGCGAGCGGCTGATTTCCTGCTCCGCATTAAGCAGATCCAGCACGTTGCGCGTGCCGAGCGACAGGTACTGCATTCTGTAAAGCTCACGGGTGCGAATAATGGTTTCCAGTCGCCCGCTGAGGATCTCGATATTGCGCTGGAGTCCGTCAATGCGGGTCAGGTAGTCGCGCTGCTCGTCGGCGATGCTGAGACGGACCTTCTCAATGTTGGTTTTCGCGGCGGCCAGCGCGCTGGCGCTGGCGTTCTGCTGCGCCTGCAGCGCGCCGCCCTGGTACAGTTTGCCGCTGACCGATACGTAGACGTTGTTATAGTGGTCGTGGCTCTGGTAGTGAGAGATATCGCCCAGATAGCGGTTGGAGTTCATCTCCAGCGAGACGGTGGGGTAGTTCTGCGCTTTGGCGTTACGCAGTCCCGCCTGCGCCACCGCCAGTCCGGCCTGCGCCTTAAGCAGCGTTGGGTTGAGCGAGGCGTCAACATCGGTCGGCAGCGCGCGGGTAAAGACCTCTGCTGGCGAGGGAATGGCTTGCGCCGGCTGGCGATAGCCGAGCAGAAACGCCAGTTGCTCCTCCTGTTGTTGCAGCTTAATGGCCGCGTTGTGCGCTCCGGCCTGCGCCTCTTTCACTCGCGCGTCGGCCTGGATCGGGTCGATACTTGAGCTGGCGCCCGCTTCGGCGCGCAGTTGGGTCAATTGCCAGACGTCATTTACCGCGAGCACGTGCTGTTCGGCAATTTCCAGCAACTGGCGGTCGCGGTGCGCTTCGTTCAGCGTCAGCGCAGTCTTACGCACGATGTCATCGATTTGCTCCAGCACGCCGCTCTTTTGCTCAATGTATTTCGCCGTGGCCTCATCAACGGTACTGCCGGTTTTTCCGAAGTCATAGAGCATTTGCGACAGGCCGACGGTGGCGATATGGCCGGAGGCCTCGTCTTGCTGGCGGCCGGAGGTGACGCCAGCGCTGAGCGTCGGCAAGTAACCGGCGGCGGCCACGTCAATATTAAATCCCGCCGCGTCAAGGGTGGCGATTTCGCTGCGAATTGACGGGTGGTACATCACCGCATCGTGGATCATGCTCCACCATGCGTTGTCATTCATGCCGTTATGCTGGTTGCCGATCCGGCGGGTTGCCGGAGTACTGACCAGACCGTCGTTATCCGGCGCGGCGACGGCTTTGCCGCCATCAGGCTGATAGTTATTAAACGCGCCCCAGAATCCGCTGGCGCCTTCGTTGGTACTGTTGATGCCCTGACTATATGCGCTGACGGAAAGCGTCAGCAAAGCGGCGATAAGCGTTATTTTATTTTTATTCATCACATCCACATTTAATGAGTGCACCGTGGCGCTTAAGACCACGGCGCTCGGTCAATACTCACGCTGAAAGAGGCTGGCCCGCAGGCCAGCCTTCTCAGGATTAACGCTTAGCTAATGCCAACATCGTCGTTTACGTACAGTTGCACCAGCAAACCGTCGGTGGCGGTCGCGGTGTAGAGGTTGTAGCTGATGCCATTGACCAGTTGTACCCCCGACGACTGCCAGCTTCCGTTCAGCGTTACCGTGTCGCCGTTTCCACCGTCCACATAGAGGGTGTTTTGGCTGTCGGTCACGTTGAGCACGCTCTGGACGCTGAGGTTCAGCGAATCGTTCTCGCTGTTGTTCAGCAGGTCGATCTTCTCGATATTTTTCACCTTCGCGGAGATGGTGCTGAGATCGAGAGGCTGACTGCTGTGCCAGCTCAGCGTGTCGCTGCCGTTATCGCCGTTGAGCATCACGAAGTCGGTGTCATAGACGTCGAACACATCGTCAGCCCGGGAGCCGTTGAAGACCAACTCGCCGCCTTCGCTACCGTCGACGTTGATGCCGGTGGTGAACGTCAGGGTCGACGTCGTCCCGTTGGAAAGCGTGTAGCTGTAGCTTTCTGATACGCCAGCGTGCTGTGCGGACGCGTTAGGGGTCCAGGCGTAATTACCGTCGCCGTCGATGGTGAAGGTGCCCCCGTTACCGATGATGGTGGCGCCGTCGTTGCCGACGACGGTCTCTGCGCCGTTAAAGCTGACGGAGGTAACCGTGACATCGCTGCTTTCCGGCGTGACGTCGCCGGTGACGGCGTTAGCCACCTCGACGAAGGTCACGCCCCTCTCGACGTACAGGTTCACCACCGTGCCGTCCGGCTGGATGTGGGTCCACTGCACGTAGTCGATGTTGTTCAGCGTCGTTTCGCCGTTGCGTTCCCAGACGCCCTGCAGAGCGATGGTGTCTTCGCTGCCGCCGCGCACATACAGCGTGTTGACGTCATCGGTTACTCTGATGATGTCTTCCGCCGTCAGAGAGAGCGTGGCCGCGCTGTCGTTGTGCTGCAGATTAATCACCTCAATGTCATGCACCCGACTGGCAACTTCGTTGAGATTAAGGTTGCCGCTGCCGTTCCACACCAGCGCGTCGTGACCATCACCCCCGTTTACCACCCGGAAGTCGGTGTCGTAGACCGTAAAGCTGTCGTCGCCGACGGTGCCTTCAAGGATCAGCTCGCCGCCCTGTTTGCCATCTACCGCCACGCCCATCGTCAGCGTCAGGGTGTGGGAGCTGTTGTCAGACAGTACGTAGGTGAAGGTGTCCTGACTGCCGCTCAGCTTAATGGTCGAATCGGCTTTCAGGGCGTAGGTGTAGGTGCCGTCGTTATGCAACGTCAGTGTGCCGTAGGTACCTTCCACGGAGGCGCCGGCCGCGGTGACGATCACGTAGCTGGCCGCACCGGTGACGATGCCTGCCGCCATCGATTTCACCAGCAGAGAGTTGTCCGTGGCGTTGTCCAACACGCTACCGCCGATGCTGGAACTGCTGGTTACCGTGTAGGCAGTGGTGCTGACAATGTTCGCCGAGACGTTGTAGCTCAGAGCGTTATAGCCTATCCACAATATGTTGTTAACGCCGCTCTGGGTGGCATCCAGCACGACCCGGTATTCGCCCGCATTCAGTCCGTGCAGGCTGACTGACAGGTCATTGCCGTCGGCGATCGCCTGCGTGCCGTTCTGCACTGTCTCCCACTGATAGGTGACGGTGTTGTAATGCTGCAGGGACCAACTGACATTAACGCTGTTGGCGGCGGCGTTGACGCCGCTGCCGCTGACATGGATGGTGACATCCTGCAGATCGCTCGTCGCGCCAACCGTAAAGGTATCGCTGGTGAACGAGCTGGTTGCCGCTGTGGCCAGCGTCCCGGTGTTAGCCATTTCGTCATGTTGCAGCGTCACCTGGGCGGTGATGTCGGCATCGTTGGATTGCGATGCGCTTTCGCTTCCGGTCGTTGTCAGTCGTCCCGATACAATTGCGGCATCGACATACAGATTGACCGTTGTACCGTCCGGCGCGGTGCTGGTGTAATGAGCGTAAGCGACGGTATCGACTATCTCAACGCCCACCGCAAGCCATGTTCCGGAGAGCGTGATGGCGTCTGCGCTTTCGCCTTTCAGCCAGAGCGTGTTCTGCGCGTCGGTGATTGCCGCGACTGACGCCGCATCAATAATCACCTTATCCGCCGCGCCGTCCTGGCCAAAATCCAGCACCTCGATGTTCGACACCTTACCGGCGATATCCGCCAGCGTCAGGGTATCGCTGCCTTTCCATACCAGCGTATCCTGACCGTCGCCGCCGTCGATCTGCTTAAAGGCGGTATTGTTGGCATTAAAGACGTCGTTAAGCTCGCTGCCAACGGAAATGGCGTCGGTCATGACGTCAATCCCCCCCGTCACGGTCTG
This sequence comes from Citrobacter sp. Cs237, assembly GCF_030332325.1. NCBI lineage: Bacteria > Pseudomonadati > Pseudomonadota > Gammaproteobacteria > Enterobacterales > Enterobacteriaceae > Citrobacter > Citrobacter sp. Cs237. The sequence continues at coordinate 3,138 of NZ_JAOWIB010000108.1, read as the reverse complement.
CGGCGAATACATGAACGAGACATCTTTCGGAATATTCAGCCAGACCTGCGTGCCATCCTCGGTGGTGCTGACGTAGCGGTTGTAGAACACGCTGTCAATCACCTCTGTCGAGACAAAGGTCCAGTGACCGACCGTCGTCACGGTATCGTTGCGCTGGCCGCTAATATACAGGCTGTTACTCTCATTGGTGACTGCCGCAACCGACTCTGCGTCAACCACCACGTTGCGGGAAACGCCGTCCAGGCCGAGATCGATAGCTTCAATATGGCTGACCTTTTGCGCAACGTCGCTCAGCACCAGATCCGTGCTGCCTTTCCACGCCAGGGTGTCATATCCGTCTTTACCGTCAAGTGACGTAAAGGCGGTGTCATACACCTCAAACACATCGTCAGCAATGTTGCCATCGAACACCAGCGGGCCGCCGCTGACGCCCTCAATAGACACACCGAGGTTAATGGTGACGGTTGCTGTCACCACTACCCCGTTAGCGCCTTTCAGGGCATAGGTAAAGACATCCTGCGCGCCTTCAGACACCTGGATCGCCGTCGGCTGATAGACATATTCGCCGTTGTTATAGATAGTCAGCGTACCGTACTGACCCTCCACCTTCACGCCGCTCTCGGTGACCAGCGTGTAGTCCGTGAGGCTGGTATTGGCGCTGGTGTCGCCCGCCTGGACGTACATCAGCGTATAGATCGAGCTCAGATGGTCGATGGTACCGTCGGTTCCTTCATCGCTTAATACGTTTCCGGTAGCTTCGGTGTAGCTCTGTATTACATAGTCGGTGGAGCTGACCACGGTGGCGTTCATGGCTACGTTGAGGCTCACCGTTGCGCCAAGCACTCCCCCTGCCTGCTCAGTAGAGATTGAGTAGCGGTAGGTACCTTCGCCCAGGGTCAGCGTCGACAGATCGATCGCGAAGATTTGTTTACCGTCCATCGTGATGGCCGGGATCACTACGCTGTCAGAGTGGTACGTGCTCCAGCTGCCATCCGGATTCTGTTGTTGCAGAACATAGTGGATGGTCATGGCGTTACCGCTGACGGTGATCCACTCCGGGGTAGTCGACAGGGTCAGCGAACCGGTCACAAAGTCGCCTTCCCCCACGGTAAAGGCGTCAGTCGTTGTCGGCGTCCCAACGCTGACTGTACCGGTAGTGTTGGTCGTTTCTGATTCAAAGGCCAGGTTGATGTTCGCATCCGCCTGGTTGCTGGATGCGGTATCCAGCACTGCGTTATCAGACGGTTCGAGGTTATCCCACACCACGTCCAGATCGGCATTGTCGCTATTGATATGGATGTAGAGGTTAGCCGAGTCGGTGTTGCCGGTGGCGGCATCGGTCAGCGTATAGGTAAAGCTGTCCGATTTACCGATGGCGGATATCGCATAGTTCGGCTCATAAACGTAGTCACCGTTCGCCGAGAGGGTTAGTTTACCGTACAGTCCATCAATCACCGTAGCGCCGGAGGCGTTAACTGCATAGCTGACGACGCTGCCGTCGGCGCCGGTAACCGAAACCGAAGTTACCAGGGTCTGCGCCGGATGCGGAACGCCGTCCTGGCCGGAGAGGGCGTCAACGTCATTCATCACATTGCCAGCGGCGGTTTTGTAAGAGGTAATAGTCGGTTCAGCCGCCAGCTGGTAAATCGTCTCCTGGGTGGCGATACTCATATTGGTGCCGAGGTTCAGGCCGCCAATGCTAAGTTCCAGACGGTAGTCGCCCGCCGTCAGGCCCGGCAGCGTAATGTCCGAAGTCTGCACGCCGAGTCCGAACATGCCGAACAGGTTGCTGGCGCCGTTGGAGGTGAGCGCCTCCCACTGACCGGTGCTGGAGTTGTACTTGCTCAGGGTCAGCGTGGTTGAGCTGAACAGGTTCAGTACTGCGGAGCTGGTTGCCGTTACGCTGAGATCGACAACGGTGCCGTCATTGACGTGGAAGGTGTGGGTACCGCTGTTAACCACGTTACCGTCCGCGCCTTGCTCCGTTGGCCAGGTGAAGCCGATCGCTGCTTCGGTATTGATGTTATCCGCTGCGGCAAAGGTTACCGAGGCCACCTCCAGTGTCAGGGATTCCGATGGGGCGCTGGTGTTGCCAGCGGCATCAGAAACGGTGAAGTGAATGTCGTGTCCGCCATCGCTTAACCCTTCCTCAGTGGTGAAGCGCCAGTCGCCGTTCGCGTCGACGGTCGTTTGACCAATCACCCGATTGCCGTCGTAAACGGTAACCGTGGTGGCGGCTTCCAGTTTGCTGCCGCTGAAGGTCAGTACGCTGTCGGTCTGAGTCGCGCTGGCGGTGACATTTTCGCCTGCTTCGTTGGTAATGACCACGCTGGAGAGATCGACGCCGCCTGGCGCAACGGTATCAACCGTTACTGCTACCGGTGTCGATTCTCCTCTGCTGTTGCTGGCGGAATCAGCCACTTCATAAGTCAGGCTGTGTTCACCTTCTGCCAGCGGTTTTGCCGGGGTGACGGTCCAGTTGCCCTGATCGTCCACTGTCGCTCTGGCGATCTCGCTGCCTTTATCACGTACGATCACCGTACTGCCCGGCTCTGCGCCGCTGCCGCTAAGCGTCGGCGTGGCGTCGTTAATTGGGCTACCGATATCAAGCGTCTCGCCCGCATCGTTAGTGACCACGACGTTGGCCGGGTCGATCGCCTCTGGCGCATCGCTGTCGACCGTCAGCATAACCGCTTCGGACTCGCCGCTACCGTTGCCAGCCGCATCCACCGCTTCCCAGGTCAGGCTATGTTCGCCATCGACCAGCGGTTGTTCCGCGGTGACAGACCAGTTGCCGTTTTCATCCACCACGGCGGAAGCGATAACGTTGCCATTATCACGTACGACCACCGTACTGCCTGGCTCAGCGTCACTGCCGCTGAATGTCGGCGTAGCGTCTTTGACCGGACTGCCGGTAGTGAGGGTTTCGCCACTGTCATTGGTCATCACGACCTCAGACGGATCGATCCCTGCTGGCGCAGTGGTATCAATGTTAAGAGTGACGTCGCTGCTGGTCTGCGAACCGTCCGGACGGGTGATTTCGGTGGTGATGGTGTGCCCGCCGTCGGCCAGCGGCTGCTCCGGGGTGACGGACCAGTTACCCTGGTCATCGACCACAGCTTCGCCGATGACGGTGTC